>NZ_JBALDU010000106.1:0-43177 GCF_036917235.1 Nostoc sp.
CCTCTGGAATCTGGGTTATTTGGTTGTTATAGAGGATAAGCTGCGTCAGATTGGTTAATTTAGCGATCGCCTCTGGAATCTGGGTTATTTGGTTGCTATTGAGGTGAAGCTGCGTCAGATTGGTTAATTTAGCGATCGTCTCTGGAATCTGAGTTATTTGGTTGCCATCGAGGTGAAGCTGCGTCAGATTGGTTAATTTAGCGATCGCCTCTGGAATCTGAGTTATTTGGTTGTTACTGAGGTGAAGCTGCGTCAGATTGGTTAATTTAGCGATCGCCTCTGGAATCTGGGTTATTTTGTTGTTATAGAGGATAAGCTCCCTCAGATTGGTTAATTTAGCGATCGCCTCTGGAATCTGGGTTATTTGGTTGTTATAGAGGATAAGCTGCGTCAGATTGGTTAATTTAGCGATCGCCTCTGGAATCTGGGTTATTTGGTTGTTATAGAGGATAAGCTGCGTCAGATTGGTTAATTTAGCGATCGCATCAGGTATTTCAGTTAACTCTACTCGAATTAAGATAAGTTCCTCTAAATGTAATATTTGCGTTACTACATCGGGAATGCTCTCTAAAGGATTGCCACTAATATCCAACTTACGCAAATTAGGCAAATCCAATAGTTCGAGTGGAAACGTTTTTAAATTGTTGCCTGAAACCTTTTCGAGATAGCGGTTTCCTACGTATTCATAACCTTCAACCTTCTTTCCCAAAATTAAAGACTCAAGCTGCTGCAACTTACCAATTTCCACAGGTAACTCAGTCAACTCCTGTCCCGACAAGTCTAACTCTTGCCAACCCTCAGCCACGGCGCGATCTATCAGTACCAACAACTCATCCTGCGTCATAATTCCAAGGAGAAGGGTAAAAGGAAAGAAGATTGATAATAGATGATCTTAACTGATTAGGGAAAAATGCTAGACCATGATTTTTTGGCGAGTAACAAAACGTTCTAGATCCCCCTAAATCCCCCTTAAAAAGGGGGACTTTGATTCCGGTAAATCCCCAAAGGGGGACTTTGATTCCGGTTCCCCCTTTTTTAAGGGGGGCTAGGGGGGATCAGTTAGTGCCTAACATCACAGCCAACCACTTTTCAAACAACCTCTTACACAGGTTTAGCGTAGGCGTAGCCCGTCGGAGACATCGCGCCTTGAGATGTAGCGATCGCACATATCTAAATTTGGTTTCTAGCTATCTCTGTATACTTGCGATCAATTTTTGGCATTGTTTACAAAGTTGCAATCATGGCAATGCCTACGATGGTAACAGAGCTTTGTCGTACCACTTGCCTACGGCACACTGCGCGCTGCGTTTCGTAAAGAAGTGCTGGCTCTACGCATTTGTTGATTTAGCGTTCGCATTTGCTGATTTAGCGTTCGCATTTGCTGATTTAGCGTTCGCATTTGCTGATTTGGCGTTCGCATTTGCTGATTTGGCGTTCGCATTTGCTGATTTGGCGTTCGCATTTGCTGATTTGGCGTTCGCGTTTGCTGATTTAGCGATCGCATTTGCTGATTTGGCGATCGCATTTGTTGATTTGGCGATCGCATTTGTTGATTTGGCGATCGCATTTGCTGATTTGGCGTGGATATAACGCACCTTACTGGCGGTGATTTATCGCATCTGATAGAACAACATTGACCATGAGTTTATTAACACCATAGATATTCCGCCAACTCGTGATATCATGCCCGCATAATTAGTTATGCTAACCACAGTCAATACACCCCACCCCCAGCCCCTCCCCGCTCTTCGGGAGGGGAGACAAAGCGTAGCTTTGACGGGGGTGGGGTTCTTCGAGTTTAATAAGTAATCAAGCGGACTTGATATGAGATAATTCAAAACCGGGTAAAGTCTTTGGGTTTTGCATTAGGATTTACGCATAAAGATTCTTTAGAAAAATTGACTGTAAAGTTTACTATTAACGCTGCCAATCATACATTAATCGTCCATGACGATCGCGCACAAGTTCCCATTCTCCATGACGATATCCTTGTCCGTGATAACGTATAGAGCGATAGTGTCGTCTATAATAATGTCGTCGATTCCGCTGGCGTTGATAATAATATCTTCCAGTTCGTTGCCGTCTATGATAACGTCGTCGAGTCCGTCGGTGAGCTAACAAAAACTCTTCACTTTGCTCTCCAACTAATTTTGTTTGTGCGTCAATACTCTGCTCATTGAGAACATGATTGAGAGTGTTTTCTTTAGCTTCAACCAAAGTAGGTGGATAAATGAAGGCTAATAACAGGAACGCAATTGAGGATAGCTTTTTGAAACGGTTCACGTCTTGGCTTTTCCTAAACTATTAGTAATCATTTTATTTAATACTTAAGTTTAGTAATTATATAGTTCAAAATTCACAAACTTGAGGAACGCAAATGTAATTGAAAGTACATATAGCAGTTCCCATTCCGGCAAGGTGTAGGGGTACGTCGCGTCAACGAGAACTGCTATATATTAAATGTGAAGATACTTAATATGCTGAATCAATTAATCACTGCTGTAGCAAAAAATGCTTCCCTAGCCATAGTTAATTAGTTTTTTGCAGATTGCTAATTGTCAAAAATATTTCATCATCAGCGATCTGGCTATTATAATCAATGTTAATTTGAGTTGGATAACCAAGTATTGGATCGTATTGTACAGTCAAGTTTGCTGCTTTACGAATCAGCGCATCCCTGATAATATCAAATAGTTTAGGAATTGTATTATATTGTTTAAACAATTCTGCATCAGCTGGCTGTTGAGTTGCTTTAGAAGTAATAGAACTTGTGACTCGATTACGTACTTTAATAATCACTGGTTCTGTAGCTTTAGGTAAACAATAGCAACTTCTAGTGAATTCATAGCGATAGTTAGAGATTTTTTGCCGTCTCCATAATTGGTAATTAATCTTAAATTGTTCCAAAGCTAAACTATTAGGCGCGGGCGTTTTGGCTACCTGTATAGCAGGAGGTTGAGATATTACAGGTGCACTAAAACCTAAAGATGCCAATAAAATAGCACTAATTGCAATTGGTAAGCGCATATAAATCCATTCTTAACTGCAACTGTTTACTTTAACGTAGCTTCAAGATGATTGCCAAAACATTGAAATTATTTGTGACACTCAAAGCTGGCATGGGGATTTTCTAGCTTTATCCTACAAAAGATAGGTGTCGTGTTAGTTTTACCTGGTTACAATTCATCTCCTGTTAAGTCTTTCCTGCGGAACGCTGCACTAACGACTGTGACGGGAATCCTCTGACTCCATTAAGATAGATTCAAGTTCCCAGGAGCAATATCTCCTGAACATGGGTTTGGATTTTGGAAAAACCCTTTGTTCTTCACATCGGGTTATCAGCTGTATATGTTTTCTGAAGTTAAAAAATGTCTCATGTTAGCCGTACCTTTGGCAGCAGCACAACTGGCTCAATCTGCAACTGGTTTTGTCGATACGGTAATGATGGGCTGGTTGGGAAGTCAAACCATTGCATCTGGAGGTTTGGGAACTGTTATCTTTACTTTTTCTCTGTTGATTTTTGCTGGTATCGTTTCTGCTGTCAGTCCCTTAGCTGCCCAAGCATACGGAGCCGGAAATAGAGAAAAAGTTGGCACAATTGTCCGGCTTGGACTAGGAATATCTCTGCTGTTAGGAATACCAATTACATTGCTGCTTTACAATGGAGGTGCTTTACTACTTTTACTAGGACAGGATGCTAAGACAGTAGCACTAGCAGAGATTTATTTAAAGGCGATCGCACTGGGTTTTATTCCTGCTTTGGGCTTTGCAGTACTTAAAAGCTTTCTTTCTGCTCTGTTGCAACCGCAATTAGTGATAGTGACTGTGGTTTTGGGTACTCTGTTCAACATCATAGCTAACTATGTGCTGATGTTTGGCAAACTGGGATTCCCCGCGCTGGGTTTAGCTGGTATCGGTTGGGCAAGCACGCTTTCACTTTGGAGTATGTTTGTGGCTTTGGCAGTTTATATATTTAATCAGCCTCGCTTTACAGTTTACGGTATTTTTCGACCTTCGTCTCACGAAGCCTTTCCTTTAGAACATCGCCGGATCGTTGGTGAGATTTTTCAGGTTGGATTGCCCATCGGGGGTCTAATTATGGTCGAAGCCGGACTGTTCACTGTTGTGACTTTGTTGATTGGACAATTGGGAACAAATGCCTTGGCTGCCCATCAAATTGCTTTACAAACAATTTCGATGTCATTCCAGATGGCACTAGGCATTTCTCTAGCGACAACAGTTCGTGTTGGACAGTTAGCCGGACAGAATGACCTAGTTGGCACTCGTCTAGCTGGATATGTAGGCATTGCCATTGCAGCTTTAGCTATGGGTATAGTAGGCATTGCATTTTGGCTAGTACCAAAGTCGATTATTTCTCTTTATATTGACATCAACAATCAGAACAATGCAGATGTGGTTGCCCTCGCGGTGAAATTGCTAGCAGTCGCGGCAATTTTTCAAATAGTTGACGGCGTGCAAGTTACTGCCGCAGGAGCATTACGCGGACTCAAAGACACTAAAATCCCGATGTTGATTGGCATTTTTGCTTATTGGTGTGTTGGTTTATTCACTGGTTATACATTTGGGATCTCGTTGGGGTCTGGGGCTATTGGTCTTTGGTGGGGATTGGCTATTGGTTTAGCGATGGCTGCAATAATTCTAACTTGGCGGTTTAGCACTAGGAAAACTAATAACTATTGAAGAAGAATTCAGGAGTCAGAATTCTGTTTTGATAAATACAGATGAAGCTAAATAGAAAAGCCCTCAAGCAACTAAATTATAGTGACTTAGGTTGAATGGAAAAACAAATCTCAGGTAACGGATTAACTAAATTTCAAGTACTGATTATGGCGATCGCATCTGGTGTGTGTGTTGCTAACGTTTATTATAATCAGCCAATTCTCAAAGATATTGCATCTTCTTTTCAAGTTAGTGAAAGTGAAGCGGGTAGCATATCTGTGCTTTCGCAAGTTGGTTACGGTTTTGGGCTTTTCTTTCTAATCCCCTTGGGCGATAAAATCAACAAAAAAACATTAATTCTTTCCTTACTTCTATGTTTGTTTTGTTTGTTGATAGCCATGACGTTTTCACAAAATATCGTCCAGGTTTGGATCTTGAGCGTAGCAATTGGAATTACAACAGTTTCCGCTCAGGTTATTCTTCCCTTAGCAGCAAGTATAGATAGAGTAACTACAGGGCAAACTGTAGGCAGTATTTTTACTGGTATATTGATTGGAATTTTAGGAGCAAGGGTTTTTAGTGGATATATTGCTGAATCCTTTGGTTGGCGTTATGTGTATGGATTTTCAGGAGTAATGATTTTAATTGTTACTGTCTTGCTCAAGATTTACTTGCCTAATGTAAATAATGAATATAGTGGTGATTATTTTGATTTACTAAAATCAACGCTTCAACAATTAAAAAGTTTTTCCTTATTGAGAGAAACATCTTTAATTGGGGGATTAATGTTTGGTGTCTTTTGCTCCTTTTGGACAACCTTGACTTTCCATTTAAGCGGAGCGCCTTTTAACTTTAAATCTGACATAATTGGGATGTATGGCTTTGTGGCGATCGCAGGTGCATTAATGGCACCAATTTTTGGTAAATTAGCCGATAGAGGTAATTCCCAGCGTTCCTTAACTATTTCTGTATCTCTGGTAATTGCAAGTTTAGTAATTGCTAAAATTGCTTCTAATTCAGCGTTAGCGATCGCTGTTGCTGTATTGTTACTAGATGTAGGCGTACAGGCAATTCAAGTCACCAATGTCGCCAGGATATACACTCTTGATGCTCAATCAAACAGTCGCATCAACACAGTTTACATGACTACTTATTTTATCGGTGGTGCTGTAGGTACTAGCATTGGTCTATTATGCTGGGATCTTGGTGGCTGGAATTTGGTGACTTGGCAGATGTTAGTTTTTACTTTGCTTACATTTATTGTTATAGTCAGACCCAAAATCACTACGGCAAGCAGAAATAATAAATAATCATGGCGATGCCATAACATCTGCGATTCAACACTAACATTTCATCTTTAGGGAGTTGCATATTTGCGGGATGATTTTACTATTTTTGTGGGATGGGCAACATGAGCGTCCCTTGTATTTCCGGGCGGGCATCTTGCCATTGGTGTCAAGTTAAGGCATCAGCCCAAGTGTCAAGCGAGGTTGCGGCATTGCGTCGGTGTCGCTGACGCACTGCTTTTACCAAACCCATAGAGCGGTGATGCTCAACTAACCAAGGAATAAGTTGAAGTTGTGAGTTTTGCAAGAGTGCGCGATGGAAAAAATATAAACTGCGGAAAACCATTTCCACGGAAATTCGCTCTATTGGTTGTTGCAAAGCGACAGCGACATCAGCACATAAATCATTGAGAACAGCATAAAAAATCCATGTAGCATAAACTTGCATCTGTACACCATTATTGCCACCAACCCAGAGATAGGACAAACCCAACAATCTTTTTGTGAGTAAAAATGCATCTTCGATTTGCCAACGTCGGCGATACAACTCACAAACTGATTGTGGTGAAAGTTGTTGTGGGTCAAGGACATTGGTTAAGTAATGATACCAAGTCTTTCCCCAGAGTACAGATACTTGTCGCATGGGGTAGCGACAAGGATCAGTATGGTGAAGACCCATTTGAATGATTTCGTCTTTGTAATGAGAACCACTAGAAAGTACGCGCACAACTTGATAGCGCACCTTGGCTTTTTGTCTGGTTAAAACATATTTTCCTTGCTGTGTTAGGGTATCAAACCACTCAAATCCATAGAAGCCCATATCTGTTATCAGTAAACCGCCCACTGGTAAGCGTACTTGTAGTTCTTGCCACCACTTGGTTTCGTTACGTTTGGCATCGCCATCGAAAAACGCTGCCACCGGGCGATGGCTGAATGCTTCCACCACCATCAACATCTTCCCACCCAACACTGCGTTTGTTTTTTCTTGGAGTTGTCCTAAATGTTTTTTGACTGCTTCTAGAGTTGATGCATCCGCTATCCATACTGCACTGAACTCTTCAACCACCGATGACCACCGGGGGTCAACTTCTGTACGTTTTTTCTTGGCTGCTAGGCGCTCTATTACTTGCTCAAACAGTCCAACAAACAGCTTCGCTGGCAAGCTCTCAAGGCGTTGAGATAGCGCTTGCCGACTCACAGACATTGCCTCTACCCACAATAATCCTTCAACTTCTAGGCAGCGCAGCACATCTGTTAAATAATTTATTTGTCGATACACCAAACTCAGCACTATTGCTGCCATCACTGGTAGCGTTAGTACCCGCGATGCCAAAGGCGGGCTGCGCCTACGCAAATTCCGCTGTTTGTCTTTTACATCTTTGAGATTGGCAAATATCCCTGGAGTTACTAGTTCAATCAATCGTGATTCTATCTCTTGAGTTGTTGGGGCTGGGCAACTTACCCGATGTCGAAAATCTGGATTCCCTTGTTTTTTACGTGGCTTACTCATGGCTCAAATCAACACCCTTGTGTTGAGTTTAGCCATTAACTTTTACCCACTTGACAAGTCTCCTTTTTTCTTAACTTGACACTAATGGCAGGATGCCCACCCCACAAGAATCATCCCTTAATTCAGCAACGCCATCTTTAGATTGCTGCGTACCCTTGTTTTATCTTCACCACTTTACAGTGTCAAGAAAGGTTGTGATTTTAGTCTACATAATCTGTTGGTATTTCCGAATCAACAGTGTTATTTGAAGCTATTGGGCGGTTACCATCTATCTCTAGGGTATCCTGAACTTGAAAATTACTCTTGGCGATCGGACGTTGACCATCTATGTCAAGAATTTCCTCAACTTCTAAATCACTAGGGTCAATTGGACGCTTACCATCTACAGTTAGCATATCATGTTCTTCAAAATTACTCTTAGCGATCGGGCGTTGACCATCTATATCAATTGTTTGATCGCTATAATTTTTATCTTTTACAATTGGGCGCTGACCATCTATATCAATTGTTTCCTTAATCTCAATGTTACTTGGATCAACTGGACGTTGACCATCTATATTAATTGTTTTAGTTAACTGTTTGGGTTCGTTAGATAATGAATTTATATTAGTCTCATCCTCTTTTTTGTCCCGAGTTAAATTAAAATTATTTTTGTTACTCTCAAGTTTCTTTTTGTCATCCATGTTTTTTATTGTTCTTCTAGACTATTTATCTGCTACCATTTTAAAATTGTTTATCTCTTTAGCTAAAGAGACTCAATTTAAGTAAATAGCAGAAAAATTTGTTTATCTACTAAGATACTGAAGTAGAATCGAAAAATCCTCTACCACAGCACAGAATATATCTCTGACTTTAGAGAGATTTTTCATCTTTCAAAAAATACTTAATTAAATTGTTGGAGGAATGTGAGATTTTCTAAGGCACCTAAATCCGGTGATAGCGATAGGGGCGCAAGGCTTTGCGCCCCTACGACAGGTATAGTTCAAATACATGAAAACTACTGTAAAACTGGTGGGAGTGATTGATTTTGCCTGGTGAGTAAAATGATTTTTCTTCTCACGCAGAGATGCAGTTTGCCGTTAGGCGTTTCTATAGGATAACGTGCAGAATCTGAGATCGAGAGATTGAATTTTCTTCATATTCAGCAACTTACGGCTATTCAATACACCTCTTGCACGAATGTTGAATATTCTGAATAGATAACTGGCAGGAGTCATCTTTTAGGGTCTTTTTTATACCTTTACGCGAACTTCTAAATATTTTTATGCAAGTCGTCTAACTTCATTTTCATCCCAAATTAATGTCGGTGCTGCAACAACCAAGGAAACTTATTCTTGTACGTGTAAAAAACAGGTTTTAGTATTTTTTATGCTAGTAAGTAGCAGTAAAAACCTTTGTACTTAATTTTTTTAGTCTTAAGTAGTTATAACAAATTATACATAAATTTCACAAAAATGTTGACAAAGTATTTTTATTTTGCCAAAACATTTATATCAACAATCAGCTATTAGCAATCATTATGTCCTTTTCTAACTAAAAGGAGAATGCACACCGCATTTTTACTTAATTTTATACTGCTTAGTCTTATTTGCTAAGTATTATCTCTGTCTTCATACCTTTACAAATGAGACTATATGAGCATTCGCTTGTTCCATATTCCTTTAAGGAAAATAATCCGCTTTTCTATGCTCGCTCTAGCTACGACTGTAGCACTTACAACCGTTGAACCTAGTCGCAGTAGTACTACATCTGGGTATCAATGGAATCAAGTCTCTATAGGAGGAGGAGGCTATGTTACCAATATTTATCTGCATCCTTTAGAGAAGAATTTAGCCTACATTAGAACCGATATAGGTGGCTTCTATCGTTGGAATTCGCTAGAGAAGAGATGGATTCCATTAATAGATCACTTTGAGTCTGATAAAAGTAACTACTATGGCGGAGAAGGATTAGCGCTTGACCCTAGCAATCCAAATGTTGTCTATATCGCAGCAGGAAAATATACTAAGGCTGGCTTAGGAACAATCTTCAAATCGACCAATAAAGGTCAAACGTGGAACAAACTGAATATAGATTTGCCAATGGGTGGCAACGAAACTAAGCGATGGACGGGAGAAAGGCTGGGAGTTAATCCATTTAATACTAATATCATCTTCTTTGGTTCACGTTTGGATGGGCTATGGAAGTCGGTAAATGCTGGTCAAACATGGAAGAAAGTAAGTTCTTTCTCTGGAAAACCCAATGCATCCATTGGTATTACAGGAATTTTGTTTAGCAAAAAGAATTCTGGCTTGGTTTATGCAAATGCCTATGGAGACGGGATATATAAGTCTACCGATACAGGTGTTACCTGGAACAGAATAGCCGGAAGCCCATCAAAAGCAAATCGAATGGCGCTTAATAGCAATGGAGTACTGTATGTAACGCACACTTCAGGAGTTAGCAAATATACAAATGGAGCTTGGAGCAATATTACGCCAACTAACATCAAAACTATTTCATTTAATGGGCTTTCTGTAGATCCCAATAACTCTAATCACGTTTTAGTTACTTATGACCAATACCATGAAAGTACTAATTACTCTAGAGTCTTTCAATCTACCGATGGTGGCGCTACATGGCAACAGAAAAGCCATTCATTGAATCCTCAAGTACCTTGGTGGCCAAACTGGTATTTTGCTTCTGCGGCCTCAGCGATTGAATTTGACCCAAATATTACTGGCAAAGTTTGGTTAACAGACTGGTTCGGAACCTGGCAGACAGACAATATCAATGCTAACAAGCCTACCTGGTCTAACTATGAAAAAGGACATGAGGAAACAGTTGCTTTTGAACTCATCTCACCTCCAAAAGGCTCACTATTATTAAGCGGTGTGGCTGATGTAGAAGGCTTTAATCATGGCCAGAAATTAGATACTTACCCATCTACTCAATTGGGTGGTACTAACGGCCCTTGGTATCAAGAAACATACAGCATTGCCTACAGTGAAAAAGATCCCTTACGCATGGTGCGCGTTGGCGGACATCGAGGGTTCAATACTTTTACAGGAGGAACTTCCACAGATGGCGGACATACCTGGAAAAACTTTTCCTCCTTTCCGCAGAACACTATGCCACTACGGATAGCTATGTCTGCAAGTAATCCAAATTTGTTTGTAGCGATCGCCAGCGAGAAACAACCTATACGTACAACTAACGGTGGAGCTTCTTGGAGTGGAGTATCAGGTTTACCCAACGGGCCCAAGGGGCCGTGGTACTGGGGTCAACCATTGGCATCAGACAAAGTAAATGGCAATATTTTTTACTACTACAACGGTGGCAAAGTCTACCGCAGTAAGGATGGAGCTGCATACTTCAGTGTTGTCAACTCAACACTTCCTAGCGAAGATTGGTCTATGCTCAAAACAGTTCCGGGGGTGAGTAACGAAGTTTGGATCAGTCTCAATTCCAATGGGCTTTATCGTTCAACAAACGGTGGTACGAAGTTTGCCAAAATAGCTGGTGTGGAGAAAGCTTATTTATTTGCCTTTGGCAAACCACAAACAGGAAGTACAATTCCAGCACTATATTTATATGGCAAAATCATTGGTATGGGAGGAGGAATTTTCCGTTCTTTGGATCGAGGGCAAACATGGACAAATATCTCTAATCCTCTACATCCCATCGGCAATGTCCCGAACGTGATGGAAGCTAGCAGACAGCAATTTGGGCTAGTCTTCATTGGCACCGACGGTAAAGGAATCTACTATGGAAAACCAAATTAATATAGAGACGTTGCATTCCCTACAAAATTGTATGTCACTACCTGGGTATCGCTGTTGTCGCAAGAAGTTATAAATTTAAGATAAGGTAGAGGCTTTGGCTTGCCGCAGGCTACCGCAAAGGAAGAGAGATGAGAAGAGAAGAGTTTGATGTGGGTGAGTATGTCGATCTGATGGGGTTGTTGTTGGATTTAGAGATCGGAGATGAGTATCGTGATGGTGTGGTGGCAAATTTTGAGAGAATTATAGCGATCGCTAATCTGGTAAATTCTTTCCCTTTACCAGAGGAAATTGAAGTTGCACCAGTTTTTGAACCATAATTGCTTCAATAATAGCTATCTTGATGTTTAGTAAAGCAAAAACTATTGCTGACTGCTATTACTCAAAAAGCTAAACGCGCTATCTCTTAATATTTCAGCATGAATTTTGATTCAGCCGATGCCATAACAATATCAACTGCTGTACGCGAAGGTAAAGTTAGCGCAGTGGAAGTTACGAAAGCTGCGTTAGCACGAATAGCAACGCGAAATCATCTATTCAACTGTTTTACGACTATAACTGCTGAGACAGCTTTAACAGATGCAGCACTGATTGACAGGGAAATTGCCCAAGGTAATAATCCTGGAGTGCTTGCTGGTGTACCTTTTGCAGTGAAAAATCTCTTTGATATCGCTGGTTTTACGACTCTAGCGGGATCGAAAATAAATGCAGAAAACCCAGCAGCTAGCCAAGATGCAACAGGAGTAATGAAGTTGAAACAAGCGGGTGCTGTGCTGATTGGCGCTTTGAATATGGATGAGTATGCTTATGGTTTTGTAACAGAAAACTCCCATTACGGTGCTACTCACAACCCCCATGATTTACAGCGAGTTGCTGGTGGTTCATCGGGTGGTTCGGCGGCGGCGGTTGCGGCTGGGTTAGTACCGCTGACATTGGGTTCTGATACTAATGGTTCAATTCGAGTTCCGGCGGCGTTGTGTGGCGTTTTTGGTTTCAAGCCGACTTATGGAAGGTTATCTCGTGCTGGGGTAGCTTTATTTTCTAGCAGTTTTGACCACATTGGCCCTTTTACGCGTTCGGTGCAGGATATGGCGATGGTGTTTGATGTGCTTCAGGGAGAAGACGATCGCGATCCCATTTGTACAAAGCGTCCACCTGAATTATGTTTACCACAACTCAAACAAGATATTTCTGATATTAGAATTGCCATTGCAGCTGATTATTTTACCAAAGGTGCAGAACCGGCAGCTTTAGCAGCAGTGCAAAAAGTAGCTGATGCAATAGAAGTTACTGAATACGTAATCATACCAGAAGCAGACCGCGCCCGTGCAGCAGCCTTTGTGATTACAGCTAGCGAGGGTGCAAATCTGCATTTGGATAAGTTGCGATCGCATCCTGAAGATTTTGATCCAGCAACACGCGATCGCTTTTTGGCTGGGGCACTAATTCCTAGTAGCTGGTATCTGCAAGCACAACGGTTTAGAAAATGGTATCGCGATCGCGTTCGGGAAGTTTTTCAAAATGTCGATGTTATTCTTGCCCCAACTACACCAATTTCTGCACCATTAATTGGTCAACAAACCATGATTTTAGATGGCGAAGAAATTCTTGTCCGTCCTCATTTAGGGCTATTTACTCAGCCACTATCTTTTATTGGTTTACCAGTTTTATCAGTACCAATTCAGCGCCAAAATGCCTTACCTTTAGGTGTGCAATTAATTGCAGCACCATATAATGAAGCCTTAATTTTACGGGTTGCAGCTGCGTTAGAAGCAAAAGGTGTAGTTTCAGCACCAGTAATTTTCAGACATCCTTTAACTTAATTGATTGCGAAACTTGCTAAGACTAATAGTTAATAACACAACAGCAATACTAAGCAATGCCAGAATATGCATCCATAACACATCTAAACCAACCCCTTTAAGTAAAATTCCTCGAATAATGGCAATGTAATGACGTAAAGGATTCAGTAGAGATAGGACTTGAAACAAGGGGGGCATGGCTTCGATAGGGGCAAGTACCCCAGAAGTCTGCAATATCGGCATATTGACAAAAAATGACATCAGTACCACCTGTTGTTGCGAGCTGGAAAACATCGCCAACATAATACCTATACTGATCCCAACCAGCAGATAGATAATTGACAGCCCAAAAAATAGGAGAAAATTTCCACGCAACGGTAAACCAAAAACCAATTGTCCTAAAGTCAAAGCTAGCAGAATATCTCCCATGAGCAAAAACGCTAAAGGCAAAATTTTGGAAAGCAAAATTTCCCAGTTTGCGGCTGGTGTCATAAGTAATTGCTCCAATGTTCCGCTATCTTTCTCTCGCACAACAGCGACTGATGAAACTAGTGTTCCAACAAGCGTTAACACTAAACCCATGACTCCCGGCACAAAATACCAGCTACTTATTAGTCCTGGATTATACAAAAACACCACTTGGAGTGATACCGGAAAATTCAACTGGGTTTGCCCAAGGTTACGATTATAATTTTGAATAATCTGAGTCATGTAGCCACTAGCAATACCTGCGGCGTTTGCATCTACTCCATCAATGAATACTTGAATCTCAGCTTCTTTTGTTTCCAGCTTTCTAGGGAATTCTGGTGGAATAATCACCCCTATATTGAGTTTGCCTTCTTCTACTTGACGGCTCAAATCTTTCTCAGTTGTTGGTACAGATTCGATGGTAAAAATGCTATTAGAGGTCATTGCCTGAACAAGTTCCCGACTAGCACCTACATTCGCATAATCAATAACACCCAATTTCAAATTATGTACATCGGGATTAAGTGCAAATCCATAAAGTAATAATTGCATCGTTGGTGGTATAATCAGCAGAATAATTAACTGCTTGTCTCGCAAAATTTGGTTGATTTCTTTGCGAAGTAATGCCCAAAAAGAACTATTAAATAGTCGTGAAAAAAACATATTGGTTAGTAGCTAAAGGTTAGAGATTATATCAGCTTCGGTTAAACACTTAATAATATCAAAGTGTAACTTGTCGGTGCAACACCTTAGAAGATGTTTGAAAAGTCTTCTTGTTAGTAGCAAAACGTTCTAGATCCCCCTAAATCCCCCTTAAAAAGGGGGACTTTGATTCCGGTTCCCCCCTTTTTAAGGGGGGTTAGGGGGGATATAAAAGTGCCTCAAGTCACAACGAAACACTTTTTAAACAACCTCTTAGAATAATGAAGAATTAATAATTACAAATAACAGTTTAATAAGGCAATTGCATCCTACCTAAAGCACGACGGGTTATATCAAAAAACACCAATCCAAAAACAATCAGTACGACTAGATCAAACCAAACACCTGTCCATCCAGTACCCCTGACAAATGCATCACGAGTGATATCTATAAAATAGCGGGCGGGAACTATGTTAGGCATAAGTGACAGGGGAAAGGGAATGTTGCTAATAGGATAAATAAAACCAGATAGTAATAGAGAGGTAACAAAACCGATCACAGAGACACTTTGTACAGCGGCATTTTGGTTACTGCTTCGTACCCCAAATAGCAAACCAAACAAAACACTGTCTGTGAGAAAAAGGAGAGTTCCTATTAACAAGGTGATAGAATCGCCTACTAAGCTAACCTGGAAAATTAGCGAACCTAAACCCATGACTATGAATGCTTGAAGGATAGCTATCAGCAGGTAAGCCAGTCCTTTACCAAGTAACAGTTCAGTTGCACTAATACTAGAAGCGTAAAGTTGTAAGATAGTGCCTTTTTCCTTTTCTCTCACCATTGAGATCGCTGTCAGTAAAGACGGAAAAATCCATAAAACCACAGCGTAGACTCCTGGTACAATATACAGAGACTCTAATCTACCGGGGTTAAACCATAAACGAATTCGAGGTGTGACGCTGTTATTAAATGTTATCAGTCCTTGCTCCTGCATAAAAAAATTCGTCACTCTCTGAATACTGTTTTTTATGACACGAGCATTATTGACATCTGTAGCATCAATCAGCACTTGCACTATAGTATTTCTACCAGCTTGCACATCTCGGCTGAATTGAGGAGGGATAATGACTGCTGCCTTAGCAATGCCACGGTCGATCGCATCCCGCACTGGGTCGTTTCCCGACCATTGAGTGGGCATAAACTGATTGGTGGTGTATAGTCGCTCAATATAGCTATTGCTAATGTTTGTGCGGTTAAAATCTTGCACGATTAAGGGAATATTTTTACTTTCTAACCGGATTGCAAACCCAAAAATGAGTAACGTCATAAATGGCAGTATAAATGCCAACCCTAATGTCAGGCGATCGCGCTGAAACTGTACTAGTTCTTTGGTAAACTGAGCAAAAATCCGTTTCATAAATATAAAAAATATAAAAAATGCTAGTTTTGCGATCGCTGTACTATACCGATGAAAGCGTCTTCTAAAGAAAAAGAAATGGGGCGGACACGGGAAATGGTGATTTTAGCAGATTCTATCAGCTTTAGTAGTCGAGGAAGTTCTCGATCGGGGTCGTCAAGGACAATGTGTAAACTATCAGCAAAGATCGAGACACGCCAAGGATCGAGGTGTTGTTTGAGTAAATCGGCAGCAGCTTGGTTTTGGTTGACGATAACCTCCATAAGTTTTCCTGGTTGACTGGCTTTAATTGAACTGGAAGAACCGGAGATGACAGTTTCTCCCGCAACCATAAAACTCATGCGGTTACACTGTTCAGCTTCTTCAAGGTAGTGTGTGGTTACTAAAATAGCTGTGCCGTTGCGGGCAAAGTCATTAATCAGTTTCCAAAACTGGCGGCGTGCAAGCGGATCGACCCCTGATGTTGGCTCATCAAGGAATAAAATATCTGGTTCGTGCATTACCGAAGCACCAAAAGCAACTCGCTGCTTCCAACCACCCGGTAGCTGTCCGGTAAGCATCTTTTCCTGTCCTTCTAACCCACAGATGGCAATCACCCAATCAATTTTTTCCTGGCGCAGTTTGCGAGGTACACCATAAACACCGCAATAAAACTCCAGATTTTCCAAAATCGTTAGGTCATCGTAAAGGGTGAATTTCTGGCTCATATAGCCAATACGCCGCCGCAATTGAGTACTACGGAGGTTGCTGGTTTCGCCCCCAAGAGAAATGACACCACCACTAGCTTTAAGCAATCCACACAACATTTTGATTGTGGTGGTTTTCCCAGATCCATTAGCACCTAAGAGTCCGAAGATTTCGCCGTGGCGCACCTCAAGGTTGACGCTTTTGACTGCTTGAAAATTACCAAAAAAGCGGTTGAGGTTGTGGGCGTATATGGCAATGGATGAGGAACTAGGGTTAATTTCTCTATCGCCTTCTGTTACGGTTAACCTGTAGTTCTCCGCTTTCCATTGCTGGTTTGTTGCCTTAGCTCTCGGAAATGGAAAAAATTGCGTTGCTAACCCCTGTTGCCGTAAATGGGTAACGAAGACGTTTTCTAATGTAGGGCTACTAGACTCAATACTAAAGGATGATAATTGTTGCTGTTGCAGCAGGTCGTGCACCTGTGTACGGCCTAAAGTTATATCCTTGACAAGAACATCAAGGCGATCGCCAAATGTTTGCACATCTACAATATTTGCTTGTGCTGTCTGTAATAATACTTGCTCGCTTAATTGCAGATTTGACGTATGAACTTCTAAGCGATGTAAGCCTAAACTGGAGCGTAAAGAAGCAGGAGTACCAATTTTTTGAATTTGACCTTCATACATCAAAGCTACGCGATCGCAGCGTTCAGCTTCATCTAAGTAAGGTGTAGCAACGACAATAGTCATACCTTCCGCCGATAGTTGCGCTAGCACATCCCAAAACTCTCGCCGTGAAACCGGATCAACACCTGTGGTCGGTTCATCCAGTAACAAGACTTGGGGCTGTGAAATTAAAACACAGCAAAGCGCTAGTTTTTGTTTCATACCGCCTGAGAGTTGTCCAGCCTGCCTCTTGGCAAACTGCTCCAAGTTCATCAAGCGTAGCAAGCGATCGCGACGTATCCCAAACAAATCATCTGGCACTTGTCGCAAACCTGCTGCATAACGTAAATTTTCATTAATGTTGAGATCCAAATACAGAGAAAACTGCTGCGTTAAATACCCCGTTATTGAGCGAGCATCCCGTGCAAGCTGACCAAATATCTGCACTTCTCCTGCGGTGGGTTCCATCACGCCACCTAAAATATGAAAGGTTGTGGTTTTCCCTGCACCATCAGGGCCAATCAGCCCAAACATCTCACCCTGCTGCACTGTCAAATCAATCCCCCGCACTGCGGCTAAACGACCATAGTGCTTGTGCAAGCCTCGAATGTAGATGCTTTGAGTTGAAATTGGGGTTTGAGGTAAAATTTGAGTGCCACTTGTGACTTTGCGATCCATTGCCTATTACTCTGCACCCTTCAATAGAATTTCTGCATCAGCTGGCATCCCAATCTTGGCACAGGGTAAATCTGCACCAGTGTAGGGTTTTTTAGGATTAAAGCAACTCGCAGGGTTTGCAACACTTATGCGAATACCGACAACTTGTCTGACCCGATCCTTCTGAAAATAGATATTCTCAGGTGTAAACGAGGCTTGGGCATCGATGGCAATTACTTTACCTTTGAGGGGTTTATTAGGTGCAGAATCTAAGAAGATTTTCGCTACCTGTCCTTGGCGCACTTTGCCAATATCCCCTTCCGGGATAAAACCCCTCAAATAAATCGTATAGGGGTCGATCACCGTCAGAATGTTCGTTTGACTATCCACCACTGCACCTGGTTCGACACTGCGGGCAGTTACAACACCGTTTAGAGGACTGACAACATTTAGGTCTTTATTGGAATCTTGAATTTGGGTAATGAGTTGTTGTTTTGATGCCAACGCAACTTTGACTTTTGCCTGAGCGGATTTCACTTGCGCCCAAGCAGATTTCATTTGAGCAGATGTTTGAGCGCGCTTTCTTTTTAGGGCTTCTAACTGGGCGTTCCTAATACCGGGGTTGAAGCCGGTTGATTGGGCTTGGGTGAGCGCCGCTTGGGTAGCACTTAACTGCTCAGAAGCTGCATTGACTGCTGCCTCTCGTGCCTGTAAAGTTGCGATCGCAGTGTCGAATGTAGTTTGTGTTTGGTCAGATTGCTGTTGGGTAACTGCTCCATCATTCAGCAATTTAACATAGCGATCGCGATTTATCTTAGCTAGCTTGACTTCTGCTGCTGCCTGTTTGAGTACTGCCTGGGCTTGTACCACTTGCGCCTTAGCTGCTGCGGTGTTAGCTCGTGCTTGATTAACTTGACCGACTGTATCACCTCGCGACTGCTGTAAGTTAAGTTGTGCTTCCAGGATTTGGCTGTTGACTTCTTCTATCTCACCCTGTACCCGCTCTACATCTGAACGAGCCTGTTGTTCGTCAGATAGAGCAGACGTAACCTGTGCGTTTGCAGATTGCAGCTGTCCTTGCAGCAGTTGGTCGTTGCTGTTATCTAATTTAATTAACTTCTGACCCTTTTTAACCGCTGCCCCTTCGCGTACTGCAATCGACTCAATTCGTCCCGAATGCTTGACGCCAATTTCAGTTTCATAACCTTCAATGCGTCCACTTAACTTGAGTATGTCTGCTCTCGGTTGCGGCTGTAAGCTCCAAAATAGATAACCAATACCTGCGATCGTCACCATTGCCAACATCAAAGGAACCGCTTTGGTGCGGTGCTGCTTTGTTGGTTCTACTGGAGCAGGAAGACTTTCTGTGTATTTAGAGACAGTCTGAGCCATGCTATTACCCTTGATTACTAATTTATGGATTGGATTCCCATCTTGCAGCAAGCCTTAAACGAAAGTTTGTACTCTATATATATAAATAGATATAGATAGGCGCGAAATTATCCCTAACTAAGACAATACAATATGTGTTGTCAATAGAGCTAAGATAAACACAAAATCAACTGCCGAACCCACTAAAGAGCCAAAAATCTTTGTAGGTAAAGCATTACCAAACAACATTACCACTGTTCCCACAAACATCCAAGGCCATTGGATTTCACGCCAAATGTAGAATCCTGCCACACCAACTAATAAAGCGATGAAAATTGTCGAAATTGGCGGTTTACTGTTTTTCGGTTTATATCGCAGACTGCCAGCGACGTTTATTGGTGCTAGTTCCAAGTGTTTAAGATTAGTCACCAATCCCAATCCAATCAAACCAAATGTAATCGTCCAGCAACCAGAGAACAAAATCGGTTTACTTGCCCAGAATACACCAGCAGCACTGGCTAGTTTCACAGCCACTACCACTAACAATGGAATCAATAAATCATGTAATAAGAAGCGCAGACGATTAAGTAGTTTTAAGAAACTACCTTCATTAATCAAACGACCCAGCGAAACAATGAGATTGTCATAGGTCATTCCAGCTACCACTAACAGCAGCAACAATATGTTGGCATTGTGTGAGTGTTGCCATAAACTTATGCTCCATGTAGCTAAGACCAAATTAGCTACCGTATAGAGTGGATATAAGATAGCACCCATAATTTAATTCCTAGTATTTTTAGATAACGAAAGCTTAGAGGATGTTTGAAAAGTCATGATTGATGTATCAAATATCTTTTACCCCACCCTAATCCTTCCCGTATGTATTGGGGAGGGAACTGGATTTTTCGGTTTCCCCCCAATACATCGGGGGGATTAAGGGGGGTGATTCAAATCATAGCCAACCACTTTTCAAACAACCTCTTAGAGTACAAAGTTAACTTCTATATATTCTTATTAGGTTCAGCTAATTAACTGAAGCTTTTAAGAAATTAGGTATGAGGTAATGATTGCTTGATTAAAAAGCAATTTTTTATACTTTATCATCACTCTATTTAAAATATTGTAAAGAAATAATTAGTTTTAATTTTTAATTTTTAAATAACTCTGTAAGAAATTTATTCAAATGTTTAAATTGGCATCAAAAAATAGATTAAATACCATTGATTTAACCTTAAATTTTGAGTTTTTTAGGTGAGGGTGAAATTTTACAAGATATGAGTCAGGCTAAGAGGTTGTTTGAAAAATTCTCTTCTCGGTAACAAAACGTTCTAGATCCCCCTAAATCCCCCTTGAAAAGGGGGACTTTAATTCCAGCTCCCCCCTTTTTAAAGGGGGTTGGGGGGGATCAATAAGTGCCTGAAATCACAGCTAACTACTTTTCAAATAAGCTCTAAAGCAAACACATCTAAATAAAATTTCAAAGCCTTGACTGAAATGAACATACATTTGTATCGCGCCATTAGCGACATTACAAGCACGACGTTAAAAAATGAAGGGCTAGAGTCAAACTTTAACTCCAGCCCTAAATATGCAGCTTTAGGTAATGCCTAAAGCTTTAAGTTGTCTAAGTGGGGAAAGTAAAACCCTGGCTTTGTGTTCCAAACTGCACAGTGAAATTTCCTAGTGTACCACTAAGTAAACTCTGACTCACTGTCTGGACAGCGGTTGATCCACCATTAGAAAAACCTACGCCTACTCCTGAGCTTGATCCAACAGCTTGAATACCAGGTGCACCCCCATGAACAGCTTCCAAATCTATAGCTGATACTTCTTCAAGTAAGCTAGATTGTAATTCAGCGATTTTGATATTAGCCATAATTTCCTCTTTGAGTTTTCTTGGTAGTACGTTGACGTATCTTATTTACTATCCTTCTAAAATTGTCCCTAATGATTTTTAAGTAGGGAAAGACTGTGAGAAACCACTAGCAATAAGAGAAGCACTGACAGTTGGCGATCCAGTCCCTGCATTTAAGCTAGCAATTGATGTAGTACCGTTTTGAATCCTTCCGGGCCCAATAGTTACACCTGTGCTAATAGAAGATCCAACTGTAGTAAATTGGAAATCACTACCTCCTCCATTAACTAACCGTAAATCGGCATCAGACACTTTCTCAAATTGGCTTGTCGGCTGCAATTCAGATATTTTTATCGTAGCCATAGATTCTATCTATCCAAAAGAGATTAATTGAAATTTGAACTGCGTTTGTTCAACAAAATAACTATAAACAATTCAGAGAATTTTGCAACACTTTTTTTGCTTAAGTTTTGTAAATTTATCTTTGATATATTTACTAAAAAACAACAATTTAGGTGGAGCAAAACGCCACCCAAATTGTTGTCTTAGTTTTTAATTATCAGAATAATTAATATGCAAATTAGAACTGGTTTGATAATCCACTTTTAGATGAATTATCTGGAACAACAGCACTTTTCATACCATTCTTTATCTAAAAATGCTTAAAGCAAAAGCACTTGAAGCCAAAGTGGTAAACAAGCGAATTGTTGTTTTATTCGACTAAAAAATTAGCCTGACCTTATCCACTTTTTTTAGGAAAGCGAACGCTACCCCTGAGAGGATGTTTGAAAAGTCATGATTGATGTATCAAATATTTTTTAACCCTCCCTAACTCTCCCCGTATGTATTGGGGAGGGTTAAGGATAAGGGGGGACTAAGGAGGCTAACAACGCAATTAAAATCACACCCAATCACTTTTCAAACAACCTCTTAAACCTTCGTGCAAAAGTAATTTTACTTTTTTAACTTCATCAATAATCTGTGAAGTTGAAAAAGTATTTGCCAAAAAGCTAGGGTTTTGCCGGATAAAGCAAACCGAGTTTTTAATTTTGGATAAAGTCTAGTTTAGAGTATGTTTGAATTTGCAAACATACTCTAATGGTCAAAGTACTTGCGTTAAATTCTATTACGAAAATTGAAAAAAGGTATTTGAGCCTAACAAGGCTAACGTCGTGTTCGTGTTATCTTGGCTTGACTGGTCTTACTGTTGCTTGAATTAAAGTTCCAGCCGCTACTGATTTATTACCGAAAGCGTCTGCTGTTATTGAAGCAGAACTAATAGTACTAGCGTCTATCTTAGCTCCTGTGTCGTCGTAAACAGCCACTGTTCCACTTGTCAATACTAAAATCGTAGTACCAGCGCCTCCAATTAAGTTTTCGGCTTTCTCATCATTTAGAGATTCTAAGTAACTCTGCTGGCAGTCTAAATCACGAATTTTAAGCATACTTCTCCCTTGTTAACTTCCTGTTTACCTTTGATTAACTTCCTATTTAGGATTATTGTTTGAGTACAATCTATCGATTGCTTTTTCGCGCCACAAAAGACAATAGCACTATTAGAAATTAATGAATAGTAGTTTTACATAAGTTTTTTTGCTTACGATCATAGAAAACCTCATATATACAGCTACTTACCTTATCTCGGATCTAGAGGCTGTTTGAAAAGTGTTTTGCTGTGACTGACTTTAGGTACTTTTAGATTCTCTCTAGCCCTAGCTCCAGCGCTATTTTATTCCACAAGGTCAAGAAGTTTATCAATATGATTAGAGATAAATCGCTGAGAAGTTGCTATGGAAGCCTTATTATTTCTGGGGATAATTTTGAGTGACTTTTTACAGGATGTTGAGAACAGTAGTGGTTCGCGAATGATATTCGCGAACCGTAAACAGATCAAATGATTTTTTGATTTCAGGTATTAAAAAGCAAGTCTGTTATCATACACCAAAATACTGCCTCTATTCTCCGTTGATATACTTATTGCTGGCAGATATAAGAGTATTACAAAGTCTTGAAATCAGGCTGCAAAGCAGAAAGCGAACGCTTGGTGGAGGTGTCTTTAATGCTATTTTTTTGACTCTGATTGCCCTGTAACTATTAAGAATGACTTATTTGTATCGACGCAACTATTAAGAATGACTTATTTGTACCGAAATTAACTACAAATTCATACATAATGTATGTTAAATAAATTACAGATAAAAATGCTGCTTACTAGTACACATTTAAAGCGAAAAAAGGATGTGGACTTAATGAGTGATTGGACAATACGCGCAATAGTGCGACTAGAAAGATACTTAGAACATAGAAAAATATTGCAATTTGGATACAAGTTTTGTGGAGAGGCTAGTTAGAGTTGGAAATCTTGTGCCAAACTTAGTTGTTATACTGTTTATTACATTTTGTTGTACTGTTTATTACATTTTAAAATTAATGGTTTAATTTTAATTGTTTAAGAGCTTTGTAGAGCCAAAAATGGTTCGTATAAGTTATTCGCGAACCATATATTTTTGTTTTATGCCTAATAACTCAAAATTGTCACACCAAGAAGATTTATATGCACGCATAAATTGCGTAGTTCAAGCTAAAGAGCATCTTGAGAAAGAAATCCAAGCAATAAGTGCTTCGGGGGTAGTAGCTGCATCTTCCTGTTGGATTGTTCGCTATCTCGCTAAAGGGAGGAAGTCAGCATATTGGTATTACAAGCTACAGTCTAATGTAGCAATATTTCCCACAAAGACTGATGGTAAGAGTTCTCGTTATAAACATTTAGGTAAAGCTGGTAGCAAAGCATACTTAGACGCTGTAGAACAAATTTTTCTAAGAGCCAAAATCGAAGCATTAGTTCGTTCAATTGAAATTCTAAACCGGGGTTTGAAAGATTTAATCCAAGAAACTTCTAAATACAACAAAGATGAGTAGTGGGTTCGTGAATAATGTGACTTTGGCTATGACGCCGTGTGCGACTTTCTTTCATATCTAACCCCCAACCCCTTCCCTACTAGCGTTGGGGAGCAAGAATCAAAGCCTCTCGACCTTTCGGGGAGACGAATGGAAGTGGGGTTTTAAGAATAAGTCGCACATTGCGTTATGTGGGTAGTTACTAAAGTTGATTTCGCGCTTTGAGTTGCAGATATCGCTCAACCAACTGATCGGCGATTTGATTTGCTGGCGCATCTAGTACCAATACACCTTTTTGTTTCAGTTGGGCATAAGCTACTTGTCGTTGCATTAATAAATCTAGTGCTACTGCACGGGTATAAGCACCTGCAACATCATCTGTAAAGGTGTGTGCTAGACGATCGACTTGCGGATCTCGCAAAGTAACGCAAAATGGAAGGTAACGGGGTGCTAACTTGGAGAGTGCGGCTAGGAGTTCTGTAGAGGCAGTGACATCAACTAAATCGGTAATCACTACTACAAGCGCCCTCCGAGTTTGTCGCTGCAAAACATTTGTCACTGCTCCCAAATAATCAGATTCAAATAATACTGGTTGAATTGGAGTTAAGCGATCGATTAGCTGATTTAAATGATGTTGACCGCGTTCTGGGGGTATCCACGTATGCATCTGGCGGTCAAAGACACCAACACCGACGCGATCGCCTCGATGTAAACCGGCTAAAGCTAAAGATAAAGTTGCATTCAATCCCCAGTCAAATCGCTGCAAATTCTGCACTTTTGCCGTCATCAACCGTCCGCGATCGAGTAAAATTAGTAACGTTTGTTCCTGTTCTGGTTCTAGAACCCTGACCAGTGGCATGGCATTACCATAAGCCCCAACCCGACGGGCAGTAGCTTTCCAATCAATAAACCGCAAATCATCACCCGTGCGATAGTTTCGTAATTCGGCAAACTCTGTTCCAATACCAGTTTTGCGAGATTGGCGCATCAATCCTGATGATTGCAGTGTCAGACGAATTGTCAGCGATCGCAATCCCACTAAATCAGGATAAACTTTCACTGGCAGACTTTGGGGAATTTGCCAATCATCCCAAGCTAATCCCCAAAGCCCCAGCTGTCGGACTTGAATATTCCCCCAAGGAAACTCTCCCCGCTGTGTCGGGTGGACGGTGTACGTTAATTCCTCAGTGCTGTTACTGGGAACAATGGCGCCCAGTGCAGGTGCAGACACGCCAAATCCTGTTGGGTAATAGTCGCGGATTTCAATTTGGGCGTCGGTATTTTGTGATGTCACCTTTAGCACTACGGGATTATCTCGCCCAATGGATAATCGTGACGGTAATTCGCGGGTAATTTGCACGTGAGAACGCCGCACCCGCAAACCATCTGCAACCATCAGTCCGAGAATGATGGCATTAAATAGCACAGCGATAGCGATGGTTGCTCTAATGCTGAGAAATAAGCATAAGATCGGGGCGATTGCTATACCCAAAACCAACAATAAATAAACTCGTTTGGAAGGAACCATTTTTTAGAGTGAGAAGTTAATAGTTAGGTATAAGGTGAATTCAATGTAACCGAAATAAGAAGACTTGCTAAATTCTTATATTTTTTTCTTGTAGAAAAATAGTCACCTACTGTACTATTTTTTTGGGTAAAGTAGCAAGTTATATTTTGGACGGGTGTATGAGAATCTTGCTAATCGAAGATGAAGAAATTTTAGCAAGTGTCTTGTTGAAGTCTCTGACTAAGCAACACTATGTTGTTGATGTCGTACAAGACGGACAAATGGGTTGGGAATACACGCAAAGTACGAACTATGACTTGTTGTTAATAGATGTCGGATTACCGAAACTGGACGGAATTACATTTTAATATTAAGTATGGTCATCATTTCCGGTAGCTGTACCGGATTGATTAGCGATCGCTGTGCAATACTGGTAATTCGGGATATCACATTGACTCAACGCACTCAAGAATCCTTGCAAGAGATTGAAGAGCGATTGCAGACATTAATTAACGCTACACCCGATATTATCTGTTTAAAAGACGGCAAAGGAAAATGGTTGCTGTCAAACCAGGCTAACCTGGAATTTTTAGAGCTACAAGGCGTTGATTATCAAGGCAAAACAGACTCAGAACTAGCAGAATTTAGTAATTTTTATTACGATGCCTTGCTCAACTGCGACAAAACAGATGAACAAGCTTGGCAATTGGGATGTGTGCATCGGGTAGAAGAAGCTATTCCTCGCTCTGATGGGACAATGAGCAGTTTAGATATGATTAAAGCTCATCGGCGAACAAATAATTGGTAGAGTGTGGAGCTTCCGCGACATCACCCAGCGTCAAAGGGCAGAAGCAGCACTACGAGCGAATTACAATACCGCAGTATTTTTGAAGCGATTAATGATGGACTATTTATTACTGAGATAGAGACTGAAAAAGTCGCCGAAGTTAATCCGGTCCGAAAGTTTAATCAGCAGCATTTCTCGGCAATTTATTGACCAAGATTTAGCAACAGCAATTAATTTTACACTGCGAGCGATCGCTGAATTTATTGATGCTGAACACAGTTGCATCTTTGAATGCTCTCAGGATCAACGTGAATTCAACCTGCGCAGGCGGGGAGGGGTGCAATGATTGTGGAAATCATAACTAATTACCCGGACATAATATTAGAGTTCGCCACAGTAAGCACAACACTCCCCAACAGTAAGTCTGGAAAACTGTTCGATCTACTAATTAAGAAGGTTTGCAAATGTTAACTAGCAAATACACATTTAGGGGATAATATAGTATGTCATTTTCGTTGTCATAACTCAGGAGTTTTATGGCGATTAAATCTTCTAATTCGTTTTTAGCGGTAGCACTGGCGATCGCTTCAGTAAGTTTTCCCGTATCTGTCAAAGCCGATACCGTGAATGCTCGTTGCGATGTGTTCCCAAAAGGAGAAGACCGCGCCACATCCTCTGGACCGTGTACCTTTTCCCAACGGCAGGGTGCGGTTAGCATTCAACTGGAAAATGGTAATAGCTATGACCTGCTCCCTTCGGGTAATCGACCCGGCAATTATCGCGATCAAAATGGTGATGCTGTCTATCGACAAGCTGGACTTGGCGATCGAGGACAGATTTATCGTCTCGCCAATGAGTCGATTTTTGTCTATTGGGATACATCTGCCAATCGACAAGACTCAGGTAACAGAAATACTAGGACTGCTGCTAGGCGTCAGCCTGAAGCGGGTACTACCGTCTCTCGGTTACGCGATCTAGTGGGGGCAAGGGCAGGACAGGCAGAAAACGCAGTGAAAAAACGGGGCTATCGATGGGTCAAGAGTGATGATTCGGGCTACGGCTACTGGCTAGAAGGCAAAACCAACTACTGTGTAACAATCCAAACAGACCAAGGACGCTACCAATCGATTGTTTACACAGGGGGTCCACAGGATTGTCAGAAGTAGTTGCTATCTGGACAAACAATCCATGTCTTAAAAGGTAGCCGAGAAAGCTGAAACCCTTATTCTTTGGTTAAGGCACAATGTCTCAAACGCTGATTGTTTCGTGAATAAGCATCGTCCAGGGGATTGTGCCCTAATGAGTGGATGTTACGTATCGGCTCAATAAACTGGGGTAGCACAGAACATAATGACGATACATTATACAGTTACCGCATCTCTACCGCCATTGGCAAAGGCCAGTATGAACTGGCCTTATTAGACAAAAAGTAGCCAGATTAGAAACGAGTTCTACCACTGCTCCAGTCGCCTGAATCGCAAGTACCACGGAAATGCTCAATCCCATTAATGGCAATCCGTCCACTGCGTCGATCGATCTCAACACGCGGATGATTTAGCCCATTCACCCGGTATTTCCCCGTGATTTGCTCCGGTGTAACACGGAGATCGTTGAGGTTCCACCATCCATCAGTACCGCCGGAATTAATTGGCGGGATGAGTTTTCCGGCCAGATGAATTTTTCCCTGCATATTACGAATCTCGACTTGAACCTCGGAATCGAACTCGTTTGTCGAAGACTCTACACTATTTTGCGGTTCATAGCGATGACGACGTGAGTTCCATTCATAGCTGTTGCGGCTTTCAAGACTTGGTTTGCGACCTTCACCGTAGCAGATTAAGGTCAGTCTTTGCCGCATTGAGTCGTCACTGTTGCGCTCAGGTGCGCCTTGCTCTCGGAGATAGGTATCGATCGCAGTTTGAGCTTTACCAATTTCTCTAGAACTACAGGAACGACCTTTTTGAACTAGCTCCCCTTGAGGGCTAAAAAGGACAGTGCAACCGCTTCCTGGTGTCATCCCCGTCACACTTAAATTACCGTTGTCTATAGTGTCGATCGCCGCTTGAGCATTCACAGAACTCGCGACCGTAAGCGTGAGTAAACCCAGTGCGATCGGCGTTAAAGCCCGCAATATTTTCATTGTTATGTTGATTGTTGTTTTGAATAGATATGAATTATTGGATAACTCTATCACCAAGAGGTTGAATGGTAAAGTCAGTAGACCGAAAAATATCGCAATTAGCAGCAGGAGAATTTTATTATTTCTGCGCTTTTTGTTTTTCAACGTCAACTATAAATGTTTGACAATCTATTTTGGACGGTAAATCGTCTGACTGAGTTAAACCAAAAGTAGCAATCACTTGTTTCGTCATCTCCTGGATAACTTTTTTGCTTTGCTCTGGTTTTAATAATCATCTTGCACAAATACAAAATTTGCCCTCAACCCCTTCTCCCAAAATTGCGAGAAGGAGAGCCAATTTCAAAGTCCCTCTCCATTGGGAGAGGGATTTATGGTGAGGGCTGAAATTACTCCTCATTTATCAACTTTATTTCTTCTGGTAGTAAGGTAGTTTCATCTTTAGGACGTTCGCCATCTAAGGATTTGGCTATAGTTCTATACGGTTTGATAATCAGACTGACACCAATTGTCCAACCTAATGCAACCATCCAACCTGCGAGAATATCGCTAGGAAAATGAACCCCTAGATAGAGACGACACCACGCAATTGCGATGATGTATAAGCTGCCGGATATGAGAACCAACCAGCGCCAAGAGGTAGCCCAAGTTAAGAACAGCAAAATTGCTACCAGTGTTACACTCGTCATCGCATGAGCGCTGGGAAATGCAAAACTAGACTCAGGCGCAATGGACTGCCACAATTGTGGACGCACTCGATGCATTAATTGCTTTGCGGTGCGGTTGATGATGACGCTTCCTGCTGAGGCGGTGAGTAAATAAGCTAGCGATCGCCAGCGTTTTTGAAGTAGTAATATTAGTGCGATCGCACCCAAAATCAGTATCGCCGTCCAAGGCAACCCAATTGTAGCTAGGGTGACAGCTAAAACATCTAACTGTGGGTTTGTGGTAGAATGAACTGCTAACAGAATCGGCACATCCCACGGAAAGCCCGCTTGATTCTCCCATATCCTCACTGTCAGGATTTCAAAAATCTGCAAAGGTAAATAGACTCCGATCAAAAGGAGTAAGAGCGATCGCCAACGAGCAATCAACAGGTTTTTGAGAAAATCAAGGGGCGATTGACTCTCTTTATTGATTTGTTTCTCTTTTTCCATATCTAAATTTAAAAGGCGATCGACGACTTCACTGATTACAAATTACTGGAAACTTGAGAAGTTCCACAATGTTTACAGTACGACAAATGCTTATAAGTAAGATTATGACAGTTATGGCATTCAATATACTGATAATAACCGCAATGTGGACAGTAAGTATCAAGATGTCGAATGTTCTTGGCACAATTGACACATCTTGATTTTTGAACTCTGCTAGCTGCTTGGACTTTAACGTTAAAGACAAATTTTTGAAAAAACTGGATGATTCCAAAACCAATAACTGGAATCAGCAAGATATAAACATAATTTATCAGGAAAAGTAAACCGCCAAAAATTGCACTGACTATATCAAATAAAAATTTAAATATTGCACCTACTTGGAGAAACTCAAATATTTTAACGATTAATGGGATAAAAAAGATAACTAGCAAATGCCAGCTAATTAGCGAAACTAGTCCATATCCTCTTCTTTGGGCAAATTTATGAACTAATAAAGCAATGAAAATCAGTGGTAAAAGGAAGAGAGACTGAAAACCAAGCTGAATACTTGGATACCAAAACGATGCCTGATGATAGCCTTTATCGACTTCTTGAAATCGATTGTCATCTTTAAGAAATTTTATAAAACTAATGTTTTCTGGTTTGGAAAGTAGTTCATTTTTAAGAGTAGAAGTGTTTTCTTTAAGAGTAGAAATTTGGCGATTATTTTCTTCTAATGCCTGTTTAGCTTTTTCTGCACTGACTTGATTAATTGATTGTTCGCGGCTCTGTCCGGCAATTTTTTCTAATAGCGTTGAGTCATACTGAGATTTAATAGTGCTATTGGCTTGTTCAAGTCTACTAATTTTTGCTTGTTCTTCATCAATAGTTTTGATAATTTGCTGCTTTTCAGAATTCTTAATCTTATCTTTGTAATCGGCATATTGCAAACACGTTTGAGAAACCTTACCCAGATGTCCTGCTTCGGCTTGTTGATAGTTTCCCCGAAAACTAAATTGATTGTTCGTATAAGATGACAATGAAAGTCTAACAATTTCATAGTCTTTATCTTTAGTAGTTTTTGTCCGGTAATTTTGCCACTCTGAATAACATGGATAAGCCTCAGTCGGACTGATATGCCATCTGCTAATATCATCGAGTCCGGTAAAAACATTAATTAAGATAAAAATATCAATTATAATAATGACAATTAAACTGATTTTATTCAGTGGTTCGTTGTTGATTGTTCTTGTTTTGCTAAAAAATTGGCTCAAAAGACGACGAATTCTGCTAAACATATTGTATTTTAAATAAATGTAACTTCAATCCGAATCAATTTTATCCGATCGATAGTGAATAGCTGGGCAAAAATACATCTACCCATCTGAAGATTTGTTAACTACTGACGAAAAACAAAATCCCCGACAACTTTTACGAAGTCGGGGATCTGTGGTTTTCAATTCTGACAAATCAGGCTACGGTCAAAAATATCATGGCTTTCACCTGAAATTGACACACTTGATGGCTGTGCAACTCTACTTAATACCTCTCGGTTTAAGAATATTCGTAGGTTGGGTTGAGCAATAGCGAAACCCAACAAACCACACCAAATATTGGGTTTTGTTCCTCAACTAACCTACAATTTTCTATTTTTTAGGCAAAACCTACGCAGTATTGCAACCCGACTCAGAGGATGTCTGAAAAGTTTTTTTGTATACACCTAATCCTTGGAGATCCCCCTAAATCCACGCCACTTGCTCCATTTGGGGAGACCCCAAGACCGCAGTGGCTCCCCTTAAAAAAGGGGACTTTAAGACTCTTATTCCCCCCTTTTTTAAGGGGGGTTAGGGGGGATCAACAAATATTTGATACTTCTCAGACATCCTCTCAACCCTATTTAGCAGCGAAGTAGGCTTCTAATGCCTCAGAACCACCAATTAATTTACCATCGATAAATACTTGAGGAACTGTTGTCGCACCTGCAACTGCTTTTAGCGATCGCGTAGTGATATCCTTACCCAAGGTAATTTCTTCGTAGTTGATGCCATGTTCCTTAAGCATTGCCTTAGCACGGGCACAGAAGGGACAACCCACTTTCGCAAACAGGGAAACTACTTCGGGCTTAACTGCTTGGGGGTTGATATATCTGAGTATTGTCTCAGCATCCGACACCTTAAAGGGATCTCCAGGCTCTTCTGGTTCAATAAACATCTGGTTAATTACACCATCTCTAACCAGCATAGAATAGCGCCACGATCGCTTCCCAAACCCCAGGTCTGATTTATCTACCAATAAACCCATACCTTCAGTAAATTCACCATTACCATCAGGAATTAGCGTGATATTTTCTGCCTCTTGATCCTTTGCCCATTCGTTCATCACAAAGGCATCATTGACAGAAATACAGATAATCTCATCGACACCATTTTGTTTGAAAACCGGAGCTAATTCGTTGTAGCCAGGGAGATGAGTGGATGAACAAGTCGGAGTATAAGCACCCGGTAAAGAGAAGACAACTACTGTCTTATTAGCAAATAGCTGATCGGTTGTCACATCCACCCACTGGTTGTCTTTGCGAGTATGAAAAGTGACATTGGGTACTCTTTGTCCTCGATGATTGGGTAACATAGTTTTGCTTGCCTTTAGTAATCAACTCCAGTCATAACCTATCATGGGAGAACTGGTACAATGTAACTATCAATCAGCTAAAAGACTTTATTAATGAATGGAGCGATCGCTGCTACAAATTCAGTGGTTGATTCATAGGGTAAAACATTACGCCCGTTTATTTTTATACCTCGACTTTTAGGCAAACAAGCAAGATAGTGAGCCAAGCGTTCATCTGGCGTTTCTTTTTTATTGTCTTGGCTAATACTCGATGTAGTTTCCCCCATAACCGCTAATGTTGGTTGCCCAATAGAGGCAATAAAACTAGTATAATCATCTCGCCAAAACCCTGCTAAAAAAGAAAACACTGCATGGCGGCTAGCAAGATTTTCTGCACCTGCAAGCAATGTATTTAACCACTCTGCATCCACAGCATTTTCAGAAGCAAATAGTTGACGAATCGAAAAAGAACGTAAAAATTTTGGAGTGCGTGCATAGCGATAAAAAGCACTGCCAAAAGGCGAATCTAACACATTCCATAGGAATTTCTCCTGCCATTCTGGTGGTTTATTTGTCATCAAAGCCCACGGTGGTGGCCCAGAAAGTACCAGTCCGGCAATTAAATTTGATTCCTTTTGGACTAATTGGATAGCAACTGGCAATAAAGCACCTTGCACTACTAAAATAACAGGTTTTTGGACTACTTTTTGTAAAAAGGATTGCAACTGTTCTGCCCAATCACTAGGAGTGTAAGCTATACGGGGCATTTCACTTTCACCACATCCTAGTAAATCAGGGTTGTAAATTAAATTACGCTGACCTGTACTATACCACTCGCGACAAAATCGCTGCCAAAATCGCCGCGACAATCCCACGCCAATTGGATGAATTAATAGTAAGGGAATGCCCTCAGATGTTGTATTAATTGGTTGATGAACTTCGTAGGCACAACGATAATTCTGCCAACTGTAAAACTGGCTAGGAGATGCTGTCAAATTGGTTGTGTTAGCTACAGCAGATGGTTGCATAATTCCTAGTTTTTAATACTTGCTAAAAAATCATCTGTGGATGAATCAACTCGTATCCAGCTTCTTTGAGCTTTTCATTCGATACCCAAGCATTATATGGGCGAGTACTCTTAATAGATGTATCCCATTTAACTTTGGGTAAATTATGTTTTTCAAATAAGCTATCTAGCAAGTCTCGGCTGGTGAGATGTGCATCATCTACCAGATTGTAAATTCCTTGCAAACGACGGTGACGGGCAAATTCTATCGCACCAACAATATCATCTAGATGAACCCAATTTGTGATATCCTCACCATTGCCTGGACGGGTTGTACCAGAATATCTACCAAATATTTTCAACAGTTCTCTACCAGTTCCATAAATCCCTCCTAAGCGGAAGATACAAACGCGGAGATTTTCGCTAGATGCTGATAGCAACACCTCTTCGGTCTTTCGGAGAATTTGGGCATTTAAATTAGGAGGTGCAAGGGGTGTTTCTTCATCTACCCATACACCATTTCTGTCACCATATACGGCATAACTACCTGTGTATATTAATTGTTTTACATTCTTAATCTGTTGTAAGCACGAAACTAAAGTTTGGGCAGTTTGTAGGTAAGCTTCTTCATAAACTTCGCTATTTTTTGCCCCAACACTCAAAAGTACAACATCTTGATTATGCAAAACTGATTTTAGACTATCTATGTCATTACCACAGGTAACTACAACTCTTTGAGATACTGATTCTAGGGCAGGGACACGCTCAGACGAAGTTGTGGTTACACTGACAACAAAATTCATATCTTGCTGCCAATATTGAGCAATTTTATAACCAACATAACCACAACCAATGATTGCAACGTTCATGACAAATTAGACACAAATAAATTAAACTACTCATTGAGACGGTTTTCTCAATTAATTGTCTGGAAGTAAATAATTTTAACAGTCCAGAGCTAACAGTCAATCATTAATAGTATAGAACTTTTTACCTAATGACTATTTCGCTAATTCTTTCTCAATTATGGCAATTATCTCTGGTGAATTTGGCTGGACACTACTATTAAATCGAGCTACCACTTCACCTTGCTTGTTAACTAAAAATTTTTCAAAGTTCCAAGCAACAGTTCCCGTTGGCTCAACAGCTTTAGTAAGTCGCTCATAAAGTGGATGCTGCTGTGAACCTTTGGCATGAACTTTATCGAATAGTTCAAAGGTAACACCATATTTACTTGTGCAGAATTGCACAATTTCTTCATTGCTTCCTGGTTCTTGCGCTCCAAAATCGTTACAAGGAAACCCCAAAATACGTAAACCTGCTTCTCCATACTTTTGGTTCAACTTTTCTAACCCCTCGTATTGAGAAGTATAACCGCAGAAGGAAGCCACATTTACAATTAAGAGTACCTTATCGGTGTAGTCGTTTAATTGCTTATCTTCACCGTTGATGGTCTTGACTGCAATATCCGAAATTGTGTTATTCATCTGAAATCTGATTGATAGGGAATATTGCCAAGTCTCCCATATTACAGGTACTGTAAACTCGGTTTCTTTAAGGAAATTAGGTTTGTTAGACTTGTTGTAACAATTCTATGTGAGTCGTGTAGTTGCAAAAGACTGTATCTTGGATAAATAGCTCGGCCAAGCTGCTATCTCAGCATAAGTACGAAAAATTTTCGTTATTTTTAATACAAAACTTTGGGTGCAGTGATGAATTAATATTCGTTGAAAGTCACAAACAATTAACTCTTTGTATCAAAAGTTAACAACATCCTGAATTCTCCAATTTATGATTTTGGAAAATAGGTAGCTAGAAAGAATATAGTTACTTTTTTGTTGCATCATGAATTATATTTCATCACAAAAACTAAAAAAATGTGTTTTATGATACAGTTTTTTAGTGTTGATAGTGGATAGAGCTAAAAATTACATTTTTAGCTTAAAAGAGCCATTTTAGGGTAGTTCTTTCTACCTGATTTTTTATTGACCTTATTCAAGACAATTTTTTTCAAAGATTAAAGATTAAGTGAAGAAGACTTGACTATTTCAGAAAATACGTCATAAATTTCTTACGAAGAACTATAAAAAATATTTACAGATGTGCCAATAGTTTCTTAAACTCCTACTAAGGTTATTTGAGTTTATGGTTTTTCAACAAGTTGTCTAAAGGAAAAATATCAAAATCCACTGGATCTAATTTCGGACGGCAATTTTTTCTGTTTAACGTGTTTTTTCCCTTTTTTAAGGATGGTTTAGAGGATAATGCTCAAATTCATGTACAAACAAAAATCGAAACCAAAAAAGAGGCATTTGTCTGCAAGAAATTACGTTATCAATTCACAACCTAACTCTCAAGTCAAGCTATTTAATCTGATTAAGCGACTTTCTCCCAGTTGGCAAGCTTGTTTACCTATCGCTTGTCTGATTGTGTTGGGTTGGGGTTATGCCGCAGTTGCCCAAACTCCAGGCGCAGCGCCAACGACAGCAGAACTAAAAATTGCTATTGACACCCTGTGGGTAGCGATCGCAGCCTTTTTAGTGTTCTTCATGAACGCTGGTTTTTGTATGTTAGAAACTGGCTTCTGTCGCCAGAAAAACGCTGTCAATGTTCTTTCCAAAAACTTGATTGTATTTGCTCTGTCTACCGTTGCCTTTTGGTCAATCGGTTTTGCCTTAATGTTCGGTGATGGCAATGACTTCATTGGATTGAATGGGTTTTTCTTAAAAGGAGTAGATAACAGTCCCGCCACAGCAGACGCTTATAAAGGTATTTTCAGTGCCATTAATTGGGCTGGTGTACCTTTAGCAGCCAAGTTTTTATTCCAGCTAGTGTTTGCTGGGACGGCTGCAACAATCGTTTCTGGTGCAGTAGCCGAACGGATTAAGTTTGTTGACTTCCTAATTTTCAGCCTCTTACTTGTAGGCATTGCCTATCCCATTACCGGACATTGGATTTGGGGTGGTGGTTGGCTAGCAGACAAAGGCTTTTGGGATTTTGCCGGTTCTACGGTGGTTCACTCTGTAGGTGGCTGGGCAGCTTTGATGGGAGCAGCATTTCTTGGCCCCCGCCTTGGTAAATATCAAGACAAGCAAGTTGTAGCAATGCCCGGCCACAACATGAGTATTGCTACGTTGGGCTGTTTGATTCTGTGGTTGGGCTGGTTTGGTTTCAACCCCGGTTCTGTAATGGCTGCCGATCCTGGTGCGATCAGTCATATTGCTCTAACCACTAACATGGCTGCTGCTGCCGGTGGAATTGCCGCCACCATCACAGCTTGGTTGTACTTAGGTAAACCAGACCTGTCAATGATTATCAATGGTATTTTGGCTGGCTTAGTTGGGATTACAGCATCTTGTGCTTACGTAGGTGTCGTTAGTTCTTTAGTAATTGGCTTCATTGCTGGAGTACTCGTAGTTTTCTCTGTAACATTCTTTGACAAACTTGGCATTGATGACCCAGTGGGAGCTACCTCAGTTCACTTAGTTTGTGGTATCTGGGGAACTCTAGCAGTTGGTCTATGGTCTGTTGGCCCTGGTGTTTTTACTTGGTATACACTTGGTCCAGAAAAAGGTTTATTTTCAGGTGGTGGCTTTGGACAGTTTGGTGTTCAATTGCTGGGCGTTGTCTCAGTAGGTGGCTTCACTGTTTTACTCAGTAGTATTTTTTGGTTGGCACTAAAAGCGACTTTAGGTATTAGAGTATCCAAAGAAGAGGAATTAGAAGGTTTGGATATCGGCGAACACGGTATGGAAGCCTACAGTGGATTTCTTAAAGAAGGTGATGCAACGGTATTTTCTGATGAACAAAGCTCAATTGGGAGAGTTTAGGGTAAATATTTCTTTGGTTCATTCTTTGGCATATTCTTAATATGAGCTATCAAGATACCATTAGTCGATTGAACTGATTCCGCAATATTCTCTATCCAAGCGGGGAAAAGTAGGGGGTATAGAACCTCCTACTTTTTGTCTGATTAGTGCTTTATCAAGAAAGGCAGGAGGCAGGAGGAATAATTGCCCGACGCTCTTCGGTAGCGTCTCCCCTTAAGAGAATAAGAAGGCTTTACGCTGCACTATCCTGCCCCTGCCTCCTTCAATAATTTAGCGATCGCATTTTACCTTGTGAAAATTTTATGCTTAAAGGTTTAAGAGTTAGTATGCTGCTATTGGCAGTCATGGGAAATTTGGCATGGTCATTTAGTGCCAAAGCAAATTTTAACGGCAAACTCACCGTGGAAATTGATGGCTTGAAGAATGAACAAGGACAAGTCTGTGCCAGTATATTTGCTAGCAGTGAAGGATTTCCTAGCGATCGCGATCGCGTCTTACAAAAGCAGTGTACCAAGATTACTGAAAATCCCTTACCACTTACCTTTGATAACTTGAAAGCAGGTAGTTACGCCGTTGCTGTCTTCCACGATCAAAATAATGACCGCACTCTCAATACCAATCTTTTTGGTATACCAAGGGAAGGTTTTGGATTTTCCAGCAACCCAGAAATTCGCACAAGAGCGCCCAAATTTAGCGAAGCAGCATTTTTAGTGGCAGGGCCAGATACTAATATCCACATCCAGTTGAAATACTTTTAAGCTGATAGCAGATTCAGCTTGGTACAGTGCCAATACTTTTCGGGTTTTGGGGAAAAGGGGAAGAAAAAACCTTTAACCCAAACCCAGTAACCTTTTCCAAAACCCAATTCCTAATTAAAAATGCACAAACGAGAAGTATTGAGTACACTACCAATCTCTATTGTTGTGAATCATTATCAGAATCTTCTTGTAGACTCTGTTGCTCTGGCAAGTCACGTATTCGTATTCGATTCATCTGAGTTAAAGCATATCGTGCTGTTGCTTGCACATCGGCATCTGGGTCTTCTAGCGCATGGTGCAACATCTGAGTCATTTGACCCATCATGTCATAAACGCGCGTCAGGTCACGGATCGCATTTTGCCGCACTTGTGGACTTTCATCTTGAATTGAAATTGCTAAAGCACGGTTCATTGGTTTGAGTGTGCGGATGCCAATTTCTGACAAAGCTGCCAAAATTAAGCTACTTTCTTGAGAGTCAGCATCAATTATCAGGTCAACCAGATGCTGAATTGCCCGCGAATCTCCCTGCTGACCTAAATCCCAAATAGCCTTGCGCCGCTTCGTTGGGTCAGAACTGCGTAAATCTTGAATTAATTCCTCAACGATATTGAGTTTAGCAAGACGGGAAGTTTTTTCTGGTAGCAGTAATTGTGTGGAAAATGGTGGTGGTGGAGGTGTTTGTAGACTAGTGACAGTCTCCACTAATGATGTAATCGGTTCTTTGTTAGCTTCACTCAAACTTTTAGGCTCTGATATTTCGGACTTTTGCACTTGCTTGACTTTCTGAAACGACCTCAGCAGATAAAAAAGTGCGCTAGTACATCCTAAAACTCCAATGGCAAATAGTAACCACCAGATAAAACCTCTCTCAGATGCTTTGGGATTTGCAGAAGTCGGAGCAACAGAGGTAACTATTGGGGAGGTAACTATTGGAGAGGTAACTTTTGGAGAGGTGACAAACTGCTTTTTAGCCTCTATTGCTGTTTGCAGTTTCACCTGAGTCGCCGGGCCAGCAATCCCATCTAATTTTAAACCCTTTACTTTCTGGAATTTAGCTACAGCGATTTCCGTACTGGCGTTATACTGTCCATCTATTACACCCCTGTAGTACCCCAACTGCTTTAATTGGGTTTGTAGTCTCTGCACATCTGATTTTCGACTACCATATCTCAAAACAGCCGGACTAGCAGTAACTGTCGAACTAGCTTGTGCAAGTTCTAAAATTTCAGGTGCTAGGTTAGGTGTAGCTGCACTTGAGCGATTTGGGTAAAAACCCACGCAATAAAAACAGGTAAATATCAGAATTGAGGAACGGCATAGCCTCATATTGCAAGTTCCAGCCTGAACGTGCTTTTCAAATCTTCGATACCACAATAGCTTCTAGACCACCAAATGTTAACTGTCATTTTTAATTGCGAATTGGGAAAAAGGAGGCAGGAGGCAGTGTTTCGACTACGCTCAACAACTAGGCAGAAGTTCTTTAATTTTAAATTTTAAATTTTTAATTTTTAATTGATTTCTCCCTCATCTCCTACTTAATTACTAATTAAGAATTATTTTAACAACTTAGGGTAATATTTCTGGTTCAGATTCTCTAACTGCTAGGCTTATTGGGTTCAATTTTTTAGCAGATGCTTCTAAAACTGGTTGCTGTATATTAGCTATCTCGCCGACAGTAACTGTGTCGTTTTGTCCTCCTAAAGTATCACGTTGGTTAATGAGATAGATGCTGATTAAAGTGAGAAATACTCCTACCCACTGCAACGGACTGAGGACTTCTGAGAGGAAAAGATTGCCGAATAGTAGGGCAAAGACGGGTGTCAGGAAGGTGAGAGAACTAAGACTCGTAAGACTGCCACTAGAGGCAAAGTAGAAGAATAACCCATAAGCGATCGCACTGCCAAATACGGTAGCATAACTCAAGGCGATGAAATCAGATCCTCCCAGATTTTCCCACTGCTGGGATTCAACAACTGATGAAATTCCCCATAGTGGCAATCCGCCCAAAATCATGTGCCATCCTGTAGCGCTTACAGGGTCAGCATATCGGCATACAAACCGAATCAACACTGTTCCCACTGCCATTGATAGTGCTGCTAACAGCATTAACCACTCGCCACTAGCAAATAAATCTTGCCAGTTGCCGATTGTCATATTTGCGCCTGAGTCGAAAAAATGTAAAATCCACTCATCAGGTAAGCCAATTAAACTAATGCCTGTGACTCCCAAGCCTAGCCCCAGCCATCCCCAAAAACCAATGTGTTCTTGGAATAGCCACAACGACAGCAAAGCAACAGCCAAGGGTTGCGAGTCAATCATCACAGACCCTAACCCTGCACTAGTTCTGACTAATCCCTCTGCCAAAAAGCCTTGAAACAGCGTCCCATCTACTAGGGCAAATAAGGCAATCCACAGCCATGCAGCCCAACCCTTCGGCTGGGGTTTACCCATAAATGCTGCTGCAATCAGAATTAACATCCCTGCTGGTATCAGACGCACACCTGCCATGAATAGCGGTGTGGTATGGGGTATGACTCCTTTCATAGCTACCATTGCCGTCCCCCATAGGAAAAAGGGGGCGATTAACAACAGGGGGGCGAAGGGAAGTCGAGATGCACTGAGTTTCAGTTGCATGGGTTTGCTGATACCTTTGTTTAACAAGCGCAAAAATTGCTTTACCCAATTTTACCGAATTATGTAGTTTTGCGATCGCCTTTGGCGGGTGCTTTGCACCATCGCATAGCGTCTTGGAGATGGTGAAACTCTCCAGCCTGAGCCTAGTGCGATCGCTTGTAACTCGAATTGAGAAATTGTCAGGTTACTAAGTGATGAAAGAATACTGATGTAAAGAATAGTTGCTAGATAACCTTATTATGTACTTGATAGTGATAACTTCTTGAGCTTGATATACAAATCAGATTTGATTTTTGAAAAAATTACCTACTCTTAAAGCTGATGTATGAAAAAATTGCTATTCCTATTTTAAGTCTGATCTTTGCAACGCTCATGTCTAATGTGGTAGCTGCTGAAACTGTGATGAAAAAAGTCGCCAGAACAGGAGTATTAACAGCTGGTACTAGTAGAGATGCGCTACCTTTTGCCTATGTGGATAGTCAAGGAAAGTTAAATGGCTATTCTGTAGATATGCTGATTCTGATTAAAGAGCAATTAGAAAAAGAAACAGGAAAAAAAATTAAACTGCAATTAGTTGGTCTTAGCCCCTCTGAGCGGATTCCTAAAATAGTTAATCAAGAAGTTGATATTGTATGTGATGCTAGTAGTTTTACATGGAAGCGAGATAAAAAAGTAGATTTTTCGGTCAGCTACGGTGCAACTGGAACCCAATTATTAGTTAAGAAAGGGAGTAATCTAGGTTCTTCTAAATCACTTATTGGTAAGCGAATTGGTGTGCTGGCAGGAACCACAAATGAGCAGGCGATCGCTCGTGTACAACCCCAGGTTAAGCTAGTATATTTTAAAACTAGGGCAGAGGGATATACCGCTTTGCAAGAAAATACTATTGATGCTTTCTCATCCGATAGCATTCTTTTAGAGGGATGGCTGCAACAGCAAAAAAATCCAGATGCTTTTGCGATCGTACCCGATCGCCCCTATTCACGAGAAGGTATCGCTTGCATGGTGCCAGAAAATAACTCCAAATTCTTGGATACAGTCAACTATTCTCTGGTTAAGTTCATGCAAGGATTCGTCAATGGAAATCAGCGATATGTCACTATTTTTGACCGTTGGTTTGGGTCTCAAGGCTCGGTAGCGCTCAATCGAGATTTACGCGATTTGGTAGTGGAAACTATGCAATTGGTCATAGAATTTCGTGAGGAAATTCCTAAAAGTGACCTGTGATATCATGTCCGGTTAAAGACTTATCATTAAGACCATTCATGAATTGCCTCTACTACTTTGTTAAGATAGTTTTGAGGGTTTGTTTGTAGTAAGCACTTTAGTGCTTAGAAAATAAAGGAATAAAGTCCTTACTACAAACTTTTTTACCTATCAATTTAAACTTGAAAAACTACCTGAAAATCATTCTTTTCGACTATTGTTTGCGTCAGTCCTTTTCGCTGTCCGGCTGAAGACTCGATAGTATAGTGACGTACTAGTTTCCTTTAAGGGAAACAGCAGATAGGTGAGAGGATTTATTGCCACAATAATATTTCGGAAGTCACGCCGTGCCAAAAATAAGATCGCACGAGCAACTTGCTGTGCAGACATCACTCCATAAGGATTCAGTTGACTCTTAAATGGGCCAAGAATTAACTTGCGAATTACACAATCCCCATCCAAACGCTTGAGCGTAACAATATCTCCTAACGCTCTTTTGCTGAGTTCATAAAGTGGACTCAGTGCTGGAGAAACCTCAGCCTCAGAAGTGTTTACCCAGATTTCTTTGGTTGCTTTTGCTTGTGGGCCTGTTACAGTTGTCGAAAATATATCTATCAACCGCAATGCTGAAAAGGTATTCACCTCATAAGAAGAGTTGATAGCCTCCGGTGTGCGGCTGGCGTAGACATTGATTCCGTGGTTGATAATTAAAATATCTACTTTCTCTAAACTATCCTTCAGATTGGCTTCGTTGCCCAACTGCCAGGAAACCACCTTTACCCCAACTTGCTCTACTAATTTTTCTGGATTAGTGGTTAATGCCACGACTTTAGCATTATTCTTGACAAGTTCAGCCGCCAACGCTTGCCCCAACGCTCCTGATGCTCCGGTTAAAGCGATGGTTTTACCTTTAAGAGACAGTCCTGTACCCAGAATTTTATCCACTAGGGGAAAGACACCACTGTAGTAGGCATTAACATCATCAAAATGATGCCGCCAATGGTAAGACCGATTCACCCACCAAATGGATGGAATTGTCTCTAAAGGGCCGGGTAGGTGGTTGTAATCTGTATCAATTTTTCCTTGAAAATATCGCACAGACGCGCCATACAAAAAGGTACAAGCGTAAGCTACGCCCAGCCATAACCCCATTTGCTGGACAATTAAGGCAACGACTACCAACACCACCAGCAGTAGACTCGATTCTAAAATGTCGTGATAAAGCTGGGATTCTTGGTAAATTTTCAGGGAAACTATCGATAAATCGCGGCGATAGGCCATGTGGTGCTTGTTGTGCCATTTAGCAAGCCAACTGACTTGGTGACACAAAGCATGGTAGCTGTCTCTCAATATCTCAGCAAGTAAAAGTGAGAAGAGTGTCCAACTAGCAAACTGTAAGCTGGCATTTAGCCAAACCCAATTAATTTCTAAGCTTGTCTCAATTCCCATCAAGTTTTCAGCTAGCATTTTTATCATGTTTGTCTATACTCGTTTTTCTTAATTATTCTTCATGATCTGATAAAGGTGCGTTCAGGTCGAGTTTAGAGCAAATTAAAATTAAAGGGAATGGGGGATGAGGAGCGGGGAGTGGGGGACAACGGGACATAAGCAATGCCCAATTACGAATTACAAATTGGTTAAGATATCCCAGTTGACTTTCACATAGCTAGATTCAATGTAAACTTAAGCAAGTTAAAAATTAACTTCTGCTTTCACGTTTCAGTGTTTTGCGCAGTCTGTAGCAGCTTCTGCCTTCCCTGTAAGAACTTCTGCCTTCACGTTTCAGTGTTTTGCGCAGTCTGTAGCAGCTTCTGCCTTCCCTGTAAGAACTTCTGCCTTCACGTTTCAGTGTTTTGCGCAGTCTGTAGC
>NZ_JBALDU010000107.1:0-40086 GCF_036917235.1 Nostoc sp.
GTGGCAGTGTAAGTGAGAATGTCTCCAGCATCGACATCAATGAAGGTGTTTGCAGGGATTGTGAAATTGAAAACTGCGTCTTCTGTTGCTTGTTGAGGAGCGATGGGCGAAGCTAATTGTGGCGCATCATTGGTGTTATTAACAGTGAGTGTGAATACATTACTCGCTTGAGTTTGAGCAATATCCGTGGCGGTAACTTTGATGTTCAGACTACCGACGTTTTCATTTAAGGGAGTACCACTGAAGGTTTTGGTAGTAGCATTGAAACTTAACCAACTCGGTAGAGGGTTGCCGTTTTCAAGAGTGGCAGTGTAAGTGAGAATGTCTCCAGCATCGACATCAATGAAGGTGTTTGCAGGGATTGTGAAATTGAAAACTGCGTCTTCTGTTGCTTGTTGGTTAGCGATCGCCTGAAATAGCTCTGGTGGATCGTTGACGTTCTTAACGGTGAGTACAAAAACATCACTGACTTTAGCAAGATAAGTATCCGTAGCAGTAACTTTAATGTTGAGGCTACCCACATTCTCATTTAAGGGAGTGCCACTGAATGTTTGAGTAGCAGCATTGAAGCTTAACCAACTGGGTAGAGAGTCACCGTTTTCGAGAGTGGCAGTGTAGGTGAGAATGTCTTCAGGATCTTGATCTTGGAAGCTATCTGAGATTGTGAAGTTGAAATTTATATCTTCTGGAGTCTCTTTGTCTGCGATTTCCTTCACTAGTACTGGATTTTGGTTAACCCTGTAGCGTACCACAGCAAAGTTATTGGCGCTTACTCCCGCGACTATTATCGTACCATCGTGTTGGGTGAGAGCATAGGCATTATCAGTAGTATTTGTACCGACATCAGTAGTGATGATGCCAGCAGTACCAAAGCTGGTGTCGAGACTACCATTGCTGTTGTAACGTAAAACAGCAAAGTTATTTTTACTCGAACCCGCCACAATAATTTTGCCATTAGCTTGCACGCTAACGCTGTAGGCTATGTCAGTACCGCCCAAGTTAGTAATGACCTTGCCAGCAGTACCAAAGCTGGTGTCGATACTACCATTGCTGTCGTAACGTACCACAGCAAAGTTATTATTACTCACTCCCACTAACAGAATCTTGCCATCGTCTTGCAGGGCAATGCTGTAGGCTATGTCAGTACTGCCCAAGTTATTAATAACCGTGCCAGCAGTACCAAAGCTGGTGTCGAGACTACCATTGCTGTTATAACGTACCACAGCAAAGTTATTATTACTCACTCCCGCTACCAGAATCTTGCCATCGTCTTGCAGGGCAATGCTTCTAGCAATGTCAGTACTGCCCAAGTTAGTAATGACCTTGCCAGCAGTACCAAAGCTGGTGTCGAGACTACCATTGCTGTTGTAACGTAAAACAGCAAAGTTACTATTACTCACTCCCGCTAACAGAATCTTGCCATCGTCTTGCAGGGCAACGCTGTAGGCTATGTCACTACTGCCCAAGTTATTAATAACCTTGCCAGCAGTACCAAAGCTGGTGTCGAGACTACCATTGCTGTTGTAACGTAAAACAGCAAAGTTACTACTACTCACTCCCGCTACCAGAATCTTGCCATCGTCTTGCAGGGCAATGCTGTAGGCTATGTCAGTACTGCCCAAGTTATTAATAACCGTGCCAGCAGTACCAAAGCTGGTGTCGAGACTACCATTGCTGTTGTAACGTACCACAGCAAAGTTACTATTACTCACTCCCGCTACCAGAATCTTGCCATCGTCTTGCAGGGCAATGCTGTAGGCTATGTCAGTGGTATTAGTACCAATATCAGTAGTGACTTTGCCATCACTATCAAAGCTGTCATCAAGAACTACAGGTAGAATTGAAGCGTAGGCTGTTATTACTTCTTGCCCAAACGCTAAACGAGGAACAATAGGCGCTGTAGAAACCTCCAGTTCCCAATCACCACCTAATGCAGCACTCCCTGTCAAGTCATCAGAGGCCGCTACTACTGCACCTGTCAATTCGCTGAGACAGCGTATAAATAATACACCTGCCTCGGTTTGAGCGACTTTGCAACCATACAGCAGTAGTTGTGCATCTTCACTCAAAGCATTTGCCCAACCCATAAGTTTGGCTGCGTAACGATTGAGCGTTTCGTTGTTAAGTTGAGTTTTGCCCAAATAGATGCACCCAGGTGCGCCGTGGGAAACAATGTGCAGACTATTGACTCCCTGATGAGACTCCAGCACTTGACTAATTTGCTCAATGCCATCTTGGTTGGCATCTAAGACTACAACTGAGGTATCTGGTAATACACCCATCACCAGACTTTGGTAGTCATCAACCTGTGGGTCAATAAAAACTAGACGAGTAGGATACAAGTCTAAAGTTGGTTTAATATTAATGCTGTTAGATATTTTGTGTATAGTAAAGTTTTTATTGCTACTATGCTTTATCATAATTGTCCAAGAGTAAATCCCTGATATTCAGCAAAAATGAAACTTTTTGCAGATCATTTCTTGTAGTTGCTTTCACTTTCAATGTAGGAATAAAATAAATCCTTTCCCTCGGTAAATCCACCAGTTTAATTAATGAAGATTTAGAAATTTTGGGCATAGAAAGTAGCTGAAACTTTTGATAAAAAAACTCAGTACACATCTATATGCCGACATCGCATATTTGCGGGATGATTTAGCAAGTCCAAAATTTTCCCCAGTTTCCCCTGCTTGCCTCAATTCATACCACTGTGCTGCAATGCTCTATTTCCAGATTTCCTGTTCCCTCCCTACACAAGTAAGTTCAGGAATCAAATCGGATTCCTATATGATCCGGTAAGTATCGTCTAAATGAAGAGAGATTTATGACGCAAACAATTTCAATTAACGACTCCGGGCGCTTGCAACTCACGCCGCTAGAAATCCCATCCCGTCTGCTGTTGGGGCCAGGGCCATCTAATGCCCACCCCACAGTTCTCCAAGCGATGAATACTTCACCCGTTGGGCATCTTGACCCAACTTTTCTCGCACTCATGGATGAAATTCAGTCGTTGCTACGCTACGTATGGCAAACAGAAAACTCACTTACCATTGCAGTCAGCGGTACGGGAACAGCTGCAATGGAAGCAACCATCGCCAATGCTGTAGAACCCGGTGATGTAGTTTTAATTGGTGTAGCTGGTTACTTTGGTAATCGCCTTGTGGATATGGCTGGACGTTATGGCGCTGATGTGCGAACCATTACCAAACCTTGGGGACAAGTTTTCAACTTGGATGAACTCCAAACTGCCTTAAAAACTCATCGTCCAACTATCTTAGCTCTAGTTCATGCCGAAACTTCCACAGGCGCACGTCAACCGTTGGAAGGGGTCGCTGATTTATGTCGTGAATTTGGTACTTTGTTACTGGTGGATACGGTGACAAGTTTGGGTGGCGTCCCCTTGTTTTTGGATGCTTGGGGAGTTGACCTAGCTTATAGTTGTAGCCAAAAAGGGTTAGGTTGCCCACCTGGTGCTTCTCCTTTTACAATGAGTGCGCGTGCAGTTGAGAAATTGCAACAGCGGCAAACGAAAGTTGCAAACTGGTATTTAGATATGTTGTTGCTGGGTAAGTATTGGGGCGCTGAACGCACCTATCACCACACAGCACCCATTAATTTATACTATGCATTGCGGGAAGCATTACGTTTGCTTGCAGAAGAGGGATTAGCAAATTCCTGGCAGCGGCATCAAAAGAACGTAGAATATCTCTGGGAAGGTTTAGGGAATTTAGGACTGAGTATGCACGTTGAGCAAGAGTATAGACTGCCAACACTTACTACTGTCCGCATTCCAGAAGGGGTAGATGGAAAAGCGATCGCTCGGCAATTACTCAATGAACATAATATTGAAATTGGCGGTGGTCTTGGCGAACTCGCGGGTCTTGTTTGGCGCGTCGGATTGATGGGCTTTAATAGTCGAAAAGAAAGCGTTGACCAACTTTTAGCAGCACTGCGGCAGGTTTTACCTAAGTAGTTTTGATATATGGTGCGTTAACAGTAACTTAACGCACCTGATAAAAAGAGCATCGCGCTAACTTTACTGCGAGAAAAATCCAACAACCAGTAGAGGCAAGAGTATTAAGACAGATACATTGAACCTCGCATGACTAAAAGTCACGCGATTCCTGCTTCAACGATCTCCGCCTGGAGTAATCCAGGTCTTACAAGTTCTCCACAGGCGTTTTGAAAGTCTCCGACGCACCAGCGGCGACTTTTGAACAAGTACCAAAAAGTATGTTCAACCTCAGTACCTTAAAGATTTTACTTACCAGAGGATACGGCACAATGTACCTATTTCCTGGTATAACCCCTTATCTTTAGTTGTCGTGGTTCGGTAAAGCTTGGTTTTCGCTATGTACATAGCGTATCAGAATATGGAGCGCCTAACTCATGACTGGAAGTCACAAGTGTGCAGCTTGCAGAAATCAAAACGAGGGTTGCCGGCTCAACTTTAATCTGGTTCTTTTGCGGATCGCGCATTTGGAACTCTCTCGAACAATAAATATTAACCAAGCCTAAAGGATGTTTACTTTTTTTTCCAAGCCTAATCAGGTTTAGAAGTGTAAACTTTTTAGCCCATCAGCTTATTTCTTCCAAGGCAATTTAGTCCCCATTTCAGTTAAAGCTGAGAAGATAAGATAAAGAATGAGTAACCCAGCAGCCGCAAAGAAAGCGAGTAAATCGTTATCCATAAATGCCCCATGCTAAAACTTCGCTAATCATAGCGGAATCATCTAATCTTTAGCATTTTTCTGAGTCTACAATCTTTGATCTTCTGGGTGCAAACCGTACCAGCCATACCAGTGACGAACTGCTAGCCAAACCGCTGAAAGCAAACCCGCTAAACTAAGAGTTAGTCCGCTAAACGGCACTAATAATCCAAAAATCGGTAGCACTGCTCCAGCAATAGTAGCCACGATCGCAGCCAGAGAAGCTCTGCGGCTAGCTCCCAATCCCCATGTTAAAATTAGTAAGATGATGGAAATTAAAGTCCAAGCCAACTGAGCATTGATAACGCGAGCTAGATAGGTCAAAGTCAATAGACAAGCAAAGAAAATACTAGCAGCGATCGCAATATTTCTAAAACTCATTGGCAATGACAAATATAACAATAATATCCACCACAAAAATATTGCCGGTGCTAGTAACAAAAGCCGGGGAATTATGCCAGTATGACGAATGGGGTCAGTGTTAGTAAACACTCCAAATGGATTTTTGACTGAAACATTATCGTCAAATTTCCAAGTAAATTGCGTACTGCGTCCATTAACTTTAATCTCATTCGGTACAACACCACTAGCAAAATCAGCCGGAGCAAAATTGGCAATTGCTGTGAGGCGAAAATTAGAAAGCAACTGTCCTGCGGCGCTGTAAACCCAACGAGGCCCGCCTTGAGCCTGATAGGTGACTCGAAAGGTGGTTTCTTCTCCTGGTTGTAGCTGGAAGGGAAAGCCATAGTCTCCCGGATTGGTTTGTTGTAGCCTAGTACCGTTACGCTCTACTTTGTAGCCAGCAAGCAGTGTGTAGCCGTTAGGTGGCGATGCTTCAAAAAAGAAATTATTAATATCTTTGAGTTGGTTAACTACTTTATAATCAGCAGTGTATTCCACGCGATAAATTGAACTGCGACCTGGAACATCTACGCTTTGGTCTAGCTTGACTTGAATTTGCGAACCCCCCAGCGTTAAGAAGCGGTTAATCTCTCGTGTCTCATTTACCTTGACAATTTTGCCATTGACTTGAGTGTTATAGGAGTATGGCTCTTGAATAGTGTAGCGGACTTGCGGGGCAGATTGTTCGAGCTTTTCACCTGCGACACTTTCAGCTACTTGAGCCACCTTTGTTTGTTCCCAGTGGTGATAACGATTACTTAAAGTTGAACAGAGAAAAAATCCCGGTACTAACAAAACTAATACTAGAGTTAAATGCTGTAATCCCTGTAAAAGTTGGGAATAACGAATCGCCCATTCGCCGATGAATATTACTTGTTGCGGCTGGCTGCGACGGAGAGAAAAACTGATGAGTGCGATCGCAATTCCTAAAGCTACAATCAAAAATACTAATAACAGTGAAGCTTTGAGCGCCTGGGTTCCAAATTGAACAAGCTCAATCGGATGCGTCAAATCGGGTAATCCGGGAATACCTTGAGCAGAAGATGACATTGGTTGATTTTTGCAGAATTTGGAGAACCAGACCAATAAAATCTCTTAAAAGTTTCTGGACAATAGTTTTATTTGATACCTAGACAGTTCAAATAAGTGCTGCGTTGGTGTAGCCATCCCTCTGTCCTTGACTTTCTCGACTGTAACTTGTTATAAACACCAAAAACCCGGTTTTTCATGACCGGGTTTTTGAGGGAAAACAATGGGGATATATTCCCCGAAGGTTAGTTATAGAGGTTCAGTATAATATCGATGCTCTGATATTTACTACCACGCCATTGTTACCCATTCCGGAAAATTAGCTAAGAATTTTTGACTAGTCTTCTTTGATCTGCCAATATACAGCAACCTACTGGTAACATCAGCGTGTAGGATTGATAAATATTAATTTTCCGGCTTTTGCTGATGAACAATGCATTTGGTAGCTGGCAAGAATGGCTAACAGTATTCACCTATCTAGGTTTTACCGTCTTCATTATCTGGCGCGTATTTACCGCCGAGAAGAATTAAAAAAGCTGCATATCATCTCACCAGGGCCTTTTTGCTCAAAGGGCAAAACAGTCCCAGCTTGTTGAATTTGGACTCGTTCGCGACAATTGTAAACTTCTGTAGGTCTTTTTATGCCATCTACGCTAACAATTGCCTTGTATTCCCAATAATTTTTGGCACTTCGGCTGATACTGAGAATGCAAATCTGGTGGCGTAGACCATCGTAGGCAGCGTAATTGCGGCATACAGATGCAAAAGCCGGATATACCACGTAGAAAGGTAGTATTAATAGCAACATAAATATTATGTATTTAATCCTGCTCATAAAAAATTGTTTAACATTATTTGGAAATATTATTAAATTTTCAGCCCTTTAAGTTGATTCAATTACTTTTCCTAGTTTGACGGACGAGAGATTGCAACTCCACAGAACACAAAGCATGAGAGCAGCAAAAAAGCTCACAATGCTTTATGTGCTATTTTCCGCTAAAGTTTACTAAGCTCAATTGAACCATGCCCAAACACCTCCTCTACTTTGAGGGTAAACATCTAGTACAACACGGCTTACATAAACCACCCCTGACGCTCGATGACTCGCTAAGGGAACTCCAAGAAATAAATTATCCAATATTGTGGGGTGGGCATCCTGCCCGCCCATTCCATAGGGCGGGCGAGACGCCCACCCCACACAGAGTTAATTGGATATTTTTTTATTTGGAAGTCCCTAACGCTGCGCTAACGGGTGACACTCGCAGGCTCCCTAACGCTGCACTAATGGCAGTTCCTCATGGGTGAAACCCCCTTGGCGCTAGCCTCTCCCTTTGGGAGAAGACCGGACTGCCTCACCATTCCAAATCAATGAAACGCTTACACTGTATTCATTTTGAATTTTAAATTTTGAATTTTGAATTCCGCCTTGCGGTACTAGTGCGTCTGTTCATGTACCATACCCTAATACCAATTCGTAATATCCTGCGGCAAGCTGCACTTAGTGCGTCTATTTAATTGAGAAAGTCAGATTACATCTGACTGGGTTCCCACCATTTGTATCTGTAGTCTTGTTTTAGAAAATTGATATAACAACAAATGTGCAAAAAAAGTCAGTCGTAAGGACGATAAAATTGCAACCAAAAACAAATTTTGAGCAATCTGGGATTACACGCTGTTTTGCAGCAATACTGCTCTTTGGTCAAGTGTGGCTACATTTACTCCAAGGGAAAACCTACTATCGTAAGATTTTGCAACATCTTGTTACCGCTGGGCCAGGCTCTATCTCTCCAGTTCTCCTTGTCAGCGGTTTTGCAGGAATGATTTTTACTATTCAAACGGCGAGAGAATTAGTGCGATTTGGCGCTGTTGATGCAGTGGGAGGTGCTTTTGCCTTAGCTTTTTGTAGAGAATTAGCTCCAATTTTGACCGCTAGTATTATGGCGGGACAAGTAGGTTCTGCTTTTGCAGCGGAAATAGGTGCAATGAGAGTTACCGAGCAAATAGATGCACTTTATATGCTCAAAACCGATCCCATTGATTATCTAGTACTTCCTAGAGTAATTGCTTGTTGTTTGATGGTGCCTTTGATGACGATTTTGGCTTTAGTTACAGGCATCATTGGCGGAGTTTTTGCCGCATCAAAGTTCTACCAAATTATTCCTGAAACATTTTTAGAATCAGTCAGAAATTTTTTAGAACCGTCAGATTTGTTTATTATTTTGCTAAAAGGGTTTATTTTTGGAGTGCTGGTTGCTGTCATTGGCTGTAGTTGGGGTTTAACTACTAGAGGGGGAGCAAAGGAAGTAGGAGAATCGGCAACAAAAGCAGTTGTTACTAGTTGGGTATCAATTTTTATTATGGATTTTTTCCTATCTCTACTGCTGTTTGAACAGCCTGCATTTTGAAACCAAGTAAGTATTGAACAAAATTTCCGACTTTTTTAAGAAGTTGAGAATCTGAGCGAAAAAGAAAGTTATGGGTAAGCAATACTGGTTATGAAGTGTTGACACAAGCATCGCTAGCTTTTTTTGATATATTATATATTTTGATATATCAATACCTTTGCCAAAATAAGAGCATGAAGAATGCCCTCAAAGAAATTGAGAAAAACCACCCAGACGATAATTTGATTAAAGCTTTGCTGTACTTGAGCAAAGCAAAGCCCGATTCCCCAGCACTTTTTACAATTCTGGCAGAAGCTGGGACAGCCGCAGCATTGTATGTCAGGAGTGTGGAGCATCAGAAAATCATCGATGTGATTGCCAACTCAGCCAACGTGTGAATTTCTCAACACACTGATTGTGACATTTCCCTGAAAGTGCTGTTAAATATTCAAAGCGTTCGCCAAACCGTAAATACCGCTGACTTTTGAGTAGGCTCAGTTTCAAAAGGGATTTCTTTTTTTATTCTTGCAACTACCGTATCAACATCGTTTGGTTCCGGTATTTTAAATGGATGAGTTACATCTTTTTGCTTTATATATCCAGGCTTTTCCCTACTAGATGTATCCAAATATTTTTCAATTATGATTTTATAAATTTTTTGGGCTTCTTCATCAACTTCAAAGCTAATCACATAATGATCAGTTCTTGCCCATAGGTCATTCTCATGCCGTTCCCAATATATGCGAATTAATTCAGGATCGTAATTAAGTGGATAAAAAGCCATACACCACTTTGTCTGTTTTTTTAATGCTTCTCTTACTTCGTCGATTAACATAATGAATAATCCTTTGAGATGAAACTTTCTAGATTTTGACTAAGAAATTTATATATATTATCACCTTAGCGGAATTTGAGAATATATAAATTTGTAGATTAGCGCACCCAAAGCTAAACCTCCCAATGAAAAGATAGAGGCAGTCGAAAAAGCTAACCCTTCCCTAAGACCTGCTCTTTGAAAGTCTATCCTGACTAATATAGTCGCTGAAATGATGAGTAAAGTATCAAGAAATACCCGAAACCAAGCAATCATAATAAAGAATAAGAAAGCTGCTAAGACGGCAACACCGAAAGCCCTAGTATTTGATTGCAGAAAAAGACTGTAATAATATGTCATCTTCGGCCAAGGAGCGGTCAACGTGATGATTAAAAGCAATATAGCAATTACAGTTGCCACCCACACAAATATAGGAGCACGTGTTTCTGATATTACCCAGCCCAAAGTACTGTAACTCAGCAGTACTAGTGCCAGGGACACCCAAGGAACTCTTTTCAAAATTGACATGGGTTTATATTTCTAGTACAGGATTAAGGTTTTATCACATAAATAAGTGTAGTAACTCAAGACTTTATTTTGCTTGAGGACTTGCTCAGTTTATGATGATTGTCCTTCCTTAAGGATATCCCAGTATTAAAGGAGTTTTTTCCGATACGGGTATCAGTCAGACAAGAAACCAGAAGTTCTTACAGATAAAATTATGTAGATTTTGAATATATGGCTTAAACTAGTAAGTTTAGCATCATATTTTTATAGCTTCAATCAATAGACTTTTATGCTGTTCACAAGAAAGCTAAACAAGTTTGTCGAAAATTGCGGTACAAAGTAGTTAAAGATTTGTAAACTGTTAGCAGCCGAGTAGCCGCGTGTCACATCTTGTTAAGGAATTATCATGAGACAACTTATTATTGCTGAACGCGTATGCCTCATTGGTCATATCGCGTCAAAAGCCTTTGGACTAGTAGGGATGCTACTGGTAGTACCTAATGCTGAAATAATTTTCAACTTATCACAGGTAGGAGAAACTGCCGTACAGTTAAGTATGGCTGGCGGCGGTGTAGTTGATATCATCTTAGGGACAGTAGCTGTCTCTATTTATGCCTACCGGACGTTGGGATTAGGAACTTGGCTAGCATTTATGCTACCGGCTATGTTTATCTCTTTGGGAAGTGAACTACTGGGAACTAGTACAGGGTTTCCATTTGGTGATTATAGCTACTTGAGTGGCTTGGGTTATAAGATTGGAGGGCTAGTTCCTTTCACAATTCCTTTATCTTGGTTTTATGTTGGGCTGTCGTCTTACTTAATTGCGAGAACTGGTTTGAAAGTGGCTCAAAAACCCAGTTGGGGTCGCCATATTGCTGCGATAGCCGTTGGTGCTTTGCTCTTCACTTGCTGGGACTTTGCCCTAGAACCGGCTATGAGTCAAACTTCTCTGCCCTTCTGGTATTGGGAACAACCAGGAGCTTTCTTTGGAACACCTTACCAGAACTATGTAGGTTGGTTTGGTACTAGCGCCCTGTTTATGAGTGTGGCAGGATTATTGTGGAGAAATACCTCGATTAAATTAGAGCGATCGCAACTCAATCTGCCATTAGTCGTTTATTTAACTAACTTTGCATTCGCCGCCGGACTAAGCTTGGCAGCTGGATTTTCTATCCCAGTGTTACTCGGCTTATTGCTAGGTGTGATTCCGGCTGTGGTGCTGTGGTCAAGGAGTTCAACCACACTGACTCAAGTTACTGTTGAACCAGTAACCAAAGAAGTATCAGTAGCAAAGGTTGAAGTTGCCTTGAAATAAGTCTATTTGGGAGCAGAAAAGACAAGGGGACAAGGGGGAATTATTGAACAAGTCTCTTCCTTGTCTCTTCTCCATGTCCAATGCCCTATGCCCATTTATTTTGTATAGTCGCAATTTTAATTGTTAAGTATTTTGACAACATTAGACAACGCTTTGATAGTAGAAAGCGCTATTTCTCTTTTATTGCTACTTATCCAAGTACCAGCAACGGCGATTCTGTTTTCGCGCTTGTTGAAGGGGCCAAGACGCCATCCTCCAATAGAACCCCAACAGCCGACACCTGAGCTTTTGGGTAAGGTTAGCGTAGTTGTTCCTACACTGAACGAGGCGCTTCGCATTAGCCCTCTGTTGGCTGGTTTAAGTCAGCAAAGCTATGAAGTTCGGGAAATTATGGTTGTAGATAGTAAATCGAGTGATGGCACCCCCGACTTAGTAAAAGCCTCACAGCAGAAAGATCCGCGCTTTCGCCTGATGACAGATGATCCCTTACCCTCTGGTTGGGTGGGGCGGCCTTGGGCGTTGCATAACGGTTTTCTATATAGCTCAGAGGCTAGTCAGTGGTTCCTGGGGCTGGATGCTGATATCCAACCGCATCCTGGTTTAGTTGCCGGTTTGGTGAAGACAGCCGAAGCACAAGGCTACGATTTGGTTTCTCTTTCACCCCAATTCATCCTCAAATATCCTGGGGAGTGTTGGCTACAACCTGCTTTGTTGATGACTTTGCTTTACCGATTTGACCCAGCGGGGATCAATACAGAGCAACCAGAACGGGTAATGGCAAATGGGCAGTGTTTTTTGTGTCGTCGCTCCGTTTTAGCTGCTGTGGGTGGTTATAGCAGTGCGAGTAATTCTTTTTGTGATGATGTCACCTTGGCACGCAATATTGCTATCCAAGGTTATAAGGTGGGCTTTTTAGATGGCGCAAAAGTGTTGAAGGTACGGATGTATGAAGGGGCGATGGAGACGTGGAAAGAATGGGGGCGGAGTCTCGATCTCAAAGATGCAACTTCTCGCTCTCAGTTGTGGGGAGATTTATGGCTACTCACATCTGTTCAAGGTCTACCCTTTTTAATTGTCCTGACTTTTTTGTTGATTTCTCCCCCACTCTCATATTCGCCCACTCCCCCACTTCTGCTGCTGGGACTGAATTTATTCCTGTTGGTGATTCGCTTTGCGATGCTAATAGCGATCGCACCTTCTTACGATCGCACAAACGCTAAAGGCAGCTGGTTATTCTGGCTTTCCCCTTTGGCCGATCCCTTAGCCGTGCTGCGAATCTTTTTATCTGCATTCCACACGCCGCGCGAGTGGCGAGGACGCAAGTATATATAGTGGGGCATTGGTAATTGGGCACTTGTACTGAGTTTCGACTACGCTCAACTACCGCGTAGTCTTGGCGTAGCCTCTCCAATAGTTGTATTGGGCATTGGGTTCTTCTCCCCCTGCTCCCTGCTCCCCGCCCCCTGCCCCCTGCTCACTCTCTACTCCTCTTCACCTCCTACTTGATCCCCGCGTTCCAATTCCCAAAGAATTTGATTTCCTTCACGGCGTACCCGTGACACTATCCAGTTTCGCCAGCGCCATTGATCTCCACGACTGGTGACAGCGCTGGCGTGGACATCCATCAAGTCTGCTAACTCAGAACTGGTGATTAAGTAGCCTTTTTCAGAAATTTCGTCAGCTATACGCAAAGTTTCGACCAAGCTGCGGAGTTGCGAAACCCTCATTTCTGATGGTTTTTCATCGGTTGCGGCCGCAGTTGGCCCTGTTGATGGTTCCATAACGGTTATTTCTGGTGCAGAAGTACTGATTTCTTGCGGACTTTGGTTAGTTATTCTAGAGTTTTTTTCATAATCAGCTACTTTTGCTACATTTAGTTCATTTTTGGAAGGTAAAGATTTATAAAAATCTGTGGAAGATAATTGTTGTAGGGAAGGGGTTTTGCCACTAGCATAAGTGCGAGCGATCGCATCACAACGTTCGTTACCTATGTTACCAGAATGTCCCCGGACGTGTTGCCATTTTACTTGTTGGGTATTGAGTTCATCTAAGATTTCTAAAAGGTCTTGGTTTTGGACGGGTTTACCATCTGACTTTTTCCAGCCTTTATTTTTCCAGCCTTTCACCCATTTGGTAACGCAGTTAATCAGGTATTCGCTATCGGTATGAAGGGTGATTGGTTGGGTTTGTTGAGATGTTTGCAGAAATTGAAGGGCGGCGATCGCAGCTTGCATCTCCATTTTATTATTAGTGGTATGAGGGGATGCATCGCCCATTTCGTGGATTGAGCCGTCGCTGAAGTAGACGACAACACCCCAACCGCCAGGGCCAGGATTACCGGTGCAAGCGCCATCGGTGTATATGCTTTGAATTATGGGTTGGGTGGACATGGTTAGGGTATCGAACCGCGAAGGCAAGAGTTATTAGCGGCGAATTTTTTAACAATATCCAGGCTATTATACTGATAAAAACTCTTAATTCTGACTCCTGACTTCGGAATTCTTCTTTAACTATTACGCCGTAAGTAAGTCCCCCACTGAATTCTGTAACCGGAATCAGTGGCGGGATATAAGGCGGTTGATAAGGATTGCATCTAATATTAATTTTTTGCACAGCAAAGACAAATATTTAGATGTATGACGAATCAACAATTATTTTACATCAGGGTGGATTATCAGAAAATATATATCATGGTAAGATAGAGAGGACAAGGAGGTGATGTTAAGTGTTGCACAAGGTTGTACAAGTCCGTTTATATCCGTCACAAGAACAGCAAGTTCAATTAGCTCAAGCTTTTGGCTGCGCTCGTTGGTGGTGGAACTATGCCCTAAATAAGTCAATTGAGACTTATAAAGAAACAGGGAAAGGGCTTACTCGTGCAGCACTCAACGCATTTCTCCCGACGCTCAAAAAAGCAGAAGATACTATTTGGTTGGCTGATTGTTATAGCCAAGTTTTACAAGCTACAACACTTAATCTAACCACTGCATACAAAAACTTCTTTGAGAAACGTGCTGGATTCCCTAAGTTCAAATCTAGGCACGGAAAACAGTCTATTCAGTATCCTCAAAACGTCAAAATTGTCGATGGCGATATCAAACTCCCAGGTAATATTAGGATAGTCAAAGCCAAAATACATAGGCTAATTGAGGGGAAAATCAAGACTGTAACTGTATGTAAAACTCCATCAGGTAAATATCTTGCATCTATCCTGACTGAGATAGAGGAGCAGCGCGGTCAACTCTTGGAGACGCTAGGCGATAGCGAAGCGTTAGCGAGTCATCGAGCGTCTGGGCTTTGCCCAAGTGGAGCGACTGCGGGCGAAAATCCAGTCACTACAGAAGGTAAGATTTATGGCATTGACTTAGGACTAAAACACTTTGCTGTCGTCACTGACGGTGAAAAGGTTTCCAAATATGACAATCCTAAGCATCTTGCTAAACATGAAAAAAATCTCAAGCGTAAACAACAAAAATTAGCACGTAAACAAAAAGGAAGTAATTCAAAAAATAGGTATAGAAAAGTTGTCGCCAAAGTGTACGAGCGAGTTAGTAATTTGCGGCAAGATTTCCTACATAAACTTAGCTATAAGTTGGTCAGCGATAGCCAAGCTGTCATAGTAGAGAATCTTCATGTCAAAGGCATGGTACGCAATCACAAATTGGCGAAATCAATATCTGATGCTGGGTGGGGAACATTCACTAATTTTTTAGCCTATAAGCTAGAACGCAAGGGTGGAAAGTTGGTTGAGATTGATAGGTGGTTCCCCAGTTCTAAACTCTGCTCTAGTTGTTTCTATCAAATAGGTGAAATGCTGTTGGATGTCCGCGAATGGATTTGTCCTCATTGCAATACTCATCATGATCGTGACGCGAACGCCGCGCAGAACATTAGAGCAGAGGGTATCAGAATGATAAAGGCGGAAGGTTCAGCCGTCTCTGCTGTAGGAGGGGAAGTAAGTCCTAAACTTGGGCGAAAGTCTAAGTTTGGGCATTCCCCCGTGATTACAGAAGCCCAAACTGTACTTGGTACTCCAAGTCAGTGTGGGTAGTTCACTCCTCATCATCAGGCAAATTTTCCATTTCTTCAGTAATTAGCGTCTGAAAATCTTCGTCACAATGATTATAAAGATTCAATCGCCTTTTGATGGTGCTTCTTCCTCATTACTCCGAACGATAAGCAACGCGGAGACTTTGGATTAAAATCACCAGAGATGCGATCGCCATTAACCCGCCCCAAAACCAGTAAGGTAAAAGCAAATATCGCTGCATTTGCGCTGTATCAGATGCACCAAGGGGGCCAGCAGAACTACTAAAGAGATAATCTAGTTGATGGTAGGTACTTACACAAGCTTGTACACCCAAAAATTGAATGACAAACCCTTGCGCCCAGCGAGGTGCTTTCAAGGAAATACCTAAGATTATTAAACCTAGTAAGGGAATTGCTACCAATCCAAACCAAGAACGCACCCAAATTAATGTCGAAAATAGCAAAAAACTTCCTAAAATTTTTAAACAGAGGGTTGCTGCTGTAAAACTGCGCGAAGCCAGAATCAAAGCTGCACCGGCAAGAGGTGGCCCCATTGGCCCGGCTGCGGCGATTATTGCTGGGCCAATTGGCCCCAATGACGACCGGAGTCCATAAGTTGCGATACCAGAACCATTGCTAAAAATCTGCAACTTCTGAAACTGTCCCCCTAATAGCAGTGCCATTAAGCCGTGACCCATTTCATGAAACCAAGTTGCCAGAATTGTAAATGGGTATAAGATATAATCCCCTCCTGGTACTTGCCACAATAAAGCAGTTGCGATCGCTGCTGCAACTAGCCAGGTAAGCCCCATACGTTCAACAACTGGCGGGGCTTCTTTAGCGAGCAAGGTTTCAAAATTTTTACTTGGTTCCCTCATAGGTCACTCAATTTTGGATTTTAGATTTTAGATTTTAGATTTTCTGAAAAATTCAAAATCTAAAATTGGCAGTGTATTTCCATCCATCCTAGTGTAATTATTCAGGTAATGGAGTTGCTAGACAATGCAACAATTCGCACATCAAAGCGACGGCTGTCAACTATGGCGCTATCAAGAACGACATAGTTATCCGTCGCTTGTCTGATGCAGTTCATTTGTTTCTCCTCCAAAATGGATGCCGGAGGATGGGCAGAAAAAACTTAGACTGATGTCATAATTTAGCAATAATCAGTTAAGCAAGTTGAAAGAGGAATGTCATCAAGTCTCCTTTACCCAAGCTGATGCGATCGCCTGGTCGCAAGCGATGACGGTTCCCTGGTAAAAGTGGCAAATTATTAATGTAAGTGCCATTAGAACTTCCCACATCCTCTACATAATGGGCATCTCCCTCGACGCGAATATCTGCATGAATCCGCGAGACAATTTCGGAATTAGGAAATCCTGAAACATCTATATCTGGAGGAATCCGGTCATTAGGCTTGCCGATATGAATCACAGAGAAATTTTGCGGCAATTCAATTAGCAGATCGCTTTGAACGTGGATTAACCGCGCTGTAACCTGCTGCAATTGCGTTCTGGCAACAGTTGCAGTTGGTACTGCTGGCGGGGGTACTTCGGCTTCAGAGGCTGGTACTGGTTCCACAGGTGGTGGAGTCGGAATACTACTTTGTCCAGAGACTATGGGTTGAGCTACAACGGTTGACACAGGTTCTGGAGGGCTGCTTTCTGCAACAGGCATCTGTGGCGTCGGTTCTGGGGGAACTGCCATCTCTGTTGGTGGTAAAGATGATTCGGGAGGATGGGAGTTAGTAGAACCGCTCATTCCCAAAGCATCTGGTTGTAAAAGTTCTAACAATGGATCGGGTGGAACTAACGCTGGCACTTCCACAGGAATATCGGGAGTGACTGTTGTAGCTACTGCGGGATGAACGTGTGGAACTCCTGCAGAATGAAGGTTGTAGCCACACTGACCGCAGAATGCAGCATCTGCCTGCACAGTTGCCCCACAACTGGGACAATTAGTAGTCGCAGGTAACGGTGTATAACAAGCTTCACATTGGACAGCGCCGTCAGGGTTGGGATGATTGCAATTAGGGCAGACGATCATCGATATTTAGCCTTTGTTCAAGATCATCATAAATAGTAGGTAGGACTGGCAAGCAGAGGGCGGCCCTAGCTTTAGATTCTAGCAATTACTGCCGATTTGATACGGGGAAAGGGAGCAGGGGAGGCAGGGGGACAAGAAGAATAACCATGCTCAATGCCCCATGCCCAATACTTCGACTTCGCTCAGTACAAGTGCCCAATTCCCAAGTTTAATGTTGAAGTTCCAAACCTGCTGCCGCATCGAGCAGCCACCAAAGTTCTCCTTGGGGCCGAATTAAGCGGGATGGGTAAGTGAAGTCATCGGCTACAGGTGCAAAGACTTGTGCTAAAGCTGGTCGTTTATTAGCACCAGCAACCAGAAAAATCACGTTACGAGCAGAGTTGATGAAGGGGTATGTGAAACTTATCCTGGGGTTTCCGTTTTTGTTACCCACAGTCAGCAGGCGATCGCGTACTTTAAGAGCCTCTGTGTGGGGAAACAAAGATGCGGTATGTGCATCATCACCCATTCCTAGTAATACTACATCCAAGGGGGGAAACTCGACCCCAGAAGAATTGAAAAATTCTTTGAGATGTTGTTCATACTTGGCAGCAGCCAGTTCTGGATTGGCTTCTAAAGTTGGTACGGCGTGAATGTTAGCCGCTGGGATATCAACGCGATCTAGCCATGCACGACGCGTCATCAGTTCATTGCTATCGGGGTGATCTGGTGGTACGTAACGCTCATCTCCCCAGAATATATGAATTTTATCCCAAGGCAATTTTTGAGTAGCGATCGCTTCATATAACGGTTTAGGTGTACTGCCACCAGATAAGGCGATAGTAAACCGCCCGCGCTGCTCGATGGCAGTTTCTAGCTTAGACAGAATTAATTCTAGCGCTCGTGCAACCAGCGCCGGCTGATCCGGTAGAACTTCAACGGTTTTGTTCATGGCTTCATCATCATATTGCTGGCTTCTGGCAATACAATACCGAACTTATTACAATCTCCCTTTTTAACTTTTGAAACATTTAACATCATGGATTAAGTAGACTGGAAAATATAGACCCTCCTTATCACCTTTTACCGTAAGTTGTCAGTAGTGAGTTGTACTAACTACTAACCACTCGGATGATTATTTTTATTTACATCCAGTTACTTGATACTTTGTTGATTAACGCTACAAAGGATACGTTTATTAATTCTTATTAAAAATTAATAAAACTAATCGATCGCAAACAACCCTTCCCAATCAGCGATCGCTTCGCGTTGAGCGATTAACAATTCCTGAATTCCTTTTTGGGCCACATCTAAGAGTTTATCTAACTGAGTGCGGCTAAAGCTGCCTTCTTCGGCTGTTCCCTGAACTTCAATGATTCCCAGATGGTGATTCATCACCACATTAAAATCTACTGTTGCAGCCACATCTTCGATATAATTTAGATCCAAAAATGGCTCTCCCTCCAGTAATCCTACGGAAACTGCTGCTATCTGTCCACACAAAGGCGATCGCTCCAATACGCCTTCTTGCAATAATTTAGAAATTGCATGAGCCAACGCCACAAACGAGCCTGTAATCGCTGTTGTCCGAGTTCCGGCATCTGCTTGCAACACATCAGCATCCACAGTCAGCGTGCGTTCTCCCAGTGCCTCAAAATCCACTGCTGCGCGTAAGCTGCGGCCAATTAAACGTTGAATTTCTTGCGTCCGTCCAGATAATTTCAATAATTCCCTTTCTTGGCGTTTTTGGGTAGCAGATGGTAGCATTCTGTACTCAGCAGTTAGCCAGCCTTTACCAGTTCCTTCAAGAAACTTCGGAACTCCCTTATTAACGCTAACAGTACAAAGTACCTGAGTATCACCGCATCTTGCAAGAACAGAACCGGGGGCAAAGCGGGTGAAACTGGGGTGAAAACTGATCGGACGTAGTTCGTAGGGAATTCGACCGTCAGGACGCTGCCAAGCCATTGGAATTGCCTCAAGTTTTACAATACTGCCTTAAGATTACCTTAGTGTTGTAAATCTACTGGGGATTGGGGATTGTGAAGAATTTTTCCTAACTCTCCCACTCAGCACTCAGCACTCAGCACTCAGCACTCTTCAAGGAACTGAAAGCAGAGTCAAAATATTTTGCTGCACCATCTCTGGTGATTGGTCGCCGTTGATGGTCAATAAGCAGCGACGACGGTCGTAATATTCTAGGATGGGAATGGTGCGATCGTAGAATAATTCTACACGGCGCTGTACGATTTCTGGTTGGTCATCTGGTAGCGATCGCCCCAAGGATCGGCTAACCATTACTGCTTCTGGGACTTGGAGATAAATTGCCCAATCTAGCTTTTGCCCTAAATCATCCAAGAAAAAATCTAATTCTTCAGCTTGGAAAGCAGTACGGGGATAGCCTTCTAACACCCAATCGCAGTTAATATCTGGTTGTGTGAGGCGTATTCGGATCAATTCAACGATCATTTCGTCTGGAACTAAATCCCCTTTTTGCATATAGGGCTGTGCGTGGTAGCCTAGTTCACTCAGGCTAGCATAAACCGAAAAAGAAGTCCGGGGATCGCTTTCCAACGAGCGAAATTCTGGCACGGGCTGATCGCCAGATATCGCTGACCGTAAAATCTCACCTGTAGAAATCAGAGGAATATCAAAGTATCTGCAAAGCCTTTGTGCTTGAGTGCTTTTCCCCGATCCTGAACCTCCCAGAATCACCAATCTCACAACAATTTACTCCTCATCCTGTCAAATTCACTACTTGCTAAGTCTGTTTTGCCCAAACAACCGACAAATCTAACATTTAGGGATTTTCAGACGTTATGCCTAGCTTTTTTAAATAATTGGAACTGTAACTCTTATGTTTTCATTTTTACAACTCATTTCCGAGAAAAAACGAAAATTTAAATCAAAATAACTCTTGACTTCAGTACAAACCTAGTGTTTGACTAAGAATGCAATTTGCCAAATCCACCACACCGTGAAAAACAGATTGATTATACAGGTAGATTTGTAATGATTCGCCGTCGTAATAATTCGTATCTTATTGTATCTTTTTGAACTTAACTCTATGGTTGCCCAGTTAGAAACTCAAAGTATCAATTCAACCGTTACCTTACCATATCCTGTTGAAGGACTAGTGCAAGTTTTCACTAGCTCTCATCGCAACTTTTTTACGAGCGTGATGGCTCAATCACTGAGAATAGCTGGACAAGGAACGGCTGTATTAATAGTACAGTTCCTCAAAGGAGGTATTCGCCAAGGACAGGAGCGACCCATCCAATTAGGACAAAATTTAGATTGGATTCGCTGTGATTTGCCTCGTTGTATCGATACACCGCATTTAGACGATACGGAAAACCAAGCCTTACAAAAACTGTGGCAGTATACACAACAAGTAGTGTGTGAGAGTAAGTATTCTCTCGTGGTGTTAGATGAGTTAAGTTTAGCGATTAACTTTGGTTTAATTCCTGAAACGGAAGTTTTAGCGTTTTTGGCAAAACGTCCTCCCCACGTCGATATCATTCTCACAGGGCCAGAGATGCCCAAATCTCTTCTTGATGTAGCAGATCAAATTACAGAAATTCGCCGCAGTCATCGACCTTAAATAATCCATTTCCAATTGATAAGTTACTCAAAAGGTGAGTTGCCACTGCTAGTATTTAAGTGGAGGAGAGTGGTGCTGATAAGGATTTTTATTTGTGCTGTTGTCTCCATTGTTTTAAAACGCTCTCAATTTGAGTTAAAGCATCTTTATAGTCTTTGAACTCGATTTCAGAAAATACAGTAGGTATACCACGAGGGAATCTCGATATTACTTTACCTCTTTCGTAAAGTAATATAATTGGAATAGCATTTGTATCTGCATATGCTAATTCCATCCCAACACCTAACGAAGCATAACCAATGTAGGCAATAACTAAATTAGATTTGCTAACTTGATGCTTATCAGTATCAAAAACTTGACGGGGGCTGATATTAGGATGATTAATAGGGTCAGTGTTTAGATGAGGAACATAACTCTGAAATCCTATTTCGTCGCAAAGTGAGCCGATAGCTGTATAAAAAGCTTTGACTGTATCTAAGTTATCAATACCTGTCAACGCACCGGAAATATATATACGTTTTTTTGTAGTATTCATTTTCTACTATTTGATTAGGTATATTCTCCTAATTTGAGTTTTATATTAAAAGACTTAGATTTTAATAGTTGATTAAAAATTTATTTTGATTTTAGCCTATCGTACACAACAGGGCTTATTAAAGCTATAAAAGCTGCTAGTGCAGATCCCAAATCTGGGTTTTTCAAGGATACGAAAATTCCAAAAGATAAGACAATTATAATAATAAAAATTATTAATATATTGCGGGTAGTATTTTCTTTTTCTCTCTTCTTTTTCTCTTGCCTAGATATATTTAGTAAGGTTTCCCAGATATCATCTCTGTCCGCAGGTCTTCCAAGATTTACTTTTGATTCAGATTCCATTTTGTGAAAGCAAACTGTACAAAAAGAATCTCTAAAACGAAGTTCTATAGAACTATCTCGGTAGTTACTTACTGAAATTAACAGTTTGCCTGTCCATCCAGGATCTATTGTGGTAGAGATATGAGACAAACCATAAAGAACAGCTTTTGAAACCATTGCGTGTATGGTAGCGCCGACTTCTTTAGACAAACTGACCGATTCTAGAGTTTCAATAACTACGGTATCGTTGGGTAAAATCTCAATACATTTATCTTTTTCTATATCAATTTCACGCTTATTTTTCCAAGAGAATCCTTTTAGTCCTACTCTAAAATCATAACCTACGGGGGTTAAGTACTTTTCTTCAAAAGGCTCTATAAATATTCCCTTGGTTGCATTATTTTTTCTTTGTTCTATTTGTTCTTTAATATCTGTATCACTAAACATAGTCAATAATTATGTTTTGATATGATTTTATGGATTTTGTACAATGTCAAAACTGACAACAGATGTAGAAGATAGTAGGAATGAGGCTGCTCTTTTTGCTGTGGCTTCAGAAAGTTTAACTTGCTTGAGAGTAACTAAACCTTCATTCACAAAGGAATCTCTTACCAATGCGTTATCGCCGCTATTGAAAGAAGTTTCAAAAAACACTTCCCTAATCCCTGCGGAAATAATTAATTTCAAACAAGACAGACAAGGTTCTAAGGTGACGTAAATACTTGCACCATCTGTAGATGTACCATGCTTTGCAGCTTGTGCGATCGCATTTGCTTCCGCGTGTACAGCCCTTGATGGTAAAGTTTTACTAGCATCACAGCTACTCAATCCTGGATAACAGTAGCCCTGAGCCGTACAATGAGCCGAACCTGATGGTGAGCCATTATAACCTGTTGCTACGACCTGCTTGTTTTTCACAATCACAGCACCCACTGGAAAAGCGAGGCACGTTGAGCGAGTGGCTGCTAGTTTAGCCAACATCAGAAAATATTCATCCCATGTTGGCCTTTGATGGCGTTCATCTATTGGAGAAATATCTTGCATCTGTCAATTTCAAACCTTATTCTAGTGTATTGCAAATTACCTTATATATTTAGTATGACAATATCTACCCTAGCATTGCTGTTTATTTATATATGAATTACAGATTTTTAACTTACTGATCTTGAATATAAGCCTTGCCATTTTTAATAGAGTTACTAGCCTTTTGCAGTTCGATACCTAAATAACCAGTATGTTCAGGCTGAATTGCTGGAGAGGTAGCACAAATCTCTCTTAGTAGGTTGAGGGGGTTTTTCCCACGATAAGACTTAATCACCTCACCACTATTAGACTTAATCTTCTCACCACTATTAGACTTAATCTTCTCGCCACTAACAGGGGTTGTATGGGTAACAACTATCTCTTTGCCATCAACCTCAATTAAGAAATTGCCGGAGGGGTCATAATAGCTACGCTGATTAAAAATTGCAGCGTATTGATTTGCAATTAGCCTCTCTGCATTGTCCCAGGTATCATCATATATGTGAGCAGACTGACTGATGGTAATAAGTGGCCCCATTTTCAAGTCATACTCAGAACGCCCGGCAATTTCATCTCTAATATGTTGTTGCAAAGCCCTCAATCCCATTGCATTTGCAGGCCATGCGGCAAACATATCATTGCTTCTAAGAGTTGCAGTTAATGATAATTCATTATCAACCACTCTCAACCAAATATGATTAAGGCAAGGGCTACCACCTTTTTCATGGTCTTTTACATCCCATAAGTTCATCACTGCACTAGCAGCATCAATTTCTCCAATTAACTTCTGAATCACCTGGTCAATTTGGTCACGGTCAAACCAGGAACGTAAACGTTGACCATATGTATATTTCAATCCTTCCCTAGAAGATGCATCATCTAAAATCTGCGAAACGTATTCTTTAAGAAAAGGACGGTCAATTGGCAAATAATTCGGCTCAGGAAAATAAAAGTTAGCGGGTTCATCAGTAATAATTGCCATTAAATCAATTAATTCTTGCCATTGCCCATCATAGCCAGTTGGTCTAATGGTTCCTGTTGTCTTAATCCGATGAATAATTTTTACCCAAGTTTCTGCTATAGTCTTACCCTCAATTCTGTGACCGTATCTCGGCCCAGGTAAGATAGTTGGCTTAACAGTAGGCATGGGAAAATCTAAGCGCAAACCCCGTGCAGCAAGCGCTTTCTCCTGGGCATATGACAAAACTTGCCTAACGGCTTCAGAGATGGATTTGGTTTCCTGATACTTTATTGATTCCCGCAGGGCATCTATTGCACTAGCTTTCACTTCAAGATCAATATATCCAGGGATAGGGGAGCGAATTACCCAGCAACGCAACCCAGTATCACACACACCTTCTTCAAAACCATTACGGAAAAAGTCTAGCAAGCACTGACACGCACCTGCGTTATTGTCTTCTTTAGTAGCGTTTAAAACTACTAAGTACCTAACGTGGGGATTATACAGTAAATTGCGAATTAGTAAGTTTATCCCACGGGTCGGCGAGTATAGTTGCCCAATTACAGCATACTCTTCGGGTTGCAGGTGTTTAGCGATCGCCTGCTTTACTGTCCATCCTGTAATCACTGCCGTCTGACCTAGACCGTAAATAAGCTGGTTGGGCTTGTGCAGTGCTTTGTACTCGAATTGGGTTGCCTTACCCGTTGCTGTCATGATTGGCTAAAGGTAAAAATTAACAATCTTTTATTGTATCACTAAATCTAAATTGGTACTAGTTTTATATAAGGTAGGTTTTGGAAGTTTACATAACACGCAGCCAATATTTTATAAATCACCACGTTTACTTTACAAATATTAATAACTTTGTTACAGTTGTTTACATAAAGAGAAAACAGGGAAAAATCCATGCGTACAAGCACTGCTATAATTGACGACCAAGGCAAACTGAACAACTTTGCGATCGAGCCAAAGGTTTATATAGATGAGCAAGGCGATCGCACTGGTTTCACTCCCTATGCAGAAATGCTCAACGGTCGGTTAGCAATGATTGGTTTTGTCTCTCTCATAGCATTAGAAGTATTCACAGGACATGGTATTGTTGGTGTTCTGGCAAGTCTGTAAAAACTAATTTATTTAAAATAAATCTCAAAAAATGTCAGAGACGGTAAATTTACCGTCTCTTAATTTATGGAAAACTTAGTGCTAGAGTGAAAGTTTGCATATAATCTTTTTCTTGATGACGACAAATAGAGCATTACAACCAACGCCTGTCACGTCGCTTCTCTACGAGACGCCAAGGGCGAACGCTCCGAATTCAAAATGACGAAAATGACGCTCTCTACGTTCGCGCAGCGTGTCGTTCGCGGTAGCGTTGCGTAGCAAAGACAGACGCTAAAAGCGTAGCTTGCTTCCCCGTAGGGGTACGCGGACTCGCTTGCCGTCGGCGCTAACAAAATTCTTGCATTAATGATCCCCATAAATAAATTTAGTTGCTCTGTAAACGGACTTCGTAAATATGCGCTGTGCCACTCGTTATACATTTTTTTGCTTCTCCATAAATAAATTTAGGGGCTTGTATCATGAGTCGTTTTCGGTCATTTGCCTTTTACACCATTATTTGGTATTGCCAATATCAATTTTAATATCAAGCCCCACCTAGATGCTTTCGAGGCAGGGCTTTTGCTTTTATGGCTGGAGTCGATATGCAATCATGCATCAAGCGCGATGGCGTACACGCCCTTTCCGGTGGCGATCGCACTGGGGATATTTAGCCGAACGTTAAAGCTGGTTCTTCACAGAAGTTAAATACGGCTGACTCACTTTCTGATTCATCTTCAAATACAGCAGATATGTACCATTCACAGGGCGAATCATTCGTATATTCAGCCCAAGCAATTGTTACTGTTTCACCCGATGGAATCCCTGAATCACTCAAGGTAAATGAAGCCCACTCATCATCATCGACAGATACCCACAACTCTGTAATTGCTTGTTCGGTATCGTTGGTAACGGTAAACGTGAATTGGTCTGACATAAATAGCCCCTTAGCTATAAATAAATTGCAGGTTGTCAGTCACCGATTATACTGCCACTTTTTTTAAAAGATGTTATCATAACTGCCAGAATATATGCTCAGAATTGGTTTAAAGCTTTTTTGGGCTAAATTTAAATTTATTAAAGAGTATTAAAAATATCACAGGTAAGACGCGATGAATCGCTGTCTCTACAAATAATCGGTCTTTTGTAGAGACGGCGATTTATCGCGTCTTTGTCTTAATACAACTCATATTTCATTAACTGACAAGGTAGCGCTCCGTTATACACCGCAATCCGCCGGGATGATTTTAGTCCAATCGATTGAGACAGTTCCTTGTTGCCACTCAGTACAAATGCAGTCCAGCCTTTGAAGCGTTGTTTCAGTACATCGCCCAAAAGTTTGTAAAATGCCCCTAGATCGCTATCTCGCCCCAGCCGTTCGCCATAAGGTGGATTGCAAAATAAAATCCCACTGTCTGCGGGGGCGACAACATCAGCAAGCTCCATTTGAGAAAACCATACATGGTTATCAACGCCGCAGTTTTGAGCATTATTAATCGCTTGCTCGATTATATTTTCATCGCGATCGCTTCCCCAAATAGGTGCAGTCAGGCTATCTAGTTGACTGTCCTTAGCTTCTTGGAGCAGTTTTTCTAAAAGGGAGAGATCAAAATCGAGCCAATTTTCAAATCCAAAGCTATCGCGAAACAGCCCTGGTGCGATATTCAGTGCCTTTAAGCTAGCTTCCAAGGGTAAAGTGCCAGATCCACACAGAGGATCGTAGAACATCTGGTTTGGTTGCCAACCCGAAAGTTGAATCAGGGCAGCAGCGAGAGATTCCTTCAGAGGGGCTACTCCAACCGCAGGGCGGTAGCCTCGGCGGTGCAGACTATTTCCAGAACTATCGAGTTTAACGGTACAAAAGTCGCGTTCAATATGAACATTAACCCGCACATCTGGTTCATGAAGCTCTACATTTGAACGCTCGCCCAGATTTTCTTGCTGCTGATCGACGATCGCATTTTTGACCTGAAGAGATGTGAAGTGGCTATGGTTGAGGTGCTGGTTTTTGCCCGTGACATTCACCGCCAGCGTCATATCTGGCGTCAGATAGTTTTGCCAATCGATGGTTTGGATACCGCGATAGAGATCCTTGGCATCAAGGCATGGAAACTCATTGATATTCACCAAGATTCGGAACGGCAGCCTAGCCCAGAGATTGACGCGATAAAGTAAAGTGCGATCGCCCTCAAAGGCTACACCGCAAAAGCCCGGCTCTACGGAATGGGCACCCAGTTGCTCTAACTCCTGAGCCGCAAGGGTTTCTAATCCGCGAGCAACCGTTGCAAAATACTGATTCATCCTCTAATCCAAAGCATTATCTTCACTGCTCACCCATTGACGCACTTTAGCTTAACTTATATCTGGTGACATTCTCTCTCGTTAAGTCTGCAACTATAACCTTAAGTAGGGTAGAGGCAGGAGTCAGGACACAGTAAATATTTTTTGAAAGAGATTATATTTTCTTCAGTTTCAGTACTATCTTAAATCAATTAACCTTGCTAATATCAAGCTGAAATACTATTCAGCCACTTTCCAATACAACCCATTAATCAAAATAGTCAGAGGAAAAAACTATGAGTTTAGTATCTGATATTGTTCTGCTGCAAGACTTAACATCGTCATCTAATGAGGGTGTAGTCCAGCTTAAAGCCGTACTTCCTGCGACGGTAAATCGCTTAACCAACCCGAAGTTAGCAGAGATATTTGGTGATGACCTGAAATTTGGTATTGCCTCTTTCAAGGATAAGCCACTTGTGCCTTTTGGGGGTTACGCTGACTATGTATATCAACCAGAAGTCGCTTTGACAAATAATGTCACAACAATTAAAGACAAAATCTTTGACTTTGAAGCTTTTGGTGGCAATGATGGGCCAGAATCACAATTATTTGCACTCTTGTTTGCAGCTTTAGATAACGGCAGTCTTGGTTACAGAGTAGGTTCATTTCGTGTTGTGATAATAGCCACCGATAGTATTTATCACGTTGCCGGCGATCGCGCAGCAGTTAGGCCAGATAGTATTGGCAATAATGGAGATGCGATAGCTGATGCTTTTGAAGATTATCCACAGATCGGACAAGTAAAAACTGCGCTAGAAGCAAATAATATTATTCCAATTTTTCTAACTACGAGTAATGTTGCAGCCAATTACGAGACACTAGTTACCCAGCTTGGCCGAGGTGGTGTACTAACTGTTGGTTCTACAAGTGAGAATCTTGCTGATGTCATAAAAGAGGCAGTTGCTCGATCCAGAAATGCGATAAGTAGTGATGTTACTACAACTAAGGGAGATGACACCTTTAGTTCGGGGAATTTTTCAGCTGGCAATAAGGTTATTTTTGCTGGGGATGGTGATGACAATATTTCGCTTTCTGGTGTTGTTGGTAATCATTACATTGATGGAGGGGCAGGTTCTGACATCCTTTTTGGTGGAGATGGTGCAGACATCATAGATGGGGGTAGTGATGACGACAACCTCATGGGAGGCAAAGGTGATGATATTCTTTTTGGTAGTAGTGGAATAGATACTCTGATCGGCAACACAGGCAACGATTACCTACAAGGTGATAGTGGGGACGACTTACTAAAAGGAGGCGCTGGTTCAGATAAGTTTGCATTTGCAACAGGATCGAAGTTTAATATTAGGGAACTCGGAGTTGATATTATTAGTGACTTCACTCTTGAGGAAGATAAGATCCAACTATCTAAATCTACCTTTACTGCTCTAAGTAACTCAGTCTTCCCGACTCAATTAAATTCCGCAGACTTTGCCACAGTGACAAACGATTCTTTAGCTGCAAGTAGTAGTGCAGCGATCGTTTATAATAGCGCAAATGGTAGTCTCTTTTATAACCCTAATGGTTCGGCGGATAATTTTGCTGCGATTAATTCCGGGGGGAAATTTGCACAATTGGATGCTACCTCTTTTCCTGCTCTAACTACCGCTAGTTTTGAGGTAGTTTTTTAAGGTTTGTGTCTGATTTAGAGTCCTGCATTTTGTAACTCATCTACCTGAAAACTGCTTTAACAAAAAAAGAAGGCTATCAACAGGGGCAAATTAAACGGTATAGTTTCAAGATGCCTCAATTCTTTGCTCATCCCTCTGCTTAACTCAATAGATTACTATTCTGTTTGAACCATCTTAAAAAGCGAGATCCTCCCAGACAAATGAATTGAACCGAGATTAATCTATATTTTTCTAAAATCAATCATTGTCTGACGATAAGCATCTGGCAAACCTGTATCAAAACACTTGCCTTTAACAACATATCCTGTCATTCCCTCTTCCTGACGCAATCCATCAAGACAAGATGTTAACTGAAATTCGCCTCGTTCTCGGAAATTTTGGTTGATATGTTCTGCTAAAAAGTCAAAAATTTTCGGCGTTAGTAAATACAAACCAAATATACATAAAAACTCATTTTCTGCCATTTCCTCTACACGCAAATGCTGTTGTGCATACTCAATGGTAGGTTTTTCATAGAGTTGTGTAACTTCTAAAATCGAGTTTAACTTTTGCCAAACTCCTGTTACACACCCAGCTGTATTAAGAATTTCTGCTGGCATTGTAGTTAAGCCAACAACGCTTTTATTAACTTGTTCGTAAACATCTAAAACTTGACGCGCACAAGATTTTTCAATGTCAGATGCATAAATATGGTCGCCCAACATGAGCAAAAAAGGCTCATTTTTCACCCAATCTTTGGCACAAAATACTGCATGACCATAGCCTAATTGCTCCTCTTGCAATAAGATAGTAATTTTGCTACCTAAATCTTCGAGATATCGACTATATTCTTGATTTTGTGGTGAAAGTTTTTCTAAAAGTTCTTTTTTGGGTGGATTTTTCAAGAAATCTACAAATATTTCTTTGTCATCTGGCTGCACCACAATCCCTACTTCTGTAATTCCAGCACTAATTGCCTCTTCAATAATTGCGAGAATCACAGGTTTTGCCCTACCATCTCGATCGATAATCGGGAAAAGTTCTTTTTTGACAACTTTAGTAGCTGGAAACAAACGAGTACCGAAACCAGCTACCGGAATCACAGCTTTTCTAACTTTATTTTTTTGCATCAATCCTCATCAGCTTAAAATCTTCCCTCCTCTCTCTATGCCGCGCCAGTTGCTTCTCCCAAGGGGAGACGCTGCGCGAACAAGTCGGGGAACCCGCTAGGGCGCACTGGCTTCTCTGCGCCTCTGCGGTTCGTCACCCCAATTTCTCAAACAATTCCGCCAACACCACATTAGAAAACAAAAATCCTTGGGGATCAATCAAACGCAATTTTCCCTCTGCAACTTCCACCCAACCTTTCTCAAAATACAATTGCAAACACCGACAAATTTCCTCCACCTTCTCTTCGCCAAATGCTTCCGCCAACGCCGCCAAACTCAAACCCTCCGCCAAACGCAACCCCAACATTAATGTTTCTAACAATACTTCCTTTGGGGGGGTAAAATCACAATCAATTACAGCGCCAGCTTGTACCCACTGGTAATACTCTTTAGTTTTACGCGGACGGGTGAATCGTTTCCCCTCAACATAACTCGCCGCACCCATACCAAAGCCATAATAAGGGCGGTTTTCCCAATACACTCGATTATGCCGACATTGATGCCCAGGTTGAGCATAATTGGAAATTTCATAATGCTCATAACCTGCACTAGTTAAAACCTGCTGCCCCATCTGGTACATTTTGACTGTGGCTTCATCCGTGGGCAAAGGAGTATCGCCAGGTTTGTAGTAACGACCAAAGGCTGTACCTGGTTCGATAGTGAGATCGTAAATGGAAATGTGAGTGGGTGCAATCGCTACCGTCTTTTCTAAGGAATCCTGCCATTGATCCAAAGACTGATGCGGCAACCCAGAAATTAAGTCTAAGCTAAATACGGGAATCTCGACTTGGTGGATTAGTTCCACAGCTGCAAAAATATCTTCAACTGAGTGCGATCGCCCCGCCCTCTGCAATAATTCTGATTGAAAGGCTTGTACACCCAAACTTACCCGGTTCACGCCTGCGCTGCGATAGCCTGCTATGTGGGCTAAGTCAAAGGTGCCTGGGTCAATTTCCATAGAAATCTCTGCCCCAGACGCAATCCCAAAATGCTTCTGTAGCTCTGTCAGTATCTGTTGTAGCTGCTCTATTGAGAGCAGCGAAGGAGTACCACCACCGAAGAAAATTGTCTTCAAAGGTTGACCAAATGCTGGTGTAATGGCAATTTCTTGGCATAGCACCTCAACATATTGGGAGATAGTACCAGATGTTTCGCCCCGCAAGCGATCGCCTACAACAGACACCGGGAAATCACAATAAAAACATCGCCGTCTGCAAAAGGGAATATGCACATAAGCAGAACTCACAATTCCAGAAATACTAAATTTTTTACTCATTTTGAGAAAACTTTTAAGTTAATCCAACTGCGAATTAGAGACAATCAAAATAAGTAGTTTATTTACAAGTTTTTGTCGTTTTACAACAAAACAATGAAAAATATTAAGATAAAAGCCTTTGGTTATAATAATTGCAGATATTGTCAGCCTAAACCCTTAGTGTAAGTCAATATTGATGAGTTTATCTTACCGATGAAATAAAAAATACTTAACTTTATCGGTTAACACAGTTGCAGGAAAACAAGACAACCATGCTTGACGCCATTATTATTTTCTCATTTATCCTAGCAGCGTCGGGAATAGGGTTCTACAGCATTGAACTACTACCCAATGGGGCGCTAGATCAGGTAACGAATCTAGAAGCTTTACGCTTAGTTGTTGCCGTCTTTGCCGCTATTATTGGTGGTGCGATCGGGCTGAGTTTCCAGACGACATATCGTCGCCTAGAATCACAAGTCAAAGAAATGCCTCTAGAAGTGATTTTAACTCGTGCGATCGGCTTAGTGATTGGGCTATTACTAGCCAACTTGATGCTAGCCCCACTATTTTTGCTCCCGATCCCGGCAGATTTTGGATTTATTAAGCCATTGGTGGCAGTTGTTGGTAGTATTATACTCTCCGTTACTGGCATGAATTTGGCAGACACCCACGGGCGAGGCTTATTGCGGTTCATTAATCCCAACACCGTTGAATCGATGGTAGTGGAAGGAACATTAAAACCAGCTAATACCAAAGTTCTAGATACTAGCTGTATTATTGATGGTCGTATTGAAGCCTTACTAGAAACAGGGTTTTTAGAAGGGCAAATTCTCGTACCGCAGTTTGTCTTGCAAGAACTTCAACAAGTCGCGGATGCTAGCAAAGATCAAAAGCGGGTACGGGGAAGGCGAGGGCTAGAAATTCTCAACCGTATTAAAGAAGATTATCCCGATCGCATCCTGATTAATACAGTTGACTACGAAGATATCCCCACAGTGGATGCCAAGTTAGTACGCTTCGCCCAAGAAATTAGCGGCACATTGCTAACCAACGACTACAACTTGTCTAAAGTTGCCAGTGTTCAGAAAGTACCTGTTTTGAATGTGAATGATTTAGTGAATGCCGTCCGTCCCAGTTATTTACCTGGCGACAACCTGGATTTAAAAATCCTCAAGGAAGGCAAAGAACCCAGTCAAGGCATTGGCTACTTAGATGACGGCACAATGGTAGTCGTTGAAGAAGGTAGCAATTATGTGGGTGGTGAACTACGAGTAGTAGTTACCAGTGCTTTGCAAACTACAGCAGGAAGAATGATTTTTGCCAAACCCCAAGCTTCAGCATTGGCGTGAAACAATGGGATGTTTGTTCAATTCGAGTGACATTTGGTAATCGGTGCAGTCAACCTGCACCGATTATTTATTGATTGGACTCACGAGACTCACTTGCCTACCGAGATTTTTTCAGAAATCAAATATGATTCCTATATCAATAAAAATGACTTTTATTTTAAGACAGATTTGTTAATTGCGTACCTACCTTATTTAGCAGCGCCTTTTTTAGAACTGATGCAGCTTGAAGGTGCTAAGGATACGAAAGCATTAACCCCAAAATATACGCGTACAATATTGATTCTTTCCATACAGAAGCTGCAATTGATCTTGATACCCAGAGAACTACGAACAGCTACTATATATTTTGTAAATCAGACAGGATGCTTAACATACAATAATAGTGCTATGCCTTTGTAGTTAAAAATTTTAATAAACCACGAAGGCTTAAAAAAATCACAAAGCCGACTTTTGCAACACAACCGTATTTGATGGCTAAATCAATTGTTTCAACAAAACGGCTCGGCAGTCAGTTAATCCACTGGTTGCTTGAAGAAGACCGAGGAGAAAAAAAAGGGCCTTACCGCAAGGAAGAAGTACATCGCCAGCATTCTTGGTGGCAGGTGATGTGCTTGACTGGTGTAGATTATTTCTCGACCCTTGGCTATCAACCAGGGATTGCAGCACTGGCGGCTGGCGCTCTTTCTCCTATAGCTACCCTGATTCTGGTTTTGCTAACGCTTTTTGGAGCGTTGCCAATCTATCGGCGCATTGCTGCTGAAAGCCCTCATGGTGAAGGGTCGATCGCAATGTTAGAGCGTTTACTTCCCTGGTGGCAAGGCAAATTACTTGTACTGTGCTTACTTGGCTTTGTGGCAACTGACTTTATTATTACCATTACTTTGTCAGCAGCTGATGCCACAGCCCATATCATCGAAAATCCGCTGACACCAAATTGGCTTCACAATCAGACGATCGCAATTACCCTGATATTAGTTGCATTACTAGGTGCAGTTTTCTTGAGAGGTTTCCGAGAAGCCATTGGGATTGCAGTAGTTTTGGTAGCAGCTTATCTGCTGTTAAACTTCATTGTCGTTGGCGTCGGTGTGTACCAGATATTAACTCACACAGAAGCGATCGCTAACTGGCAAACTGCACTTTTTGCACGCCATTCTAACCCTTTGATGCTAATCGGCATCTCTCTCCTCATCTTCCCTAAACTCGCACTGGGATTGTCAGGTTTTGAGACTGGTGTTACCGTTATGCCTCTGGTTAAAGGTAGCAGTAACAACACTTCGCACCATCCCAAAGGGCGGATTCGGAATACACGCAAGTTGCTCACCACTGCTGCTGTGATTATGAGCTTCTTTCTGCTTACCACCAGCTTTATAACCACTCTACTGATTCCAACCGCAGAATTTGCATCGGGGGGCAAAGCCAACGGACGGGCCCTTGCTTATTTAGCACATTTGCATTTAGGCAATGCCTTTGGCACAATTTACGATTTAAGTACTATTTCTATTTTGTGGTTTGCAGGTGCATCTGCAATGGCAGGGCTGTTAAATATCGTGCCTCGCTACCTACCACGCTATGGCATGGCACCCAATTGGGCACGAGTAACCCGACCTTTAGTGTTAGTCTACACAGCGATCGCTTTTGTTGTCACAATTATCTTCAAAGCAAGTGTAGAAGCCCAAGGTGGGGCTTACGCAACTGGTGTGCTGGTGTTGATCACTTCAGCCGCCTTTGCTGTAACTTTATCAGCCCACCGTCACAGACAGAAGCGGGCCAGACTCGTTTTTGGCATCATTACACTGTTATTTTTATATACCACCATTGTCAATATCATCGAAAGACCAGAAGGGATTAGGATTGCTGGGTTTTTCATCGGTGCGATCATTTTTACCTCGCTGGTTTCTCGTGTTTGGCGTTCAACAGAACTGCGAGCAGAGCGAATTGAAGTTGACGAACTTGCTAGCCAATTCTTTGCTGAAGATAGCCAGGGAACAATACGACTGATTGCAAATCGGTTGAATACGGGCGATGTCCTAGAGTATTTTATGAAAGAGAAAGAGGTACGCGAAGACAATCATATTCCAGCCAACGATCCAATTCTGTTTCTAGAAATTCATGTATCCGATGCTTCAGAATTTGCGGATGTGATCGTAGTAAAAGGGGTGCAAGTTGGTGATTATCGCATCCTCCGGGCTGAAAGTGCAGCAGTACCGAATGCGATCGCAGCTTTACTACTTTACATTCGCGACCAAACAGGTAAGATTCCCCATGCTTACTTCGGTTGGGTTGAAGGAAATCCCATACAATACCTATTGCGTTTTATCTTGTTTGGCGAAGGTGACATTGCTGTAGTTACCCGTGAAGTACTGCGGCGAGCTGAAAAGAATCCCCAAATGCGACCTGGTATTCATGTTGGGGGTTGATTTAAGAGTGCTGAGTAATGAGTAATGAGTAATGAGTTTAATTTTCTGCGTAAGTTCCCTAAGTCTATAAGATTTAAGAGTGCTGTTAGCGATAGCGGGGCGTTGAGCCAGTGCTAAGTGCAATATATTACTTTTATTTACTCAGCACTCGCTACTCAGCACTGTTTCGCTGCTTCTGGTTCAAGTTGGAAGAAATTGCCCTAGAATTTATGTAAGTATGAGCCGCTCAATCTTAGATTAACTTTAAAATTATTTAACTTTTTAGAATGCCAGACGCGGAAAAGTTCCACAACCAGCTGGCTAATCATAAGCTGCTGCATCGGCAAGTTAGTAAAAAGGCAAAATCTTCGCTAGTCGCCAGTGGAGAAGAAGGAATGGTGCTTCAGTTGGCTGATGGCACTATCCAAGCTTGCAATGTCGCTAGCGATCGCATTTTGGGACTAACCGCAGAACAGCTTGTGGGGCAAAATTTGCTCGACCCCAAGTGGCAATTTATTCATGAAGATGGCTCTCCTTTGCTAAGTGAGACTCACCCTGCGAGCATTACCCAAAATACAGGTAAACCTTGCTTAAATGTGGTGTGTGGCTTTTATAAGCCAAATGGTGAGCTAGTCTGGCTATTGTTGTCCTCGCAACCTCTGTTTCAAAATGAAGGAAGCAATCCCTACGCGATCGTGACAACTTTTTCGGATATTACGGCATTTAAGCACGCCCAGTTGCAGGAGGGCTGTAGTTGTGAACAAGATACTCAACAAGTTGATACAAATGAATTTCAGGCATGGTGGGATAGTCAACGTCTGTTTCAACAAATTGCTGGCACTCTTCCAGGAATACTCTACATTTATGACCTAATTGAGCAGCGAAATGCTTATGTTAATTACGAAATTGCTCAAAGTTGGGGCTATAGACCAGCAGAAATCCAGGCAATGGGCAAGGATTTATCTACCCAACTTCTACACCCTGAAGATTTGGCTCGACTTCCTAGCTATTTTGAAAAATTTAATTCTACTCATCAGGGTGAAGTCCTTAGCTTTGAATACCGGATTCAACACGCCAATGGAGAGTGGCGCTGGTTTTGTAGCTATGACACTGTGTACAGCAGAACAGCTGATGGATTGCCGCAATATCTTTTGGGGATCGCTTTTGATATTACAGAGCGACGACACATAGAAATTTCCTTGCGGCAAAGTAATGAAAGGTTTGAGCTAGCAGCAGCGGCGGTTAATTGCCTAATCTATGACTGGGAGATTGGCAGAAATACTGTGGAAAGAACTCAAGGTCTAACCCAGGTTTTTGGCTACACACAACAAGAAACTGAACCGACCTTCCAGTGGTGGCAAGAACGCATTCATCCCGATGACCAAGAAAGAGTTAATGACCAATTCATGGCTAGTATGGCCAATGGAAACCGTTATCGGATTGAATATCGAGTGCGTCACAAAGATGGCCGCTATTTGTGGGTGGAAGACCAGGGGTTTGCTGTCCGGGATGAAAATGGTCAGGTCGTTAGGGTAGTTGGTGCGAGTACTAATATTACCGAACAGCAAGCTGCCCTATGGGAACGTCAAAAAATTGAAACAAATCTGCGCGAGAGTGAAGAACGGATTCGGTTGGCCACTAATGCTGCTGAACTGGGTATGTGGTTTTGGAATATCACCACCAACGAGGTGATTTGGACAGACAAATGTCGGCAGCTGTTTGGAGTGTCCCTAGAAGCCGAAATCAGCTTTGATATTTTCCTCAACTGTGTACATCCACAAGACCGCCAATGCATTCATGAAGCGATCGCCCGCTCTATTGAAGAACAGGTTGACTGTGATATTGAATACCGCATCCCTTGGTCTGATGGTAGTATTCATTGGATTTCTGCTAAAGGTCGCGTCTTTTATGATGTCGAGGGTAAGCCAGTACGAATGATGGGTACTACCCAGGATATTACCCAACGCAAGCAGGTAGAAAATGATTTGCGCCAGCGCGAAACTCAATTAAGGCGGTTAGTTGATTCCAACATTATTGGCATTATGTTCGCCACTCCTGATTACATTACTGAGGCGAACGAGGCTTTTTTAGAAATGGTGGGTTATACGCGAGAGGAACTTTTAGCGGGTAAGATACGCAGACAACACATCACCCCACCTGAATATCATGCTCTCGATCGGCAGGGGCTAGAACAACTTTTAACGGTTGGGATCTGTACTCCCTTTGAAAAAGAATACATTCGTAAGGATGGTTCCCGCATTCCGATACTAATTGGTGGTGCTTTGGTGGAGGGAGATCCAGCGTCTTGGATCTGTTTTATTCTTGACCTCACCCCTAGGAAGCAATTAGAAAAGGCACTTAGGCAACAAGCAGAGGAACTCAAACAGGCAAACCGGAATAAAGATGAGTTTCTCGCTATTCTCTCTCACGAATTGCGATCGCCCCTCAACCCCATCTTAGGGTGGTCATCGCTACTCAAAAGCCGCAAATTTGATGAAGTGACTACAAGTCGTGCTTTAGAAACCATCGAAAGAAATGCTCAATTGCAGATTCAATTAATTGATGAGTTGCTGGATGTCTCCCGAATTATTCGCGGTAAGTTGAACCTGACTTTTGCCACTGTTAACCTAGTAGCTGTAATTGATGCTGCATTAGAAACAGTCCGGTTAATTGCCGAAACTAAATCTATCCAGATTAAAGTACAGGTTGACCCCAATGTTGGTAAAGTGTTAGGCGATTATAATCGCTTACAGCAAGTTATAGGGAATTTACTCTCAAACGCAGTCAAGTTTACTCCCTCTCGTGGTTCAGTCGAAATCAGTTTATCATTGAGTCGTGAATTAAGTTTCCACTCTGCACTAATTCAAGTTAAAGATACAGGTCAAGGTATTTCCCCTGAGTTTCTACCCCACGTATTTGAATATTTTCGTCAAGCGGACAGCAGCACAACCAGGGCATTCGGCGGACTGGGACTGGGATTGGCAATAGTTCGTCACTTAGTAGAGTTGCATGGTGGTACTGTAAAAGCAGCTAGTCCAGGAATTGGACAGGGAGCAGTTTTTACTGTCAGACTGCCCGTGATGAAGGAGAGTGACGGTGCAGAAAAAGTAGGAGGAGGAGGGAAGAAATTTAACTCGTCAGTCCTGCGTGGATTACGGATATTAATTGTTGATGATGATGTTGACACACGGGAGTTTCTGCACTTCTTGCTACAACAGAATGGGGCGTTGATAACTGGCGCAGCATCGGTAAATGAGGCATTTATGATTATGGCACAGGCTGTACCTAATTTATTAATCAGTGATTTAGGAATGCCAGAAATGGATGGTTATAGCTTGATTAAGATGCTCAGAGCCATGCCCAAAGAGGAGGGCGGGGAAATTCCGGCGATCGCTCTTACCGCCTATGCTGGAGAAAGCGATCGCGATCGAGTTTTAGCAGCTGGTTTTCAGAAACACATTGCCAAACCAGTACAACCAACGGAATTACTGATTACAATTACAGAATTGCTAGGGTCAAATCATCACTAAAACTCTATTTCTGTTCAATAGACCTCTTGCATAAGTCGAATCGACCCCCCTTAATCCCCCCGATATATTGGGGGGAAACTTGAAATATTGCTCCCTCCCTCTTCATAAGGGGAGGGTTGGGGAGGGGTGATTCAACGATTTTTGCAAGAGGTCTATTAAATTTTAGTAGTGGCGCAAGTCCTTGTGCCACTAAGACAGGTGTGGTTCATAAATATATGAAAACTGTTGTAAATCTCAATCAGCTTAACCATGACTAAGAAAGATTTGCTTCGCAACCAAATTTTCACGCTGGAAAATATTCTTTCGCCAGCAGAATGCGCTGAGTATATTACTTTAACAGAAAATATTGGCTATACAGATGCTCCTATTACTACCCACCGAGGTTTTAAAATGCGTCCCGACATCCGCAATAATCAGCGCGTTATTCTAGATGACCGGGAGCGTGCTTTTGATTTATGGCAGCGTGTGTCAAATTATATTCCTAAGACCATTGGTAGATGGCATCCAGTTGGGCTGAATGAGCGTTTTCGTTTCTATCGCTACGATCCAGGTCAGAGGTTTGCACCTCACCATGATGGTCCTTATCGACGAACTAACGGTGAGGAAAGTTTATTGACTTTCATGATTTATCTGAATGAAGGCTTTGAAGGCGGCGAAACTCGCTTTTATCTTCCTGAATACTACCAAGATTTATCTAATCTAGCTGTGCTTCCGGTAACAGGTATGGCTTTGTGTTTTGTCCACGAACTAGTACATGAGGGCGCTACTATTATCCAGGGGCGAAAGTACGTTTTGCGATCGGATGTTATGTACAGTCAATAGTCGAGATGATTAACCAGCAAAATCAACAAAATTTAATCTAACTCCCTACGGCCTTCCAACGCCCTCGCCAAAGTAACTTCATCTGCGTACTCCAAATCGCCACCTACAGGTAAACCAAAAGCAATCCGCGTCACCTTAGTAAATGGTTTCAATAGCTGACCGATATACAGGGTTGTTGTCTCCCCTTCTACACTCGGACTAATTGCCAGAATTACTTCTTGAGGTTTTTGCTGACTCACCCGACGCTGCAAAGCTAGTATATTCAACTGATCTGGGCCAATTCCATCAATTGGCGAAATTACCCCGCCCAAAACGTGATACTTACCTTTGTATTCGCGGGTTTTTTCTAACGCAATCACATCGCGAGGATCTGCAACAACACAGATAGTGCTATTGTCACGGTTGGCATTGCGGCAAATTTCACAAACAGGTTCAGCAGATAAGTGAAAGCAAACAGAACACAACCCTATCTGTTTTTTTGCCTCAATTAAAGCTTGTGCCAAAGCTTCTACTTCTGCTTCTGGTCGCTTCAAAATATGCAAAGCCAGTCGTTGGGCACTTTTGGGGCCAACTCCCGGTAGGCGTTGCAATTGTTCAATTAACCGTGCTAAAGGGCGTGCGTAAACCGTTGTCTTGTCTCCAGAATGTTTTCACTTTAACTATGATGACATTTTTTGAGTACTTCCATCAGGCGCAACACTTCCAACTCGCGATCGCTTAGTACAGCATTTCATTAATTTGTAGCAAATTAAATTTCGCAATACCTTACAATGCCATTGCATCCCCTTGCAATGTTAATGCGTGCCCCTGCAATGCCATTGCATCCCCTTGCAATGTTAATGCGTGCCCCTGCAATGCCATTG
>NZ_JBALDU010000108.1:0-13669 GCF_036917235.1 Nostoc sp.
GATTGCGACGCGCTACGATAAACGCGCTACTAACTTTTTGGGTGCAATTTATCTGGCTGCTTCTGTCATTTGGCTTAATTGATGACACGCCCTAGCGAGTGTTGGTTTTGGAGGTGCTTTAGTATTTGATACTAGCGATCGCAAAACTGCCGAAGCCACCTTGACAAAATTGGATACCCTTGCCAAAACCCAACAAATCAACGTTGCCAACAGAAATATCGGTGGTAAAGATGTAACTGAATGGCAAATTCCCCGACAAGGAGCTTTATTGGCACATGGTTGGCTGGATCAAGATACTGTATTTGTAGCTATTGGTGGCCCCATTGCTGACGCAGTTAGCGATCGCAAGAATCCATCTCTCGACACTAGCGACGCCTTCAAAGCCGTGACCGGTTCTTTGCAAAAGCCCAACGGCGGCTATTTCTACCTAGATATGGACAAAACTAAAACTGTGCCCCTGATCAATAGTTTTGTATCATCTAACGCCGATACCATCACTATTTTGAATTCCATTCGTGGTCTTGGTTTTACCGCTATTAGCCCTGATAAATCTACTAGTGAATTAGAAATGTTGTTAGCTCTTAAGCCTGCTGCAAAGTAGGGCATTGGGTATGGGACATTGGGCATGGGGCATTGGGTATTGCGTATTGATTATTCTCCTCTGCTCCCCTGCTCTCCCACTCCCCACTTACAAAACTTGATTATTCCGAGATTCCAAGGTTTGGTTGAGTCTATCCAACGCGCCAGTCAATCTTTCTTGGGCTACAAGGTTAGGATCTGACAAGGGTTCATCGGCGACTTCTTCTTGTCTCTTGAATTTTTGTAAGGCTCGAATTGCTACAAATAAGACTAAGGCAATGATTACAAAGTCAACTATTGCGCCAAGAAAGTGACCAATCTTGATTCCCGGTCCAATGGTAATTGTTCTCCAGTCTTTGCCAGCAAAACTAACCAAAGGATTAATCAATGGCATGATCGCATCTTCAACAAAGGAAGTGACAATCTTGCCAAAAGCACCACCAATGATCACGGCGATCGCTAAGTCAACTACATTCCCTTTAAGGGCAAATTCTTGAAAATCTTTTAAAAAGCCACTTGCTCTTCTTCTTGCTCTGACCATATTTGATTCCAATAAGCTGAACTTACTGTACTTTTGTTTATAAATGACACTCAGTTTTTTGCCATTCTTGTTGAGACAAATGTTGCTAAGTATGAAAATTTTACCAGTCTTGAATAAAATTCTCTGATAAATATAAAATGTAAACTAGCATCATTTAAATCTTCTCAGAAGTCTGCTGCTCTGCAAATGTCAACCTTCTATAATATTTGTTGCTTGGGGCAAGCCAAAGGAGGCAGACTGCCGTTATACAATTCAATTCATTTCTAGACTGCCGTCCAGCAATTATGTCATAAGTAGAAAAGGCTGTTAAATGCAAACTAATTTATGACTGCTGCTGTAAACACTAATCCTGGTTTAGCTTCCCGCTTGGTAAATGGCATATTGGCAATCGAGCCTTTAGCTAATCTAGCCAAGCATCAAGCTAGACAAATGATGATTAAACGTGCCGAGAGAATTGGTGTGCCTTGGACGCAAGAATTCGAAACTCTACAAGCGCGTGATTGGAAGGCTGATTTAGCTCAAGTAGAAAATCCTCAGCTTTCCTACCCAGAATACTATTTGAGGACATTCCATGCCTACGAAGGTGGAAACCTCAGTTGGAAAGCTGCTTGCGAGTTAGAAGTTGCTGCTCGTACTGTCCATGCTGGAATTTGGCAAGATGCTGGAGCAGAAGGAGATGCTAAACTGCGCCAAAGTTACCACGATATCCTCAAAGCGCAAATCCCCAATCAACCCCAAGACATCCTAGATTTAGCTTGTGGTGTGGGTTTGAGTACATTTACTATGCAAGAAATTTATCCCCATACCAAAATTACAGGCTTAGATTTATCTCCCTACTTTTTAGCCGTTGCCAATTACCGCGCTGGGCAACGTCAAGCTAAAATTAACTGGCTTCATGCCCAAGCTGAATCTACCGGCCTACCTGATGCCTCTTTTGATTTAGTTTCGATTTTCCTGATGTGCCACGAATTACCCCAATCAGCAACTCGACAGATTTTAGCTGAAGTGCGGCGCGTGCTGCGTCCGGGTGGCTACTTGGCAATCATGGATATGAATCCCAAATCTGAAGTTTACAAGAAAATGCCAGCCTACATTTTGACTTTGCTCAAAAGTACTGAACCTTATTTAGATGAATATTTTGCTTTGGACATTGAGCAAGCTATTGTTGAAGCGGGTTTCCAAACTCCCACTATTACCAACAACACCCACCGTCACCGTACAGCGATCGCTCAGGTGAGTGGTTGATTTATCTTTACTGTTGTGGGCAGCAGTACCACCCTTACTGCTGCTAGGCTATTACTACTTTCGAGTACCATTTGCCCCACCTCTGTTAAAGTTACTGATGTTCTTTATCATTGGGGCAATATCTGGTTTTTTAGCCCTGAGACTGGAATGGGATTTTGAAAATGTCGCGAACTCTTTTGTAGACTGGCATCAGAACGAACGTTGGCTTCCTGGTATAGCCTTGCGGCAGCTTGTGGAAATAGGCCCAATTGAAGAAGGCTGCAAGTTGGCTGCGGTTGTTATCCCAACTTACTATCTGCAACGCAAGTATCGATTACTTCACTCTACGGTTTTTCTCTTCGCGATCGCCGTTTCCCTTGGATTCACTGCCGAAGAGAACTGGATTTACTTTTTCCACGGTACAGCATCGGTTTTTGAACGTACTATCGGCACGCCAGTCCATGCTATGTTCTCTGCACCTTGGGGATATGCATTAGGAACCTATATTTCCTCTAAAAATCGGTTAAATCGAGACAAAAAGTTTATTTTTAGGGCTTGGCTAAATTCTGTAATCTGTCATGCCTTAGTGAATATCTTATCTAGTGCTTGGGGTTACTCATTATCCCTACGTTTCCTGAGTTACGGTTTATTTCCGTTTCTGTTGTGGATGTTTTGGCGGCTGGAACAATTATTGCGAAAAGTGCAAGGTAAACCTGTAATTACCCTGATTTCAGAACGTACAATCCAGCGCCGTTACTGGCAGAGGAGTTTAGTGTTGTTTGCCCTCGTGCTGGGTGGAAATGCTATTTTTGGGTTGTTTCTCTTAGTCAGGACTGTTAGTCCTTTGAGTTTGTCAAAGTTTTTTGACACTTATATTTTGTGGTTTATATTTAGTCGCTTTTTACTAAATCTCTTTTTTGGAGTTTTAGCGTGGGGCATTTATCGCTATTTGCGACATTCCGCCCGTCGTCGGTATTTTTAAAATATGATCTAAGAAAATGCTAGGGGGTTTCTATGCAAACAACTCCAGTGCGTTGGACGACTGCTGACCTAGAGCTATTTGCTGGCGATTCTCGTTCCGAGACACTTCGTGAACGCAGAAATCGCTATGAGATTATTGATGGAGAACTATTTGTGACTAAAGCACCTCACTGGGATCATCAATCAAGTTGTGGCAATATTGTTACAGATATTAACAATTGGTCAGATGAAACTGGTTTAGGTAAAGCTGCGTAGATGCGGAGCAGCTTGTCGTCAGACATCGCACCTGGAATTATTTTCTCAGATTCTGACAATGTGATCCCTGATGTGGTATGGGCAAGTCATGAACGGTTAAAATACTTGCTAGATGAAGCTGGACACCTCACGGGCGCACCAGAATTAGTTGTAGAGGTTCTGTCACCCGGTGAAAAAAATGAGAAACGCGATAGGGAAACAAAGCTGAAGCTGTACTCCGTGCAAGGGGTTCAGGAATATTGGATTTGCGATTCTGTACAGAAAAAAGTTGAAGTTTATCGACGCGAACAAGCTGTATTAAAGTTAGCAGCTACTTTATTCAATCAAGATGAACTGACAAGTCCTTTGTTACCTGGTTTTAATTGCTTAGTAAGTAAACTTTTTTAGCTGGGCATGGGCATGGGGACGATCTAAATTCCCTATGTCCTATGCCTGGATTTTCAATTAGCTAAACTCGTACTAGCACTTGCTGATTGAGGGTTGCGCTGACTGAATCTGATTCAGACTCCGTACAGTAGATTTCGCAGGAGTTATTGGGACTTTCAATCAGTTTTACTTTGTAAAGTTTAGCTCCCAATTCTTGAATAGGCGATCGCAGTAAATTACTAATGTAAAGTGCGATATTTTCAGCAGTCGGTACAACTTCGGCAAAGTAGGGAATATCTTTGTTTAGAAATGTGTGATCGAATGGCTCTAACACATAATCTTCTACCACCTGATTCAGGGCACCTAAATCAATAATCATGCCAGTACGCGGGTCAATTTTTCCTTTGACAGTGACTTCTAGATGGTAGTTGTGTCCGTGACCGTTGGGACGAGCGCACTTACCATAAATCTCAGTGTTTTCTTCGTTACTGAGTTTAGGATGAGCTAGCCGATGGGCGGCGCTAAAGTGAGTACTGATAGTGAGGTAGGCTTCCATTGCGTTTCCCGTATAATCTGCCCAAAGTTCAGGATGTTCAAATAACTGCACGCGGACTAGAGGCAAGTGTGGTGCTAACCGCTGCCAGATAATCCGTGCAATATTCTCAGTGGTAGGCAGAGTTTCTTGAAATTCTGCCCACACATCATTGAGATAAGAGAAGTCCAATTGACTGGTAACTTCCCGTTTAATTACGTGTTTCACATCAGACAAGTTCAGCACCATGCCATATTCATCCAATTCCCCGGCTAGAGAGATGAATAAGACATAGTTATGTCCGTGTCCCGGAAATCTAGTACCAGCACCAAATTTCTCAATATTCTCGGCTTCACTCAGTTCTGGCAACCAATAACGATGACTTGCTGCAAACTGGGCGCGGCGATTAACAATACATTGCATGAGTACACTATGAGCAGAATTTAAAATTTCTTAATCTTTTTCTGTATCCAGCATAAACTAATTTCTTTGTCATTAGTCGTTCGTCCTTGGTCATTTATCCTTTGACATCAAGCGATATTGACCCATGCCCAATACCCAATAACTATGTAACAGACGCTTGTGCTTCACAGTGCAATCTCGAAGCTATACGGAATAGTTCATGACCTGTGTGTAAATAACGCTCATCGTAGTTCAAAGGAAAATAACCTAATTCATCGAGTCCATCTGCTACTTGATCGAGGCTGTAGTAGAGGTGAGCCGCCGTTCTTGCGAGACTAGGAGGATTCGGTAAGGAGCGAAAAGTAGTTTGTGCCTGTTTGAGGTCATCTCGACAGGTTTCTAAGTATTCCTGAAATTCATCTAACAACTCATCATCAAAGGGATCGGCAGCTAATTGCTCCATTTGTTCTTCTAACGAATAAAGAATGGTACAAAGCAAGCGATTTACTGGTTGGTAAACTTGGCGCAGCCATTCTTCAACTTGCTCGTCAACATCCCGTCCGGTTTTTCGTCTTGTCTGGTAATGATTTTGGGCTGATGCTGTACGCTGTTGGCGATCGCTATTTAATTTTTGGGAGTCATCTTGCAGTTCTTGGTCATAATTGCGGCGATTTTGGTTGTCGCCTAAAACTTCATAAGCTGCATTGATGCGGATAATTTGCTCGCGATCGGCTGTTTCCTGATTACTGTCAGGATGAAACAACTTAACCAAGCGGCGATAAGCTTGCTTAATCTCCGCAAGGCTTGCACTTGGACTAACTTTGAGAGTTTCGTAATGGTTAGAAACGTGCTTAGAATTGACCATTAATTCAATGTATCGTTAACTGACGCTAGTGGCTAACCTTGCCTCCAGGTCTTGGAACAACGGTGTACTCAAATACCTCTCACCAAAGCTAGGCTGAATCATCACAATTAAACGTCCCTTATTTTCTTGACGTTGGGCGACGCGAATTGCTGCACATAAAGCTGCTCCACTGGAAATACCAGATAGTAGCCCTTCTTCTTTTGCCAAACGCCGACTATAAGCGATCGCATCTTCATCGGTGACGGTAATCACTTCATCAATCAATTTTATCTTTAATACTTGCGGAATAAACCCAGCACCAATTCCCTGAATTTTGTGGGCCCCTGGTCGTCCCCCAGATAAAACTGGGCTATTGGCTGGTTCAACTGCGATCGCCTTGGAATTAGGCTTGCGTGCTTTAATCACTTCTGCTACGCCAGCGATCGTACCACCTGTACCCACTCCTGCCACAATGATATCGACTTGTCCATCGGTATCTTCCCAGATTTCAAGCGCTGTAGTTTCCCGATGCACTTTTGCATTAGCTGGATTACGGAACTGCTGCAACATATAGGTATTTTGTGTAGTATTAACTATTTGCTGCGCTCGTTGAATTGCCCCACTCATACCTTCCATTCCTGGTGTTAGTTCCAGTTCTGCTCCATAAGCTCGCAACATTGCCCGACGCTCTCCACTCATCGTCTCTGGCATTGTCAAAATTAATCGATAACCCTTTGCTGCTGCTGCCATTGCTAGGGCAATTCCGGTGTTTCCAGAAGTGGGTTCTACCAATACAGTTTTCCCAGGAGTAATTAGCCCCTCCTCTTGGGCAGCGTTAATCATACTTACCCCAATCCGGTCTTTGACTGATGCCGATGGGTTCATACTTTCCAATTTCACTACAATTTCTGCAACACATCCTTCTGTTTGAGGAATGCGGTTTAACTGCACTAGGGGTGTACGACCGACAAGTTCTGTAATGTTACGAGCTATTCGCATAAATTAGTCCTTAATTATTAATTATTTGTTATTGGTCATTAGTCATCAACAAATGACAAATGACTAATGACTCTTGACTAAATGTAGTACATGAAATCTAATTGCCGCCGCGAATCTCGTTTTTCACAAAGATCCTGGAGCGTATATTTTTGCAAGACTGAATTTGCCGCGCGGCTTGCTTCTTGCCAAATTTCTTCTATAACTGAACTGTCTATACTTTTGGAATTAACGTTTTCTTCACCAGCCCGCGCCTCTAACCCTTCTAAACATTCCAAAATCTCAAAAAGGATGATTTTTCGGGGTTCTCGCGTTAACAGATAGCCACCTTTTGATCCACGCTGACTTTTAACTATACCGCCACGCCTCAAGGTTGCTAGTAGCTGTTCCAGATAGCGATCGGGTATGTTTTGTTGTGCTGCAATTTGTCGAATTTGCAGCGGTTCGCCGCTTTCGTAATGAGCGGCCATCTCTAATAAGGCGAGAATTGCGTATTCCGATTTACAGGATAGTTCCATAAGCAGCAATAAGTTAGGGGTTAGAAATTAGGAGTTAGGAGTCATTCAATTTGAATTTGAGACTTTCCTACGGAACGGTACGCGTAGCTCCCCGGAGGGGTACACCGTGAGCGCTCAGTCGAACGCTTTTTCGTTCAATCTCAAATTGTTAGAGTTAAGATACTAGGCAATATGTAGCTTTATACCGTCAATTTCTACAAAAAAGCTTGCTCATAAAAAGTTGCTCACGGTTTCAGAAGGCAGAAGTACGAAGGCAGAAGGCAGAAGGGAACCCACGTTTAAAAACGTGGGATTGAGGCAAGGACGCAATGCAAGTTGCGCTACGCGTCTCGTCGATACAATTCTTTTTTTAAACTGTAGCTCAGACCCAGAACTAAAGTTTTTATTGATACTTCTTTCCTTCTGCCTTCTGCCTTCTGCCCTCTGCCTTTCTTTGTAAGTCACTTGTAGAGTGGGCATTACTCTAGTCTATTCATGTCAAACCCGCCATAATTCATAACTTCCAACTCCTAACTTTTCTAGTATACTCCGGTTAACTACTGGGGTTTATCCATTACTATTACCGAAAACAAAAAACCCCGCCTAATGGCGGGGAGAAATAGAGTTCAAAATTGTCAGTAGATAATCAACACTTTAGAAGGTGAAAGTAGTTCTGAGCGTACCGATAATAGCATCATCGTTATCGCTGTTTTGACCAGGAGAGGTCAACCAGATTACACCAGGAGTTACAGAGATGTTATCCGACACACGATACTTGTAGAAGCCTTCAAAGTGGTAGGGTATATCATTGTTGCCACCAAAACCTGGGCGGTTAAAGGAATAGGGTTCTGCACCAGCAAAAACACCTAAAACGTTACCTTTTTTACCGAAATCAGGTAAGGCTACACCTAAACCGTAGCTCCAAGCTTGATAATCATCACCTGCACCTACACCTGTAACGTCATGGTAAGAGACAAATCCACTAATGGACAGTTTGTCGCTAGGTCTAAACGCAGCCGACACACCGTAGGAGTTGCTGCTAGCTGGGGTTGCTGCACCTGTCGCTGAACCTGCTGCATTACCTAAAAAGTTAGCTTGTCCAGTACCTACATCAAAAGCTCCAACTCCTCCGTCTGTACCAGAGTCGAATAAAGCACCACTAGCGCTATATCCGTGGACGTAGGTAGCAGCTAAAGCCACGCGATCGCCTACACTAAAGTTCAACTGTCCTAAAGCAGCATAGTCACCATTGGTCAGACCTTGATTGACACCATTTTCATTAAGACCAGGAATATTCGCTTGTGATGCCAAGTAACCCGCAGTGATTGAGCTATTTCCCAAGATACCGCCACCTTTTCCAAGGGGCAGATTGAGCGCTATACCAGCACCGCCACCAATCCGATAGATGGGACTTTCAGAAGCAAAGGTAGATAAAGCGCCGTTACCGCCGTCAGTATTGTCAAAAAAGTAAGGATTGTTGACAGCAGCATACTGGCTATGACGCCCGCCACTAGCCGCGAGGTAAACTTGGGCTGGTCCTATGGGAACTTCATAAGTCAAGCGGTCTATTCTGACACTGTTGTTACCATTGCCATTACCAACTTGAAATGTTTGTGTGCCTTCAGCAGTACCAATCGGATTATTAGCGTTGTCAAATTGTGTAAAGGCTGTTGCATTACCAGCTGCGAGACGAGTATGTAAAACGTCTTTACCAGTGAAGCTGGTTTGCAAATCTAAACGTACCCGGTCTTGGAAGACAGTATTGTTGTTGTCACCAGTGTTACCTCCAAACACATCAGTAACACCAAAAATGGCTTCACCGACTAGTTTTGTGGTGGTGGAGAACTGATTCGCTTCCAATTCAGCAGTCCGCGCTTCTAAGGAATCTACACGACCACGTAAGGTTGCCAATTCTGCGGAAAATTCTTCTTGCAACCGTTGTAAGGTAGCTAAATCTTGTTTTGTTACCAAATCAGCTGTTGCTGTGGCAATCAATTCGTTAACCCTATCCAAACAGGCATTTAAACCAGCAGCAAATTCATAACGGGTCAAAGCACGATTACCGCGATAAGTCGCATTTGGATAACCTGCAATACAACCATAGCGCTCAACCAAGGACTGTAATGCTTGGAATGCCCAGTCAGTAGGTTGTACATCAGAAAATTGAGAAACCGATGTTACTTGAGACTGAGAATTACCTTGGTTGCCTTCGTTGCTATAGCGATTAACTTGATCTATGGTTGTTTGAGCCAATATTTCTGGCTGTTGGGCAACTTCGGTTACACCTAGTTGTTTGGCTGCTGATACTTGCGTGGTTGGGTTTGGGGCCGCCATTGCTGTTGCCGAAACTAACAATGTTGCTCCCAAAACTGCTGGGCTAACCACTAAGGATTTCCATAATAGATTAGACATTTTCACTTTACTCCTCACACCTTGTTTAGATAATTGGTTTCGTTACACCTAATTCTCGAAAATGCGACATCTCATTGAAACCTATGGATGAGGCATAGTTGTCACTACTACAATTCTAGTTTTTGCAAAGCTAATAAACGATTAACTTGGGGTTAAAAACTGATGTGATTAACTTATGCAAAAACATATCTTTATATCATAACATTATAAAACATCTGATCTAGATGGCAAGATTGCAGCGATCGCCTTAATAACTGTCACACATACTTATCTAAATATGTAAGCAGGGAGTAGGGTTTGGGTCATTCACTCTCTATACAGGCTAAATTGCTGAAAGCTTAAGACACTTAGAGTTTGCCATTAAATATAACTTCTTCCACTTACCTCTGGTATAAATTTCATGCCAGTTAGAACACACTGGCTCGGCTATATAAACCGTATATCGCAGTGACTTCCTGTAATCTGGCGCAAGATGTTAGAAGAAATCAGTTAGTTGATCTGGGAAATCACCCGTGCTACATCAAAGTCTGACTGGGTCAATCCGCCTGCATCATGTGTTGTAAGTGTAATCTTCACTTTATTGTAGGAAATTTCTATATTTGGATGATGTCCTGCCGATTCAGCCGGCTCAACTAGTTTATTGACAAACTCAATTGCTCCAATAAAATCTTTAAATGTGCGGGTAATTTGCAACTTGGAGTCTTTAACAGTCCAATCTGACAGAACCTTTGCCTGTTCTTGAATTTCCGCTTCGGTGAGTAGTTGTGGCATATCAATAAATTCCTACTTATATATTTGTTACAACATTTTGCATCTGACAAAGGCAAACTGCTTTTATTCTCCACACAGAAAGTATGGGAGGATAAATTCAGCCACAATGCGTATGTCTAGATTTAAATAAAACTTGGCAGATAGACCCTATTTCTCACATTTGGTCATACTCCAAGCTTTAATACAAGAGATTTATTCTTTTTAATAAAACTTAAATAGCTTGCCTTGATCGCGACAGCCATAGCTATCTATTTTTAAAAGTAAGCATTGATAAAACAAAAATCGCCTATAAAAAACTATCCGCCCTGATTTAGATCGGATGATCTAAGTCAGGGCGGTCTAGCGGGTCTTCAGGTTGCAACCAGACTGCCGGAAGGAACTCCGAGCTTGCCTAGCTACTTGAGCTAACTTAGTATCTCAAAGATGACTAAGGCTAACTTTTAGAGAACAGCCCCGGCGCGCAGCCGGCTAACTGCAACCTGATGACCCATGCATTTACTACTTTCTATCATGGGCATCACCTCCTTATTGCCTAAGCGGTCTTATTTTCAAAAGGGCAGAGGATTTACTCTGGGTTCATAACCTTCATCTAATATAACATATAAATTTAGAGATATTAACTATATATAGAAAAATCTCCCACCTCTTTGATGGGAGATTACTGGAGAATAGTGAAAATTGACACTTTATTGGCTGATTACAAGGAGATTATTTTATCCGGGTGTGTCAATTTTCGCCAACCACAACCATAATTCAAGTCATGGTCAAATTTGAATTCTTAGAGAGCGTTACCGCGAGGTAGAACTTCTTCAGGGAATACAAATTGTTCGTGGGGTTGATCTTGAGGAGCCATCCAAGCGCGGATACCCTCGTTCAGCAAAATGTTTTTGGTATAGAAGGTTTCAAACTCTGGGTCTTCCGCCGCCCGCAATTCTTGGGAGACGAAATCATAAGCCCGCAGGTTGAGTGCTAAACCGACGATGCCGACGGCGCTCATCCACAAGCCTGTGACTGGCACGAACAACATAAAGAAGTGCAACCAGCGCTTGTTAGAGAAAGCAATCCCGAAAATCTGTGACCAGAAACGGTTTGCCGTCACCATTGAGTAGGTTTCTTCCGACTGGGTAGGATTGAAGGCGCGGAAGGTGTTAGCACCATCACCGTCTTCAAACAAGGTGTTTTCGACTGTGGCACCATGAATGGCGCACAATAAAGCACCACCCAATACCCCAGCAACACCCATCATGTGGAAGGGGTTGAGTGTCCAGTTGTGGAACCCTTGCAGGAATAGTAAGAATCGGAAAATTGCCGCGACGCCAAAGCTGGGTGCAAAGAACCAGCTTGATTGTCCCAAGGGGTACATCAGGAATACGCTGACGAATACTGCAATGGGAGCAGAGAAGGCCAGAGCGTTGTAAGGACGTATCCCTACTAGACGCGCAATTTCAAATTGGCGCAACATGAAGCCAATCAAACCGAAGGCCCCGTGTAGGGCAACAAATGGCCACAAGCCACCCAATTGGAACCAACGGGTGAGGTCGCCTTGAGCTTCTGGGCCCCATAACAGCAATAGGGAATGTCCCATACTGTCGGCGGGGGTGGATACTGCCACTGTAAGGAAGTTAGCACCTTCTAGGTAGGAGGAGGCTAACCCGTGGGTGTACCAAGAGGTGACGAAGGTGGTGCCGGTCAGCCAACCGCCTAGTGCTAGGAAGGCGCAGGGGAATAATAGTATCCCTGACCAACCTACGAATACGAAGCGATCGCGCTTGAGCCAGTCGTCGAGAACGTCAAACCACCCTCTACTGGGCGCGCGTCCAACTGCGATGGTCATTAGAGCAAATCTCCAAATGTTTATAAGTACAGGTTGTATCTGTATTATAGACGGCTATATAAAAGCCTTCTATAAGCAGAAAGTTAACCGGGTTGTTAACCAAGTTTACAATTTTTTACACACCTTTAATCATATTAGGTGTAAATCGCTAATTTTTCCAGGGGTTTTGTCATAAAAATTAATTTTTGATTCAGACGAGGTAGATAAAGCAGGGCAGCAAGAAGGGAAAGAGGTAATTTTAATTCTCCCCCTTGCTGCCTGCACCCTGCCCCTCTGCCTTTTCCAATACCCATTTCCCTAGAATCAGTCAGCTGACGCTAAAATGAGTCCACAGTTAAATTTGATTATTGCTAAATGTTTACCATCGATTTAAGCATCAGAAACACTGCTTTCCCAATCTCAGTACAACGTAAGTCAGCAGAGGATGCTGAGGCTGTCTATCAGCTAATTTTGGCAGCAATCCGTTCTGGGAACCCTGACATTGTAGAACTCAAGTGCGAAGGCAAGACAGAGAAAAAAATTGCTGTCCGCGCTAGTGAAATTTCTGGGGTGCAGATTGTTCAGAAAGATGGTACAACCCCTGGTGGCGGCAGACCACCTGGCTTTTTCGCTGTAGCTGCTGAGTAACCAAGGTTGACAAATGGCTCAAGTGGGCATTGAGGTCAAGGATTTAAATTTCAGTTGGCCTAATGGAGAGAAGGTTATAAAATCTTGCTCTTTAGAAGTACCCAAGGGTGAGTTTTGGATGCTCTTGGGTACAAATGGCAGCGGAAAATCTACTTTACTTAGACTGCTGGCGGGGTTATTAGCTCCTGAATCTGGCGAAATTCGGGTTTTGCAACCCGTTGGCTTTGTCTTCCAAAATCCGGATCATCAACTGGTGATGCCAACGGTTGGTGCTGATGTGGCTTTTGGATTGGTGGAAGAAAAGTTGCCACCTGCTGCTACCAGAGCCAGGGTTGAGGAGGCGCTTGGAGCGGTGAATTTGCTTACTTTGCAACGACGCCCTATCTATGCACTTTCTGGGGGACAAAAACAGCGAGTCGCGATCGCAGGTGCGATCGCCCGTCGCTGTGAAGTCTTATTATTAGATGAACCTACTGCCTTACTAGATCCAGATAGCCAGTTGGATTTAGTTGCTGGTGTCCGCCGCCTTGTCAAAAGTCGAGGTATTACAGCCCTTTGGGTGACACATCGATTAGATGAGCTAAATTACTGTGACGGCGCTTTCTTGCTAGAAAAAGGCTCTTTGGTTGATAGTGGTGAAGCCGAACGTCTCAAACAACGTCTGATGGAGGTACACAGCGAAGCCTCTTAATTCAGTGCTGAGTGCTGAGTAATGAGTAATGAGTAATGAGTAATGAGTAATGAGTAATGAGTAATGAGTAATGAGTAATGAGTAATGAGTAATGAGTAATGAGTAATGAGTAATGAG
>NZ_JBALDU010000109.1:0-59287 GCF_036917235.1 Nostoc sp.
AGATACAGATACAGATACAGATACAGATACAGATACAGATACAGATACAGATACAGATACAGATACAGATACAGATACAGATACAGATACAGATACAGATAACCTACCCTACAACATTGTGCCGCAATTGTTTCTGACTGCAATTAACGCTGGGATTATTCGCAGCGTCTTGCGCGATGCAACAAACCTTGTCCGTAAAAGACCTAGAATCTTCTACCATGCCGTAACCGAGCAAGCAGCAGATGACCCGCTATTGCAGCAGACCGTCGGTCAGATTGCCGCCAATGCCTTTGCCGCCGAAGCGATCGTGCTGGCCGCCGCTGATGCTCTCGATCGCCTCTCTGGTGCCCAAGCCCAGGGTGAAGAGTCGGAAACAGCAGCGGCGCTAGCAGCTTCTTTAAGTGCAGCCAAAGCCAAATTGATTGTCGATGACTTGGCACTACGTTCTGCTACCCTACTATTTGAAGTTGGTGGAGCTTCAACGACCAAGCAAAGCTACAACTACGATCGTCATTGGCGAAACGCCCGGACTTTGGCATCACATAACCCCAGTCACTTCAAAGCCCGTGCAATCGCAGACTACGAAATTAACGGCACGCCTCTGCCGACAAGAGGATTCTTCTAAGGTTTTGTATAGGGTATGGAGAAGATGAGGAGATGGGGCAGAAAACTCCCCACACTCCCAATACTGCTTGGGTTTTGTATTCTTAACTCGGAATTGGGTTTGGGGAAAAGGTTAAAGGTTTTTTCTTTCCCTTTTCCCCAAAACCCGACAAGTATTGCCCACACTCCGTTCGGCTACACTCACGGCAAGCCTGTCCCTGTGCTTCTTAATCCTACGCAGACTTAGCTAACTGAAGCCTTGACCGGCTGCTTCCACACTGCGGCGGCGTATAGTGAGTCCTTAAAGTCCGGTGCAATGTTGTCGCTGGTGATGCGTGCCTCGTGCTGCTCCCAGTCAGTGAAGAACAAGTCGTGACTGATGCGAGATACTATTACAGGCACGTCGCGGCGAATGCTGGGTACATCACCAATGGGTAGCCCAAAGCTGACGAAACCAGCTGGATTGAAGATGTGGATGTCTTTGAGGTAGGGCGCAGTGCCAGGTACTTTTTCTAGATATTCGTGGGCACTACCCAGGTAGGGGTGCGTTCCTAATTCATCATCGCGCTGATTGGCTGGTGGTTCGTAGCGATCGCGCCACAGGGCAATGTGTTGGGCAAAGTCGGCTAGTTCGGGGCGCTTTGTCGGGTCAACGAAATAACCAGTACCAGCGATCGCAAAATCAAACTCGAAAACATCATCTTTCACCTGGGCAACGATACGTCCACCTTTTTCCTGTGCCGATTTCCAAGGTGCAGATAAATGTAAGTGAAAATTGGGGAAGGCGATGGCTCGCTCAACCGCATCCGGTGGCGGTGTGGAACCTACTTGGCGAAAGCGCCAAGCTTGGAACCAGCGAGCTGCATCAGGCAGTTGTGGATAGTTGTAGTAAGCGCCAGGATATCCCCGCACCCGTAACACTGGTAGAGATGCGATCGCCGAACGCCGTGCGAACAAATGTACTGCCTTTGCTCCCGATTCCAGGGCTACCCCTGCTGCGTCGAAAGCTGAAGCCGCCGCACCCAACACTGCTACAGTTTTACCGCGCAGCACTTCAAAATCGATGGCATCGGCGGTATGTGCGTACAGGGTGCGTGGTAAGTCAGCCAATACTGGAGGGATGTTTGGGCCACCAGTACCCGCGACACCGTTAGCAAAGATAATCTTACGTGTGGTTTCCACCTGCGGGACACCGTTTACCTCAAGGTGCAGGCGAAAGAAACCTGCGGCTGGCTCTATCTGTACTAACTTTGTTTGGTAACGAACTGAAATGCCGAGGATCTGCCGATACCAGCTAAGGTACTCAGCCCAAGTCACTCGTGGAATCCGGTCTATAGCTGCGTATGCTTCAGCGCCGTGCCGTGCTTCGTACCATGCTTGAAAAGATAGTTCTGGGATGCCTAATTCGGGGCCGGGCAGGTTCTTTGGCGTGCGGAGCTTTTTCATCCGCGCTCGTGTCAGCCACACGCCTGCAAGGCTCTCGTCCTCGGCTGCATCGATTACTGTCACGCGACCGATACCTGCACGCCGTAGCGCAAATGCAAAGACACTACCGCTGCCACTACCACCTACTATTGCCACATTGTGGTCGATGCCTGGGCGATCGCTCACCCAGTTTTCCGGATGAGGACCGATTAGGCGTAGTGCCTCAAGAGCCTTGAAATCGGGGTTAGTTGTTGTTGTCATATTGATAGTTTTGGCGAATAGGAAGGATCGAGAAGATGAGGAAGATATTTCTCTCTCATCTCGCTTTGTATGCTACTACCAGGGCGACCGCATCATGTCAACAAGCAAAGTCTATTCTCAATAGAACTAAAATTAATGTCATTAACTCTTGCTTATTGCGAAAATTTTAGGCGATCGCTTTGGGGCTTAAAAAATAATCAAGCGCGAAATCCTGATTTTTTCGTTGGTTTTTAACCTTCGTTGCGATAAAGAGTAATTTAGATGCGTTCGCCCTAGTTGAATCTAGCCTGAAGTAGTGAGTCAGGAGGCATCTTTATTCTGGCTCCTGACTCCTCAAAACTTTAAAAGTGAAACTTAAATGCAATACCTTTGCCAAAATAAGAGCCTACAAAAATTTTGGCAAAAATGGCAAAATGACCTATACATAAGTTTTTAGCTTATCAGGTAGCAATGAAAGTTAAACCCTTGATGCTGTGGGCAGTACGTTAAAAAAAGCCTTGTGGGAAACCTTAAAGGAATTTTTAGGACAAAATGATTTTGCCAAGCATCAGCAGATATGGAAGTTCAGACATCAACTCACCCTCGTAAATTGGCGAAGGTATTGTAAAAAGTATACTATTCAAACAAAATTACATTTTTTAGATAGAAATCAGGAGTCTGAATACACAAGTCTCCTGACTTCTGAATTATCTTACTGTCTTTAAGAGCAACAGGAACTAAGAAAAACTCCGATCCAATTCCTCCTAAACTAAAGCAGGTTCACGTCGGTTATATGCAGAAGAATCTCCCTTGATAGCCTCACTCTGCTTACCATCAATACCAACAGGAATATCACCCACAAGTGTAACTCGTTGAACGTGACGAGGTTGATTACCGTAGTCTGCGATCGCATAATGTTGAGTAGCGCGATTATCCCAGAAAGCCACATCACCAACTTTCCAGCGCCACCGGACTGTGTTCTCAGGACGTGTGATGTAAGCTTGGAACAATTTCACGATTTCATCAGATTCATTCTGTGATAAACCACGCAGACGGCGCACAAACCCACCAATAAATAACCCACGTTCACCAGATTCAGGATGGATGCGGACAACTGGATGCAGGGTTTCGTATACAGTCGAGGTGAAAACAGCCCGATGCTTTAAGACTTCTTCTGGCAAGTCAATTGTAGCTGCTGCATAATCGTAGGCATTGCTGTGTACTGCCCAGAGTTGGTCAGCAAGATTACGCAGGTGAGTTGGTAAATCTTCGTAGGCAGTTACGGAGTTTGCCCAAATCGTATCACCTCCTGATGGTGGGATGACAAGGGCCCGCAAAATAGAACCAAGAGGGGGACGATCTACAAATGTCACATCAGTGTGCCAATTATTGGCACGGCTCACAGTCTTACCGTAATTGAGATCAAGAACTTCTGGGTTTTCTGGCAATGAGGGAACGGTGGGATGGGCTGTGGTGACTTCTCCAAAGCGTCGGGCGAAGGCTACTTGTCCTTGAGCGTCAAGGTTCTGCTCTCGGAAGAAGATGACTTTGTGTTTAACTAAAGCTTTACGGATATCGCTGATGATTTCATTGCTGAGGTTACTGCTCAAGTCAACACCAATGATTTTTGCACCGATACGTCCGGCGATTGGTTTGATGTCAAAGTGTTGGGAAGTCATGATATTTACTCCAAGTTGAATAAGATTGTGGATTTACCTCACGTAGAGGAGGACACTTGCGTGGGCGGCTCTGCCGACTTGAGCAAAGTGTCCGTCACGCAAAGGCGCAGAGAATAAGAATTGGAGGAATCTATGCTGGGTAAAAGACGAATGTCCTTAGTTCGATGCTTTCTCGTGGAGGAGCGTTGGCTGGGCTGGTGGGGTCTTCAAAAGCTGTATGGGCTGCAAAACGGGCGTGTCCGTCTTCTGCGGAGTCGAAGCATTTAATAAATAGTGCTTCGTCTCTGTGCATTTGCGGAAAGTAGAACCATTTATGTTTAGAGTTATACGTGACTCCGTATGTTTCACCGACGCGATCGCGGTAGACTAAATCACCAGCCACAATGTCTGTGGGTGCGATACTTTGTGCGTCACACACTGCTAAGGGTGACTCTTGAATTGGTGTTGCGATTGATCGCCAAACATTGATGATGGCGAATCGTTGTTTTAGTAGCGCATCAATATCATCTATGCCTCGTGCTGCGAGTTCCAAACGGGCGCGAGTATAGCCAGATTTGGCGGTGAAGTCGTTGTGTACGCGCAAGGCAGGTTCTTTAATGTTATTCTCACCGGGCTTTGACAGACCAGCGTTACGCAGGGTGTGATCAAATATTACTACCTTCGTTGCACCTGTCACTTCTTTTAACAATTGCTCGGCTTCTAGATAGTAGACGCGACGTACTTCGTCTTCATCGTAAAAGTTGCGGACATTAGTATTATGTCCAGTAAACGCAAAACCTTCTCTATCTAACGAGATATTCTCTGAGATAGAACGAGCATTGTAAATTGGCAGTTTATGCGTCTGATAAGTTGCATTCGTGCGGGGAATCCCTGGCGGTGGTTCATAAGTATAGTTAACAGGTTTTTCTGCCATCGGAACCAGGTAACTGAGGTTAGCCTCTACGTATGGCAGTTCTGCGGAAATTGGTTTGTCTAGAACTTGGTTATTTAAGCTCATAGGTTATCCCATTTTGGATTTTGGTTAATTTCTGTCAATCTCTGTGTCCTATTTTTGAACTGCACCAACCGGAACAGGTTCACCGAGAATTTTGGCGAATCTTTGTAAATAGAAGTCCACAGGGTTTGCTACTGCTTGAATTGAGGAGCGATCGCTTAAGCTGTTCCACCATGTCTGCAAACGAGGTGTTTCGGCCGGTAGTGTGAATTTACGGAAGTGTTCTAAGAGTGGTAAACGTTCAAACCAAGGATAGAAGCTGATATCAACAAGGCTAAACTGATCTCCTAATAAGTAATCACCTTTGCCTAATCCTTCTTGTTCAATATATAGAAGTGCTTCTGTGAACTCTTTTCGTCCTTGTTCTTGTTCGGTGCTATCTTTACCGCGCAGAAATTTGTTAAAAGCTGGGACAAGGCGAGTATTGGCGTAGTCTATCCAAATCCGAGCGATCGCTTTATTTGCGGGATCGCGGGGTAACAATGGTGGTTCGGGAAAAACCTCATCTAGATATTCATTGATGATAGCGGACTCGTAAATTTCAACATCCCCATGTTTGATAGCTGGAACTTTGCCATAGCGGGAAATCTGCGTGTACCCATCTGGTTTTTTCTGTAAGTCAATTTCTATCGGGGTGAAGTCAATACCTTTTTCCAGTAAGACGACACGAGTTCGTTGAGAGAAGGTAGAGGCTTTGGCGAAGTACAGTTGTATGTTGCTCATAAAATCTTTTCCTTGTAATAATCGTGACATGCAGACTATTTGAGATTGCACAACTCCAACTGAAGCAATAAGACAGAAGCGAGATGTGTTGATTAGTGCAGTTAAATAATTGACTGGCAGGTATCTACGTCAGTTAGATGGTATATTACAGTTTATCGGTCGACTTAGCGTATTTTTAATATTATACAGTCTTTATGAAAATATGTATACCTAATTATTAGTGTAACTAAATAAATATCTAGACATAATCAGGCTTGTCAAAAAGAGGTATCATAATGTACTCAAAAGTTGACTCTAATAGGCAGATCCGTCTTGGTTTGCTAGTACCAGCAGGTAACACCACGTTTGAGCCGGACTTTCACTCTGCTTTTTCCAGTCAAGTCAGCATTCATATTGCTCAATGCTCACACGCCTATGAAAGCTATGAATCAATGGATGACATCAATGAAGAAGCTGTTAAGGAAGTAGAAAAATTAGCTAGAGCCGGGGTACATTTTGGAGCATACGGCTTCACAACAGCAACATTTTACCGAGGGCGAGTTTTTGCCGAAAAATTAGAGCAACGTTTCACACAGATGCTAGGAGTACCCGTTATTGTGCCTACTTTAGCTCTATTAGAAGCGTTGACATACCTAAACAATTAGGAAAATTTCTGTAGTCACCCCTTATCCCGAATGGAACAACCAAACGCTAAAAACGTTTTTGAGTGAAGCGCCTTTTGAAATAGTCGGGTTTAAAGGTGATGAACGCCCAAAAGAAGTAGCGAAAAAGAATTACCTAGGCATAGTGGAATAGGACGTACACGCACTGGTAGCGACTGCAACAACGCCTCAGATAATTCCTGCGCTTGTACCCGTAATTCTGGAACAGCAATAGTTTCCCACAAGTCGCCCTTGCGCGGAGTTCCCAAGATATAAAGCAGCGTCGAAACGTTACCGTCTGCTGCATATAAAGCACCGTCGATATCTGTATCTAGTCCTAAACCGATGGCATTGGGGCGAATTAAACCGTGCGATCGCAAATTCAAACGTATTTGGAAATACAGTTTTTGAATTCAAAATAAGCTACATACAGTCACTACTCTAGAGCGATGGCTACGCCCGGCGCAGGCATCGCAAAAGTTTTCGGTCTACTGACTATCCATATCTTTCTTAAGAATTTTGAAATTATTGATTAATAAGTATCTTGAAGAGTGAAGTATTAGACATACTTGACAAACTTGCTTTTAATCTTCTCGCTAAAACTGCGTTCTTATTGAGAATTAACACCGAAGGAATCAGGGTTACACAAAACGTGAGTGAATACTCTCGCAAATGTTGATAAAAATCCGGGTAATGGATAGATCATATTGACAGATGTGTCATTCGTGAGAGTTTAAGGTCAAATACCATTTGTCAATAAGTAATAGTACTTAGGATATAGTTGGAAATGGGGTCGGAAACACAATTTTTGAGCAGGCGATCCCTTAATCTTGATACGCCTTGCCCCATAAATTAAGTACAATAGTTAACTTAATACCTGTGTTTTTCTAAATTGCCAGTATAATTTCTAATTGACAAAAGTAAAATTATCTTAATATTTCACCAATGTCGAAGTATTGATTTAGTAAATATTATTTCTTAACTTTCTTAACTTTCTTAAATGTCTACTCATAATCTCTTAAACTTCCACTTAATTGTTTATACAGGAAGTAAATATTATTTCTTATCTTTCTTAACTGCTGTTGCATTTTATTGATAAAATTGATATTGTTGTGAATTGAACATATGCAAAAAAACAATTAAATAAAACAAATTTATAAAATACAACAAAACTATATATAATTTAGGTAAAAATGTATAACACATTGAAAAAAAATCACATTGAACCATTAAATCTAAGCCCATTTCAAAGAATTTTGCTGACAAGTGATGGTACATTAACAGAAATATTAGAAGCTTATCTATTTGAAAAAATTCAATTAGTCAAATTATCAGAAGAATTAGTCCAACTTACAAAACCTGTTCCAGCTTTAGATTTAAACATTGGTACTCAAATAATTGAAAGAAAAATATTATTACAAGGAAAGATTAGCCTCAATAATTTTATTTATGCTGAATCCATAATTGTACCTGATAGACTAGATAACAGGTTGAAGTCCAGACTAATCGAATCCCAGGAACCAATAGGTAGGCTCTGGTTAGAACATAAACTTGAGACATTTAAAGAAATAATTGATTCGGCTATAGAAACATCTAATGATTTATCTAACTATTTTAATATAGCCAGAGAAGACCAAATGCTTTCTCGAACTTATCGAGTTTTTTCTAATAAAAAGCCGATAATAATGATTACTGAAAAGTTTCCAGAAAGCTATTTCCTTAGAAGCAATTAATGATTTACTCTACGAACTAAGTACAGATTTAATGAAGTTTTTATGTTTTGATAAATTAAGGTAATGATGTTAAACAAAAGACTTGCAAATCTTGCCGAAAAATATCCTGAAAAAACTGCTATTGTCTATAATAGTTTGGAAATCAGCTATGAAGAGCTTTATGCTAATATCACACATTTAAGTGAGAATTTAAACACAATTGGTATTACCCAAGGTGACTGCGTAGCTTTAATTTTACATAATAGCCCAGAATTTGCGATCGCCTTTTATGCTACTGCCAGAATAAATGCTATAGCCTTGCCAATCAATCCCCTTCTCAAAGAAAGTGAACTTGACTACTACATCATCGACAGCAATGCTAGTGCAATTATTACCAATAGCGATGGGGCAGAAATTAGTCGTAAAATTATCTCAAAAACAAACAGAAATATAGAATTAATTGTTCTTGATGATACTGCTCTACTTACCAGACAAATAGATAACTTAACAATTACAGAAAGTACCTCTAATTTTACAGGTGATGTACTTTATCAATATTCCTCTGGTTCTACAGGCAGACCTAAAAGAGTATGTAGAACCCAAAATAATTTATATCACGAAGTTGAAAACTTTACTGAAACTACTAATATATCTCCATTAGATAATATTTTATGTATAGTGCCACTGTATCACGCACACGGTTTAGGAAATTGCTTATTAGCTGCTATACATAATGGTGCAACTCTGGTGATTTTAGAACCAGTTTTACATCAAGGTAAAACCATTGAAATTCCATTTATTTTTAGATGTTTTAGGATATTAGAACTTATAGAAAAAGAGAAGATTACTATTTTACCTGGTGTTCCCTATATCTTTAATGCTTTAGCTGAAACACCAAAAGATACTCTAGTTGATGTTTCTACGCTGAGACTATGCTTTTGCGCAGGTAACTTTTTATCAAAAGATATTTTTGATAAGTTTTTTCAGAGATTTGGCATTTTTGTAAGACAACTTTATGGTTGTACAGAAGCCGGTTCTGTTGCGATTAACCTAGATGAAAACCTAGAAAATACCTACGATTCTGTAGGACTTCCTTTAAAAAATATCGATATTAGAATTATTGATGAGGCAGGACAAGAACTACCATCTGGAAGTATTGGAGAAATAGTCATCAAAAGTCAAGCACTGACTAGAGGATATAGTAATAAGCCAGAACTCAATCAACAGGTATTTCAAAAGGGTTCTTTTTTAACTGGTGATTTGGGCAAAAAAGATGAAGCCGGACGTGTTTATATTACTGGAAGAAAGCAAATCTTCATTGATACAGGAGGTCACAAAGTCGATCCACTAGAAATAGAAAATATCTTGATAACTCACAATCAAGTTAAAGAAGCAGTTGTTGTTGGCATCAAAGGCTTGTATGCGGGAGAAATTATTAAAGCGGTTATAGTCCCTCAAAACCGAGATAGTTGTGACGAAAAAGATATCTTATCTTACTGTAAAGGCAGGTTAGCTGATTTTAAATTACCAAAGATTATTGAATTTCGTGACGAAATTCCTAAAAGTCCATTAGGTAAAGTTTTAAGAAAAAATTTAATTGATAATTTCTCTGAAACCGTCAAATCATGAAAAGCATTGATTTAATTGAACAAAAAACCAGAAATGTTGTTTTGAGTGTTTTACCAAATATTAATAGAGAAGATTTATCAGACATTAGCAATCTTTTTAGCATTGGGCTGGATTCTGTCAATGCCATGACGCTTGTCCTGAAACTACAAAATACTTTTGGAATTAAATTTGCAGCTACTGATATTAATGCAGAAAATTTTCAAAGTGTAGCAACTATTGTCAAGCTAATTAATGAAAAGCAAGACTAATAATTTTTATAAACTCCAGCATATCCCTAAAAACCTGAAGTAAAAAGACTACAATGAGCTACTTTGTTGAAGTAAATTCACAAGAACCAAACAAGTCAGGAAAAACAGGAGAAGATATCTGGCAAGCGATCGCCAGCATTCTCGATCTACAGAATCAAGCTCCAGCTTTAGTAACTGTATCGCGGAATGAACACCCGCCTTTGTCTTTTTCTCAAGAAAGGTTATGGTTCCTTTACCAGTTACAGCAAGATAGCTCCACTTATAATGTCTCTTTTGCTTTTCACCTCAAGGGTTTGCTGAACTTTCCTGTATTAAAAGATAGTCTCAACGCAATTATTCAACGCCACGAAGTCTTGCGGACTAACTTTTTAGCTTCAAAAAACAACACTGTTCAAGTAATTGCTCCTAGCCTCAACTTGACCTTACCTGTAGTGAATCTTCAGGAACTTCCTGAAAGGGAAAGAGAAAATCAAGTTTTGCAACTCGTTAAAAACGAAGTGCAACAACCCTTTGATTTAACACAAGGATTGTTGCGGTCTTCCTTAGTGCATCTGGATGAAAATGAATATGTCCTACTCCTGAGCGTCCACCACATTGCCTTTGATGGTTGGTCTGAAGGTGTTTTGTGGCGCGAACTGACAGCATTATATAGAGCTTTTTCCACTGGTAAACCTTCTCCATTGCCTAAACTGCCCATTCAGTATGCAGACTTTGCTGTTTGGCAGAAACAGTGGCTTCAAGGTCAAGTAATGGACACTCAACTGGACTACTGGAAGCAACAATTAACAGGATCGCCTCCCCTGCTAGAACTTCCTACCGACAGAGTGCGCCCACCAATACAGACAAATCATGGTGGTATCAAGCACTTTGGGTTAGATGAGCATCTGACTCAAAAACTTAAAAGCCTTAGCGAAAAGTCAGACGCAACCTTATTTATGACTTTGCTGACTAGCTTTGTCATCCTACTATCACGCTACAGTAATCAACAAGATATTCTCGTCGGTTCTCCAATAGCCAACCGCAACCGTAGCGAAATAGAATCTCTCATCGGCTTTTTTGTCAATATTTTGGTGTTGCGTACTGACGTTTCTGGAAATCCTAGCTTTTGGGAGTTACTGCAAAGAGTACGCCAAGTGGCAATGGAAGCATACTCTCACCAAGATGTGCCGTTTGAGAAAGTAGTAGAAGTCTTACAGCCAGAAAGAAACCTCAGCTACTCGCCCTTGTTTCAGGTAATGTTCATTTTGCAGAATACGCCGCCTGGACAATTGGATTTGCCTGGTTTATCTCTAACTCGCCTAGAAATAGAAAACTCAACAGCTAAATATGACTTAACTTTGTCGATGACGGAGAGCGAGCAAGGGCTGAGTGCAAGTTTAGAATATAATTCTGACTTATTCGATCAAGCTACAATTACCCGGATGGTAGGGCATTTTGTCACCTTGCTAGAAGGTATTGTTGCTAACCCACAGGAGAGGATTTCCCAATTACCACTGCTAACACAACCAGAGCAACATCAGTTATTAGTGGAGTGGAACAATACTCAGGCTGATTATCCTGCCCATAAGTGTATCCATAAGTTATTTGAGGAACAGGTAGAACGTACTCCAAATGCTGTAGCAGTTGTATTTGACAATCAACAACTTACATACCGCGAATTAAACTGTCGCGCTAACTCTTTAGCGCACTACTTGCAATCTTTGGGTGTCAAATCAGATACATTGGTTGGGTTATGTATAGAGCGATCGCTCTTAATGATTATAGGAGTGTTGGGTATTCTCAAGGCAGGTGGTGCTTATGTGCCAATTGACCCAGAGTATCCCCAAGAGCGTATAAGCTTCATGCTCGAAGATGCTCAGACATCCATATTGTTGACTCAAAAGCAACTACTCGAAAGACTACCCAAGCAACAAACACAGCTTATTTGTTTAGATACCAACTGGCAACTGATTTCCCGGTCGAGTCAGGATAATCTCATCTGTGACGCGCAAGCAACTAACTTAGCTTATGTAATTTACACCTCTGGTTCTACAGGTCAACCTAAAGGTGTTGCTATGAATCAGCTTGCCCTTAACAATCTGATTCTGTGGCAACTGCAAAATAATCCAATTTCTACTGGAGCAAAAACGCTGCAATTTGCTCCTATTAGCTTTGATGTCTCCTTCCAAGAAATGTTTTCTACCTGGTTTTCGGGAGGCACATTGTTCTTAATTACGGAAGAACTACGACGAGATCCCGTAGCTTTGTTAGGTTTTATCCAAGAAAAAGCTGTTGAGAGACTGTTTGTTCCCTTCGTAGCCTTACAACAACTAGCTGAAGTTGCTATTAGCAGTGGATTAGTTAATAGCCATCTGCAAGAAATCGTCACTGCTGGGGAACAGTTGCAGATTACTGGGGCTATTTCTCAATGGTTCAACAAATTAAATGATTGTACTTTGCACAATCACTATGGGCCATCAGAAAGCCATGTAGTCACTACTTTTACACTGTCTAATTCAGTGGATACTTGGCCGTTACTTCCTCCTATTGGTCGTCCTATTGGTAACACACAAATCTACATCCTAGATAAATATTTACAGCCTGTACCTATCGGTGTACCAGGAGAATTGTACATTGGTGGTGTTTCATTAGCGCGAGGCTACCTTAACCGTCCTGAGTTGACACAAGATAAATTTATCCTCAATCCTTTTGATGAGACGGGAGAAGGTAAGTTATATAAAACAGGAGATTTAGCACGCTATTTACCGGATAGTAATATTGAATACCTGGGTCGCATCGATAATCAAGTAAAAATCCGGGGTTTCCGCATTGAGTTAGGAGAAATTGAAACCTTACTTAATCATCATCATGATGTGCAAGTGTCTACCGTCATCGTCCGCGAGGATCGCCCTGGGCAAAAGCAGTTAGTCGCCTACATAGTGCCGCAAAAAGAGGTCATACCTTCAAGCAACGAACTGCGGCAATTTATGAAAGCCAAATTGCCAGATTACATGATACCCAGTGCTTTTGTGATTCTAGAAGCCTTACCCCTGACTCCTAGTGGTAAGGTAAACCGCCGCACCTTACCTGCACCGGATGTACGCAGTGAAATCGCAGACAAATTTATTGCACCCCGCAACCCCGTTGAAGAAAAATTAGCCCTGATTTGGTCGCAAGTGCTGCGGTTAGAGAAAGTAGGCATTCACGATAATTTCTTTGAGCTAGGGGGGCATTCCCTACTAGCTACGCAAGTAATTTCTCGTTTACCAGAATCTTTTGGAATTTCATTACCGTTGCGTTCTTTATTTGCATCACCAACAGTTGCCTCCTTAAGTGAGGCGATCGCCAGTGAACTTAAAACAGGTTCTGGTCTAAAGCTACCAGCGATCGCACCTGTTTCCTCCAAAAAAGACATACCCCTATCTTGGGCGCAGGAGCGCCTGTGGTTTCTCCATCAGTTAGAGGGCGAAAGCGGTGCTTATACAATGCCTTTCGCTATGCGTTTGGTAGGGAACCTCAATATCAAAGCTTTAGAAAGCGCAATTGGAGCGATGGTGCAACGGCATGAAGTTCTGCGGACTCGCTTTGAAATTAAGAACGATCAGCCAGTACAAGTAATAGACTCCAACATCAACATAACGTTAGCAGTGGTGGATCTACAAAATGTGGCAGACTCCACCAAACAAGCGAAGCAACTAGCAATTAAAGAAGCCTACAAACCATTCGATCTGGCTAAAGACCCAGTGTTGCGTGTCAAGATGTGGCAAGTTGCAGCTAACGAGTACATACTACTGATAGCCATTCACCATATTGCTTCTGATGGCTGGTCTATAGGTGTTTTAAACCGTGAACTTTCTGCTCATTATCGAGCCATTACCATAGATAGCGCGGTTGAATTACCAGAGTTACCTGTACAGTATGCTGACTTTACCTTATGGCAACGCCAATGGCTGACAATTGGGGTATTAGAACGTCAGTTAAGTTACTGGAAGCAACAGTTAGCGGGTGCGCCACCTTTGCTGGAATTGCCTACAGACCGCCCCCGTCCCGCTATCCAGACTTTCCGAGGGGGTACAGAGCGGTTTCAGTTAGATGCTTCCCTAACTTCTGCACTTAGACAACTGAGCAACAAGTCGGGAACCACGCTGTTTATGACACTGCTGGCGGGATTCGTTGTCTTAATGTCTCGCTACAGTGGTCAAAAGGATCTTGTAGTTGGCTCCCCGATCGCTAATCGTAACCGCAAAGAAATAGAAGGGTTAATTGGCTTTTTTGTCAATACACTGGCACTGAGGTTTGATTTGTCCCCAGAAATGACCTTGCAAGTATTGCTGGAGCAGGTGCGACAGGTGACTCAAAACGCCTACGAGCATCAAGATTTACCCTTCGAGATGTTAGTTGAGCAGTTGCAACTGGAGCGTAACCTAGATCGCAACCCACTGGTGCAAGTGATGTTTGCCCTTCAGAATGCGCCGACCAACCCTTGGGATCTGCCTGGTTTAAGCGTTGAAAAAATGCCTTGGGGACTTGATGCAGTGCGGTTTGACCTAGAAGTTCACCTCTGGGAAGTTCCCGAAGGTCTTGAGGGCTTTTGCTATTACAGCACTGATTTATTTGATGCGGCGGCGATCGCCCGCATGATGCAGCATTTCCAGAATTTATTAACTGCAATTATCGCCAACCCAGAACAACCAGTCAGCCAATTACCTCTACTGACACCACAAGAAAGGCAGCAATTGTTAGTAGAGTGGAACGCCACACAAACGGATTATCCCAGTGACCAATGTATCCATCATTTGTTTGCAGCCCAAGTCGAACGGAACAGTAATGCGATCGCTGTAGTATTTGGAGAACAAAAGCTCACCTATCAGGAGTTGAATGCACAGGCAAATCAATTAGCACATTATTTGCAAAAACTGGGCGTAAAACCGGGCGTGCTGGTGGGTATTTGTGTTGAGCGTTCTGTATCTGTGATTATCGGGTTGTTGGCAATTCTCAAGGCAGGCGGAGCGTATGTGCCTCTGGATACAGAGTATCCCAAAGAACGTTTAGCCTTCATCATAGAAGACACCCAGCTATCAGTGCTGTTGACAACACAGAAATTAGCTCATGTTATTCCTCAACACCAAGCGCGTGTTGTCTGTTTTGATACCGATGCAGCAGCGATCGCTCTCTCAAGCAAACAAGACCCCGCAACGAAAGTAACACCTGACAATCTTGCTTACGTCATCTACACTTCAGGTTCCACAGGGAAACCCAAAGGTGTTGCTGTTCATCACCGAGCAGTTAACCGCTTGGTAATCAACACAAACTACATTGACATAGAACCAACAGATGTCATTGCCCAAGCCTCAAATTATGCCTTTGATGCTGCGACCTTTGAAATTTGGGGTGCGCTACTGAATGGGGCGCGGTTGGTAGGGCTGAGTAAAGAATTGGCACTTTCACCCAGAGAGTTTGCAGGTTTTCTGCGATCGCAAGGTATCACCGTTTTATTCTTAACGACTGCCTTGTTCAATCAAATCGCTCAAGAAGTACCCTATGCTTTGGGTTCATTACGGCATCTTCTATTTGGTGGCGAAGCAGTTGATGTTAAATGGGTCAAAGAAGTACTCAAAAATGGTGCGCCGCAGCGACTACTCCATGTTTACGGGCCCACAGAGAATACTACATTTAGTTCCTGGTACTTGGTGCAGGAAGTAAACGAAGACGCTACAACTATTCCCATCGGGCAACCAATTGCCAACACGCAAATCTATTTATTAGATCCCCAACTACAACCAGTTGGTGTGGGCGTACCAGGAGAAATTTATATTGGCGGTGATGGTCTAGCCAAAGAATATCTCAATCAAAGCGAGTTAACTGCTCAAAAGTTCATTCCCAGTTCCTTTAACAATTCAAAACTATATAAAACTGGGGATAAGGCACGTTATTTAAGTGATGGGAATATTGAATTTCTTGGTCGGATTGATTATCAGGTGAAGATTCGCGGTTTCCGTATCGAATTAGGAGAAATTGAAACCGTTTTGAGTCAACACCCCTTACTACAAGAAAGTGTTGTGGTAGTAAGAGAAGATACCCCTGGTGATAAACGTCTGGTAGCTTACTTAGTGCCTGCACTTCATCGTCAAACATTACCCCAGCAAGTTTCTCAATGGCAGAGTGAGTATGTTAGTGATTGGCAAACTCTCTATGAACAACTCTACAGCCAAAATCAAACTACAGACGATCTGACATTTAATATTGCTGGTTGGAACAGTTCGTACACAAAGCTTCCCATCCCAGATCGGGAAATGCAGGAGTGGGTTGAGAGTACAGTCAGCCGAATTAAAGCTAACTTTCCCCAGCGTGTATTAGAAATTGGTTGTGGAACAGGTTTACTGTTATCTCGTCTTGCCAAACACTGTCAGCAATATTGGGGAACCGATTATTCGATCGCCGCCATACAGCACGTTGAGCAGGTATGCAGTACTGTTGAGGGTCTAACTCATGTACGGCTACTGCATCAACTGGCGGATAACTTTGATGGCATCCCACAAGGAAACTTCGACACTATAGTTTTGAACTCAATCATCCAATATTTCCCCAGCATTGAGTATCTATTGCAGGTGATCGAGGGTGCAATTACAGCAATTACCCAACAAGGAACAATCTTCGTGGGTGATGTCCGCAGCTTACCGTTACTGGAGCAATACCATGCAGCCGTGCAGTTATCCCAAGCGGCTGTTGATAGAACTATTGAGCAATGGCAACAGCAAGTACATCAGAGTATGGCTACCGAAGAAGAATTAGTCATCGATCCGGGTTTCTTTATTGCCCTTCAGACACGTTTTCCCCAGATTGCTTGGGTAGAGATTCAACCAAAACGCGGTTACGCGCAAAATGAGCTAACTCAATTCCGCTATGATGTCACCCTCCATGTTGGGACTCATGTTCAGGTAAATACCGTTGATTGGTTAAATTGGCAACTAGACAAGCTCTCGTTCACACAAATTCAACATCAACTGCAAAAAGAGCAGCCAGAACTGTTGGGAATTAGGCGCGTACCGAATCAACGATTACAGCAGGCATTGCAGATTTGGCAGTGGTTAGAAAATCCCCCGGCGGTAGAAACAGTAGGGCAACTGCGGCAATTCCTAGCACAACAGCCAACAGTCGGGGTAAATCCAGAGCAGTTTTACCAGTTGGGACAGCAACTCGGTTACACTGTCCACCTGAGTTGGTGGGAGAGTAGCCAGGATGGTTGCTATGATGTGGTGTTCTACCGCAATAGTTCAACGCAGACATCTGAGGTACAAGGCACAATCCCCTTTTGGGATAGTTCAGCCATCACAACTAAACCCTGGACTGAATACACTAACAATCCTCTATACGGCAAGCTAGTCCAAAAACTGGTGCCACAAGTCCGAGAATATATCCAACAGAAGCTACCCGATTACATGGTTCCGCAAGCTTTTGTTGTCCTCAATGCCCTACCCTTAACCCCCAATGGCAAGATTGATCGGCGCGCTTTGCCAACACCTGATACAGCAACTAGAAACCTTTCTACTGGCTTTGTTTTACCGCGATCGCCTATTGAAGCTCAACTTGCTCAAATCTGGAGCCAAGTCTTAGGGGTTGAACGCATTGGCGTTAATGACAACTTCTTTGAACTAGGGGGACATTCCTTACTCGCTACCCAAGTCCTGTCAGAAATCAACTCAACTTTTGAACTTGATTTATCTATACAGATGATGTTTGAGTATCCCACAGTAGCGGGGATAGCAGCCTATATAGAAGTAACGGATTTAGTAACGCAGAATTTATCAGTTAAAGAAGCTAGTAGCGAAGTAGTGGAGTTTTAAGCATGACTAAGAGCATTGTTGAGTTCGTTCGTCACCTATCAAACTTAAGTATAGAACTAGAAGCAGATGGCGTTAGCAGAGCGCCTCTGGAAGAGGTTCGCTTGCGCTGTCATGCACCAGAAGGTGTCTTAACTCCCGCCCTACGCCAGGAAATAGCTGCACGAAAAACAGAAATCATACTGTTTTTACAGCAAGTAAAGCAGGTGAAAACATCTCATCAATCCCCCATTCAAAGAGTGCCACGGGATAGCGATCTGCCACTGTCTTTTGCTCAACAGCGACTCTGGTTTCTCCACTACTTGTTACCAGACAGTAAGTCTTATAATTTACTAGATTTTCAAAAGCTAAATGGCTCGTTGAATATAGTTGCACTGGAACAGAGTCTTAGTGAACTCATCAGTCGCCATGAAATCTGGAGAACGACTTTTCCGACCGTAGACGGGCAACCTGTACAGGTGATTGCTTCACCCAGTCCCTTAACTTTGCCAATCCATAACTTGCAGGGGTTGTCAGCCCAAGAGCAAACTAACCGGATTCAACAAATAGCGCAGTCTCTTGCATCCCAGTCCTTTGACCTAGCTGTTGGGCCATTAGTACAGTTCACTCTACTTCAACTTAGTAGCCAAGAATACATACTGATATCAAAGATGCACCACATCATTTATGATGGCTGGTCTTTAAACATCTTCAAAAATGAGTTATCTCAACTATATGTAGCTTTCACTAAAGGATTACCTAACCCATTACCAGAATTATCCATCCAATATGCTGACTTTGCAGTTTGGCAACGCCAGTGGTTGACAGGCGAAGTTCTAGAACGCCAAATGAATTATTGGGAACAAAAGTTAACTGATGCCCCAGTTGCACTAGAACTGCCTACTGATAAACCACGTCCCCCAGTTCAGACCTTTCGGGGTGGGGTTGAGCGGTTTAAACTGGATAGCAACCTCACACAACGCCTCAAGCAGTTGAGCCAAGAGTCAGACGCAACTTTATTTATGACTCTACTGGCAGCTTTTTTAGTATTAATTTCTCGTTATAGTAATCAATTAGATATTGTTGTTGGCTCTCCCATTGCTAACCGCAATAACAAAAGCGTCGAGCAGCTTATAGGTTTTTTTGCTAATACCCTAGCATTAAGGGGCGATCTCTCTGAAAATCCCAGCTTTACTGACTTCTTAGCGCAAGTACGACAAACAACTTTGTCAGCATACGCTCATCAAGACTTGCCCTTTGAAATGTTGGTTGAAAAGCTTCAGCCAGAGCGAGATTTGAGCCGTAATCCTCTGGTACAGGTGATGTTTTCCCTCCAGAGTGCCTCACAGTCCTTCTGGGATTTACCAGGTTTAACTACCCAAAAAATGTCTTTGCCAGTTGATGAAATGGTCAGGTTTGACCTAGAAGTGAACTACTGGGAAGTTTCAGGAGGACTAGAAGGCGTATGGTCTTACAGTGCTGATTTATTTGATGCAGCTACAATTACACGTATAGCCCAAAATTTTCAAACTTTACTACAAGCAATTGTTGCCAATCCCAAAGCGCGAATTGCAGAAATACCACTGTTGACTACAGCAGAACGTCATCAATTGTTAGTAGAGTGGAACAACACTCAAGTAAACTATCCGCATGATAAGTGTATTCATCAGCTGTTTGAGGAACAGGTTGAACGTACACCTAATGCTATCGCAGTTGTGTTTGAAGGCGAACAACTGACCTACCAGCAGTTGAACACTCGCGCTAATCAATTAGCTCATCATTTGCGTTCAGCGTTCGCGGAGCGTCTCGTTCGCGCAGCGTCTCCGACAGGAGAAGAGAAGCTGTCGCGTAGCGATTCGCTAGGTGTAGGATCTGATGTACTAGTTGGTTTGTGCGTGGAACGCTCACTAGAAATGATTGTGGGCATACTTGGTATTCTCAAAGCAGGTGGGGCTTATGTACCGCTCGATCCAGACTATCCCCAAGAGCGTTTAAGCTTTACGCTAGAAGATGCTCAAGTGAAGGTGCTACTTACCCAACAGCAATTATTAGAGTTTCTGCCTAAACATCAAGCTTGTGTCATTTGCTTAGATACCAATTGGGAAGAAATAGCGCAAAATAGCCTCTCAAACCTGGAAAACACCGCAACGCCCGATAACCTGGCTTATGTCATCTACACTTCCGGTTCTACAGGTAAGCCCAAGGGCGTTTTAGTCAATCACAAGAATGTAACTCGTCTGTTTGCAGCCACAGACTCTTGGTATAAATTCAATCAAGATGACGTGTGGACAATGTTCCACTCTTACGCCTTCGACTTCTCTGTCTGGGAAATTTGGGGCGCATTGCTGTATGGTGGGCGACTGGTAGTAGTGCCTTACTTGGTGACGCGATCGCCTGAATCTTTCTACCAGTTATTAGCTCAAGAAAAAGTTACAGTTCTTAATCAAACACCTTCAGCCTTCCGCCAGTTAATTCAAGCCGAACAGTCAATAACAACTACTGGTGAATTGAACTTACGCTTAGTCATTTTCGGTGGCGAAGCCTTAGAACTTAAGAGTTTACAGCCTTGGTTTGAGCGACATGGCGACAAGTCGCCCCAATTGGTGAATATGTACGGGATTACAGAAACTACCGTACACGTCACCTATCGTCCATTGAACAAAGCCGATTTGCATGGCGCGGCAAGTGTGATTGGTCGTCCTATACCCGATTTACAGGTGTATGTGCTAGATGAATATCAACAGGTAGTGCCAATTGGTGTTGAGGGTGAGATGTATGTTGGTGGCGCTGGGGTAACAAATGGTTATCTCAATCGTCCCGAACTGACACAACAACGTTTTATCTCTCATCCTTTTAGCCAGAATCCCCAAGCGCGACTATATAAAACAGGGGATAAAGCGCGTTATTTGCCCAATGGCGAGTTAGAGTATTTAGGACGCATCGATAATCAAGTAAAAATTCGTGGCTTCCGCATTGAATTGGGAGAAATTGATGCATTAATGGTGCAACACCCAGATGTGTGGGAAAGCGTGGTCGTAGTCAGAGAAGATGAACCAGGGGACAAACGTTTAGTTGCTTATATAGTGCCGCACGTATACAAATCTCCCACAGTCCAACAACTGCGAGATTTTCTTAAGACAAAGTTGCCAGAGTACATGATGCCAAGTGCTTTTGTGCTGCTAGAATGCTTACCCCTAACTGCCAACGGCAAAGTAGACCGTCGCGCCCTGCCAAAACCAGACTTAGACACCACACTGCGAGAATTGTATGTCGCTCCGCGCACACCTGCTGAGGAAATACTAACGCAAATTTGGGCGCAAATCCTCAAAATAGAGCAAGTTGGCATTTATAACAACTTCTTTGAATTGGGTGGACATTCCCTATTAGCAACGCAACTGGTTTCACGCATCCGCAACATTTTCAAAGTAGAACTACCATTGCGTGAGTTGTTTACCGGTGCTACAGTTGCCGAATTAGCGCAATCGATTGGGCAATTACAGCAACAAGATTTAAAACTTCATGCACCACCCATCGTACCCAGGGCAGAAGATGCAGAATTACCACTATCTTATGCTCAACAGCGTTTGTGGTTTTTAGACCAGTTACAACCAAATAGTTCTTTTTATAACATACCTGTAGCTTTGCGTATTCTGGGAACACTTAATCAAGCCGCCTTAGAACAAAGCTTAGTTGAAATTATTAATCGCCATGAAGCTTTACGCACCAACTTTTTCGCAATTAATGGACAACCAACTCAAATCATTCAACAACAGACAAATTGGACAGTCGATGTTATTCAGTTGCAACATTTAGCAAGCAGTGAAAAAGAAATTGCCACACAGCAATTAGCTCAACAACAAGCTATTCAACCGTTTGACTTAGCACAGGGAGCATTAGTTAGGGCAACATTAGCGGTTCTGTCGGAAACAGAACACGTATTATTACTGTGTATGCACCATGTTGTCTCTGATGGCTGGTCAATGGGTGTGCTTATTGAAGAATTAGCAGCGCTCTACAATGCTTATTCAATAGATCAGCCTTCTCTGCGAGACGCTACGCGAACACCCTTAGCACCGCTACCTGTACAGTACGCAGATTTCGCCTTATGGCAGAGACAGTGGTTGCAAGGGAATGTATTGCAAAGTCAACTTTCCTACTGGCAACAACAACTAGCAAATGCACCAACTTTGTTGCCCTTGCCCACAGACAGGCCCAGACCTGCTGTGCAGACTTTCTCTGGGGCATATCAAGAATTTCCCCTCTCAGTTGAGTTAACGAATAGATTGGTAAAACTGAGTCAGGAGCAAGGAACTACCTTGTTCATGACGTTGTTAGCAGCATTTGATACCCTACTTTATCGTTACACAGGACAAGAAGACATGTTGGTGGGTTCTCCCATCGCTAACCGCGATCGCTCTGAGATAGAAGAGTTAATTGGCTTTTTTGTCAATACCTTGGTCATGCGTACTGATTTGGCAGGCAATCCGAGCTTTAGCGAATTATTGGGTCGTGTTCGAGACATGGCAATGCAGGCATACACCCATCAGGACTTGCCTTTTGAAATGCTGCTCGAAGCATTGCAGCCGGAACGGGATCTCAGCTATACACCACTGTTCCAGGTGATGTTTTCACTCCAGAACAGTTCCCTATCTGAATTGGAGTTAAGTGGGTTAACTGTCAATCACCTGAAAGTAAAAGGTATAACTGCCAAGTTCGATTTAACTTTATTAATGCAGAATACCTCTACTGGATTGGTAGGTGTGTGGGAGTACAACACTGACTTATTTGATGCTAGTACCATTGAGCGCATGACAAATCATTTTGTGACATTGCTTGAAGGTATTATCGCTAACCCAGAACAGCCAATCTCACAATTACCCCTGTTAACACAAACTGAGCAACAGCAATTACTTGTCGAGTGGAACGATACAAGTGTTGATTATCCCTTAGATAAGTGTATTCATGAGTTGTTTGAGGAACAGGTAGAGCGTAGCCCGAATGCAGTAGCAGTTGTATTTGAAAATCAACAACTCACTTATCACCAGTTAAATTGCCGTGCTAACCAGTTAGCCCACTACCTCAAGTCTTTGGGAGTGGGAGCAGATGTGCTGGTAGGCATTTGTGTGGAACGCTCAATAGAAATGGTAGTGGGACTACTAGGCATTCTCAAGGCGGGTGGAGCTTATATACCACTTGACCCTGAGTATCCAACTGAGCGTTTGCACTTTATGCTCGAAGATACTCAAGTTAAGGTATTGTTGACCCAGCAGCGACTCGTTGATAGATTGGCACAGCAGCAAGTACATCTTCACTTCGGCTTCCCTACGGAACGCTGCGCGAACGCTCAGTACAAGGTTTGTTTGGATACTGACGCTCTTGTAATTTCTCAGTTCAGTCAGGACAATATAATTACTGAAACACAAGCTACTAATTTAGCTTATATAATTTATACGTCTGGTTCTACAGGTCAACCCAAGGGAGTGCTGATTGCTCATCAAGGGTTATTAAATTTGGTGTTCTGGCATCAACGAGCTTTTAAAGTCACTTCATCAGATAAAGCTACTCAATTAGCAGGAACAGCATTCGACGCTGCGGTATGGGAATTATGGCCTTACCTCACCGCAGGAGCAAGTATCTACTTAGTCAAATCTCAACTACTTAGCTCCTTAGAGAATCTACGAGATTGGTTAATTTCAAACAAGATTACTATCAGTTTCTTGCCAACACCACTAGCACAGGAATTATTGTCTTTAGCATGGCCGACTGAAGGTTTGGCTTTACGAACCATCTTGACTGGAGGAGATAAGCTTCATCAGTATCCATCAGAGTTAATCCCCTTCCAAGTAGTGAATAATTATGGCCCAACCGAGAATACTGTTGTTACAACTTCTGGATTGGTAGTTGCCAAAGAACAAGAGCAGATATCACCAAGCATTGGGAAAGCGATCGCTAACACACAAGTCTACATTCTAGATCGCAATTTGCAACCAGTACCTGTGGGTGTGCCTGGAGAGTTGCATATTGGTGGCGTGGGGTTAGCAAAAGGCTATCTCAACCGTGACGAACTAACGGCTGAAAGATTCATTAACAATCCCTTTGACAACTCAAAATTATATAAAACAGGTGATTTAGCCCGTTATTTACCAAATGGCAACATTGAATACCTGGGACGTATTGACAATCAAGTAAAAATACGCGGATTCCGGATCGAGTTGGGAGAAATTGAAGCCGCACTCAGTCAAAATAGCCATGTGCAAGCATCTTGTGTCATCCCCCTCGAAGATACCAGGGGCGATACTTGTACTGAGCGGAGTCGAAGTAAACGCCTAGTCGCCTACATAGTGCCACATCAAGACTCTACACCTACAATCAGCGAACTACGGCAATACCTGAAAGCAAAGATTCCAGATTACATGGTGCCAAATAACTTTGTCATCTTGGAGTCCTTACCGCTAACTCCTAACGGCAAAGTAGATCGCCGTGCCTTGCCAAAACCAGACTTAGACGGCACACTACGAGAATTGTATGTTGCCCCGCGCACACCCGTTGAAGAAATGCTGGCACAAATTTGGGCGCAAGTGCTGAAAGTTGAGCAAGTGGGCATTCATGATAACTTCTTTGAACTTGGCGGACATTCGCTACTAGCAACACAAGTGCTTTCACGTATCCGCAACATTTTCAAAGTCGAACTACCATTACGCGAACTGTTTGCCACAGCAACACTAATCGAATTGGCGCATCTGATTGGGCAGTTACAGCAACAAGATTTAGAACTGACTTCCCCACCTATCTTGAGGCGGGCAAAAGATGCAGAATTACCACTATCTTATGCCCAAACACGGCTATGGTTTTTAGACCAGTTCGAGCCAAATACTGCCTTATACAACATCCCCATAGCTTTACGTATTGTTGGGACTCTCAATCGATCTGCCTTAGAACAAAGCTTACAAGAAATAATTGCTCGTCACGAAGCCTTGCACACCAACTTCATCGTAGTTGATGGAAAACCAACTCAAATCATTCAAACACAAACGAATTGGACAGTATCAGTTATTGACTTACAGCATTTATCTATCGCCGAACAAGAAATAGCGGCACAACAATTAGCGCAACAACAAGCTACTCAACCGTTTGAATTGGCAACACAAGCATTAGTTCGAGCAACATTAATAGTGCTGTCCAAGACAGAACATGCCTTATTAGTATGTATGCACCACATTGTCTCGGATGGCTGGTCAATGGGTGTATTTGTCCAAGAACTCGCATTGCTTTACAATGCTTATTCTCAAGGTCAGCCAACACCCCTAACGCCACTACCAATTCAGTATGCAGACTTTGCACTGTGGCAAAGAGATTGGTTGCAAGGTGATGTACTCCAAAGTCAGTTGGATTACTGGCAAAAACAATTGACAGGTGCATCAACTTTATTAGCACTGCCCACAGACCGACCTAGACCTGCTGTGCAAACCTTTGCTGGCACATATCAAAAGTTTGCACTCTCTATTGAGTTAACTGAAAAACTGAAAAAACTTAGCCAGGAGCAAGGTTGTACCCTCTTTATGACCCTGTTGGCAGCGTTTGATACTCTACTTTATCGCTACACAGGACAAGAAGATATTTTAGTTGGCTCGCCGATCGCCAACCGCGATCGCTCTGAGTTAGAAGGGTTAATTGGCTTTTTTGTCAATACCTTAGTTTGGCGTACTAATGTCTCAGGCAATCCTAGCTTTAGCAAGTTACTAGCTCGTGTTCGGGAAATGGCTATAGATGCATACACCCATCAGGATTTACCTTTTGAAATGCTAATAGAGGCGTTGCAGCCAGAACGGGATCTCAGCCATGCGCCCTTATTTCAAGTGATGTTTGTGCTTGAGAACTCGTCTAAGTCTCAATTAGAGTTGGCTGGGTTAACTGTCAGTCCACTGGTGGTAGAAAGTGCAACAGCTAAATTTGATTTGACTTTAGGAATGGAGAACACCCCCACTGGACTGGCGGGTGCATGGGAATACAACACTGATTTATTTGATGCTTCCACCATTGAGCGATTGACTGGTCATTTTGTCACATTGCTCGAAGGTATTGTTGCTAACCCCCAAGAGCCGATTTCGCAATTACCTTTGCTGACAGAAGTTGAGCAACGACAGTTACTTGTTGAGTGGAATCATACTCAGGCAGATTATCCCTCTGATAAGTGTATCCATCAGTTATTTGAGGAGCAGTATTTGAGTACCCCGGATGCAGTAGCAGTTGTGTTTGAAGGCGAACAACTGACCTACCAGCAGCTAAACACTCGCGCTAATCAACTGGCGCATTACTTGCGCTCATTGGGTGTGAAAGCAGATGTGCTAGTAGGTATTTGTATCAATCGCTCCATAGAAATGGTTGTGGGGCTACTGGGTATTCTCAAGGCGGGTGGAGCTTATGTGCCACTCGATCCTGATTATCCTACTGAGCGTCTGCGCTTCATGTTAGAAGATGCTCAAGTTCCAGTATTGCTGACGCAACAGCATCTCGCCCTGAAGCTACCTGAGCATAAAGCTCACATTGTCTATTTGGATACTGATGGTTATCAACTTGACCAAGCCAGCGAAATTCCTAACATTAGCGAAGTCAAAGCATCAAACCTAGCTTATGTACTTTATACCTCCGGTTCTACAGGTAGACCAAAGGCAGTTGCCATTGAGCATCACAGTCCAGTTGCTTTAGTAAGTTGGGCAAAAGAGGTTTTTACAAAAGAAGAACTTGCTGGTGTCTTAGCTTCTACCTCTATTTGTTTTGACCTCTCAGTTTTTGAGTTGTTTGTAACTCTGTGCGTGGGTGGAAAAGTCATCTTAGCTGAAAATGCTTTGCACTTATCCACCATGAGTGCTGCCAACCAAGTTACTCTGATTAATACTGTTCCTTCTGCGATCGCACAGTTAATTCGAGATGATAATTTACCACAGCAGGTATGCACAGTTAATTTAGCTGGTGAACCTCTGCAAAATCAACTTGTGCAGCAAATTTATCAGCGCAGTCAAGTCAAGCGTGTATTCAATCTCTATGGCCCTTCAGAAGACACCACTTACTCGACATTTAGCTTGATAGAAAAAGGGGCAACCACTTCACCAACCATCGGTCGCCCAATCTCTAACACGCAAATTTACATTCTTGACCAATATCTACAGCCAGTTGCCGTAGGTATCCCAGGAGAGTTACATATCGGTGGTGCGGGATTGGCTCGCGGCTACCTCAACCGACCAGAATTAACACAAGAGAAATTTATTCTTAACCCGTTTGGTAGCGTTCGTCTCTACAAAACCGGAGATTTAGTACGCTATTTACCAGATGGTAATATTGAATACCTGGGACGCATCGATAATCAAGTAAAAATTCGTGGCTTCCGCATTGAGTTAGGGGAAATTGAAGCGGTATTGAGCCAGCATAGCGATTTGCAAGCATCCTGTATTATCGCTCGTGAAGATAACCCTGGGGATAAACGCCTCGTCGCCTACGTAGTACCGAAGCAGGGTTTTGAACTCTCGATTAGCCAGTTGCGATCCTTCCTCTCTGGGCATCTGCCACAGTACATGGTGCCACATACTTTCGTTATCCTGGAGTCTTTACCTTTAACTCCCAACGGCAAGATAGACCGTCGCGCTTTGCCTGAACCAAACTCACTTGGATTATCAGAAGACAGTTTTGTAGCTCCACGTAATCAAATTGAAGAAATACTAACGCAGATTTGGGCAGAAGTTCTGAGAGTAAAGGAAGTAAGTATTCACGATAACTTTTTTGCACTCGGTGGAGATTCCATTCTCAGTATTCAAATTCTGACAAAAGCAAAGCAAGCAGGGCTGCAACTCAGTCTCAAGCAATTGTTTGGTAATCAGACGATCGCTCAATTGGCAGCAGTAGCAGATACAATCAAGGCGATCGAGGTAGAACAAGGATTAGTCACAGGAACATTACCTCTAACACCAATTCAACACTGGTTCTTTGAGCAAAATCTCTCCCAGCCGCACCACTTTAATCAAGCATTTCTCCTCTCAGTATCATCTGACCTCAAAGCAGAGTTATTAAAGCAAGCATTACAGCAATTGCTGGTACATCATGATGCTCTGCGCTTGCGTTTTACACAGTCTAACTCTACTTGGCAACAGATTTACTCTGCTCCGAATGATAGTGTTGCTTTCTCTTACATAGACTTATCGACACTTCCAGAAAGTGAGCAACAAGCCGCAATTGAAGATAAAGCCGCTTCTCTTCAAGCGAGTTTAAATCTGTCAGCAAATTTAGTGCAAGTTGCCTTTTTCCATCTAGGTATTGACAAAAGAACGCGAGTACTCATTGTCATTCACCACTTGGTAATTGACGGCGTTTCTTGGCGGATTTTATTAGAGGATTTGCAAACAGCTTACCAGCAACTTGCCCAAGGTAAAGCAGTTGTGCTGCCTGCCAAGACAACTTCTTTCAAGGATTGGTCTGAGAAATTAACTCAATATGCACAGTCAGAAATTCTCAAATCTGAAGTAGGTTATTGGTTAAATGGCTCTCGCTCCGCCGTTCTTTCCATTCCGGTTGACTATATAAAAGGGGCAAACACGGTTGCATCTGCCAATACAGTATTAGTGTCTTTAAATGAGGCTGAAACTCGTGCTTTACTGCAAGATGTGCCAAAGGCTTACAACACTCAAATTAACGATATATTACTAACTGTCTTGGCGTTAGTTTTGAGCAGATGGAATCAATCAAGCTCTGTACTTTTTAACTTAGAAGGTCATGGGCGGGAAGATATTGTTGATGGTGTCGATTTATCACGCACTGTCGGTTGGTTTACAACCATCTTCCCTGTGCTTGTGGAAATGGGAGCAGCAGAAAATCCAGCAGATGCTTTAAAATCTGTCAAAGAACAACTACGCGCTATTCCTAACAAAGGAATTGGCTACGGCTTATTGCATTATCTGAGCCAAGATGCAGAAATCTTTACTAAACTACAGGCATTGCCGCAAGCCCAAATCAGCTTTAATTATTTGGGTCAATTCGATCAAGTTCTGAATACATCTGCTTGGATGCAGTTAGCTAGTGAGTCGGCTGGAGTTGATCATAGTTTAGATAATAACCGCGCTCATCTCCTAGACATCAACAGCATTATTGCTGGAAAAAGGCTGCAAATAAATTGGATTTACAGTACAAATGTCCATCAGCAAACGACAATAGAGAATTTAGCACAAGAATTTGTCAAAACATTACGAGAACTAATTGCCCATTGTTTAGATCCACAAAACGGCGGTTATACACCTTCAGATTTTCCATTAGTTAAGCTTGAACAACAAAAACTAGACCAACTCTTAGCCAGCCCAGCATTGAAACAAGGACTACAAACTAACTGGCAAAATATTGAGGATATTTATCCGCTCTCTCCCATGCAACAGGGTATGCTGTTTGAGAGTTTATATGCTCCAGACTCAGGAGTATATTTTGAGCAAGTAATTTGCACTTTGACCGGAAATTTGGATATTACAGCATTTGAAAAAGCTTGGCAGCAGGTAGTATCAAAGTATTCAATCTTGCGGACTGGTTTTGTTTGGGAGCAACTAGCCCAGCACCTACAAGTTGTATATCGCCAGGTCAAAGTTAATGTAGAGGTCTATAACTGGCAAAAGCTATCAGCACAAGAACAGCAACAGCAATTAGAGTTTTTCTTACAGTCACAGCGACAGCAAGGTTTTCAATTGTCTCAAGCGCCACTAATGCGCCTTCATCTAATTCAGTTGAGTGCTAATAGTTATCAGTTTGTTTGGAGTCATCATCATTTATTGCTTGATGGCTGGTCGTTACCTTTGGTTTTCAAAGACCTGCTGTATTTTTATAAAGCAATTTCTCAGGGTGAAGGTTTACACTATCAATCAACTGCAAACTACCGCAACTATATCGCTTGGCTACAGAAGCAAGACTTAGCTCTAGCTGAAAAATACTGGAAGCAAAAACTCCAAGGTTTTACCGCTCCCACCCCCTTAACGGTGGATAAACTGCTGCCAAATCAGGAAAATGGCAAAGTTAGCTATAGCGAACAGCAATTTCAATTAACCGTCCCAGCCACAGCCGCAATTGGGTCTTTTGCACGACAGCATCAATTAACAATTAGTAATTTGGTACAGGCAACTTGGGCAATACTGTTGTGTCGCTACAGCCAAGAAACAGATGTAGTGTTTGGGGCTACTGTATCTGGTCGTCCGCCATCTTTAGTGGGTGTTGAGTCGATGGTGGGGCTATTTATCAACACGTTGCCAGTGCGAGTTCAAGTTTCAGCAGACACCCAACTGCTAGATTTGTTGAAGGATTTACAGGCGCAGCAAGTTGAGTCTGAGCAATACTCATATAGTTCCTTGGCAGATATTCAGGGTCTTAGTGAAGTTAAGAGGGGAATGTCTTTGTTCGAGAGTATTGTTGTCTTCGAGAATTATCCAGTTGATGCGACAATGCAATCGCACAATTACGGTTTTGATCTAGATAATATTCATGGCATTGAACAAACCAATTATCCTTTAACTGTAGTGGCGATCGCTCGTGAGCAATTGTTGGTGAAGATTAGCTACGATACTAGCCGATTTGATGATGCAGCGATCGCTCGAATGTTAGGTCATTTCCAAACATTGCTAGAAGGTATTGTTAGTAGTCCAGAAGCACAGATTTCCCAATTGCCCCTGCTGACACCATCTGAGAAACAACAGTTAATTGTCGAGTGGAACGATACAAACGTCGATTATTCAGTAGATAAGTGCATCCATCAGTTATTTGAGGAGCAAGTAGAGCGTACACCGGATGCTGTAGCAGTTGTATTTGAAAATCAACAACTTACATACTGGGAATTAAACACTCGTGCTAACCAAGTAGCGCATTACCTCAAGTCTTTGGGCGTGGGAGCCGATGTACTGGTCGGTTTGTGCGTGGAACGCTCACTGGAAATGGTGGTAGGACTCTTGGCAATTCTCAAAGCGGGTGGGGCTTATGTACCTTTAGATCCAACATATCCCCAAGAACGCTTGGCTTATATGCTGAATGATTCACAAGTGCCGATACTGTTGAGTCAAGAGAAATTGCTTGCTGGACTGCCAGAACATGGGGCGCGTGTAGTCTGCTTAGATACGAACTGGGAAAATATATATACTGAAAGTCAAGATAATCCCATTAGTGATTTGACAACTGATAACTTAGCTTATGTCATTTACACATCAGGCTCTACAGGTCAACCAAAAGGCACTTTAGTTAACCACAATAATGTAGTTCGTCTATTTGCAGCGACAGACGCTTGGTATAAATTCAATTCTGATGATGTGTGGACATTATTCCACTCTTACGCCTTCGATTTCTCCGTCTGGGAAATTTGGGGTGCATTGCTATATGGTGGGCGATTGATAATCGTACCGTATTTAGTGACGCGATCGCCTGAATCTTTCTACCAGTTATTAGCTCAAGAAAAAGTTACCGTTCTTAATCAAACACCTTCCGCCTTCCGTCAATTAATTCAAGCCGAACAGTCAATGGTAACTGCTGGAGACTTAAGCTTACGCTTTGTCATTTTCGGCGGAGAAGCGTTAGAACTGGGGAGTTTGCAACCTTGGTTTGAGCGCCACGGTGACACCTTACCTCAATTAGTAAATATGTACGGGATTACAGAAACCACCGTACACGTCACTTATCGCCCGTTGAGTAAAGCTGATTTGCAAAGTACGGCAAGTGTTATTGGTCGTCCCATACCCGATTTACAGGTGTATGTACTAGATGAACATCTTCATCCAGTACCAATTGGTGTCGGGGGCGAGATGTATGTTGGCGGTGCTGGGGTAACGTGTGGCTATCTCAATCGTTCTGAACTGACGCAACAAAGGTTTATCTCTAACCCCTTTGAGAAGGCAGGAGGCAGGAGGCAGGAGGCAGAAGGCAGAGGAGAAAACTATACTCAGCACTCAGCACGGGCTAAACGCCCCGCTACCGCTAACAGCACTCAGCACTTATATAAAACAGGGGATAAGGCACGTTATTTGCCCAATGGCGAGTTAGAGTATTTAGGGCGCATAGATAACCAAGTCAAAATTCGCGGTTTCCGCATCGAGTTGGGAGAAATTGAGGCATTATTGGCTTCTCATCCAGACGTATGGGAAAGCGTTGTGGTGGTGCGAGAGGATGAACCGGGTGACAAACGTTTAGTTGCTTATGTAGTACCGCAGGCGGAACAATCTCTCACAACCGCAGAACTACGTCGCTTCCTCAGCAATCAACTGCCAAGCTACATGGTGCCAAGTGCTTTTGTACAATTGGAAGCCCTACCACTGACAGCAAATGGTAAAGTAGACCGTCGCGCTTTGCCTGTACCTGACAGCGCTAGACCAGAACTAGAAGATGTTCTTGTCGCGCCCAGCACAAGAGAAGAAAAAATCTTAGCCGCTATTTGGGCTAAGGTTCTCGGCGTTGAGCAAGTTGGTATTAATGATAATTTCTTCGCTTTAAGTGGAGATTCTATTCGTAGCATTCAAGTACTGTCGGAAGCTAAAGAACAAGGTTTAAGCTTCTCAGTACAACAGCTATTCCAACATCAAACAATTTCCCAGTTAGTTCAAGAACTCAAAACCCAAGAGCAGAATCTTACACAAGTATCATCAACTCAACCATTTAGCCTGATTTCAACGGCAGACAAACAAAGCTTACCTGATGGTGTAGAAGATGCCTATCCCCTGGCTATGCTGCAAATGGGAATGCTCTACTATAGTGAGTACAACAAAGATAGCGAATTATATCACGAAATTAGCAGCTTCCATCTCAAAACCTATCTTGATGTCCAACTGTTGCAAGTCGCTGTCCAAGATTTAATCAATCATCATGCTGTACTGCGAACTTCATTCGATCTGAGTAACTTCAGTATTCCGTTGCAACTGGTGCATCAACAAGTTGAGCTTCCCTTACAGGTGGAAGATTGGTGTCATTTGAATCATTCCCAGCAAGAAGTTGCCTTAGCTGCTTGGTTTGAAGCCGAAAAGAAACGGCATTTCGATTGGAATAATCCTCCCTTATTACGCTTTTTTGTTTTTCGCCGTACACAGGAGACATTTAATCTCACTTTGAGTTGCCACCACGCTATTCTGGACGGGTGGAGTGTTTCTTCAATGATGACTGAGTTGTTTAGCCGTTATTTATCACTTTTAAGCAAACAAGTCGATTATGTATCGCCAAAATTAAGTATTGCATATCGGGATTTTGTTGCCTTGGAGCAACAAGCGATCGCTTCATCGACAACTCAGCAATACTGGAGTGAAAAGTTACATGATAGTACTTTCACTAAAATGCCTCGCTGGTCTTTTAAATCAACAGATACCGATGTTCGAGAAGTTGGTATACAAGATGTAACTTTATCTCCGCAAATTTCTGAAGCCTTAAAACAATTGGCTCAATCCGCAGAAGTTCCCCTCAAGAGTGTGCTGTTGGCTGCTCATTTGCGAGTTTTAAATCTTCTGGGTGGTCAGTCAGACGTACTCACGGGTTTAGTAGCCAACGGGCGACCAGAACAAAGCGATGGTGAGCGAGTCCTGGGACTATTCCTCAATACTCTGCCATTCCGCCTGGAATTGACTGGGGGCAGATGGATAGATTTAGTACGGCAAGTGTTTGCCGCCGAACGAGAAATGTTGCCCCACCGTCGCTATCCACTGGCCCAAATCCAAAGGAATTTGGGTGGTGAGCCTCTGTTTGAGACTGCGTTTAACTTTGTGCATTTTCATGTCTACCAGCAGGTGTTGGGACTGGATAATTTGCAACTACTGGGTGTCAAGTTTTTTGAACAAACCAATTTCACTTTTGCTGCTCAATTCAGTGTAAATCCTAAGTCATCTGAAGTAGAACTGCGACTTCAGTACGATGCGTTAAAGTTATGCCCTGAACAAATTAATAGAATTGGTGAATACTATCTCAACGCTTTGGTGGCAATGGCAAAGCAGCCACAAGCAAGCTATGAGTTGCACTCTCTTGTTTCTAAACAAGAGCAACACCAGTTATTAGTGGAGTGGAACCATACTCAAGCAGATTACTCTCCAGATAAGTGTATCCATGAGTTGTTTGCAGCCCAGGTTGAGCGTACCCCGGATGCAGTAGCAGTGGTATGTGACAATCAACAACTGACTTACCAGCAGTTAAATTATCGGGCTAACCAGTTGGCGCATTACTTGCGCTCATTGGGTGTGAGAGCAGATGTGCTGGTCGGTTTGTGTGTGGAACGTTCATTAGATATGCTGGTGGGATTACTTGGCATTCTCAAAGCGGGTGGAGCTTATGTGCCACTTGATCCAAGCTATCCCCAAGACCGCTTGAGCTTTATGTTAGAAGATGCTCAAGTGAGGGTGCTAATAACTCAGCAGCATCTTGTGGAAAGACTACCTTACCATCAAACGCAGCTTGTTTGCTTGGATACTGACTGGCATCTAATCTCTGAGCATACCCAGGAAAATCCCATTAGCGGTGTGCAAGTAACTAACTTGGCTTATGTAATTTATACCTCTGGTTCTACAGGCAGACCCAAAGGGGTGATGATCCAGCATAGTGCGATCGCCAACCACTGCTGTATTATGCAAGAGGCTTTTGAACTTGTGCCGAGCGATCGTGTACTCCAGTTTTCCTCAATCAACTTCGATCCTTCATTAGAGCAGATATTTCTTCCCCTAATGGTTGGCGCTACCTTGCTAGTGCGAGGTTCAGATGTGTGGACTCCGACAGAGTTACATAAAATAATTTTGGATTTTGGACTTACCGTTATTAATCTCCCGACAGCCTATTGGCAACAATTGGTTAAAGAGTGGGTGACAACAGAAGTACCAAATGAAAATAGTCAACTAAGACTTGTTCCTGTTGGTGGAGAAGCAATGCTACCCGAATATGTTTCGCTTTGGCAACAACTTCCTATGTCTGGTGTTCGGCTGCTCAATGCTTATGGCCCCACGGAAGCAACTATCACAGCTACCATGTTTGACATTCCTCCCCGCTTTAATGGGGACACCAATCTGACAACAGTTCCTATCGGTCGTCCTGTAATTAACAAAACTGTCTACATTCTTGACTCCCACCTACAACCAGTACCCGTGGGTGTACCAGGAGAGTTATACATTGGTGGTAACTGTTTGGCACAAGGCTACCTGAATCGTCCAGAATTGACCAACGAGAAATTTCTTCCCAACCCGTTTAGCGCTGACCCAAATTCCCGCTTATACAAAACTGGAGACTTAGCCTGCTACTTAAGTGATGGTAATATCGAATACTTAGGACGCATTGACAATCAGGTTAAGGTACGGGGTTTCCGAATCGAGTTGGGTGAGATTGAAGCAGTACTAAGCCAACATGATGAAGTGCAAGTATGTTGTGTCATCGTTCGTGAAGATACCCCAGGTGATAAACTCTTAGTTGCCTACATTGTGCTGCAAAAAGAGGTGATACTAACAAGCAACGAACTGCGACAATGCCTGAAAACAAAGCTGCCAGACTATATGATACCCAACGCTTTTGTTTTCCTAGAATCACTACTACTAACTCCTAACGGCAAAATAGACCGTCGTGCTTTAAAAGCACCTTCTAGTACCAGTAATTCAGATACATTTGTTGCACCTCGTAACCATTTAGAACTGCAACTAGCTCAACTGTGGTTAAAGATTCTCAAAATTGACAAGGCAGGAGTACAAGATAACTTTTTTGACCTTGGTGGTCATTCCCTTGTAGCTCTCTACTTAATGGCTCAAATTAAACAGCAGTTTGGTAAAGATATTTCCTTAGCAACCTTTTTGCAAAATCCCACTATTGAACAGTTGGCAACAGTTGTACAAAAGGATTCGGATTACTCTAGTGAATCTTGTTTAATAGCAATTCAACCGAATGGTTCTAAACAACCTTTGTTTTGCCTTCCAGGAGCCGGTGGAACTCCTTTCTACTTGTATAATTTAGCCCGTTATCTGGGACAAGACCAACCATTTTACAGTTTCCAAGCAAATAGTTTTGTAGCCCTGAACCAAGTTGAGGATATAGCTGCCCAGTACATTCAAGCACTACAGGTTGTGCAACCACAAGGGCCGTATCTTTTAGCAGGGCATTCTTTTGGAGGTAAAGTAGCCTTTGAAATGGCTCAACAGTTACTTCACAAGGGACATGAGGTTGCTTTGGTTGCCATTCTTGATAGTACAGCACCTTTCGATCAGCAAAAGCCAATAGGTTTTGATTGGGATGATGCTAGATGGCTGGCTGAGTTTGCCAGATCAATAGAACGTTTCTTAGGAAAGAACTTGGATTTTTCTGAAGATACTCTTCAATCTTTCGTTTGGGAGGAGCAACTAGAACACGTTTTACAGCGTTTAAAAATGGTTGATATCCTGCCTCCCGATGCTGATAGTACGCAGCTTAACAATCTAGTGCAAGTTCTTAAGACTAACTCTCTTATGACTTATGTGCCACAACAGGTTTATCCAACCCGAATTGCTCTGTTGCGCTCCAGCAAAGCTTCTGTTGAAGAACCTATCAGTGAATTACCTTCTGAAATTTTGCAGGATTCGGCTTGGGGCTGGAACAAGTTTTCTGCCGAACCTGTGGATGTCCAATTTGTCCCAGGGAACCATACCACAATGATGATTCAACCTCATGTTCAGGTTTTAGCCGAACGGTTAAAAGCTTTGATAGAGCAAGCCGACATCTAATTGCAAATATGCTTCCTAGTACCGAGTGCTGAATTTTTTGACTCAATGCTCAGTACTTAATTATTTAGCGCAAAAAAATTTATTTTGTTTCCAAAATATGCAAACTCAAGTTGTCCAAAATCAACCTTCAACAAATTCTTTTTCAGCTTTTATTCAATTTTGGGAAGATGTAAAAGCGATCGCAGGAGCTTACTGGTATCCAACCTCGCCAGGAGAAAGAGCATTTTCAGATGTGATTCGCGCATGGGGGATGCTAATTCTCCTAATTTTATTAATCATCACTCTCGTAAGTTTAAGTGTTTTTAATAGTTTTATTAGCCGTGATTTAATCGATATCATCACTAAAGAAAAAGATTTTACTAAATTTTTTAATACATTATGGATTTACAGTATAGCTCTTGTCTTTGTAACATTCTTGGTAGGGTTTACCAAATTTGTCAGAAAACAAATCGCTCTAGATTGGTATCAATGGCTCAATAATCACGTCTTAGCAAAATATTTCAGCAACCGAGCTTATTATAAAATAAATTTTACATCTGACATAGATAATCCAGATCAACGTTTATCTCAAGAAATCGAACCTATTGCCAATAGCGCGCTCAATTTTTCAGCTACTTTTTTAGAGAAAATACTAGAAATGATAGCTTTTTTAATAATTCTTTGGTCGATTTCTCAGCAAGTAGCAATCATTTTAGTGGCTTATACAATCATAGGTAATTTAATTGCCGTTTACTTGACTCAAGAATTTAATAAAATTAATCAAGAAGAACTCGAATTGAAAGCTGACTACAATTATGCGCTGACTCATGTTCGCACTCATGCTGAATCAATAGCTTTCTTTCAAGGAGAAAACCAAGAATCAAATATCATTCAACGCCGATTTAATAATTTGATAAAAACTGTCAAACGTAAGATAGTTTGGGAAAGAAATAAAGACATCTTTAATAGAGGTTATCAAGCTGTAATCCAAATATTTCCCATTATTATATTTGGTCCTTTAGATATTAGAGGTGAAATGGGATTTGGAGAAATTAGCCAAGCTTCTTTAGCCTGTAGCTTGTTTGCTAATGCTTTGGCAGAATTGATTAATGAATTTGGAACTTCTGGACGTTTTTCTAGTTACGTTAAACGGTTATCTGATTTTTCAGATGCGCTACAAGAAGTAACTGAAGAACCAGAAAATGTCAGTACAATTAAGACAATAGAAGAAAACCATCTCGCTTTTGAAAATGTCACTTTACAAACACCCAACTATGAACAGGTGATTGTCGAAGACTTATCACTTGCTGTTCAGCCTGGAGAAGGTTTATTGATTGTGGGGCCTAGTGGTCGAGGTAAAAGTTCTTTGTTAAGAGCGATCGCAGGTTTGTGGAATGCGGGGAAAGGTCGTCTGGTGCGACCTCCCCTAGAAGAAGTGTTGTTTTTGCCCCAACGTCCTTATATCATTTTGGGTACTTTGCGCGAACAGTTACTCTATCCTAAAACTAATCGCCAAATGACTGACGCAGAACTCAAAGAAGTTTTGCGACAAGTTAATCTGCAAAATTTGCTAAGTCGAGTTGAAGGCTTTGATACAGAAGTTCCTTGGGAGAATATATTGTCATTGGGAGAACAACAACGCCTTGCTTTCGCACGCTTATTAGTTACTCATCCAAGGTTCACCATATTAGATGAAGCAACAAGTGCTTTAGATTTAAAAAATGAAGGAAGTTTATATCAACAGTTACAAGCAACGAAAACAACATTTATTAGCGTTGGGCATAGAGAAAGTCTATTTAATTATCATCAATGGGTTCTGGAACTTTCACAAGATTCCAGTTGGCAACTTTTGACAGTGCAAGATTATCAAAATCAAAAAATAATTACCCAGAACTCTACTGAAAATACTCGCCTTCCTATAGACAGTTTGCCTAATAATGAATCCCAAAATCAATCAGAGATATTGACTCAAAAATCTAAAAGTGTAGAACTTTCTCATAAAGAAATCACTGAATTAACCTTCTATTCCATTAAGACGATTAGAAGTAAGGCAAGTAAAGGTGAGTCTATCACTACTAGGAACGGCTTGACCTACCACTATGATAAAGACTTAAAGGTGTGGAAATAAATTAAGCTCTAGCAGGCACTTATACTTTTTAGAACTGTAAATTACTCTAATTTGGAACCTAAAATAGCTCAGAAGAAATCAAAAAATTAGGGGAATTACAGCCAAATTCAAGTATAAAATACTTGCCGTTAATGAAGGTAGTATTCAAGATATTACACCAGTGTTTCTATTCGCACAAATTAAAAGAAGAATATAAAGCACAACATTTAGTTTGTTCAATTATCCCTCTTTCAAGAAACAAGGCAGGAGGCAGAAAGCAAGAGGATTTGACTTGTTTCTTCCATCCATAACCAGGGCAAACGCATCTAAATATTGATGAGCATAGATAAAAGTAGAAAGCACCAGAAGCTAGACCCCATAGTACTTTTAGAAAGTTAAACATCAATTAGCAAAGGAATGATAATCATTATGATGGGGGTGGGTGGGTTAGAGGCAACCGACCGTTGCCATTAAAGAACGTGATATTCTCATAAAAGCTCCAAAGAAGAATTACGCTCTTATTCTCCTCTCTATGAAGCTGAAGCCAAAAATCACAATTGCTGACCATTTTTTGGGAATAGAAGACCCACGAATAGATCGAACGAAGCGGCATAACTTAATGGATATCATAACGACAGAAGAAACAGGGCATGGTCGTCATGAAATTCGCAATTACGTAATGTTAGCTGGAATTGGGTTACAACTTGATCCAGATTCAGTGTGGTCAAAGTTTAGCAGTGTTGGGATGGTAGAGTCCATCTGCTTATCGGATGGTAAAACAACAGTCGAAACTCGTTATTTCATTAGTAGCCTTATCAAGAATGCTGAAGAATTTTCTAATGCTGTTCGTAGCCATTGGGGTATAGAAAACTCATTACATTGGGTGTTGGATGTTGCTTTAAAAGAAGATGACTGCCGGATTAGGAAAGACAATGCTCCACAGAATTTTGCAGTATTACGGTAAATTGCAGTCAATCTTTTAGGTAAAGAGAAGCGAGTCAAACGAGGAATCAAAAATAAACAGTTTCTCGCCGCGATGGATAACAACTATTTATTAAGTGTTTTAGCGTTAGCTTAAAACAGTATATCAAAACTTGAATTGAATGTTTTATATGAAAGGTTTATTTATTCTCTCGATAAATATGCTTTTATTTACCCCATAATTGAATATTTTTAGTATTAATGAATAGCCGTTCAGTTCAAGATAAGCTAATTCACAACTTGAGAAAATATTTGATTTATTTTGTTTATTATTCACTCAATTTCTACAATTATTTATGTCATTTTGAAATCTTTCTTAGTTTTTATTAGTAAATAAGATGCGTTCGCCCTGGAGGTTAAGCAGGTTGAATGATGAATTAGCCATAATTTTATCCTGTGTTTATTTGTTGTTAGTCAGCGAGTGGGCTTTAAGGTTTTATGCTTGAAGTTCCGTGTTCTAAGTAGGGGCGTAGAGATTATCCAGCAGCTAAAGCATAGTGAAATTCTCAGGGATTTTACTGAACCATCAAAATAATAAATATTACTAAGATATACATAAATATTGTCAGGATGCTGAATATGTCAGATTTACCGCTTCAGTGCCAAAGTTTGAAAGATCGGGTTGAATCTATATTACAACTTTTACAACAAGAACCAACGCTACGTTCCCAAGATATTACACATATACGAACTTCTTTAAGTAAGGCGATTTCTCCGAAGTTTGAAATTGTATTTGCAGGTGCTTTTAGTGCTGGGAAATCAATGCTAATCAATGCACTATTAGAAAGGGAATTACTCTACAGTGCAGAGGGACACGCTACAGGTACAGAATGCAAAATCGAGTATGCAGAAGTAGATAAAGAACGTGTTGTTTTGACGTTTTTAAGTGAAGCCGAAATTCGAGAACAAGCAGTTTCTTTGTGTCAGCAACTAGGATTTCAGACAGTCACTAATATTAACCAAGCCGAGGTAATTAACCTGCTACGTCAAGGTTCTGAAGCGATTATTCAACAGGAGGGTGGTGAGAGTAAATCAGAACGTGCAAAACAGGCGAAGGCGTTAATGTTGTTGCTAGAGGGATATATGGCAAACCGCGATCGCATCTACACGGTTAATAATGCTACATATTCAATGGAGCAATTTAACTTTTCTAACCTTAAGGAAGCGGCTGGATATGCCCGCCGTGGTAGTAATAGTGCCGTGTTGAAGCGAATAGAATATTACTGTAATCATCCTTTGCTACAAGATGGTAATGTAATTATTGACACACCTGGGATAGATGCGCCAGTAGAGAAAGATGCCCAACTAACTTATGCCAAAATTCAACATCCTGATACTTCGGCGGTGGTGTGTGTGCTAAAATCTGCTTCGGCGGGTGACATGACAAAAGAAGAAACCGAACTTTTAGAATTAATGCGCGAGAATGGGGGAGTACGCGATCGCGTTTTCTATGTCTTCAACCGGATCGATGAAACTTGGTATAATACCCAGCTACGGCAACGATTAGACGATTTAATTAGTGGGCAATTTGCCAATTCCAGGAAGGTTTATAAAACCAGTGGATTATTAGGATTTTATGGTAGTCAGATTAGACAGACAAACCCACAAGATAGATTTGGTTTAGATTCTGTTTTTGCAGAAAGTATTAAAGGTTTAGATGGTAAAGAAGAAACTCCACAATTTGTCTATGCGTTTAACAACTACTGTGTAAATTCAGAAAAGCTATCTTCCAGTAGATTCCGTGTTTCTGTGAACGGCTTTGAAACTCCAAATCAAAATTATGTGCGGATTCTGGGAGAGTGGGGAAATGAACTGATAGAACAGTTAATTCAAGATAGTGGAACTGAAGAATTTCGTACAGCTATTACTCGCTATCTTACCGAAGAAAAGCGTCCACAATTATTTAAAAATCTTGCTGATGATTTGGAAGATGTTTGTATTAAGCTCAAAAAACATTATCAGAGTATCCAACGCGATTTAGATAGTCAGCCCCAAGAAATTGAGACAATGAAGGCGCAAGAGTTACAACGTCTAAATCAGCAACTCCAGCAAATTGGGAGAGAATTTAGCGAGCATATAAAAGAAGAAGTTAATCATGTAATTAATAATTCTTGTGATGCTTTTGAAGCAGATTTTAAGCAATTGCAATCACGAATGATTCGCCGCTTAGATGAATTGCTAGATACATTTTCTGTAGCTTCTGCTTATCGACGTGCAACCATTAGCCATCCTCGCAACGCTACCGCACCTTTAATTGCTATTTTAGTAGAGGCATTTTATTACTTAGCAAATCAATTAGAAGATATTTTGGTTGAATCTTCTCAGCAAGTAGTTGCAAATTATTTTCAGCGGTTGGTTGAAAAGATTCGCAAGTCAGAATATTATCGCCAACTGTATCGTTTATTAGATAATGATGGTGGAATTGAACAAGAGATCAGAAATTTAGAAAAAGTAGTTACTCAAGCATTAGTAAGTGCAGCTAGTGTAGAGTGCGATCGCTTTGTGCGAGAAAGCCCTAGATTTTACGATGAAGGCACTTTTTCTATATATCAATTTCGCCAAACTTTATCACAAACTTCTCAAGGTTACGACGCTGAAAGTATCGTGGAAGCAGAACCAGCAATTAGGCAGTTATTGAAGTTAGATTTTGAACCAAAAGTTTCTCATACTATTCGTAAATCTTTCCGTCAAACCATTAATCAAACATTGAAAACTCAATTGATACCAATGGCAAATCAGCAAGCAGATGAGATTTTGCAGCAATACCCACAGGCACGTGCTTATTTAGAGAAAACATTGGAACAAGAAGCTGAAGAAAAAATTGCGAATAATCGGCGATTGTTGAATGTTGTTGAAGAAAATATTGCAGCATATAATTCAGCAGCTTCTAGTATCAATAGTTGTTTACAGGCGATGCAATTATACGATCGTCTTTTACCTGTCATTGGTGATTCATTTGATACTGTTGGTAAGTTTGCTAAGAATGAGTTTTTGGTTTTAGATGTGGTATAAGAGGTTTAATTTTAATCTCAAGTCATATTTGAGATAATTGTAGCTTTTAGTGAGTGCTAAAACGCTCACTAACTACAGTTTTGTGTAAAGTAGAAAAATTTCAAAAATTGAGGTTGATATGCAAGATGAATTTAAGCAAATAGAGTGTAACGATGGTGATGTTTTGGACTTTGGAGGCAACACATATAAAATTGCTAAATTTAAACAAGCAATGGATACCTCATTTAACTCCACGTTAGAATCTATATTGAATCAAGAATTAAGTAGGCAAGGAATAAATAGAAAACAGTCTCCGAATGGAAATTGGTTTCAGAAAGGCACAGATTGCGAAATTTTAACACTAGGTTCTCCAAGCTGGAAAAAGGGGAAAGTGAAAATTAAAATAAGCGTTGAATTTTATCTTGAAGAGGAAGATTTACAAATAACTAACAGCAACAATTCAGAAATCACTGAACCAGAATCACCTCTTGACGATCTTCGCCGCATGATTCACGAGTGAAATTAGTCAATCCAAATTTACATATAGCAATCCTATTTGATTTGTGAAAATCTAAAGGCTTAGATTCCTGGCTTCTTTAATAAGCCAGGAATTTTGTTGTAGACGAATGATTTACGCTTGCCATGACTCAATACACTTGGGTTAGGAAAAATTGTAGGTTGGGTTAAGAGGATGTTTGAAAAGTCCTCTTGTCGGTATCAAAAGTTTTAGATCCCCCTAAATCCCCCGATAAATTGGGGGACTTTGACTCCGGTTCCCCCCTTTTTAAGGGGAGCCAGCGCGGTCTTCTCCCAAGGGGAGACGCCAAGGGCGATAGCGCAGCGTTAGCGAGTGCGCGAGCGTCTGGGGGTTTCCCCCATGAGCGACTGGCGTGGGTTAGGGGGGATCTAAAGTGCCTAAAGTCACAGCGAAACACTTTTCAAACAACCTCTAAGCAAAGCGCAACCCAACAAAGCCTGACTTATTTAATAAGCCAGGAATTTTGTTGTAGACGAATGATTTACGCTTGCTATAACTCAATACACTTGGGTTAGGAAAAATTGTAGGTTGGGTTAAGCAAAGCGCAACCCAACCCGGGGCTACTATCCCAATCCCTAATCCCCAACTGAATGGTTATGACTATCAAACGTCGGGAATTTCTTGCAGCCTGTGGACTCGCCACCTTAGCTACCCAAATACCAACACTTACCGCCCAAGGTAAGCCATCTCAGAACATCACCCGTAAGCCGCCCCGTTTGCAAGCTGGCGATACCGTAGGATTGATTTCCCCTGCGGGTATCGTTGACGCTAAAGACATCGAAGCAGCGCGGAAATCAATTTCACAGTTAGGGTTAAAAGTCAAGCTGGGGAAGCATATTTTAGACCGTTATGGCTATTTAGCGGGAAAAGATAGCGATCGCGCCGATGATGTAAACTTGATGTTTAGCGATCGCACCATCAAAGCAATTATTCCTATGCGTGGTGGTTGGGGCTGCAATCGCATTTTACCCTTACTCAACTATTCGCTGATCCGTTCCCATCCAAAAATTATCATCGGGTACAGCGATATTACTACCCTGTTGTTGGCAATTAATGCCCGTAGTCAAATGATTACTTTTCATGGGCCAGTTGCTACGTCTACCTGGAATCAATTTACAGTAGATTACTTTAAACGCATCCTATTTAATGGTGAAGCGGTAACTATGCAAAATCTCAATTCTAGCGAAGTACGGTTGGAGACAATCGCACCAGGAAAGGCAAGGGGTAAACTTGTAGGTGGAAACTTATCAGTACTATCAGCAATGGTAGGTTCACCTTATCTACCTCCTTGGAACAAAAGCATCCTATTTGTGGAAGAAGTTGGCGAGGATGTTTACCGGATAGATAGAATGCTGACGCAGTTAAAAACTGCTGGGATACTAAATCAAATTGCTGGCTTTATCTTTGGGCAATGTACTAAATGTAGTCTTGGAGATGAACCGTCATTTACGTTAATGCAAGTATTGCAACAACACATACTTCCTTTGGGTATTCCTGCTTGGTATGGTTCCATGATTGGTCATATTAAAGATAAATTTACCTTGCCAATTGGTGTAGAAGTGGAAATAAATGCTGAACTTGGGACAATACAAATGTTAGAGGCGGCTGTCAGCCCCTTTGGGTAAGTCAAAAGTCAAATAATTTTGGATTTTAGCAATACCTTCGCCAAAAAAAGAGTATGAAGAGATAGGGCTACCGTAGTTGTTTTGCGATCGCAGTATCAACAGGACGAAACCCTATTTGGCTCTTGGGTGCAGAGGAGCAGGGGGGAAAGAAGAAGTTTTATGCATACGGACGGAAGCAATAGAAATTCACCGTTGCACGAATAGGGAAAATGGATAGTGCAATTTGCTTTATTCCCAATATGTCTTCCAATCATCCTTAAAAGCTTGCTGTAATTTTTTCATATAAGCATATGTTTTAATTTTCACCATCCATACGTTATTACTATCGCTCCCACCTCCTTTACAAATAACACCTTCTGATACACCATATTTGCCTTCTCGAATATCATCAATAAATTGACCTGTTAGCTTACCGCGATAAACAACCTGTGCAATGTTTAGGTAACTAAAATCTCGGAGAAATTGTTCGGGAGCAATAATACATTTCTCAGTTTGTACATCAAAGAGAATCAGTTGTTTCGGGTCATCCTTTCGATGCATCCCTGCAAAGGAGTTAGTCCCAAAAAACTCTGTAAATACGGTAATTTCTGGATAGTGATAATTTAAATTTTCTTGAAATAGTGTTTGTAAAGGATTAGCAAAGTCTCTGTTAAAAATCTCAGTAGCTTCTTCTAAACCTGGATGCGCTTTGTTAAATTGTGCAATTCCCATATCATCTAAATCAAACCGATCCCGACGCGTACCAAAGGCATACCACCCAAGTTCCAATTCCCAAACCCAGTGAAGATTTGTACCATCATATTTCTCAAAAGCTATGCAGCGTTCCCAAGGACAATTTTTGCTATCTGGAATTTTTGGATAAACAAGTTGCACTCGTGTCATTGCGATCAAAAGAGGTCTGTAACGCTTGCATTATAGAATCCATTAGACCAAAAGTGTTGAATGTTAAGAAAAATCCGATAAAAATAGCCCAAAATATGTTAAATTTTGGGCTAAAGATTAAAGTATATCTATATTTCTGATTTTATTTTGCGTAGCTTGCTTATTGCGGAGCGAGTATAAATTCAGGGCAACTATTGGAGATGCTGTGTTTCGACTCCGCTCAACATAAATTCGCACTCAGATATTCTTAAATTTTGAATTTTCAATCCAAAATCCAAAATTTAAAATCTAAAATAAGATGGTTTTGATTAAGATTTTGATAGACAGTATGAATTTCTCGTCGCTATGTTACGCCTAACAGAAGTAAAGCTCCCGCTCGATCATCCTGAAGATGAGATCGAGACTGCCATCCTCAAAAAGCTGCAAATCAGGGACGAAGAATTGATCGGTTATTCCATCTTCAAGCGTAGCTACGATGCTCGTAAGAAAGGAGAGATCGCTCTTGTCTATATTCTGGATGTAGAAACAACTCAGGAAACCCATCTACTCAAGCGCCTGAAAAAAGATCCTCATGTGATAGCCACGCCAGACATGAGCTATCGCCCAGTAGCAAAAGCACCAAGCAATTTGGCGATTCGCCCCATCGTGATTGGTACTGGGCCTTGTGGCTTGTTTGCGGGTTTGATGCTGGCGCAAATGGGGTTCCGTCCCATCATTTTAGAACGTGGCAAAAAAGTTCGCGATCGCACTGCTGATACTTTTGGCTTTTGGAAGAAAAAATCAGACTTCAACCCCGAATCTAATGCCCAGTTTGGTGAAGGCGGGGCGGGTACATTTTCCGATGGCAAACTCTACAGTCAAGTTAAAGATCCTCAGCATTATGGACGCAAGGTACTAACCGAACTCGTCAATGCCGGAGCCTCACCAGAAATTCTCTATATCAACAAACCGCATATCGGCACTTTCAAACTGGTGGGAATCGTCCAAAGTATGCGTGCCAAAATCGAATCCCTCGGCGGCGAAATTCGCTTTGAAAGCCGGGTGGAAGATATCAACATCGAAAATGGACAAGTGCGGGGAGTTACCCTCGCCAATGGGGAATATATCGCCAGCAATCATGTAGTTCTGGCAGTAGGGCACAGCGCGCGTGATACCTTTCAAATGCTATTTGAACGCGGGGTTTACATTGAGCCGAAACCATTTTCCATCGGCTTTCGGGTCGAACATCCCCAGACTCTCATCGACCAATGTCGTTTTGGCGCTCAAGCTGGTCATAAGCTTTTAGGTGCTGCCGATTACAAACTAGTTCACCACTGCCAAAATGGTCGTTCCGTATATAGTTTTTGTATGTGTCCGGGGGGCTTGGTAGTTGCAGCTGCATCAGAACCGGGGCGACTTGTCACCAATGGGATGAGCCAATACTCTCGCAATGAGCGTAATGCCAACAGTGCGATCGTTGTGGGCATCACACCCGAAGATTATCCGGGAAATGCCTTAGCAGGGATTGACTTTCAACGGCGCTTGGAAGAACGGGCTTTTGAATTAGGCGGTGGGACTTATGAAGCTCCAGGGCAGTTGGTGGGTGACTTTCTCAACCATCGCCCCTCTATAGCATTGGGTACGGTTAAACCGTCTTATACACCTGGGGTACACTTGGGCGATTTGAGTCAGAGTTTACCAGATTATGCGATCGCCGCCATCCGCGAAGCACTTCCCGCTTTTGACAAACAAATCAAAGGATTTGCGATGGATGATGCCGTGTTGACTGGAGTGGAAACCCGCACGTCATCACCGATTCGGATTAAACGCAAAGAGGATTATCAGAGTTTAAATACAGTAGGTCTTTACCCGGCTGGTGAAGGCGCGGGATATGCAGGGGGAATTCTCTCGGCTGGTATCGATGGTATCAAGGTAGCGGAGGCGGTGGCTTTAAGTATTTTGAAGGTGGTTTCTAAGTGAACTACTCAGACCTGCCTACGGCTGAAGTCTGAGCTTCCCAATTCATCGGGAATAGCCTCTAAAACTCTGTAGTTTTTTTGGTCTGACATTCCCTCCAAGGGCAGGAGTCCTGGTCCCCAAGACCCAAATCTTTCTCTTGCAACATATACCTATTAGCTTGGTTTTCGCTTACGGCATTGATGGTCAAGACAGCGTATATCTTACCAGAAAATTTTAGGGATTCGTCATACATCCAGTATTTGTTTTTACTGCGTAAAAAATCAATCCCAGATGCAATCCTCATCCCCCGCTCACAATCCCCACCTTATGAGTACATTGAAGGTGGGGACTTCCGCGACACGTTAAATTTAAAAAGTTTTTGCAACACAACTCGCATTGGCATTGTGATGCCACTCAATAGAGTTGCGACAGGGTTTGATAGTCTGTGTAGCCATGTTCGCTACCACCATAGAACGTTCTGACATCACCTTCGCTCAGGGGGGCATTGAGCCGTAGCCGATCCACTAAGTCAGGGTTAGAGATGAACAGTCGCCCGAAAACTATGGCATCAGCCCGCCCGCTTGTAATTGCTTCATCACCTCGTTGTCGATCAAACCCACCCACAGCTATCAGTGTTCCTTGGTAAACGGAACGTAGGAGATCGATGGGGTTAAAGCTCGGTGCAGTTCCTCTGGCGTAACCTCGGTCATACCCCACGTGCAAGTATGCCAAACCCAATGGACTGAGTGCTTTTGCGACATAGGTGTAAGTTTCGGCAGGATCGTCATCAAATGTGTCATTAACTGTGAAGCCGGGGGCAATCTTGACCCCAATCCGCTCCGCTCCCCGGACGCTACACAGAGCATTGACTACTTCGAGCGTGAAGCGAGTTCGATTCTCCAATGTGCCACCATAGGCATCCGTGCGTTTGTTGGAGCTGCTGACTTGGAACTGGTTGGGTAGATATCCAGTTGCTGCATGAAGTTCCACACCATCAAAACCTGCTTCAATAGAGAGTTCCGCAGAGCGGCGGTACTCCTCTACTATTTCGGGTATTTCGGACAACTCTAACGGACGGGGTATCTCGAAAGGGACTTTGCCATCCCAAACGTGAACTTCTTCGGACTCCACCGGGACAGCCGAAGGTGCGATCGGTCGGGCATGGTTAGGTAATAGGGAGGAGTGCGACACCCGTCCAGCGTGCATCAGTTGCACAAATATCCGACCTCCAGCAGCATGAACTGCATCTGTCACTTTTCGCCAACCTGCAACCTGCTCCTCGTTGTGCAACCCAGGACAGTTTGTGTAACCTCGCCCCATTGGACTTGGATGCGTGCCTTCGGTAATAATGAGTCCCGCCGAAGCTCGCTGGGTGTAGTATTCGACCATTAGGGGGGTAGGTACACATTCAGTAGTTGCCCGGAGACGGGACATCGGAGACATGATGATGCGGTTGGGAAGGTCAAGCGAACCCAGTTTAACTGGCGTGAACAGCCCTGATTTTTCTGGCATTGGCATTTTTCCTCTTCTAGAACCAGGGCGATAGCGTAGCGGTAGCGAGTCCACGTGCGTCTACCTGCGGCGGTAAACTACGCTCCACCGACAACCTCAATAATACTGCCCTACAGATAACTTCAAGATAACTGAATCTGGAACGCTGACAAATAGCTCTGATTAATTGCCCTCAGAGATCGGCTTGCTGCATCACTATTTATTCTATGGAATATACTGATAACTAACGGCTTTGTTATCAGCGTAAAAATATTGGGTGAACTATGGCTTTAGCTACTTCAACTATGTTGCCGCTAGGCACTAAAGCGCCAGATTTTAATCTACCGGAAGTAGTATCTGGAAAGGCAACCTCACTTTCCACATTTGCAGATAAAAAAGCACTATTGGTAATGTTTATTTGTCGGCATTGCCCGTTTGTAAAACACGTCCAAAACGAATTAGTGCAGTTAGGAAGAGATTATTTTACAGGTGATTTAGCGATCGTTGCTATTAGTGCTAACGATGCAAAAAATTACCCAGATGATGCGCCAGAGTCGTTACAAGCATTTGCAACAGAACAAGGGTTTAATTTTACCTTATGTTATGACGAGAGCCAGGAAACGGCGAAGGCTTACACAGCAGCTTGCACACCAGATTTTTTTGTATTTGACGATCAACGCCAACTTGTTTATCGGGGACAATTAGATGATAGCCGCCCCAGTAACGGTAAACCTGTAACAGGTGCAGATTTACGCGCAGCCATTAAAGCAGTGCTAGCGGGTAAACCTGTTACGAGCGAGCAAAAGCCGAGTGTTGGTTGCAATATTAAATGGAAACCAGGAAACCAACCCAGTTATTTTGGTTAAGAGGGATTGGGCATTGAGATTAGGGGAGAGGTGACAGGTGACAGGTTATAGGGAATAATCTATACCCTGTAAGCTCTGCCCTGTTCTCTTCTTCACTCTCCACGCCTATCAATGTTTAATTTCCAAATTCAGTATGTAGCATCCTAATTGGACTTTTTCTGCCCACAATTCATATTCCAGCCGCAAATTCTCTGGTAAAGGATGTCCGTTGAGAGTTAGGCTACGAGTAAAATTTCGTAAACGAATCGGATCGTTAGGTTGCAATGACTCAGTTGGCAACCAATAGCGACTGATACCATAAACACCCTGTTCCCAAAAGTGACGGTAACTCACTTGAGCGTTACCTTGCATAGTCATGATGACTCGGTAAGGGGAAATCTCCAGCCACAAAATTCTGGGACTGTTAGGAGCGTAAGCTTTGCTCTTGCTTTGAGGAAGTGTGTCTTCTGGACTTATGACACTCTCCACTTCGCAGCTAATTAAAGGCGGTGCGGTCATCAGTAAATGAAATCGATCGGTATCTTTTTGATACAGTGTCGCGGCAGTTTCGACAACAGACCAGATCGGTAGGTCAGTGGAAATCAGTGATAAGCACACGGGCTTGCGGTGATGGGTCAGCATGGGAGCGATAAGGGCTAAAAGCTATTGAACAAAGTGAAATGAACACTCTAGCTGTCTTAATAGGTCTGGCTAAGAAACTAAATAGTAAAGCAGGCTTAATATTAATGAATCCGTTGATTTGTTAATAAGCTACACAAATCTGGATGAAACAGGTAGAATGTCAGCTTACACAGTAAAAATGGTACTTTTATCTAGAGAGAGCTAATTCGTAAGTAAAGCTTGTAAATATTCTAAGGCTATAGCCTCAAAACAGTGGCAGTCGTTTTAGATGCTAAAAAACCTTCTTCAGGGAGACTTACCGTAGATTGGAGTAAGTTTCATACAGCCAAAAGCAATAAGATACTAGGAAGGAAGTCACCAGAAGCGACAAACTAAGTCGCTGATGAACTTCCGGTGTATTTAAATGCCAGTGTATCCTAATGTCGGCTTCTGTTATATCCGTAGAAACTCACGAAAAGCTTTCTCACCAAAATATTGCTGAGTAAAAAGTAAAATTCATTCACTCAGCAATATTTTGATGTGCCTATTGCGTGTCTCGCAGAAAAGAAAGAGCAAAGATTTCCATTTCAAAGCAGCAACGGCAAGTTAGCTTGTATTAAAAAGCCCGCGAATTCATCCGTGGGCTTTATAGCTTGAGCATTTTTTTGAGAATCGCTATAGGCTGAAGCTTCATAAAAAATCATTCTGATTTATTTTTATTCATTACCCATGTCCTTGTACCTGTGAACAAGTCATGAGTGTTACAGGCTGGTACTTATTTGGGAATACTTTTATTAGGAGTGATAAAAAAGGCGATCGCACTAACACTTTCAATTCAAATGTACTACGTCACCTTAAAATCACTCTTATTTTACAAAAAAGACGTATAAATACTCACTAATCTACCAGGAGGAAACAAGATGGCATTCACTGAAGATATTACCAAGCTATCTGAACAAGTGCGTAAGCGGGCTGACCAAGTTGTTGGTGAAGAATCTACTAAGATGGCACTGATTGTTCCTTTTTTGAGTGTTCTTGGCTACGATGTCTACGATCCTAGTGAAGTAATACCGGAATACGTGGCAGATTTTGCTATTAAAAAAGCAGGGCAGTTTGAAAAGGTAGATTACGCCTTAGCTATTAACGGTACTAAAGTTATGCTCGTAGAAGCAAAAGCCCGTGGTCAAAAAGCTGAGGCACATGATGGACAATTGAGCAGATATTTTAATGCACTTTCGACAACAAAAGTAGCTATCGTCACTAACGGTATTGAATACCGTTTTTTTACAGACTTGCGTGAAACAAATGTCATGGACAAGGAGCCATTTTTTACTTTTAACATCCTGGAATATGATACCAAAGATATTGATAACCTCAAATTCTTTCACCGCGATAATTTTGAGGTTACAGCTATTACCAACCATGCTGAGGAAATGGTTTATGTAAAAGGCATGACTCAACTTCTAGGAAATCTTTTACGTTCTCCTTCTGAAGAATTTGTTCGCTTTTTAGTGACTGAACTTGGTACAGTTGCTCCTAGTTATGAAATTAAAGGTCGAATTACTGGTAAAATTATTGATAAATTCAAACCAATTGTTAAAAAGTCGATTCAGGGAAGTTTAGTAGAGTTAATGACTCGCTCACTTACTCCAGTAATAGATCAGCCTGTTGAACCTCCAATAGACATAGATATTGAAGCAGGGGATATACAACCAGATCCTCAAGAATCAAAAGTAGTAACAACTGCTGAAGAAATCGAAGCTTTTGAAAAAATTAAAGCAATTACGCAAACCTCAACGAGTTACAATTATCAACTCCAATACAAAGATACTGTTTCATACTTTGGTATCAATCTTGTTGGCAAAAGTACTTGGTGGTTTCTGCGGTTGTATCTGTCTTCGCAGAAAAAAAGTTTTGTTACTCGACTAAGTGTAGATGAAGTAAAGTCGCTAGCTTCAAACTCTGAAGTGCAGGAAGTAACAGCTTCTCTGGGAGATGCCGCATCAAAAGTAATTATTTCCTCTGTCGATGATTTAGATAAGCTGACATCACTGATTCTCAGATGTTACGAGGCAGAAGCAGCCAAGCATCAAACACTGACTCCAGACGTAATCAGAATGGAAAAATCAGCTTAACTCAAGGTATTTTTATTACCAAACTACACCTAACCAACTATCTCCGATTTTTGCCTAACAGGAAATTAGCGATCGCAGTACTAATTACTTGACATCCTAGTAAGGACAAAAAAAGTGGCTCTGCAATCAGCAGAACCACCAAAGCTTTCGCAAATCTGTTATGACTTAACGAACTGCCCCTTGAGCAGAAACAGTATCAATCGGTTTCATCAGGTACAGGCGTAATAACTGCCAGCCATGGGAGATGTAAAGCGGCAGTTTTTGGAAGAATTGCAGGAATTTAGGAGTGTTGGAGTTAGCGATCGCACCCAACTTTTCATTATTGCTTATACAAACATCCAACCGCTCATAAAACTCTGGATTCTCTACATCCAGCATCAGTGGGAATACCCGACCTGCGTTTTCGTTAGTCTTCTGAATTACATGGATATCGTATTCTCGTGCATCCAATCCGAGGGTGGCATAAAAGTCCTTGCGTTGGATGTCATTGAGATACATGGTCGCAAACACTGATAATAAAAAGAACCGACTCCATAGCCGTGCTTTCCAATCATTCAACATTTGCGGCTGAGATTTCATGATCGCATCAAAGAAATCGCCGTGACGGTTTTCATCCTGACACCAATTCTCAAAGAACCGGAAGATTGGATAAACCCGATCTTCGGGATGTGCTTCTAAATGGCGATAAATGGTGATATAGCGCCAATAACCGATCTTCTCAGAAAGATAAGTAGCGTAGAAGATGAATTTTGGTTTAAAGAAGGTATAACTGCGGCTCTTAGTCAAAAACCCTAAATCTAGGGACATATTAAAGTCCGACAAAGCTTTGTTCAAAAAGCCAGCGTGACGCGCTTCATCCCGTGACATCAGGTTAAAACACTCTGCCAAAACAGGGCTTTTTCCTTTCAAGCGACGACCAAGTTCTTTATACAGCAAAAAGCCGGAAAACTCTGCCGTACAAGAACGTTCTAGAAATTCAACGAACAACTTGCGAGTTTCCCCGTCAATATGATCCCAGGATTGTTCAAACTCGGCATCCCGAACAAAGTGATGGCGGTTGTAGTCAGTGCGGAACTCTTCGAGAATGGCTTGTAACTCGTCTTCGTTGACGGAGATATCCATCCGGGCCATTTCATCAAAATCGGTAGTATAAAACCGAGGTGTTAACAAGGTTTCTTTTGCCGGGACTTTAATCCCTGGCCGGATTTCTTCAAAGCCTGGTTTTTTGAGGGAATCTACCATGTCTTGATTTCTCTTTCGTCTTTATTATCTTAAGTAGACCTTTCGGGTGACGCTCTTACGTCTCTACCGCCACGGTAACGGCAGTTCCTCATGGGGAGCCAGTGCGTTGGGCGGCTGTGCCGACTTGTTCGCGCAGCGTCTCCCGTTGGGAGAAGCAACTGGCGTGGAAACCCTGTTGGTGTGAGCCTCTCTCTTTGGGAGAAGACCGGACTGCCTCACCAGAAATGCTCTGGCAAACCGTAACAGCCCACAATAATCCAATTGTATAAAGTTCAGTCTACCAAGGTGCGGGTGAGAAATTTATAAGCAAAACATTAAGAGTTGCAACAATCATTCAATATTTGCGGAATCAAAAATCGCAGATTGGTAGTCAAATAAATATAGTTCGGCAAGCAGCATTATCTCGTTCAAGTGGAGTAGCACTCACCTCTTGATTCTCAAAGCACTACTATCTCAGTAATTTTCTCTGGTTGTTACTACAATAAATTCATGGGGTTCTATTAATACGTTGGGCATCTTAAAATTAAAAATCCATGAGTAGCATAATTACTGAAAAAATCTGAGTATTTTAGTTATTTTTTGCACATTTCTCGCTAACTGGAGATTAGACAGTGCCCACAACTTCAAATAAGAACAGCATTGTCTATTACGAAAATTGTTAGAAAGCAACTGGTGCAAGATGTAAGTCTAGCTATTAGGACTTAGTATAAAAAACAGTCCGAAAAAACCATCTTAAACAACAAGAGTAAATCCAAAAGGTTGAAAACAAGATGAATCTTGAAAACAATCAGCAGCAGAAAGACCGACTTCTTGTCTCTTATATCTTGTGTGCAGTCGGATTTATGGGGGTGGGAGGATTGCAGCGTTTCTACAATGGCAAGATCGGAACTGGTTTGTTATGGCTGTTGACTGGTGGTGTGTTTGGTATAGGGCAGTTCGTGGATTTATTCTTTATCCCCAATATGGTTAACGAATACGAACACAACTTGAGATTAAAAGCGGGTGTATCTCCCTTTGGTGTGCCGTTGAATCAAGCAGTAGTTGCTTCTCAAGTCCACCGATCAACAGGCAACCAACTCATGATGAAACTGATTGAAGCGGCGGAAAGCAAGGGTGGTTTTTTAACTGTCACTCAAGGCGTGAAGTTTACGGGAGCCAGCTTTGCTGAAGTGGAAGCTACTCTCAAAGAGATGTACAAATCAGGTTATGTAAAAATCGATAACGACCCCAATACTGGAGCCGTTACCTACCATTTCCACGAACTTTAATTATTATTAGTCATTTGTCATTTGTCCTTTGTTAAAAACTAATGACCAATGACCAATGACTAATTTCTACCTAACCACTTTTGACCATCTAAGCGCTGAACTAAGCCATATACCAACAAATCGAGGGTAATTTTGCGCTCATCGATTAAGAATGACTCAAGAGTGCTAGGTTTTTTGCCTTCATTACAAGAAAATCCCTTTTTTCCTTGAATATCTTCATCGGGGAAATACAGGTTAAACTGACGCTTACCAATTTCTGACCAACTGCCGATAATTTGCCAGCATTCTTCGGTGGATTCAAAGCCAGTGATTGGCATCTTTTGCTTGGCAAAAGACACCTGTAAATCTTGCACACCTTTTTGAGCGATCGCTTTTTGTAAAGCTGGCAAGTAGTCTTGCTCAATGAACTCTACAAATGGCTTATCTTCAACAGATGGGGCTTTTTCCTTTTTGGCGGCTTTAGCTGCGGCGGGTTTTTCTTCTGTTGCTTCGCCAGCAGCTGGTTTTTCTCCTGTTGCGGCTTTAGCTGCGGCTGCGGGTTTTTCTCGCTTGGGTGGTACAGCAGTTGGTTTAGCAGCTTTGGGACTATCTTCGGAGTTTGCGGCTTTAGGATCTGGCGCGTTGGCAGTAGGAAGATCTGTGGCTTCGGGTGAGTCTGTACTAGGAGCGTGTTCTTCAGCCACACTGGGAGCTTGCTTGTCAACAGTGCTGGGAGCTACTTCTCCCGCTTGATTGTGATTGGTTGGGTCTGCCATTGCTCAGGTCAATCCTTTAATCTAGCTTTGGGAGCGATCGCTCACCTTGATGTATCGGGTATTTTTATTTTGACATACTACTACCCCTGTGCAGAATTCGTAATTTGTATTTGTAATTTGTAATTTATATACCACAAGGGTTTCATTTATTTGGGATGGGTGGTTTTCTTGCAATACTGCTCGGTTAAGGTAAGAGACGCGATGAATCGCCGTCTCTACAATATTCAGTCTTTTGTCTTGACGGCGATAAATCACATCTTTAGCTATCTAGAATTTTCATCCTTCAAATCCCCTTGAATCCCATACCAGTTTCTACCTGTTGCTGTGCTGGAGTAGAACTCACTTTGTCAGACGCAATGTTAGAAGTCTGATGCTTGGTGCCAACTTGGCTCAAGAATATACCTCCTAAAATCAAGCTACCGCCAATATATTGAGGTCGGGTAGGGGCTTCACCCAAAATTAAATAGGCTGCTATGATTCCCACAATTGGGCCAAATGAGCTAATTAGGGAAGCTGTAGATACAGTGGTAGTTTTCAAGCCTTTAACCCAAAAAGACTGGCCTACCACCACAATCAACCCGCCATAGAGAAACATCCACTGCCACAAGAATGGTGAGAGAACATCAGCAAAATGATCCTTGCCATAGAGGACTAAAGCAATGAAGAAAAAGATTACAGTCCCAAGTGCAGTCCGAAAAATGCTATAGATTCCCAAAGGAATCTGCGAAAGGTGTTTTTTGCTAATAATCGTAGAAGCGGCTATGGCCACAGATGCGGCTGCGGCCAAAAATTCCCCTATACCTAAACCGAAACCTCCCATGTTCATCATGGTTTCTGTAGGAGGTTGAAGGATAATAGTTAGGATAACGCCAATAAAAGCTGCGATCGCACCAATAAATTCCCAAATATTTACCCGTTCTCTCAATAACCAGACTGATAAAGCCAGAGTTAGAGGCGGTTCCAAACGTCCCACCAAGATGACATTGTTCACCCCTGTGAGTGCCAGTGCCTGGAAAACTAAACCAGGGGCTAACGCTCCTGATAAAATAGCCACTGCTGTTAGACTGACCCAATCCTTCCTTGAGAGTTGCTTCAAAGTAGCTTTGTTCCACTGTCGCCCATAGATTAGGATCAGAAGTATCAAGGCGCAAAGGTTTCCCACAAATAAAACATTACACAAAGAAATCGGATTGCGTAGCTTGCCGCCGTAGGCATTACCGATAAAATGTTGAGCACCAATTTCTGTTAGCTTCCGAGTAACGGCGCTAGATGCTCCAAAAATTAGCATTGCTAGCCAAAGATATGTTTGTCCTGAAATTCTATGGATTTGGCGATGTAGTCTTTTGGGTCTAGTCACAATAACATCACTGCAATGAAAGCATTGCTCATCATATTAAGTTACCCTCACGCACTTAAAAATGAGGTTTTGTTGAGAAAATACTTAAATTATCCTGTGACTTTGAGTAACCATAATTACCTGAGAAAATCCTGAGAATTAACTAAATTTTCTCAAAGGATAAATTCATGAAAATAGTGGCTTAGTTTCAATAAGCTCTCACTGCCGCCTGAGATGCTTGGGATGTTCAGGATAAAACAAAGAAGAGAAGAAACAAATGAAACTTGCACCCTTACTTACAAGCGTAGCCTTGGTTGGTTTTTTCACAGTTTGGGACGTACCATTAAAGGCGATCAATCCTTCATTAGTCCAGGCATCAGCAGCCGAAGAAATGTCTGTAGCACAAAAATTAGACTTGCTTACTAAAAGTAAGGGTCAAATTGGTAGTGGCGATCAACTGCGTCGTTTCTTCTTTGGTGACTTGGAACCAATCGGTATCCAAGTAGGTGGTGCAGGTCATGTAGTTAATCTTTATAACAAAGCTAATGATGTCACATTCGCTTACTGTTCGCATTATGATGTGATTGTAGCAATTAAGAAAGGTAAGGTAACTAAATTTGAACCTAGCGAAGTGAAGTAACTTAATATGTTTAAGCTAGGTGCTGAAAATTTGAAAAACTGTAATATCGTAGCTAGCAAAAGGAGCAGAGTTTTCCCTTAATGTCGCCATAAACTACTACCTTTGAAAACAGTATTATTGAAACCGTGTGGACAAGGGGTATGAGTTCTTTTTCCCCTTGTTTCTTTGTCAATGTTGAAAGTTTTATAGGGTGCATCCCAGTTTTTACTTTGCGATCAGAGAATAACTTGTCATTGCGTTCGCGAACAGCGTCTCGTAGAGAGGAGGGACGACGAACGCAAGTGCGTGTCGCAGACAAGCAATCCCCCAATCTCTTACTAAGCACCAGTTGATGGGATTGCCACGCTCCACTTCGTTGCGCTCGCAATGACAGGCAAAAAAGTGGGATGCTCCCAGTTTTATAGGGAAGATGTTGGATGCAATTGTAGTTTCTATTTTGCCTGAACCTGTGGGTGCGCTCATAAGGATATTTTGATGGTTAAGGATTTTAGCAGGATCAATCATCAAGTTTTACATTTTTAATACTACCGTCTTCTTTTAAAGCAGTAATTTTGACTTTGACAGTCTCTTCCTCTTGAAGAAAAGCAGCTTTTCTTGGTTCTCTTTCTGTTAGCTTTTGCACTGTTTTCGTAATTTCATAAGTTACTTTAATACCATTAATCTTTGTCACTCTTGCATCTATAATTTGTCCCACTTGAAATTTTTCAGATTTTTTATCCTTACGTAATTTGATGATGGGTATATCTTGATTTTTACATCTGCGATTATCTGGTATATCCATTATTTGTAATGGAGTTGGCAAAATAGGTCTGTCTTTATATTCATTAGGCTCGATAGTCATATATCGAGTATTCTCAGCTAATGGTGGATTATCACATCGCAACATAGCTAAAAGCATTTGGATACGAGGTATTTCTGCTAATTTTGTTGCTTTGCATCCTTGTGGATGGTCATCATCATGAATATTATCCAGAATGTACTTTTCAAAGGCTTTTATGCAATCAAAATATTTTGAAGCAGTATTACTTTGGTCTTCTTCTCCAGTCAACCACTGTTTTTCATTGAATAATGACGAGTAGCGAGAAGTACGATCGCTCAGATGTAACTGGTGAGAAATTTTCACCGCACCCATACCCAGGGGTTTACCCATACCTAACGAAAGGCAATATTCTGGCTCTGCTGCAACCTTCAATACCCACAGGATAGTACCCAGTTCTATATTGCTCAGGTTCTCAAAGTGGATATCAAAGTTAAAACTGATACCTGCTTTAATGGGTTTAATGCTTGTATACTGCGATCGCGCTTTTTCTATTTTACGTGTATCTGTCTCTTCTATATCTCGACGCTCTACATTTAGTTTATGCCAGTAAAGTTTATGTCCGCGAATAACGGTTTCCCCAGTTTCGTTATTAGTAGCTGGTTTGTAAGAGCTGATTCGTAAACAAAAGCTTAAGATGCCATTCGCTTGACCATCAGACGAATCAATGAGCCATAAATCATTGCTTCACTTAACTCGGTA
>NZ_JBALDU010000110.1:0-67937 GCF_036917235.1 Nostoc sp.
TCACAACTTCCCTCTAGATTTGGCTGCTGGTGATTCTGCTCCTGTAGCTCTTACTGCTCCTGCTATCAACGGTTAATTCTGAAGTTTAGCTAAATCAAAAAGCGCTCTCCTTTTACGGAGAGCGCTTTTTGTTTTAATGTATTAGGAATTACAAGTTGTTTTAACCCTAAAACATGAACACGATCTTCTAGTACCTCAAGACTCTTCGACTTTAAATTTATAGATAATATCATGTCCGCATAATTAGTTATGATTCCCACAGTCATTGCACTTCACGCCCAACCCCCTCCCCGCTTGCGGGGAGGGGGGACAAAGCGCAGCTTAGGCGGGGTGGGGTTCTTGGGGTTTAGTAAGTAATCAAGCGGACATGATATAATTGCCGTCTCAATTAGAACCTCTTTCAGGAACTCAGCTATTTCATCCTTCAGTACATATCTCTTCAACATTTATATAATTTATATTATTTATATAATTTAAAGAGCAAAACCGTTGAATTTTATTTCTTCCACTTTCAAATAGTATTGCTGTGGTAAAGTCGTAGCCAATGCTTCTATGCTGACCGTTTTTATAGATTGTAATAAATTAATCAGGATTTGTAGTTATTAAATATTCGGCAAGTCCAAGTTCTTATTTCAGGTGCTTTTCGTAAAATTCAGACAATTTTATCATTAAATAATGCTTATTGCGAATAAAGGCTCTTTGTTGTTTTATCGTAAATTGCCACATTCATTAGTCTGTAGGCATTTCAGGCTATTTTATCTTCCCCCTAGCTGTGCAAGTGATATTTTCTTAGTGTAAACTATCAGACATATTTTACACTGCGAGATTCGCATGAAGATTGAACCTACATATACCTCTGTGGGAAGTCTCTTTGAGTACAGACCGATGTTTTTTATCCCTAAATATCAAAGAGCTTATGCATGGAATTCCGAATCAGTAGAAGATTTTATAAAAGATTTAAAGAACTGTACTAATGCTATTTTCTGAAAATGAAAGCCAAAGGAGTTTTAATTTACTTTTTTCTAAAAATCCCAATCCTATGTGGGTATATAACCAGAATAATCTGCAATTCTTAGATGTAAATGAAGCTGCTGTTTTTCACTACGGCTACTCACGAGAAGAATTCTTGAAAATGCGAATAACTGACATTCGCCCTTCAGAAGATGTGCCTCTCTTGCTTGAATATTTACGACAAAAGCATTCTAGCTTGGACTTTACTGGACGATGGCGACATCAGCGAAAAGATGGACAGATTATTGATGTTGAAATTTTCACACAGACAATAGACTATGGCAGTTATAAGGCTCGCTTAGTTCATATACGAGACATCACAGAACACAAACAAATAGAAAGAACTCTTCAACAAAGTGAAGCTAGATTTCGAGTTATTTCTGAAGCTATTCCTGTTCCATTCATTATTTCGCGTGTGTCTGATGGGTTGATTTTAGACGCTAATACAGAGTTGCTTCAAACATTTCAGTTTTCTCCAGAGTATTTAGTTAATCGCAAAAAAATTGTAGATTTGTATCATAATCTTACAGATTTAGAAGCACTGTTAAAAGTTCTTAATCAGCAAGGTTTTATTCATAATTATGAACTGCAATTAAAAAAAGCAGATGGAACTCGTTTTTGGGCGATCGCTTCTTTACAATATTTAGTTTTTAACAATGAGTCAGCCATTTTAACAGTATTTAATGATATTAATGACCGCAAAAACGCCGAAACCAAACTTCAAGAACAAAATGAGTTTTTGCGGATAATTTTTGAAAGTATACCATTGATGATTGCCCTGGTCAATGCCAATGGTGAACTCCAGTGGGTGAATCAAGAATGGGAAAATATTCTTGGTTGGAAATTTCAAGATTTCCAAACTCATGATGTATTGGAAGTGCTATATCCTAATCCTGAATATCGACAGTACGTAATTAGTTTTATGCAGTCTGCGCAACGCATTTGGGGTGACTTTAAAACTCAGATGCGCGATGGTCGTTTATTGGATACGTCTTGGACTAATGTTTACCTTTCAAATGGTCAAATTATCGGTATTGGGCAAGATATCACAGAACGTAAGCAAACTGAACTAGCTCTAAAAGCCCAAGCCGAACGGGAGCAATTGATGCGAACTGTTGCTCAACGGATTCGTCAATCTTTGAATCTTCAAGATATTCTGAATGCAACAGTTCAGGAAGTGCGAGATTTACTTGGGGTTGATCGAGTAGTAGTTTATCAGTTTGACTCAGAGATGATCGGCACAATTATGGCGGAATCGGTAGAACCTGGATGGATGGTTTCATTGGGTGTAGAGATTCATGATACGTGTTTTCAAACAGGCGCAGGATTGGAATATTATCAGGGACGCAAACGGGCGATCGCTAATATTTATGAAGCTGGACTAACTGATTGCCATATTCGCCTGTTAGAACAGTTTGAGGTGAAAGCAAATTTAGTTGTGCCGATTTTACTAGAAGTAAACTCTCAAAACCCTGGCTCTCACATTTGGGGTTTACTGATTGCTCACCAATGCTCTGGTTATCGAGAGTGGGAAGAAAATCAATTAGATTTGCTCGATCAAGTGACAGTACAATTAGCGATCGCAATTCAACAATCCAGCATCTTAGCGCAAGCTCAAACTGAACTTGTTCAAAGACAAAAAGCTCAAATAAAGTTAAAAACAGCCTTAGCTGAAAAAGAAGTTCTTTTAAAAGAAGTTCATCATCGAGTTAAAAATAATTTGCAAATTGTCTCCAGTTTATTACAACTTCAGTCTCAAACACTCAAAGATCCGGAAATAATCAAAGTTCTTCGAGAAAGTCAAAATCGAATTGAGTCAATATCTCTAATTCACAAAAATTTATATACTTCCGCTAATATCGGACAAATTGATGTCGCTGACTATATCAGTAATTTAGCAGCCAGCTTGCTCATTTCCTATCAAATATGCCCTGGTAAAATTTCTCTAGAAACTGATATAGATTCAGTAAGCTTGAATGTCGATCAAGCTATTGCCTGTGGATTGGTGATTAACGAATTAATCTCCAATGCTCTCAAACATGCTTTTCCCAATCAACAAGTAGGCAGAATCAGTATTGCTTTACACAATATTGGCAATAGTATCGAGATGACTATCCGAGATAATGGGATTGGTTTGCCCGATAATTTAGATTGGAGAAATACTGATTCTTTGGGTCTATCGTTAGTACATGACTTGGTTACAGAACAACTAGAAGGCGATATTACTCTAGAACGCGATCGTGGAACAGTATTCAAAATTAAATTCACGCAGTTAACTTTGCATCAGTAAATATCAAATGGGTCAAGCTAGGATTTTAGTCGTTGAAGATGAAGTGATTGTGGCTAGAACTATTGCTAGTCAACTCAGTCAACTAGGATACATTGTTACGGGTACAGCTTCATCTGGAAAAGTTGCCATTGCCAAGGCATCGGAAACTCAACCAGAACTAGTATTAATGGATATTATTCTCAAAGGTGATATGGACGGTATTGCTACTGCCACTCAGATTCGCGAGCAGTTAGATGTACCTGTAATTTATTTAACTGCTTATGGCGACGATCATACTTTAGAAAGAGCCAAAATTACGCAGCCTTTTGGATACATAGTTAAACCATTTACTACAAAAGATTTAAAAATTGCGATCGAGATTGGTCTTTTGAAACACCGATTAGAATGCGAACTGCGGGAAAATCGAGATCAGTTAGCAACCCTTTTAAACTCAATGAGTGATGCTGTAATTGCCGCAAATGAGCAGGGAAAAATAACATTCATGAATCCTGCGGCTGAGGCGCTGACTGGCTGGCACCAAAAAGATGCTTTAGGAAATGAGGCGGCAAAGATTTTTCATCTTGTCAATGAAGTTACAGAGGCTACATTAGAAAATCCTGTGACAAAAGTGCTGCGTGAGCAACAGGTTGTTTATTTAGGGGAATTCACATCTCTGGTTACAAAAAATGGCAAAAGAGTTCCCATTGGCGATAGTGCTTCACCACTGAAGCGAGGAACTGACCAGATAAATGGTGTAGTAGTTGTTTTTTGGGATCTTAGCGAACGACGGCAAACAAAATTGCTAGAGCAAGCATTGGAAAAGGAGCAAGAACTTAACCGTCTTAAGTCCCTATTTATCTCTACTGTATCTCATGAGTTCCGTAATCCGCTGACTGTTGTTCAAACGGCAGTAGAACTCATAGAAATGCAAGGAGCAAATTTGACAGATACAAAAAGAGGTATCTATTTAAAGCGAATTCAAGGAGCTGTGCAATCTATGGAAAAGCTCATGGAGGAGGTGCTATTTATGGGTCGAGCGGAAGCAGAAAAACTCATATTGAATCCTGCTGCCCTTAACCTGGAGCAATTTTGTCGAGAGTTAATCGAAGATTTTTTGATGGTTGAAAACAGCGTATGTGAAATTATGTTTACCTGTCATAGTGAGAATACATCCGCTGTCATGGATGAAGGACTCTTACATTACCTATTTGGAAATCTTCTCTCAAACGCAGTTAAATATTCTCCCCAAGGTGGCAAAATTCAATTTGATTTAATATGCGACCCCATTGAGAAAGTAGCAACTTTTTATATTCAAGATCGAGGGATGGGCATTCCCGAAGCAGACCAAGCTCGACTTTTTGAATCATTCTACCGAGCCTCAAATGTCAAATCCATTCAGGGTACTGGATTGGGATTAGTAATTGTTAAAAGATGCGTTGATGCTCATCAAGGTCAAATCAGTGTCACAAGTGAAGTTGGAGTTGGTACTAAATTTACAGTAATTTTGCCCTTAAATTCTGAATCATGAGTTATAAATTCTTCTTCAACTCACATCCTGATTTTTGTCGCCAATTTGGGTTTGGTAGTGGCGCCATTTTTCTTGCTGACGCGCTCTTTTCTCCTCGGTGAGGCTATCAAAACAATAGGGACAGGAGATACCTTGCTCATATTTGGGAGACGCTTTATCTTCCTCAGAAATCGCACGCCCACAACAGAGGCACAACTCATAACTTCCTTTCTCCAACCCATGACTAACGGCTACCCGCTCATCAAAAACAAAACATTCTCCTTCCCATAAACTTTCTTGTGCTGGAACTTCTTGCAAATACTTAAGAATGCCGCCCTTGAGATGATAGACTTCTGCAAAGCCTTGTGCAAGCATAAAAGATGAAGCTTTTTCACAGCGAATGCCGCCTGTACAAAAGAGAGCAACCTTTTTGTGTTTAGTTGGGTCGAGATGGTGGCGCACATAATCAGGAAATTCGCGGAATGATTCCGTTTGGGGATTTTCTGCCCCTTGGAAAGTACCGATATTCACCTCATAATCATTGCGGGTGTCAATCACGGTTACTTCTGGATTGGAAATTAAATCATTCCATTCTTGGGGATTGACATAGATACCAACTTGCTCGTTTGGGTCAATTTCTGGCAATCCCAAAGTAACAATTTCTTGCTTCAACCGCACCTTCATCCGCTCAAAGGGTGGGGTTTCGGTATAGGACTCTTTGGATTCTAAGTCTGCTAGACGGGGGTCAGAACGTAGAAACCAGAGAACTGAGTCAATGGCCTGAGGCGAACCGGCAATTGTACCGTTAATCCCTTCAAGTGCGAGCAAAATCGTCCCCTTGACACCTTGTGCTTGGCAGTAAGACAGCAGAGAATCTCGTTTTTCGGCAAAATCTGGCAGCCTAACAAATTTATACAGTGCTGCAACAACTTGAATATTTTCTGGCTTCATCCCTTTGGTAATAGAACAATATAAGTTACAATAACAACGGTAATCAAAGTTATCTACTATTTTAATTTTATGGGGGTTTAGCTCAGTTGGTAGAGCGCCTGCTTTGCAAGCAGGATGTCAGCGGTTCGAGTCCGCTAACCTCCATTAGAAATGTTTGATTAAAATGTGCGATGCTTGCGGTAAATGCTCACCTACGCACATTCAAATCAATTAAAACCCCATTCATTATCAAAAAATGGGATTATTTTCCCTTGTTAGGCAAGGGGTTCGGGGAAAGGAAATTATGGTATTTCATTCATTGCACCAATTCAAAGCCGTGCTTAGTTAAAAGAATCTCTGGATAAGGAGGTAAATTCTGACTTCACAGCACTCAGGTAATTTTGATCGTTCAAAATTTGACTTGTCTATACTTAGGGGGTTGTTTGGAAAAGCGTCCATTGGGGTTAGTGGCAATTGTTCTGTACAAATCATTTGCCGCCTTGCTGCTTATGGTTACTTCGATCGCGTTATTATTGACATTAAAAAATTATCAAACTCTAGAGGCGTTTTCAGAAAATTATGTTTTAGAAAGTAAATCGATAATTATTGATTGGCTTTTAAAAAAAGTTGTTAACTTAAATCCTAGAACTCTGGCATTTAGCGGCATCGGAACAGGAATCTATGCTATTGTTACTGCTATTGAAGCTGTTGGTTTATGGTACGAAAAGCGTTGGGCACATGTCTTGGTACTGGGACTTGTCGGTATCAGTATTCCACCAGAGATTTATGAATTGATTCAGGGAATATCTCTGATAAAAATACTCGTTTTTTTGTTGAATTTAGCAGTGTTTGGCTATCTATTCCGAAATTTTCCTAAACATCCAAACTAAGTTTTTGATCAGAAGGAAGGTAGGAGGAAGAAAGCTACTTGAAATGTTTGACGACAAGAGGCTACGGGTTTACGCAAAACCAAGACCCCACGTTGTACAATCGCTAGAAATACAATCTGGAGAGCAACTTGCCTAGATCGATTCAGTCTACTCAACCACCACTAAAATTTATTCCTCAACGGTTGAATCCGCTGGTACTCCATATTGTTCGGTGGTTACTGCCGATCGCACTACGGTTTCGTACTCGCCCTTGGCTACCAGCTGGGATTGTCAAAGTTGAAGCTCAGAATGTTGAGGTATTAGCTGAACTCTATCAACAATTCCAGGCTGGAAAAATTCGCTTTTTGTTGGCATTTCGCCACCCAGAGGTGGAAGATCCTCTTTGTATGCTGTATTTGCTTTCCCGCATTGTGCCACAGGTTGCTCGTCAGGAAGGTATTGCACTAAAATCCCTGGTTCATAGCTATTTTCTCTATGACCGGGGTATGACGGTTTGGGCTGGAGATTGGCTAGGGTGGCTATTTTCACGGGTGGGGGGTGTGCCGATTCATCGCGGTAGACGACTAGATCGGCAAGCTATTCAAACAGCACGAAAGTTGTTTGCTAATGGCGAACTACCGATCGCAGTGGCACCGGAAGGAGGTAATAATGGTCATAGTGGTATTGTTAGCCCACTGGAACCCGGTGTTGCTCAAATGGGGTTCTGGTGTGTAGAAGACTTACAAAAAGGCAACCGGACTGAGACTGTGATCGTTGTGCCGATCGCTATCCAGTATCGCTACGTTGAGCCACCTTGGTCTAAACTGGATTGGCTGTTGAGCAAATTGGAAGCTGATAGTGGTTTGTCGGCAATGGAAGTTGATCGGGGCTGTGGCGAAGATATCTACTATCAACGCCTCTGTAGGTTAGCTGAATATCTCATTACCGAGATGGAAGAGTTTTATCGTCGCTTCTATCATCAAGACATCCCAAAAACCATCTCAACTGATGAACCTGCTACTCCTAATCAGGTGTTGATTGCCCGACTTTATCGCTTACTAGATAAGGCTTTAGAAGTTACCGAGCAATATTTTGGAGTTCAAGCACAGGGAAATTTTATTGACCGCTGTCGCCGCTTGGAAGAGGCTGGTTGGAGTTACATTTACCGAGAAGATTTACCAGATATTAATGCTTTAGCACCCTTCAAACGCGGTTTAGCAGACTGGATTGCAGAAGAAGCTGACTTGCGAATGCGGCACATGCGGATAGTGGAAAGTTTTGTTGCAGTCACAGCTACTTATATTCAAGAACAACCAACGGCGGAACGGTTTGCGGAAACTGCTTTGCTTGTATTCGATATGCTTTCTCGAATTCAGGATACAACGCTTCCGGGACGACCGAGCTTAGGTTTGCGACAGGCACAAATCACTGTGGGAGAGCCAATTTCAGTTACAGAACGCTTCAGAAATTGTCAGGGCGATCGCCAAGCGTCTAGACAGGCTGTGAGCGATTTGACAAAAGATTTGCAAATCGCTTTAGAGAAGATGATTAGATAACAGAAATTCTAAGACTTTTTCGCTCGAATTTTGTCCAATATTGCACCTTCATCAAAAAATTTCTTTTGAATTTCGTCCCATCCTCCTAAATCTTGAGCTTTGAAGATCGTTTTAATTTTAGGAAATTTGCCTTCCGTTTCTTTTGTAACAGTCAGGTCAACAGGACGAAATCCTAATTTGTGCGACAACAAGCACTAGTTGTCCACGGTGACAAGCAGTAGTTGTTCAAGAAGCACCCTGAAATCCTTATTCTCTCGTAAATGCGATCGCATAAAAAATTCTATTGACAAGCATTAATTGACCAAGAGTAAAAATACTAGGCATTAGTTGACCAAAAGTAGTAAATTGAACTCATCGTGCCAGGAGATGCAAGTATGTCAGCACTACGTGGACTTGCATTACATAAAAAGTTCAGCGTTGGTAAAATTTGACATTAGCTGAAGCAATGTTTGAAAAGATACTGTAATGTCCCGAACCGAAGCCTTTACAAGAACCGAATTAATAGACCTAGCTTTAGAATTAGCAGAAGAATGAAATCTGAAAGACTTAAACCAGCTAGGGTTTGAAATTCCAGTGCATGGATGCTCGCGTTGAGAAACTTTTTCTCTACTTCAACTGGCTACCAATGCCAACCAAGGCAACATAGCCTAAAATTGAATGGCAAAATTTATACTATCTGAGCCTGGTCGTCCAGAATTACGAAAAAATGGGGAAACTACACACCTCAATCATTCAAGTTCAAGCTGAACTTCTCAATTTGACTTACTTACTCGCTGAAACCAAACCCAAGGAAGATGAACAACAAATCATTCCTTCACGGGCACTGAGCATGGCGGCAAAGTGTGGACTTGCTCTGCATAAAAAGTTTGGTGGAGGTAGAAATATAGCTTTAGCTGAAGCACTGGCAGAGCAAAAACCTTTGACTATGGAAGATATTAATACAATGGCAGATTTTTTTGAGAAATTCAAACTGGATAAAAGCGAACCTGGATGGTATGATCCCGAAAATCCGTCTTCCAAGTGGATTCGTTGGTTACTTATGGGAGATGAGTCTGGCAGACAATTGGTAGTAGACACGAAAAATATAATTGAAGAAGGCTTGAAGGATAAATGAGTAAAAATAAAAACTGAGTAGTATTTATAGAAATAAAACAAAAATAAAGCTTTCACTTTTTCCTCTGTAACTCTACTATATTGGTGATCGCTATCAACCAGACTAATATTATTACAGTAATCTCCCTGTTAAAAGGTTAAATCTTATACTGTAATGCCATTAAGCGACGCCAAGACCAGAATAGATTTTATCGACCCAGCGTTACAAAAAGCAGGATGGAACTTACAAGACCCTAATTAGTTAGGGTTTGAAATTCCAGTGGATGACTAAGACGCAGAACTTTGAAACGGGGTTACTGACTACTACTTGTATCAGCCTAACAGTGAAATGATTGCTGTAGTCGAAGCGAAATGACAAAGCCGTGACCCTCCTATTGCTTAAGCACAAGTTGAGTATTACCTTAGATTAATGCGGCGGAGGTTAGCTTTAACGCTTCCTTTCTGTATCCAGTGGATGGTAGGCTTGCAACGAAATCTTTGTACTAATTTACGGTCAATCGCTACTACGAGAAACAATTATTATAGATTCACTCTGTTTACAAATTCAGCGAAATGGCGGCAATATAGTAATTTGTAACTAAAATTAAGTGTCATCGAAAGCCATCACAAAAACTGCTGGAAAAATAGTTGACGCAGCAGATACCCCTTAGGGGTAAGATAAATTTTCGCTTATGAGTAGTACCACGACCTACGACCTAATTGCCAAGCTCTGGAATCTCTGTAACGTCCTCAAAGATGATGGCGTGACGTATCACCAATACGTCATTGAACTGACGTACCTGCTGTTTCTGAAAATGGCTAAGGAGACCCGCACCGAAAACCAGCTTCCAGAGGGTTACCGCTGGGACGACCTGGAAGGGAAAGCAGCAAATGAACGTCTGGATTTTTACAAACTACTGTTGATTCACCTTGGTAGTCGCGGTTCTACGCTTGTTAAAGAAATTTTTGCCAACGCCAATTCCTCTATCAACAAGCCCAATACACTTTCTACACTAGTTACTGAGATTGACAAGCTTGACTGGTACAGCGCCCGGCAAGAAGGACTGGGCGACGTGTATGAAGGGCTGCTGGAGAAGAACGCTAATGAAAAGAAATCCGGTGCTGGTCAGTACTTTACACCCCGTCCGCTGATCGATAGTATGGTGCATGTTATGCGCCCTACGTTGAAGGACGTTATTCAAGACCCCGCAGCAGGAACAGGCGGTTTTTTAATCGCCGCCAATCGCTACATACGCGAAAACAGTGACCCTAATACCTGGACAGAAAAACAGCAACGCAAGTACCGTGGCAATACCTTCTACGGCATGGAGCATGTGCAGGATACGCACCGCCTGGCGTTAATGAATCTAATGCTGCATGGGCTAGAGTTTGATCCGCAAGGGGCAGGTATCCGCTACGGCGATACGCTTTCACCAGAGGGAGAAGCATTGCCGAACGCGACGCTCATCCTTACAAATCCACCTTTCGGCTCCAAGAAAGGGGGTGGCTTACCTACCCGCAAAGACTTTATTTTTCCTACCAGCAACAAACAATTTTGCTTTCTGCAACACATCTATGGTGGTCTCAAGCCTGGTGGTCGTGCTGCGGCCATTTTTCCAGACAATGTGTTGTTTGACAGCAATGTGGGTAAGCAGATTCGCGCTGAATTAATGGAAAAGTGCAATCTACATACCATTCTCCGTCTACCAAGTGGTATTTTTTACGCTCAGGGTGTTAAGACTAACGTGCTGTTTTTCACTCGTGGTAAGAAAGAAAAGGGTAATACCCAAGAAGTTTGGGTGTACGATCTGCGTGCTGACATATCACAGTTTGGCAAACGCACCCAACTCACACGCAAGCATTTTGTTGAGTTTGAAGTCGCCTTTGGCGATGACCCGCTTGGTAGCCCTGCGAATCTTACCAAGCGTGTAGATACTGGCGAGCAAGGCCGTTTCAGAAAATTTACCCGTGAATGGATCGCTGAACGCAGCGACAATCTGGATATTTCCTGGCTCAAATATGAAAACGAAGCTAACACAGATACACTACTCGAACCAGCGACACTCATACGAGAAGCGATGGGCGAACTTGAAGCCGCTCTGGAAGAATTGCGCGGAATTTTAGGAGAGTTGGGAGAGGAAGTTGAAGCGTGAACGAACTTCCTGAAGGCTGGACGCTAACCAAGTTCATGGATGTATTTGATATTCAAGGTGGTACACAGCCACCCAAAAGTACCTTTCAATATGAACCCCAGCCTGGTTACATACAACTGTTACAAATTAGGGACTTTGGTGAACACCCCGTTCCTACTTACATTCGCGATACACATACTCTAAAAAAATGTACTGAGCAAGACATTCTCATTGCTAGATATGGTGCATCTTTGGGACGAATATTAACTGGGCTTTCTGGTGCCTATAATGTGGCAATGGCAAAGGTATATATTCCAGAACCAATACATAGGCGGTTTGTATATTATTTATTGATATCTGAAATATTTCAAGCACCATTGCGTCTAGTTTCTCGTTCAGCTCAAAATGGATTTAATAAGCAAGATATTGCCGAGATTGAACTTCCCCTCGCCCCACTCAAAGAACAAAAACGAATCGCTGATAAGCTTGATCCTCTGCTTATACGGCTTGATGCTTGTCGAGGAAAACTGGATCGCATCCCTTTCATCCTCAAATGCTTCCGCCAATCCGTGCTTGCAGCAGCAACATTCGGTCAATTGACTGAAGATTGGCGAACTACCTACTTTGTAGAGTCGGAATTTAATAATTACAACATTTCTGGAAAGCTTGCTGACTTTGCTGATGTGATTGATCCGAATCCTTCACATCGCTATCCATCTTACGAAGGTGGAACAATTCCCCTTCTCGCTACAGAGCAAATGTCTGGTTTGGATGGTTGGGATATTTCATCAGCAAAGTTAACAACATCTTATTTTTACCAAGCAAGAAAAGCATCTCATGATTTCTTAGATGACGACATCATCTTTGCTCGCAAGGGCCGTCTTGGTCTTGCTCGCAATCCTCCTACAAATAGCCGCTATGTATTTAGCCATACGGTTTTCATAATTAGAGCAAAAGCTGACAAAATCTTACCAGCTTATCTTCTATGGTTCCTTCGGCAAGAATGGTGTATTGAGTGGCTCTCGTTAGAGATGAATAGCAACGCAGGGGTTCCTACTTTAGGTAAATCAGTGATGGAACGTCTACCTGTTCAAATTCCAAATTATACTGAGCAACAAGAAATTGTCCACAGGCTCGAAAACCTGTTTACCTACGCTGACCGCCTCGAAGCCCACTATCAAGCCGCCTGCGCTAAGATCGAGCGTTTGACACCAGTACTATTGGCTAAAGCCTTTCGCGGTGAATTGGTGCCTCAAGACCCTAACGATGAACCAGTATCGTCCCTGTTGGAACGGATTCGCACTGATCGAGCAGCACAACTCGCTAAAGCCAATAGAGCTATGACTAATAGAAAACCAGCCATAACCAAAATGACCAAAGAATCTGTTAAGGAAACAATTCGGCAATTACCTAAGGACAAATTTTCATTCGATGAACTGCGTGAAAACCTCACTGGTGATTATGACTCACTAAAGGATATCCTGTTTACACTCCTCAGTGAAGCCGAGCCGATTCTTACCCAGGTCTTCGATCAAGAGGAGCGAGCGATGCGTTTTTTTCGGTCAGGCAAATGAAGCTTTTAAGGGTTCGCATCATTTCTGCTAAAACTTGCGGGGGGCTACTTGATGGACTGAACTTACAGTTACGAAGTCCATTTAGCGGCTATTCTGGGTTTGATCCTTTATGTCTTATTGGGCCGAATGGCGCAGGAAAATCTCAATTCTTGCAAGTGCTAACAGAAATTTTTCAGTCTGTTTTCCACACATGCATTCCCAATGAAGAACGTTCCGAAGGGCCAAACTTGCATTTCGAGCTTGAGTACCTCATTCACCCAGAAGATGAGCAGCTACCTGTCCGTGTCCGCATTTCACGGAAAGCCAGTGGTAAAAATCGTCCAAGCCTTGTAATCGAGCGGAGAGATGAAGATGAATACGACTGGATAGAATGTGACCTCAAAGCTCCTGAAACCCATAAACTTTTGCCTCAAAAGATTGTTGGCTATACGTCAGGCGATAATGAAACGCTTAGTTTGCCGTTCCTCTTAAGCCGCAGCGGGTACGCGAAGGATGTAACCGAAAGTGCATTACACGAGCCAAAACGCGTTCCCGATACTCGGCTAATGCTGATTGACTATGGAACGCACCTTGAAGTTTTTGTGGCAAATCTCCTGTTGGGTGATGCTTCCCAGTGGGATTTTCTGCTACAGGATGCAAAACTGCAAAACCTGCACTCATTTCGTTGCATAGTCCAACTTGCACACAGTGCAGCCCCGAAGATTCCAAGTAGGAGAGGCTCACAAAGTAAGCGAAAAGGAATACAACTTACCAAGGAACTGGAAGATTATCTCGATCAGCTCAAGCGTTGCGCTACCTGCTACACCTATGACGATAAAACAGAGACGTATACCTTTGACTATTGGATAAATGACCAGACAAGAGAAGCGTTTCGCTCGTTTTGGAACAACACGCTTGATTTGTACTCGTCATTCCACAAGTTCGCAATGTTAAACGACTTGGTACTTCCCAAGAAAACCCGCGACCGGTTTCGGAAAGACACAAAATCGAGAAGGTTTGCTTCACGTCTTCCAGAGCCTCAGGATGAGGATAAGGTTTTCCGATTTGAACGGGTTATGTTTACTGCCCAAAGAACTGGTAAAGAAGTAGATTATGTATCACTTTCCGATGGTGAACATCAGCTTGGGCAGATTCTTGGAACATTTTGTATGTTGTCATTTCCTAATGTACTTTTCCTGCTTGATGAGCCTGAGTCTCATTTCAATCCGCTATGGCGGGTGAAATTCATTTCACGAATACTCGATCTGCCTACTAAACATGGCGATCGCAGAGAATCTGCTAAAGCTACTGAACAAGAGTGCTTACTAACAACACACTCGCCTTTCGTCCCCTCTGATATGCATAGAGACAAAGTTTTTATTTTTAGCAAAGACGAAGAAGGGAAGATTCAAGTCCAAAATCCCAATATTGAGACATTTGGCACTACATTCGACACAATCATTGAGGAATGCTTTAACGTTCGCCCACCTATGTCACAAGTTCCTCATGATGAAATTAAAAGACTTATGGAGATTGAAGATTCCGAAGAGATTAAGGCAGGGATGCAGCATCTGGGTGATTCTGTCGAGAAAGCATTTCTTGTTGATCGACTGTTGCAGCTAAGAAATAGGGATGAGGTGTAGGATGCTGTTTGGGTATCCTGTTTCGGCAACAGCGGAAAATTGGCTTCACGAATGCTTACGCGAGATTCTGTGTTCAATTCATACAAGCCTAAAAGCAGCAGCCACTCTGCCAGCATGGCCTGAAATTATTCCAGCGCGATACCGAAAAAGGCTGGAAAAACGCCGAGGGCTGGAAGATAGGTTGAATAATTACAAGACAGCTCTAGAAAAGCTTACCACCGCAGAACAGAACCGAATTCTTCAAGCATTCCATGACCAAAATCAGATTCATCTTCTCTTGTCTTGCCAATTGAACTGTGAAGCTATCGGTGATTTGCCAGAAGCCATTCATGAGCCAGTAAAAAAACTTTTTGAATTTGGGTTTGAACTTCTCACAAAACTAGAAATCCGCGATAAGCACTACAAGGCTATTTATGATGCGGCTCCATCTCATACATGTCCTTTCTGCGGATGTGAGAACTTTGATGCACCAGAAGCACCTCGTGAAGCATTAGATCATTACCTTGCACAAAGTAAATACCCGTTTGCAGCTTCAAACTTGCGTAACCTCGTTCCAATGGGAAATAAATGCAACTCACGCTACAAGCTTGCTGAGGATATTCTCAGTCAAAAAAACGGTACTCGTCGCAAGTCGTTTGACCCATACAAGTGTACAGGAATCAGACTCTCTCTCAACAAAAGTCAGCCTTTTGCTGGTAAAACTGGTCAAGTACCAAGATGGCAAATAGAGTTTGAGCCGAATACTGAAGAGGTAATCACTTGGGACGAGGTGTTCCACATCCAAGAACGATATGAAAGAGACGTGCTAAACCCGAAATTCAAAAGTTGGCTCGATGATTTTAAGCATTGGTGTAAATCTGCCAAGATAACGCCTAGTTCTGACCAAGAATTGCTGGATGGGATCAATAGTTATGCAACTTTATATGAGGAAATGGGGATTAGCGATCGCGCGTTCTTGAAAGCCGCTGTATTCCGAATGTTGCACACACATTGCCAGCAGGGTGATCAACGACTTATTTCATTGATCATGAATATTGTGAACCCAGGACAAACCAATTTGCGGCAAGCCCCATAAACTAAATTAATTTTGACGCGATCGCTTTCATCTTAAATAAGTAAATCAGCAAGAAATCGAACCCGTTCAACTAACCTTATCAGGATTGGGTTAAACCGCGTGATAAGGGGAATGGTAGACGAACTCAAATTTTATTTTACAAAATGTGCTTATGTTACAGCCAGCAAAACAGTAGATCAGTTTGTAGAACGGTGATTTATTTGAGAAATCACTGGCTGGCAGCGAAATCATCTATATCGTTATGAACCTTATCTTGCTTTTTTTCAACCGTTTAAACTAGCTCCACTTCCACAAAATGATCAATAGTACAAAGGTTGCCCTTGAACGCAATCCCTGTAATTATTATAGTCGTGATTCACGACTAAACATTTGTAACCCCTGATATAAGGTAATGGACAGAGATGCTCTTTCAACCCAATATAGAATCGACGTACTCAGTAGACTACCTTTGGAGCCTTTAGAATACTGCCAACGTTGGGTTGAAGTATCACCTGATGAACGGGGTTATCGGAAAGCCTGTGTAGCCGCTCTAGCGGAAGCCACAGCCTTGAGTCCACGCACGATTAACGACTGGGGGGCTAATTTTGAAAAGCGTCCTGACCACGTTCTACACGTCCTCAGAATGGCGGATATGCTTAACCAGATCAGGAAAATTGTCTTACCCCCTGATTATCCGCAAAAATAATTTAATCGGAATTTCCGACTAAAAGACTAGTATTGTGGGCAGAGATTTCTTAATCTGTAGACTGTTGTATTAGACTGCCGCTTGAGTATAACAGCAGTTGCCTTCACTTTTGAATCAACAAATTAACAGTAGGCAATAGCCAACATCAAATTACTCAAGCCTTCATCTGGTACTTGCCCATCCATTACCAGCCCCAGATGTTTGTGAGACTTTCCCCTAATCCAGAAGAGCAGAGGATTGATGCTATCCGTCAGCTGCCTTTGGAGCCAATGGAATACTGTCGTAAGTGGGTAGATATTGACCCAGCCAGAGGTTATCGCAAAGCTTGTATCAATGCTCTGGCACAAGCCACAGGGTTAAGTCCTCACACCATCAAAGACTGGGGAACTAACTTCGACAGACGACCCCATTACATTCCTTTCCTGCTGCGACAGGCTGATTTACTCAATCAATTTAAACAATTAGTTATCAGCCAACAAATAATTTTGCCACCCAACTTTCTTACTAACTAACTGTTCGTGATTTACGAGTAACTTGTGATAAAACCTCTTGCTGACACGTTATGAGGCGCTTTATTGTGTCTTATATCTGTATTCATTACCGTGAAAACAAGTGACATTATCTCATCCTAAAATTGCTCGTAATTCACAAAAAAAATCTAATTTATCTGCGCTGGCAGCAGTATGTGAGCAAAGAATAATAACCTCAGAACAGCAAATGCATTCTATCAGCACATTTGACATCACTAAATATCCTTTACTCGATATTTTAAAAGATATAAAAACTGGACGTATTCAACTGCCAGATTTTCAACGAGATTGGGTTTGGGATGATGCTCATGTGCGTCGTCTACTTGCCAGTATCTCGCTTGCATACCCCATTGGCGCAGTCATGATGCTTCAGCAAAGTAACCAGCAAGTGCAATTTAAACCTCGCCTCATCGATAACGTCCAAGAGCCAAAGTACGATAATCCCAGCCTGTTAATTCTCGACGGTCAGCAACGCCTAACCACTTCATTCATGGTTTTGCTGTCAGAGCAACCCGTTGTCATTAAAGACCAAAAAAGCCAAAAGTTGATAAAAAAATGGTACTACCTCGATATTGCCAAATCCCTTGACCATAATATCGACCGCCGCAGTGCCATTATCGCTTTCCCAGAATCAAAACAACTCCGAACATTTGGTGGAGAAATTATAGACTGTTCCACCCCAGAAAATGAGTATGAAGCCGGACTATTCCCATTATCAAAAATCTTCTTCTTTTCGGAATGGAGAAGTAAATATTCCAAATATTGGCAATATGATGCTCAAAAACTCGAACTCATCGACACTTTAGAACTAGAAGTACTCAAAAAATTTGAGCATTATCAAATACCAGTAATTCAACTACGCGACTCCTTACCCAAAGAAGCAGTTTGTCAAGTGTTTGAAGATACCAACACCTCCGGCTGTGACCTCAACTACTTCGACTTGATGAGTTCTAGCTACTGCGCCAATGACTTCAGCCTGAGAGACGACTGGAAACTGCGGGAAGCTCATTTTCAGCAATTTAAAGTATTACGTTTAGTCCGTAACACTGACTTTGTACAAGCCGTAACCTTGGTAGCTGGCTACGTGCGGAGAATGGAAGCAATAAAAAAAGGAGCTAATCTAGACAAATTGCCTGGTGTCTCCTGCGGTCGTGGAGATGTTTTAAAACTTTCCATCCCAGAATACTCAACCTGGGCAGATAAAGTTACCGCAGGATTTGAGGAAGCAGCCAGATTTCTACATGGGCAGAAAATTTTTGACGCAATAGATTTGGCTTATCCAATTCAACTAGTTGCCTTGGCGGCAATTTTGACTATTTTAGGAGAACGTTCCCGTTCTGTTAAATCTCGTTCCATGCTGGAACGTTGGTTTTGGTGTGGGCTGTTCAGTGAGATGTATACAGGATGGCATGAAACCCGCACAGGACGAGATGTATTAGAAATACCACAGTGGCTGCAACAAGGCAGTTTACTTCCGTCCACAATCCGAGAAGCCAATTTCTTCCCAGAGCGGTTGCTGACCGTAAGAAAGCGTTATGGTGCAGTTTATCAAGGCTTATCAGCACTGCTGCGACTTTCTGGGGCAATTGATTTCATTACAGGCGAAGAAATCAATGATGTCCTTTATTTTGAAGAACAGATTGATTCTCACCATATCTTTCCCGTCGCTTGGTGCAGAAAGCAAGGCATCGACCCCAAAAAATATAACTGCTTAGTCAACCGCACCCCTTTAAGTGCCAAAACCAATAAGAGGATTGGTGGAAAAGCGCCTTCAGCCTACCTCCAAGAGCTTGAAATGTCTGGAGTATCACCGCAAAGATTAGATGAAATATTGCGCTCACATGCTATTGATCCAGAAACTCTACAACAAGACGACTTTGAGAAATTTTTCCACACACGAACAAAAGCGCTACTGAAATTGATTGCTAAGGCAATGGGCAAGTCTTTAGAGATTGAAGCTTTTGAGAAATTGGATGGTAAGGATCAAAATGAATATACAAGCAGAATAAACTAAAAAATCCTATTCAAGCTTTATTTATGCTAGTTACAAACATCTTGAAAAAACTTAAATGATAGTTTATCTAAACAGGAAAGTATTATAAATACATTCTTCAAGCAAATGCATTTTTTAAATCAAAAAACGGATATCCGTTTTTTGATTTAAAACTAATATATCGTTATTTTGTTTTTAGTGTGCTACAAATTAAATACCTTGTTGCAATAGTCTGCGGACTTTTACTAAATTAATGTATTCTTGTAGTGCTAATAATGTAAATTTAGGTAAACTAATTAATTCAAACAACTGTATTATGCTAATTATTAGATAATAGCTAATGAGCATATTGAATAAATAAACGATGAAGCAAAAAGTGTATTAACCAATAAAATTGGATAATACAATTAACTTGTTTTGGCTGTTTTAGTGATGAAAAAAATGAAAGTATAATTGCCATTATTTTTTGTACTAAATTTATTGTTCGGTAATTATAAATTTTTTAACAATAACTAAATAGGGTTTACAATGCTCACCCAAGATGAATTTGACCTTTGGTGTCGCCACCTGAACCTAAGCGAACAAGCTAGGAAAGTTATAGAACAAATTCGCTCATCCGAACCATCACGTTTGGTAGGTGGAGGTAAAAAGAATGTTGCTGGTCGTTACCCCAGCCGTAAAATGGGAGTGACTATACAGTTTGAGTCTCATCGCAATGAGTTAGCGCATATTTACAAACTGGAGCATGACGAAGATGTACTTGAATTCTACGACCAGCCGCCGCCAATATTTCTGGATTACCTAAGCAAAAAAGGACGGCGAAATTACCACAGTCATACACCTGACTTTTTCGTAATCCGAAAAAACTTTGCGGGCTGGGAAGAGTGCAAGACAGAAAAGGATCTATTAAAACTAGCACAAGATAGCCCGAATCGGTGGCAGCGCGAAGATGAGAGCAAATGGCGCTGTCCGCCAGCTGAAGAATACGCCTCTCAATTTGGTCTTTATTACGCTGTCCGTTCCTCGGCTGAAATTAGTTCAATATTTGTACGGAACTTTGTCTGGCTGGAAGATTATTTCCAAAATAAACAACTGGAAGTAGATGAAGCAATAACTTCTGCCGTACTCACTCTTGTAAAAACCCAGCCAGGAATCACTTTAGCCAATATAACTAATCAAGTTGAACAAGCGAGCGTCGATGACTTAAATATCCTAATTGCCACAGATCGCGTCTATGTTGACCTCTATACTACTTTCTTAGGTCAACCTGAACAAGTAGAAGTCTTTCTTGATCAAGAGGAAGCATTTGCTCACATGCAGATGTCAAAAATTTCTGCTCCAGCGTCTGCTAGCAATGTTTGTACTCTTAAAATTACCGTTGGAACCTCTATCTGCTGGGATGGGATTATCTGGCAAATTGTTAACACAGGTGATAAATCCATTGGTTTGCTTAAAGACGATGGAAAGTTTGTTGACCTCCTTAACGAAACTTTTGAGGAATTAGTTAATAAAGGGAAGATAACAGGTCTCCTTGTATTTGAAGAATCACCCATCAATTCTGAAGTTGAAGAATTAATAAGTAAGGCAAGTAAAGAAGACCTCAAAGAAGCCAATACTCGTTACAAAGCTATTGAGCCATTTTTAAATGGGACTTCCTCTACAAAACCTAATCGCACTCAAAGACGTTGGCTTGCCAGCTACCGAAAGGCTGAAAAAATATACACAAGAGGTTTTGTTGGACTATTCCCCAGACATAAAAATAAGGGCTGGTATAGGGAAGGTATTCCAGAAGAAGTGCGATTGCTGATGGAGGAGCATATTGGAGAAAATTACGAGAATATCAAGCAGCACTGCATCCGTCACGCCTACGAATCTTTCAAAGAAATATGTGATGAAAAAGGATACAAACCTCCCAGTAGTGAATCCTATCGCCAAGCAGTAAGAAATCGTCCTCTTCATGAGCAAATTAAAAAGCGCATGGGCGATCGCGCTACCTATAAAGAGGAGCCTTTTTACTGGTATCTGTATCGAGAAGAAACACCTCCCCACGGCGATCGTCCCTTTGAAATTGGTCATATAGACCATACAGAGGCGGATGTTGAACTCCTCAGTTCAATTATGTTGAACCTTGGCGTTGATTACAGCAATATAAATGAGATCCCCAATATGGGAAAGGCTTGGGTGACACTGCTAATAGACGCTTACAGTCGAAGAGTATTAGCGATCTATATGACCTTTGATCCACCAAGCTATCGATCCGACATGATGATTTTGAGAATTTGTGTCCAAAAATACGGACGGCTTCCTCAAATAATTGTGATGGACGGAGGACCTGATTTTAAAGGCACTTACTTTGAAGCTCTCCTTGCTTACTTCATAATTACCAAAAAGCAAAGACCCGCAGCAAAGGCCAGATATGGTTCAGTAATTGAGTCTTTCTTTGGAGTAGCTGATAAGGAGTTTTGGCACAACCTGATGGGCAATACCCAAATTATGAAAAATGTTCGGCAGGTCACAAAAGGGGTGAATCCCAAAAATCATGCCGTTTGGACGCTTACTAAGCTATATGCCTACTTTTGTGAATACTGCTATGAAGTTTATGACACTTGCCCCCACCCAGCTTTGAAGATGAGTCCTCGTGAAGCTTTCAATATTGGAATAGCACGTACCGGTATTCGAGAGCATATGTTCATAAAAGAAGAGGAATTTACGCTCCTAGCGTTGCCATCACCCAAAGATCAAGAAGGTAGCAGAAAAGTGACTCAGGAGGGCATAAAAATTAACTACCTCTACTATTGGCATCCCTCCTTTAGCCGGATTAGAAACACTAAAGTAGAGGCCAGGTTTGACCCATTTGACATCACGCTAGCTTATGCCTATGTCAATGGTCAGTGGACTAAATGCCATTCGCGCGATCTACGAGAACTTCAAGGTCATTCAGAAAAAGAATTGATAATTGCAGCAGCGGAATTAAAAAAGCTTAACCAGCTTCAGAATAAGCAGTTCAATGACATTACGGGCAAAAAACTGGCTCAGTTTTTTAGCCGCATTGAGATGGAAGAGGCTGCTCTTACTCCAGCGTGGCGTCAAGCAAAAAAAGCTATACAAGTTCAGCGGCAGAAGGATAGAGAACTTAAGCAAGTTCATGCACAGATTGAAGGGCAATTAATTGAGCCTGATAAAGATGGTTTGCTCACTATTGACACTCCTATTGCTATTGCGACTGAAACATTAACAGTGCAACCAACAGAAACTTTTAAACCAGAACTTGATGATGTAGATTTGGATGAAACTTTTGAACCTTTAGAGGAATGGTAATGGTTATTCAATATGGATTTCCACGTGAATTACTTGACCAATCAATTCAGGAGCGGATGAACTTTTTCAAAAAGCCTGATGTCACATTTATGCACCGAAATTTGCTGACTGTCTTTAACAAAACTCACCGTATTATTCTTAAACCTGCGGGAGCCTCAATTATTTTAGTGATTGGTCCATCTGGTGTTGGGAAGTCAACCTTGCTGCGTTTACTCTACAAAAAAATTGTTGAACAGAGTATTGCAAAAATGAAAATAAACCCCGGTTGGATTCCTATTGTTTGGGTTGAAGCACGTGCACCAGGCAAAGGGACTTTTAGATGGAAAAGCTTCTACGAAATTATCTTGCAAGCTGTGGATGAACCCGAAATTCAGCAAAAAATTAGTTACAACGACAATGGTATTCGTCGAGATAGTGATGGGAAACTTGTCATTAATACAAGAAGAACAACGGAAGATGCACTCCGTTTAGCAATGGAGAATGCTTTAATTCATCGTAAACCTTATACGTTGGCAGTAGATGAATTTCAGCATATTGGCAAGATGGCTGGAGTGGAGCTTTTACAAGCTCATATGGATTGCGTGAAGTCGGCTGTAAATATTACAAAAGTTCCTTGGACTGGGTTTGGCACTTATCAACTACTTGACTTCCTTGAACTGAGCCCACAATTGAGTCGACGTACTAAGATTATTCACTTTCCACGTTATTGTCTTGAGTTCGATGAAGATATTAAAGAGTTCAAGAGGATACTAGAGCATCTCCAATACCGAATGCCACTTCTGGAGGCTCCCCCTTTGAAAGAAAAATACTGGCAGTTTTGCTACGAACGCTGCATTGGCAACTTTGGCACTCTCAGAGATTGGCTAACGGATGCCTATGATCTTGCTCTTTCTGAAGAGGCGAATACTTTAAGCCTCGAACATCTAAAAGAAACAGCCTATAAAGATTTTGAGTGTGAAGAAATGGCTTTAGAGGCAATTAACGGTGAGAACAAGCTTAGAGATAGCGAAAATAGGAGTAGGAACTTGCGTGTCATTTTAGGTTTGGAGAAGGGCCAAACTCACGAGCAAGATAAATTGTCAACGAAGGAAAGTATCGAACATAAAAAAAATTTTAAATCTAATAATACAAAACCATTCCAACGTAATCCTAAACGTGATCGGCTGGGAGGTCAATAAGTATGAGCAGCAATGAGCTTCAAGCAATTGGGTTATGTGATTTACAACAACCAACTATTCCTCCACGCAGCCGCCTCTACAATTTAAAGCCAGTTGGTATCGGAACGCCTGAGGTAGAAAGCCTAACAGGCTACATTGTCCGATTAGCTGAAGAGCATTGTGTACCTACAGGAATATTAATCTTGAGTGAGCTTGTACCATTGCTCAAAGAAGGATACATCTTCAAGAGTAAAGATGGAGGGCTAGACAAAATTTTTCCTGGTCAGATAAAGGCTTTGAATGGAATGGGTAGCTGGGCTTTAAAACTAATTAAAACCCTTGAATCATTAACTCTACGTAATGACTTACGTTTACTAACAATGCTCAATTGGGCGGAAGTAATTCCTCCAAGGAATTTGTTCCGCTCTGACAGAGCTTGGTGTCCAAGCTGCTACGAAAATTGGCGTGTAACTGAACAGACAGTCTATGAACCACTCCTTTGGTCACTAAAGGAAGTTACGATTTGTCTGCATCATCATCAGCGTCTCTGTATAGAGTGTCCATACTGTCACAAAAACAACAGTCTATTGGCTTGGCGCTCAAGACCAGGTTGTTGTTCAAAATGCGGAGAGTGGCTTGGAATTTCTGCAAATATTGAATCACCAAACAGTATAAAACTGACAGAAGATGAACTAAATTGGCAAATATGGGTTATAAATAATCTTGGAGATTTAATAGCCGCTACACTACATTTATCTCCGCCACCTAAAGAAAAAATTTCCAAAATGCTTTCTGGTTATGCCAATGTCCTTACACATGGCAATATAGCGGCATTTGCAAAAAAGCTAGGGCTATGTAAAATTCAAACCCATAGGTGGTGTGTAGGAAAAAGCTTGCCAACAATTGACACACTTCTGCAAATTTGTTTTCAGCTTGAAATATCGCTGCTTGATTTCCTTACTAAAGAAGAAATTAACGTAGATTCTAGCAAGATAATCACACAAAATCAGAATAAACCAAGTAAGAAAGGTACTTACCAATTAAACACCTCGACAGAAGTACTACACGCATTGGAAACTGCGCTCGCTAAAAGCCCACCACCATCACTAATAGAAATTGCTGAATGGCTTGGGTATAAAAAAACTAGTGTTTTGTATTATTATTCTTCAGATTTGTGTAAAATTATAGCAACGCGACATAGTGAGTATGAAAAAGCTCAAAGGCTAGAAAAATTACAGCGTTTATTGGAAGAATTGCTTGCAGCTAAAGAGTATCCACCACCATCTATGCAGGAGGTTGCCAAGCGTTTTGGTAAAAAATCTGTACATAGCCTAGATAAGCATTTTCCAGACCTATGCAGTGCAATTTCAGCACGGTATGCTAATTATCGCCAAGAAAGCCGAACAAAACGAGTAGAAAAATTGCGTCAGGAAGTTTGGAAAGTTGCGTTTCAGCTTCATTCGGAAGGGGTAGAACCTACTGCTAGCAAGATTTCAGTTTTTTTAAAAAGTCCTGGTTCGATACTCCAAAAAGACGTTGTTGAAGCAGTATGCAAAGTACGGCGCGAACTTGGCTGGGAAAAATGAGGTAATTGTTCGGGGAATACTAATTACAGATACTGACTTTTCACGGTAAGTCCTAAAGCCGAGAAACAGCATAACTTTTTACGCATACTCTCAAAAGTCAGGTCTAGGGAAACTACCAACATTATAAAACCTACATGTGTTGAAACACACTGTGGCTAAGGTGTAATTTATTCAAGGTGAAAAAGTTTAGGAGCAAATGTGCTAACTAAATACGAGTTGTGGAACTTTAAGCTACCTTTGATCCCACCGCGTAGTCATCTGTACCACATAGAACCTATCGGCATAGGGACACCTTTGCTAGAAAGCCTGACAGGCTATGTTGCTCGATTGGCTGAGGCTCATTGTTTACCTCCGGGAGTGTTGATGGAAAGAGAACTGACCTCAGTTTTTAATAAGACATATGGAAGTAATAATTTACACAAAATATATCCTTTTACAGGAGCGCTAAATGGCACGGGCGTCATGGCTGCTGACTTGCGTCAAGCTCTTCAAATCTTGACTCTACGCAATGATCTTCAGTTTTTGACATTGCTAACTTGGTCTGAACTACTCCCGTCTAGGAATTTGCTTCGTTCTATCAGGGCTTGGTGTCCAACTTGTTACGAAGAACGACGCACAACTAGTCAATTAGTTTTCGAGCATTTACTTTGGTCGCTGGATGTAGTTAAAGTTTGCCCGCATCACCAGCAAAAGTTGAGTCAAAAGTGTCCTCATTGCTGTCAGACAAATTACGTTTTGGCTTGGCGATCGCGGCCAGGATATTGCTCTAAATGCTTGAAGTGGCTTGGAATGCCATTGGACACTCAAATAAGCGCTCACCAAAATTTAGAAGAGCATGATTTACAGTTTGAAATATGGATTGCACAAAGTGTAGGTGAGTTGCTTGCTAAAGCCCCATATTTGACACCTTTGCCATTAAAAGACAGCATTGCTAAGGCATTGTGCAGTTACGTATCTCAAGTTGCTGAGGGAAATGTAGCTGCATTTGCTCGCCAGCTTCAGATACCCAGAAATACAGTATGGGTTTGGTGTAAAGGTGAGAATCAACCTTCAATCAAGGCTCTTTTACAAATTTGTTACTGTCTGAAAATCTCCCTACTGGATTTCTTAATACAAGGAGTAAAATCTGCAAATTCTTTTCAAGCAGTGCGACTACTACCACTTCAATCAAAACCCCAGACTAGGGCAAGCGCAAAGTCTTTTGATGCTAACAAAGTACAACAAAATCTAGAAGCAGTACTTGAGAGTAATGATTCCCCATCACCATCAATGGAAGAGGTTGCTAGGCGTTTGGAATGCGACAGAAGAACTATTTTTAGGCATTTTCCAAGTTTATGTCGTGCCATCTCTGCCAAATACCTCAACGATAGAAAGGCGATTTTTCTGAGAAATGTACAGCAGTCTTGCGATGAAGTTCGACGAATTGCCCTAAGTTTACACAATCAGGGAGTATATCCCTCTGAAGCCCGCGTTTCAGAACAGATGAGTATGCCAGGATACTTAAGATACAAAGAAGTCCGTACAGCATTGCAAGACATACAATGCCAATTAGGCAAATGCTAACTTAAATTTGCTTTGAGCCATCGAGCAATCATTTCTTCTACGCTTTATCCTTGCCTTCCTCTCCCTCTCTTTTATGCGACAATGACAAGCATTAGTTGTCCTTTGAGAACAACAAGCATAAAGTGACCTTTCTGGACAACTAGTGCTTGTTGTCGCAGACAACGGTTTTGAGTAGCTAGATTTGAATAATGGAGCTAAGCGGATTCGAACCGCTGACCCCCTCAATGCCATTGAGGTGCGCTACCAACTGCGCTATAACCCCAGAACTTTTAGTAGGTAAGCTTTTAAAGCCTACTAATTAGTTAATATAAACTGCATTAACTTAACTATTATGCAAGTTTATGCAAGTTAAGTCAAGACAACTATATTAAGTTATATACCACCTAGTATGTCTAATTCAGCTTGACGTGCCTTAATTTCAACAATCACCGTATTTTCAGCAGTGTCAGCTAAATTTTAAGATAAGTATTTCTGATTACTATTGAACAAAACTCTAGAAAATCTTAATCTTAAACGACCTTTCAAAACTTCAATTCCAACTTTCATGACTATCACGCTGTTGAATAAGCATAGTCATTTGATAGTCAAAAGAGCCTTATATAGCAATTCCGCTCCCTAGTACTACAGATTACTAGAAGCTGAAACCCTTATATAAATTAACTTTTAAAGTGGCTCAGGTCGGAGTTGAACCAACGACCCCAGGCTTATGAGTCCCGTGCTCTAACCAACTGAGCTACTGAGCCATGTCTTTCCAAATCATCAACTATGATAGCATAGAAAATCGCATAAGACTAGCCCCTTTTGCAATTTTGTTATAACTTCCATCCCTATTGAGTCAATAGAAAGTAGAAGAGGGAGGGAAGCTCCCTCAACTAACAAGGTAATAATTTAGTTACAGACAGCCAATAATTATAGGCGTTCCGGTAACATAGCTATTGGGTTAACAGCACCCTTGCCTGATGGATGGATTTCAAAGTGGGTGTGTGGACCAGTACTGTGACCAGTGGTACCCATTAAAGCAATTGTTTCTCCCTGATGTACTGCCTGACCAGGTTGCACCAGAATCTTGCTGTTATGAGCATAGCGAGTCGTGCTGCCATCAGGATGGCGGATTTCGACGAGGTTGCCGTAGCCACCATTGTTCCAGCCAGCTTTTAGTATCGTCCCCTCAGCAGAAGCGACAACTGGCGTGCCAGTGGAGTTAGCAACGTCAATTCCTTTGTGCATTCTACCCCAGCGCCAGCCATAGCCAGAAGTAAGGGTGCCCTTTGCTGGCCAGGTGTAAGCTAAGGTTGAGGAAGATGGAGGAGGTGTAAGTTCGTCAATGGGTCTGGGAAGATATTGATCCACTGCTGCCAAAGGCGGTAATACCTGTGGAGAAACTGTGGTTCCTCGCATCTTTCCTAAGGAGTCAGAGGCATTTACTCTTCCAGAAGGTGTTGCAACTCTTGTGGCAGATTGAGTACGAGAGGGAGTCCACTGGGTAGCAGAACCTAGATTAGGCAAGAATTCTGGGTTTACTGCTTCGGTAGGGCGTACAGTAGTACGGAATTGGGACTTAATTGGCTGAACGCTATAGTTAGCCCGAATCGGTGTCGGAACTGGAATTGGTATTGCTACACTATTTGGTCTAGATGCAGGGTTAGGTACACTGAAATTATTGGGCGTAGAAATAGGAGTGAGCATAGCAGCATTATTTGCTTTGATCGCTGCTGCTGGCACAACTAAATTACCAGACTGTTGAGCGCGATATTTCTGCTGTAACCTCTGGATTTCCGCTTGTAAGCCCCGCAAACGGTCATTATTGTTATTGTTTACCCTTGCTACCCTATTTGCTGGTGTCTTAGGCTGTTGCATTTCGGCAAAAGCTTGTGGCACTGGAATGTCACCACCGACGCCATAAGATTTAGCTGTAGGCAGGGGGGCAGTTTCTAATTCGGTCGCACTATTTGCCTGAATCTGTACAGTTACCGGTGTAGGGACGGCAACGCTACTGTTGTCGGCAATAGTTGGCGATGGTGAACTAGGTAGATATGAGTTAGCACTGCCAATATTCAAAGGAGAGGTAGCTACCTTTGGAGTTTTGCTAGACTCTACAAAAGTGGGCTGACTCGCTACAGTTGCCTCAACTTGAACAGCAGGAGTTTGAACAGCAGGAGTTTGAACAGCCGGAATAACTAGTTTTTGACTAATTCGCAGTTCATTGGGATTATTGAGGTTATTTGCTTTAACTAGTTCTGATACTGAAGTGTTGTATCTGCTGGCGATCGCTGCTAGTGTATCTCCAGGTTTAACTTCATAGGCTGTATGTGTCGAGGAGGCAATCACTATTGGCGCCGCTGGTACAGATGCACTTGTTTGTGTCTTCTGTTTTAACCTCGATATCAGGTTCGCTTGGCTTGCATCGTTAGAAGTGTCTGACTGGCCTGCTAATGCAGTCTTCTCAACTACAGTTGTCGGCTGCGCCAATTCTATATCAGCTTGTGATAAATTTTTGGTTTCTCCAGACTGCAACTGCGCCAGACTCTTTCTTAAACGGTTCGATTTTTCTTGTAAGCGATTTAGTGCGAACTCTTGTTGCGCCTTAAGTTGTGCATTTATTTCACTGTTGCCTGCGCCAGATGTTGCCACTGTTTGTGGCTGGGCAGTTGTTAGTGATGTATTTGTACTATCAACACCATCAGCACTATAGTCAGACAGCTTATTGACTGTTGGAAAACTAGTTTCGGCTAAGGTATTGTTCAATCCCTGTGCCATTTTGGGCTTCAGGTAGGTGGAATTTTTATAACCTGCTGTTGTTTGAGAAAACGTGTTTGATGCAGGAACTTGCAAAGATATTCCACTTGCCGCGACTTGCCATTTAGCTTCAAGCCCAGGCACTTGTGAGACTGCCGTTGGTTCCACGATTACAGGATTTTCCGGCACGCTCGCTGCTGAGACTGCTTGGGACTCCAGCTTTGTGGAGGCGAATTTCACCTCGGTGTCAGGAACAGCAGGAATAGTTGAGGTTGCCTTTTGGCTGCCTACTGGCACCGCTGCTTGGGCTTGATCGCTTTGTCGAGTCACCAAAAGGCTGGTTGCTCCCATAGAGATTGCCAAGCCAATCATCGCCGCTCTTGTCCGCACCCGGCTGTTAACTTTTGGATTCATCACATGTAGCAGTTCTACCGGGGCATCATCGCTGCTAGGGGTATTGTTCAACACAGCTTTTACTCTCTTTTTCAATGCTCGTTTCAAAGACGACCTCCTTACGATCACTAGCGCTTAACTAACCTCGATTTTTCAGTTGGATACTAGTCAATGATTTAGATCGCAACAAATGATAGATCGAGATCACATTCACCAGAGATGCTTACGCAAGATTAACCTGCTTCTCTGATTTAGACAAGTTCACATCTGTTTGCAAAACTTAAATTTTGCTGTGTTTACTTGTCCGAACCACTCCTAACACCACTTAGGACGATTTATGCTCTTTACCATTATCCGCGCTTGTCTTGCGTCAATCGCGGGGACTGGACAAACTATTTGCCAAGTCCAAGTCGCTGCTGAAAATTAAATTGCGGCGACTTCTGGAAAAGTTATGCCCCCTGCTGTAGATATCTTCAAGATATTTCTACCCCATCCGTCTTCTCAACACGAGACTTTACGTTGATTATTCCCTAAAAAACAACCGTATTAACTATCGGCTACTTTTGGGCTGATTTCTGTCCTTTATTGAGCAAAAATAGCTCAAATGTAATACATGACTGGATTGTAGCAATTTCGTTCCTAGTTTAGGATGTTTTAAATTCATCAAAATCTATCATTCAAATTTGGCAATAGCCCAAGTTTCATATACAAATTTCTTATAATAACCTTACTATACTTGTAAGTATCTTCCACTACATTTTGCAAATAAACCCAATTTTTGGTATATTGTTTTACATATTCTTGCTGTCACCAAGAAAATTTTTGCAGTTACAAATAAATCGTCTAATAGGTTTCTGGAAAGTTCATAAGTAAATACACTTGTAACCAGGAATGTAAGCAACTATTGTAAATAGCCTAACTGACGACGGGTTTCAAATAAGCCAATTGCTACACTCACTGACAGATTCAAGCTGCGAACCCCCGGTTGGCTCATGGGAATATAGAGGGTAGCATCGCAATCTGACAGGATTTCTGATGGTAAGCCCGTGGTTTCACTACCAAACAGTAGCCAATCATCAGGTTGAAACTGAAAGCTTACATAATTACAATTTCCATTAACCGTATAACCCAACCATCTGCCGCCACGCCTCTGATGTATGGTTTTAAAGGCTTCGAGGGATTCGTGATAGTGTAGTTTGACATAAGGCCAGTAATCTAAGCCGGCTCTTTTGAGGTAGCGATCGCTAATTTCAAATCCCAAAGGCCCCACCAAATGCAACTCTGTACCCGTAGCTGCACAAGTACGGGCAATATTACCTGTATTAGGAGGTATCTGCGGGTTAACTAAAACTACCTGAGGCATTATCCGTACAACTTACGTATTGTATAAAACAATTTATTGTCAATGTTAAATCTACCAAAAGGTAGAGGCTATTCATAGGTTTTGTTAATAATAATCAAGCATCATCTATCGATTAGATTTTTAAAACGAAGTACAAACCATCCCAGAGCAATGCCTGAGAGGATATTTGGCTACAATCGGTAAATATTAAGTTTTGTGTAGAAAAAGTAAGTGCTTGTGTCTTTTAGGGCTGGTAGTAGCTGCGATAAAATCTACTATTTGTATGAAGACGGGAGCTGGGAGTAGGAAGTAGGGGGATAAGGGGATAAACAAAGTGTTTTCTCAGTGCCCAATCCCCAATGCCTGTTGAGTTAACCCAGCAGAGACGAACATAATTTGTCTTCGAGTTCGATTTCGCGCTCTTGGGTAGCGATAATAGCCTGAGTGATGACGCGGTGGGTGTCAAAACCGACTGCGTGTAATTGCAACCACTGTTGAGCTTCATTGCCTTCGCGGAGGATTTTGTGCAAAGGGGAAAGGAAACAGCTAAAACCTTGTTGCTTGGCGATCGCCCAAACATCTTGGTACATTTGAGCAATCCAATCTCTGGCTAAGATATTTCTACCATCTTGCCAATGCTTTAAATGAGCATCAAGACTACCAGCAGCAGCAGCAGCTTCGTTGTCAGCAGTCAGAGTAACAAGTTCTTCAGCAGACAAAGTGCTTTGGGTTAACGGATCGATGCTGGGATTTTCGATTATTTGCAACAAACGCGCTTCTAATAAGGCAGTAATGGCTAGTAAGGCAATGGGATCTGTAACTAAATCGCAAATTCGCAGTTCTAGGCGATTCAAGTCATAAGGACGGCGATCGCCATTTGGTCGCACCGATGCCCACAAATGCCGCACGTTTTGCATGGTTCCGGCAACGAGTTGATCTTCTACCCACTGGATATGATCGGCGTGGCTGGCAAATAAGGGGACATGGCTAGGCGTTTGTGGGAAGACGCCCCAACGGGTGGAGTGATAGCCAGTAGTTTTGCCATCCAAGAAGGGAGATGAGGCGCTGAGGGCGAGAAATAGGGGCGCTTCCATACGGATGACTCGACACGCCCGCATTAATACTTCTGGATCGCTGATGCCTATATTGATGTGTACGCTAGCGGTAACTACTTTCGTGCCGTAGGTATTCTCAATGTAATCATGATAGGGGTTTACTGGATCGGAACGGAGAAAGCGATCGCCCCCACCCAAAGATAAAGTACTCCCTGGTATTAAGGTGTAATCGCCCAAACGATTGAGGTAGTTTCGCAACTCCCGCCGAGGACGCAACAAAGCACACAATAAATTTTCATAATTATGGGATGGTTGAGTTATGTACTCGACGTTGCGGCTATCTGGTTCGCGCATAAACCCATCCAAAGCCGCAACAATTTTGTCGGAGAGACCGACGATTTCACCTTGAGGCGTGCCAGTATACATCTCAATCTCAAAGCCTTTTAATAAGACCACCTTGTTCTCCTCGGCTCTCTCTACCTATAAATTGTATCGAACAAGACGAATCTCTGGATCTATCTTTAAGTCAATCAAAGGTTAAGAATCATTTAATTGCCAATCACCGTAAAATCAAGACGGTATATTTCTGGGCTGGCTTCTGATAAATTATTACTCTTGGAGTATGAAAAATATCCTAGTGTAGGTTAGGTACGGTACAAAATAAAATCATTGCGTGAATCACTCTCTTGAACAATATTGAGACGTATAAACTGCGCCCATACTTCATCACTAAGTAAGTTTAAAGCAGTTTCGGGATTGTTAATTGCGATCGCGCCGATAACTTTACGCCATCCTTGTTGCAATTGCTCAATAAAAGCCTCTTCAATAGAAATTTGACTCAGCAACGAAAGTGCAGTTTTAAAACTTGCTGAATCATCTGATAAATTTTTCGACTTTAATCCCTGTAGCGCTACATTCAACCATACAGGCAGAAGTTCAAACCAATTATTTTTCTGTATCTCTTTGAGTGCAATATCTTCCATACCTAACGCACCCCACACACATAAAGACTCTACAGCCAGTTTAGAATCGCGGTTTTTTAGAGCATTTTGCCATAATTTTTGAGCGTGATTTTGGAAGCGATTAGCGAGAAATTCATAAGCTTGCTGGACTTGAAGTGGAATTGTAACTTTATAAACTGACTCACCTCGTGGTAGGTAATCGCCGCGATAGGATAACCAGTTATGAGAGCCGCAAAGATGGATTTGTTTATCAACTATTACTTCTTTAACATGGGAATCTCCCAACCAAAAAACCTGTACAGATGGTAAACCATCAGGTGTTTTGATCGCTCGAAGTTTTTTCTCTACTTCTGGTGGAATTGGTTTATCTTCATCTTCTTGTAGCCGTGCAATTCCATATCCAATTAAAATCCGAACTCCGCGATTAGCTAATTTCTGTAATAAATTTAGAAATTTTTCATTGACAACTGCCTGATTAACCCAAGGAGAATAAATTAGAATCTGACTTTCAGCCGAATTTAAAACTTCTGAAAAAGCTAGGCTAATTTGTCCATCGCGTAACTGTACAGCTTCACCTAAGGCTTTATAGTTATCTATTTCACTAGTAGCTTTTGTGGCAGCTTCTAGCGCCTTTTGGCGAATATTTTCAAGCCGAGCTTCTATTTCAGTATTTTTTTGCTTGAGAATGGCTTCACGTTCAAAATTGATGGTTTCGGTTGATAATTTACATAATGCTTGCAAAGATATTTCACCTTCAGTGTGTAGAACTTCTAACCAATTTGATGCTGACTCTAAAATTTGCTTTCCATTCCTTATTTGAATGTTCAATTTATCTTCAAGGGCATCAAAGATAACGAAAAGCGATATCTTTCTCCAAAATTTTTGAGTCGAAGCTAGTACCCTATAGGAAGTTACGATTTTTCCCTCTTCTGGGACATGAAGTGCTAGACCTGAAACTTGAATACTTTTTTGGATTTCTTCAAGCAGTAAGGAAGAGATATCAGCAATTGTACGATCAATAGCGATAAAGTCTGCCAAGTCAGGTAAATTTATCGTTGTCTCATTTAAAGATTCAGATTGAAAGGTTATCTTATCGCTTAAAGGGTCTGTAATAGCATAAATTTGTATAGGATATGGCGGCTGTGGTACAGACCCTTTTTCATAAAATGAGCGGCCTTCAGGAGTAACTGTAATTGGCGATGTTGCTGATAGAGTTTGTAAGGAACGAAGAGTTGTAGTAGTAGTTTTTATAAATACAGAATCAAGCCCAAGTACAGAGGCTAATTCATCCTCTGTTGGCGGAGGTTGAAATTCAATAGCAGCGCGGATGATAAATTCTTCGAGTACATTAAACTTGCGGGGTTCCTTAATATTTACTTCTACCTGAGTTTGACGCAAACTATAACGGAATTCACGCGCTGCTAAAACTGATAAACTAGGACTTTGCGCTTCTATTTCGTCTACCAGTTTTTTGATATTTTCATCAATCGGTTTAGCAGAAGAGGCGAGAAACATCAACGAAACCTCCATGTAGACGCACGATATTTGAAACTTCAGAATACATACTCCCGACTTGTCCACGCTGCTGAGTAAATAGCGAATGACAACCCACAATTACTAATAGTTCTTGAGCGCGGGAAAATGCAACGTTAACTCGTTCTGGTTTCTTGGCAAATCCCACATCTCCTCTACTATTATTGCGAACCATACTCACAATTACAACAGGTCGTTCCATACCTTGAAATCGGTCTACTGTACCAGTGGTGATTTGCAACGATGGGAAATGTTTAGATTGCAGGCGTTCATCAATTTTTCTGAGTTGAGCAACATAAAAAGTAATCACGGCGATTTCTTTTTTTGGTTCACCATTAGCAACTCTAGAAGCCCAAGTACTCTCAAATTGCTTACATAGACATTCAATCGCATTAATTTCTGGAATATTAAAAAATGAAGTTCCTGTCGTTTCTTCTTGAAACTTATTACGTACAGGCGTTTTTACCCAGATAAGATGGTGATATTCTTTGATGATTTCGCCTGTTAAATTATGTGCGCGTTTTGTATCCGGCTCCAAAATACCACATTCTAGTTTACCATCATAAAACTGATTGATTGCTCCCATAATTATGGGGTGCATTCGATATTGAATATTTAACATTTCTTTGATGCTATCATTAGCACCTTCAAACTGAATTTTAAAGAGTGATTCTTGCAATAATTGTAATTCTGTATTTGTGCTGCCAATCTCTTGAGAAACTTCCTCTAAAGTCTTCGTGTCAAGCATGGGTGGTAATTGTCGATGGTCGCCAACCATGATTAACTTTTTACCTTTTAAGGCAGGGATTAATAACTCTGGAGGAGTACATTTACTAACTTCATCAATAATGACAACATCAAAGTATTTGAATTCTTGTGAAAAATTGTAATTTGCAGCTTGAACACAAGTGATACCAACGACATTGGCATTATCTAAATAAATCCGCTTTAAATCGTTGCGATCGCTTTCCGTTGGCTCTCTTAATTTTCTTATCCAATCTTGGACAAAGTTCTGATATCGATTAAGATAAAATTCTTCATTTTGAAGTTGCTGTTGCCAATATTCAAACTTTACCTTGATAGTGTGCAAAAAGTCCAAATCAAACAAGTCTTTTGAATCAAATTCAGGCTGAAATTTAGCAGGAATTGCTTCCCAAATTGACTGCCACCAAGTTCGCTCAGTTGATATGTATTCTAATTGCTGCCGTAAATGCTCAACAATTTTCTGTATTTGACTTTGAGTTTCTATAAATTGGCTTTTGTAGGTTTCCGTTGTTTCCTGCAAGCTAGTAATGCGAACTATGAGCAGGTCTTTGCTAGTGGAAAGTGTAGCAAAAGTATCGATTAAGGAAATTAAAGTATCAAGTTGCTTGGTACGATTTTCCCAGTCCCGTATTTTTGCTTTGAATTGTGGTATTTTAGTCAGAATATTTGAAGGATTATCGAGGTATTGTTGCACTAAAAGTCTTAATTCTTTGGGTAAGTATGGGAAGGAGAAAAGTTCTTGTAAGAGTGCGATCGCTCTTTGAAATTTGAAGTCAGCTTCACTGCAATAATTTTCTAGCTGCTCTTGATTAGCAGATATTTTTTGCTGCTCATTAGCTGCCAACCTCATCTGTTCATTTAATTGAACCTCAAGCTGATTTTGCTCTATTTCTGTTTCAGCCTGTAGTTGCTTCAGCCATCTACGCGCACTAGTAACTATACCATTAACCACCTCCTCTGTAATTTGGGAGATAGCGGATTCACTTTCAACAGGCTGAACTCTTTGACGTATAATCTGGGCTTGTCTCCTAATAGCTTCAAGAGTTACCGCCGCACCATAACGGCGGCTATATGGACGTAATTTTTGAGCTATGGAATCCAAACTTGGCTGGTTGACAGCAAACGTAAGTATCCATTCGATAATCTGGCTCCAGACCCCTAGTGGTTTCTCAATCTCATCGATGCTATTTTGTGCTAGTTGCTTCAACTTTATGAGGGATTCCACAGGGTCTAGCGCGTTACTAACGCTCACCTGGCAAATGGCAGCTTCATCGATTGAGCGATTACCTAGTATATTTCGTCCCCGCACAAGTAAATCTCTGATTTCAGTAACCCGACTGCGTACCCTATCCCATTGGCGATAATTTGGAATTAATTCATTGACTTTTAACTGACACTGATCAATACTCTGTTGCCAGGGTAGATATTGATCTGCGATCGTCATGCTTCGTAATACCGAAGGTAATAAGATTAAGTCAACTGTAAACTCTTGACGATTTTGTAAGCACTCTTTCAATACATTGGCAATATTTAAATTAGCTGTAGACAGCCATATATCAAGGTCATTTATTGCTAAATTGACCTCAGATTCACGGTTATGTAAATTCCTAATTCTTTGGTGCAAACTTTGCTGGTTTGTAAGCAATTGTTGGTGATTTGACTTTAGGCGAGCAAGAGATTCTGAATTTTGTGTGTAAGTTTGTGCAGCTAACTCCGCTTCGGTCATTGCCATAGCTATATCACTGGCGTAAGCTAATGCTGTACGAACTTCAGCAATCCAAGAAGCTACAGTCTTCTGCAACCAACCAGCTAAACCAAATAAACTATGATTTGATTGAACCATACCAAGTTCAGAAGCCAAATTAATTGCTAACCGAAGATTTGCAGCAAAGTTTCGCAAGGAAGCGTCTGTAGATGTGTATTTATTCAGACCAGCCCACAAATTAAGAAGTGCTGGATCTTGCCAGTCTACTGAAGGTGCTTGATTCAGCAACTCCTCTAAAGCAGTTTTCAGAGATTCGACCTCAGCCAGTTGAGATGCGGCTTGATTATATTCATTTTTTTGGATCGTACAAGCTGACTCTAAATTAGTTTTACGTGTCCGTAATAAATCCTGCTCTCTCTTAAATACCTCTTCTACTTTCAGGAATGCTATGAATCGTTGTGATGCTGCCAGCAATTGACGTAAAACTCTTACATTATCGAGGCGTTGAGCAAGATTTTTTTCGCAGTCAGTAGCAGTATTTTCTAACCATGTGCCAATCACTCGATTTTCTAAAAATGGCTGTCCTTGTTCTCCAACTCTTTCGGCGTTTCCCTTTCGCACAGCCCGAATCAGTGGGTTATGAACTAATCGACTCAGGGCGTTATCTACTGCTAAATTGGCTTGAGAAGTAATTAGAGTGCGTCCACCCCGTAGAGCAACTTGGTAGCAAATCTCGGCAATTACAGTAGTTTTACCAGTACCTGGTGGCCCTTGAATTAGAACTAAATCCTCAGCTGCAAGCACTGTTTCTACTGCTGCTTTCTGGCTAGGATTAGCTGAGGATAACAACAAATCCTCTGGTTGCAATTCGACAGTTTTTTGAATAGGTCTTGCTTGGGAAGCGTCGAATAAAAAGTTTCCTAAATAGGGATTTTGGGTGCGTCCTTGTCTTAATTGTGCCAAGGCTTCTTTTTTGCGTTTAATCTGTTGGATGTCACCAACTGCCTCAAAAAACAAAAATCCGGTAGCTGGTAGCTGATAATGCCCTGCTGCCATGTAGTCAGCTAAATCGCGTTCTAGCCTTACGCGGATAATACAACTGTTTGGGAGAACTTCTTCAATAATTCCTAATTGGCGGCTGTTGCGCCAGTTTTGTCCTTTGGGAGTAGTCTCGAATAGCTTAACCTCTTCATTTTTTGCTCGTTTTACCCGTTCCCAGAAGTTTTCCACAGCCAAAGAATTTTCATCATAACCGTCAAGAGTAGCTGAAGTTACGTCAATCTCAAAAGTGATCCGTCTTCCGAAGCCATTATGGCTGAAAAAAAGCACACAAAATTGGCGTGTTTTAGCGATTTTTTCCTCATTGTGTAAAAATACTTCCCAAATTCGCAGATGATCTTTTGTAGGCAGATGGTCGCCGCATATAGGCATAGCTGCCATCCGTTCCAATGCCGTTGATGGAATATCGATACGATACTGATGATTAGGCAGTAACCGTAAACAATAAGGTACAGTATAGCCATCAGCATTTCCCTGTGAAAGTTCTAGCAACTTAGCAGATAGTACCTTTAAACCGCCCCTTCCATTTTGTTGTACAACTGCTATGAATCCTAGTGTTTTTCCTAGCTTGTCAAGTCTTGCAGGTAATTGAAAATCATCATAATCTGTTGCTATAGTTAAATCCCAAATTTCTTCTTCAGGATTTTGCCCCGCACCCTTGCGGCGTATATATACTAAGCGAGGCTCTTGACCTAGTAAATCAAATATTAACTCGTTAGCACGCTCTTGTCGCTGCCAAGGTTCACGATATGATTCAAGGACTACTTGACTTTCAAAATTGCTGATTAAACTATTAATTGCCGAAGAACCTAAGAAGACATAGCCCCATTTTTCCGAATCTGTTTTAATATTTAAGCAACTTACTTGAAAAGATGTAGTAACGGATAGTTCTGGCGTTTCAGAAGGACGATTTGTTAATATTTTGGGTTGATTAATTGCCAAAGTTTGTTATTTGTGAATGGGAGCAAGCCGATTTGGAGATATAGTCTTTGGTGAAGTTGGTTGATCGCTTGTTATAGCTAATTCCTGTTGTATCCCATTTTTAGATGCATATTTTTTAGCAGCCAAACGGATTCGTCCTGCATCAAATTCTGAAATTTTGCTACTATAGCTTTTGACCACGATGTTGAGTTGGTCGCAAATTGCTAGTAACTCTTTATTATCCAAATTCAATTCTTTTGATAGTTCATAGATTCTGACTTGGGCGTTGTTCATGCACCGTTTGCCTTTGCCAACAAAGTTTTCCAAGTCTAGTATTCCCAAATGCTGGCAGGGAACAACATCTTCAACTTTTGTTGCTTTCCTTATTTTGGGTAGTATTGCCCACCAATAATAAAATTCCCGACTTATTAGAGAAGTCGAGAATCTAAGCATTTCATTTTCACAAATAAAATATAATTTTTATTTAGCCTATATTGTCAATATTGCATAGTTACTTAAAAGCAAAATTTTACGACAAAAAATATCGGCTTTGAAAATCGCTAATTTGCACAGTATATTGCCTCAATTCCGTCTACAACATTTTTGAGATTGTCATCAATTGGTTTAGCAGAAGAGTCTAGAAACATCAACGTAATAAGATTGGGTAATTCAATTTCTACAAATACTTGTAACCCATAAGGCAAAGTAATTTTATGCTTTCAACAACCCTTGGCGACGACTAGACCACCAAGCAAATCCAGCACCAGTCACAAACATTAGCAGACCATAAATTGCCCCAGGAATAGCCATTGTAGGACTATTTAGCAGCGTAGGGGTAGAAGCGATCGCGATCGCCAGTGTCCCATTTTGAATTCCTACTTCTACTGTAATTGCCGTAACGCATTTTTCTCCTAATCGGGTTAAAGTAGCGATCGCAAAACCTAAAGCCATTGCAACCACATTCAAAATTAGAAGTAGCGCCACCGGGACAGGCTGCTAAAATCATCACACCTACTGCTAATTGTGGGTCAAGGGGAAATACTGACGCAATCCCAAAGCCCACAATCGGCAACACGAGCAACTGCGCCACCAAGCCAATCACCACCGCTTTGGGATAGATTACAACTCGCTAGGTTAACCCCACACTCAACATGATAATAAATAGAGCCAAGGGCAGAAAAACAGCCGTCAGAAAATTTGCTTCCATCCTTAACCCGCGTTGGTAACAATAAAAGTTCCTCTGGATTTTACCGTATTCCCGTTAAAATTCTAGTTATTGCTTGTGACAATCGATATAAACATAGATCCTCGTAGAGGCGCACAGATGTACGCCCCTAAGCAAGCCTATATTTAATTCAAATGAGAATCCCTACAGTAGTTAGGCTTTATGGAAGATGAGTGGTTTGTACCTCTTCTAAGGGTGGTGGAGATTTAGAAGAACTAGCGCTACTTTCTGGTGTTGAAAGCTCATCATTTACAACTCCATCCCATGAATAATTGCAGATTTTAGTGCGAAGTAATGTACCAAATGTCAGGTTAATTACTACAGCGAAGGAATCGATAAAAATTAAATTCAAAAAACGATCGATCATTAGACCCCCTTGAGCTAAATTGAGCATCAAGTGATACTTGCTTTCTTACTACACATGCCACAATGTCTTTTCCAGAAATGCATGGTGTCTCATATCGTGTCCGGCTAAAGACCAGGGCGAACGCAAGGGGGGCGGTTTAATCAGCACCTTGATATTTCGATAGCTTTCTTGTCGATTCTCTCAACTCAAAATTGTTCGAAGTATTGCTAATACCACACTAGAATTTAACTTTTTACAGATGGTTTAAAATTGTATATCCATTTGTGAAAATCATCATTAAGACTCATTTGGCGCTCTTGGGTCTGCCCAGTAGATGCCACGGTGTTAATGTCGTAATAACGCATCTCACCCAAGGCACTACGAGCTTGAATGAGTTTTGTCCGCTCAATGCGACACTGTTCGTAGCTAGTCAGAGCTTCTTGCAGATTAGCTGAATCAGAAAAACACTCTCGTAGTTGGTATGCATCTTCAAAAGTGGTATTGGCTCCTTGTCCCATTGCAGGTGCCATTGGATGAGCGGCATCGCCTAAGAGAGTGACTCTGCCTTGACTCCATTGAGTTAACGGCGGGCGATCGCAAATTGGCCCTTCCCAAATTTCCTCGGCTGGTGTGGCTTCTACTACCACCCGAAAGGATTCATCCCAGTCGGCTAATTCATGGAGAATGCGAGACTTCACTTCATCAGCGCTGTGAGAAAGGGAGTACTCAGGCGAGAACTTCCGACTAATCCAACTGGTATAGCCGCCGCCCACATTCAGAAGGTACATAAACTGTTGATTGCCTTTGACAAAAACTAGTTCATAGTCATTAAATAGCTCATGGCGATACTTGATGACGGCACGCCAACACATACTGCCGATATAATTAGGCTTACCCTCGCCAAATAAAGTTTCTCTGATGACAGAGTTAACGCCATCAGCGCCAATCAGCAAATCTGCATCTACCGATTTTTTGCCATCAAAATGAATTTCCACACCGTTTGCATCTTGCTCAAAGCCGATGCAGCGATGATTGAGGTGAATGATCTCAGACGGCAATCTCGATGCTAAGACTTGCTGTAGACGATACCACCAAATAGTTAACAAAGGTTGTCCGTATTGCTCTAAATATTTAGTTGCGTTAGTTCGGATTGTCTCTCCCTGAATATTTTTTAAAACTGTGTGCTGAACTTCACATCCTGAACTTTTGAGAGTTTCGACAATTCCCGGTGCGATCGCATCTAGAGAATGCAAGCCATTGGGAGCTAGTCCTAGTCCAGTTCCCGCCGGACGAAATTCTTGGGCCTTTTCGTATACTTGCACCTCTATCCCTTGGCTTCTCAGTGCGATCGCCGCAGCTAAACCACCTGGCCCAGCACCGACAATAGCAACTTTCTCTACTATGGGTTGGGATAATTTCTGAGTGAGATTTGTGTTCATATTATTAAGTCAGAATTCACTGGGATTCTAAATATCAGGAAGTCAAGCTAGAACAACCGCAGACTTTTTCTCGCTACTATAGTAAATGATGTAATTATTATCTACATGAGATATGGAAAAAAATTCCTTAGCTTCAAGAACTTCAGACTCACTTACTCAGGAAGTGAAAATATTGGGTTCAGAGGAAGTAGAATTATCACTGAATGTTAATAATACATCTTACTCCTTGAAGATAGAACCTCGTGTTACATTACTAGATGCACTTCGAGAAAAACTGGGTTTGATGGGCACTAAAAAAGCTTGCGATCGCGGTGAATGTGGCGCATGTACTGTATTAGTTAATAATCGGCGAATTAATTCTTGTATGACTTTGGCAATCATGCACATCGGTGCTGAAATTACCACAATTGAGGGATTAGCACAAGAGGGTAAACTCCATCCTATGCAAACAGCCTTTATTACCCATGATGCTTTTCAATGCGGCTACTGTACATCAGGTCAAATTATCTCAGCCGTAGGGATGATATTGGAAGAATCGCCAAAATCTGAAGCAGAAATTCGAGAAAAGATGAGTGGAAATCTTTGCCGTTGTGGAGCATATCCAAATATTATTGCGGCGATTCGAGATGTGCTAGAGGAAAAGGAAGATGCAGCCATTTAGTTATGCTAAAGTCACCTCAGAAGAAGTGGCGATCGCCACAGTTAATCAAGACAAAACTGCTGCATTTATTGCTGGTGGCACAGATTTACTGGGATTAATGAAAGATGGAGTCCAAACAGCAAATATATTAATTGATATTAATAGTTTGCCCTTAGCAGATATTGAATCTCAACCGAATGGAATCCGCATTGGTGCGATTTCTCGAATGAGCGATGTGGCTTTTCATCCCAAAATTCGGGAATGTTATCCCGTCATTAGCCAAGCTTTATTACAAAGCGCTTCACCGCAACTGCGAAATATGGCAACAGTGGGCGGTAATTTACTGCAACGAGTCCGCTGTGGTTACTTTCGCGATCCGGTTTTTCCTTGTAATAAACGCATTCCCGGTATAGGTTGTTCGGCAATTACAGGTTACAATCGAATGCATTCCATTTTCGGAGCTAGCGAACATTGTATTGCCGTTCATCCTTCCGATTTAGCAGTAGCTTTGACGGCATTAGATGCAGTAATTTGCATCCAAGGAATAGAACAATCACGGGGAATTTCTATTCATGATTTTTATCTCTTACCAGGTGAGACACCAGCAAAAGAAACTCTATTACAGCCTGGAGAATTAATTGTTGCTATTGAAGTTCCAGATTTTGCATATCAATCCCATTATTTAAAAGTAAGAGATCGTGCTTCTTACGAATTTGCTCTCGTTTCCGTAGCTGTTGTCTTAGATATAGAACAAGACATCATCAAATCAGCACGTATCGCTTTTGGGGGAGTCGCACCCAAACCTTGGCGTGCAAGGGAAGCTGAGGAATTATTAAAAGGGAAAGCAATTAACGAAGATATCTTTACAGCCGCAGCAGCAGCAGCCGTCAAAGAAGCAAAACCGCAAACGCATAATGAATTCAAAATTGAATTAGTCAAACGCGCTTTGGTACGCGCACTCTCAGTTGTGGCAGAAAAATTATGAATAAAATTATTGGGAAACCACTCGATCGCGTTGATGGTAGACTGAAAGTTACAGGAGAAGCGCCTTACACAGCCGATGTGCCAATCGAGAATTTAACTTACGGAGTGATTTTTCAAAGTGCGATCGCGAGCGGTAAAATTATCCAAATAGACACAACGGCAGCCGCAGTCGCCCCTGGTGTAATAGATATCATTACTTACCAACAAACCCCATCTCTAATAAAAATACCCTTCTTTGGCCCTCCACAACCTCAGTCAACTGAAAAAGACCATAATATCTACTACGATGGTCAACATCTGGGGGTTGTAATTGCCCAAACTTTAGAACAAGCCGAAACTGCTGCCTCTCAGATAAAAATTATCTACGAAGAAGCCATTCCGACAGTCACAATGGCACATACAGAGATATTTGAACCCGAATCGGTATTTTTGGGCATGATGCCAGGTAAAATCACTAGAGGGGATGTTGAATCGGGGAAAGTCCAGGCAGATGTTTTGGTAGAGCAAGTTTATACTACGCCAATAGAACATCATAATCCCCTAGAGCCTTCTGCAACGATCGCAATGTGGTCAGGGGATAACTTGACGCTCTATGAAACCACTCAAGGCGTTTCAGCAACCCAAAACCGAATCGCATCTATTCTGAATATTCCCGAAGAAAATGTCCGCGTCATCTCCAAATACTTAGGCGGCGGATTTGGTTGTAAAGCACTGCTGCGATCGCATACGATTTTAGCAGCGATCGCAGCTCGTCAAGTAAAACGCCCAGTAAAAGTAGTGCTAACGCGATCGCAAATGTACACTGCTTGCGGCCACCGCTCGGAAACTCAGCAGCAGCTAACATTAGGTGCAACCAAGGAAGGCAAATTAACTGTAATCGAGCAAATTGGGACATCTTTAACTTCCCTGTTTGATGACTTTGCCGAACCAGTGGGTGCAGCAACAACGATGATGTACGCCTGTCCCAATTTGGAAATAAAATACCGTTTGGGACGCATCAACGCCGGCACACCAACCTTTATGCGTGGCCCAGGAGAAGCACCGGGAATGTTTGCCTTAGAATCAGCAATGGATGAACTGGCATACACCTTAAATATTGACCCAATTGAACTAAGACTGAGAAATCATGCAGATATCGATCCGCACAAAGGATTACCTTGGTCAAGTAAATCCCTGAAAGAATGTTATCAAAAAGGGGCAGAAATTTTTGGATGGGCACAACGCAATTCAGTTCCCCGTTCCATGCGAGAAAATCATTTCCTGATTGGTTGGGGAATGGCAAGTGCGACATTTCCCACCAATGCTAGAACTGCATCAGTCAAGGTAGAAATTTTTGCCACTGGAGAAGTGAAAGTACAAAGCGGTACTCAAGACATCGGTACTGGTACTTATACAGTGATGATGCAGGTAGCTGCTGAAGTATTGGGATTACCAGTGCAGTTTGAATTAGGTGATACCAATTTTCCGAAAGCCCCAATTACAGGGAACTCAATTACCGTTGGGAGTGTTTCCCCGGCGGTGCATCAAACTGCGATCGCTGCACGGGATAAGATAATTAAAATGGCGATCGAAGATTCTAATTCTTTGCTTTATAAATCGCCAGCAGAAGATATTACTGTTGAGTCAGGGCAAATATTTTTAAAACAAGATCCATCGAAGCGAGACAGCTACACCGATATTCTCCGCCGTCACGGATTAGAAAGTTTAGAAGTTACAGAGGAATCCTCACTCAACCCGGAGAGTAAACAATATGCCAAACATTCTTTTGGGGCAATATTTGTCGAAGTAGCAGTTGATGAATTGTTAGGAGAAATCAAAGTTAGACGTTGCGTAGGCGTTTATGGTGCTGGGCGAATTCTCAACTTCAAGACAGCGCGGAGTCAAGTTATCGGCGGAATTACCTGGGGAATCGGTATGGCGCTGATGGAGAAAACTGTAATGGATGCTAATCAGGGCAGAATAGTTGGTGCTAATCTTTCCGATTACTTGATTCCCGTTCATGCAGATATCCCCAATATGGAAGTGCAATTTATTGAAGAACACGATCCTTATGTGAATGCACTAGGAACCAAAAGCTTGGGGGAACTTCCGATTGTTGGGGTAGCCGCTGCTATATCTAATGCAGTTTATCATGCCACAGGTAAGCGGATTCGCGATCTGCCAATTACACCAGATAAGTTGTTGTGAGTAAATCGGTTTGTAATAAAAAAGGCGGTTAGAAACCGCGTCTACACAAACAAAACCCACATCCGTGGGTTTCAAACCCTCAATTTTTATTAGAGGATGTTTGAAAAGTTTTCTTATCAGTAAGAAAACGTTCTAGATCCCCCTAAATTCCCCTTAAAAAGGGGGATTTTGACTCCGGTTCCCCCCTTTTTAAGGGGGGCTAGGGGGGATCAGTTAGTGCCTAACATCACAGCCAACCACTTTTCAAACAACCTCTTAGTCCACGGAGGCGGAGTTTACCTGTGTAGCCGCAAATTCCATTCGCCTTGGCTCTTTAATTACGAATTACTTTACCGTGCATCGCCAATCAGCACAAATGCCGACCAATAAAAAGGATGGGGATAATCTGCAATTAGCTTCAACTTAGCTTGTTGCAAAGCCTCGCCTTTCGTCATACCCAGCTTGAGATTTTGATAAAAATCAACCATTAATAGCTGAGTTGCTTTATCATCAACCGCCCACAAACTTGCCATCACAGCTTTCGCACCAGCCCGCTCAAATATATAAGCAACACCTGTAATGCCTGCGCCATTCAAATTAGGATCTACAGCAGTTTGACAGGCACTAAGAGTAATTAATTGTGTGCCTTGTAAACCTAAAAGAGCAGCATTAGCAATATCTAAGGGTTTGTCAGCAAATAGTAACGTATTATTTTTTAACTTGATTTTTTTGCAATCTTCAGTTTGAAAACAACCGTGAGTTGCTAAGTGCAAAAAGTCAAACCGCAATGCTTGGGATCTAAAGTTTTCTAAGCTAGCTTTTTTATTAATGTAAACTTCACTGTCTGGCAGTATTTCTTTAATCTTTATGACTTCTGCCTCTGCACCTGGGAGATTTTGTGGCTCACTGGTTACGGGATTACCAAATGCTAAAACAGCTTGTGGTTTGCGAGGGATGGCATTTTGTATACCTAGAGATTGTAAGGAATTATTGGAAATGCGAGTCAGATAGTTGACAGGATATTTTTGGATCAGAAATTGCTTAGTTTGATTGTCGTAAAGAGTCTCAAAAGGTAAATGACGCAGTTGCCCAGTAGCAATAATACTCAATTGTTTGGGTGATAAAGCCTTAATTTTGTCTTCTATAGGGCGAATGAGAATATCATAAAGTTCGCCGCCGGTTTCAAAGTAGTCAGAATCGCTATCGTCTTGTACTTGTTTTAAGTAATCGGTAATAAGTTTATCAAATTTTTTGGGATCAATAGATTTTTTGATAACACTATAATGACCTTTGGTGAAGATAAAAAAGGCGACATTATTAGGCATATCTGCCACATTAGTCAACAAGACAGGTTGAACTACAACTGTTCCTGCGGGTATGGAGGATGTTAGGTTTTTAATATCTACGGGTGTAGTTTCAAATAGTTCTGCCACTTCAGGAAAACGGCGAGAGATAGTTTCGGCTTCTGAATAAACTTGTGCTTCTAATTGCCGAATCTGTTGGGGTAGGCTTTCGGAGCGATTGTCTTGCAGTTGTTGTCGCAGGGATTCCAATTGTTGATTTTTTTTACTCCAGTCATCAAGAGCTTGTTGTGCCTCTGAGTTGGCAACTTTGGCATTAATCAGGCGAGTATAATCAGCAAGATCGGCTGTGGTGAATAGGTTAACCCATTCAAAGGCTTGAGTGTATCTTTTTTGATTAATAAGGACATTGACTAAAGCAGTAGCAATTGCACTTCTACCGTTTTGTTGTAAAAATTTTTGGCGATTTTCTCGTTGCAAACCCCGGCGCATTTCTAAGCTAATTTGGAGAGATTGCTGTAAATTAGTAATGGCTTCAGTTGGTCGATTTGTACTTTGTAAGAGTACACCAATATTACCCAAGGTGACAGCTTCACCAGAGCGATCGCCTACAGCACGCCAAAGGGGCAGAGCTTGGTTGTAAAATGAGAGTGCTTTTTGCTTTTCTCCTAAATTGTCGTAGACTGCACCAATGTTACTGAGTGTAGTGGCTTCACCAGTGCGATCGCCCACAGCACGCCTAAGGGGCAGAGCTTGGTTGTAAAATGAGAGTGCTTTTTGCTTTTCTCCTAAATTGTCGTAGACTAGACCAATGTTACTGAGTGTACTGGCTTCACCTGCGCGATCGCCCACAGCACGCCAAAGGGGCAGAGCTTGGTTGTAAAATGAGAGTGCTTTTTGCTTTTCTCCTAAAGCGTCGTAAACTCCACCGATATTATTGAGTGTAGTGGCTTCACCAGCGCGATTGCCCACAGCACGCCTAAGGGGAAGAGCTTGGTTATAAAATGAGAGTGCTTTTTGCTTTTCTCCTAAAGCGTCGTAAACTCCACCGATATTATTGAGTGTACTGGCTTCACCAGCGCGATCGCCCACAGCACGCCAAAGGGGAAGAGCTTGGTTATAAAATGAGAGTGCTTTTTGCTTTTCTCCTAAAGCGTCGTAGACTCCACCGATATTATTGAGTGTACTGGCTTCACCAGCGCGATCGCCCACAGCACGCCAAAGAGGAAGAGTTTGGTTGTAAAATGAGAGTGCTTTTTGCTTTTCTCCTAAATTGTCGTAGACTAGACTGATATTATTGAGTGTAGTGGCTTCACCAGCGCGATCGCCCACAGCACGCCAAAGAGGAAGAGTTTGGTTGTAAAATGAGAGTGCTTTTTGCTTTTCTCCTAAATTGTCGTAGACTAGACTGATATTATTGAGTGTAGTGGCTTCACCAGCGCGATCGCCCACAGCACGTTTAAAAGAAAGAGCTTGGTTGTAAAATGAGAGTGCTTTTTGCTTTTCTCCTAAATTGTCGTAGACTCCACCGATATTATTGAGTGTAGTGGCTTCACCAGCGCGATCGCCCACAGCACGCCAAAGGGGAATAGCTTGGTTGTAAAATGAGAATGCTTTTTGCTTTTCTCCTAAAGCGTCGTAGACTTGACCGATATTATTAAGTGTAGTGGCTTCACCAGAGCGATCGCCCACAGCACGCCAAAGGGGAAGAGCTTGGTTGTAAAATGAGAATGCTTTTTGCTTTTCTCCTAAAGCTGAGTAGACTAGACCGATATTATTGAGTGTACTGGCTTCACCAGCGCGATCGCCCACAGCACGCCTAAGGGAAAGAGCTTGGTTGTAAAATGAGAGTGCTTTTTGCTTTTCTCCTAAAGCTGAGTAGTTAAACCCAAGCCAAACTAGTGCAGTTGCTTCAAGTTTTTGGTCTTTGAGTTCCTGTGCCATAGTTGGAACTGGCTGTAATATTTGTATTGCCTGTTGGTGTTCCTGTTGCTGTGTCAGCTTTATCCCTTGCTCTAACAGTCTTTCTGCTTCTTGTGATCGCAAATTTTGAGTCTGTCCCCAGGTGGGTTGAGCCATCAGCATCACTGTTAAAGGCGTTAGATAAACACCCACAGCCAAAAAACTAGTGAGAATTTTTTTCATAGAATAGTGCAGAGGTAGCTGTTTTTAATTAGGCCTTAACAGAAGCTATCTTCACCAAGATCTTGATGTTGCAATATTTCGTATTAATATTGTGATGTTTGTAAGGAATGTTGCAATGTTTCGTATTAATATTGTGATGTTTGTAAGAAATGTTGCAATATTTCGTATTAATATTGTAATGTTTGTGAGGAATGTTGCAATGTTTCTAATGAACATTCCAATGTTTCTTATTAATATTGTGTTTGTCGTTAAAAACGTCAAAAAGCTTAGAGGATGTTTTAAAAGTTCTTTCGTTGGTAGCAAAACGTTATCGATCCCCCCAGCCCCCCTTAAAAAGGGGGGCTTTAATTCCGGTTCCCCCCTTTTTAAAGGGAGTTAGAGGGGATCTTAAAGTGTCTAAAGTCACAGTGAAATACTTTTCAAACAACCTCTTAGGGGCATAAATATACGCCCCTACAGATGAAATGATTCACGATCAATAAGGTGTTGCCAGAATGGTGATCGTTCTTTGTTGTGAATTGAATTGAATTTCATCTACCACATATTGCCGATTTCTAGCCACTGACTCAATACCCCGCAACTGTGCTGTAGAAACTACAGGTGGTTTGAGCTTCACCACTGCTTGACCCTGAGTAGAATTTTTTACAATAAACGTATTTAAGGGTATACCACTCCAAGTTACTAGTTTACCTGTAGGGCGATCGCGCTCACCCCGGATAATTTGCCGCCCATTGCTTCTGTAAACCAACGCCCCATTCTTGAAGACTACTTTTTGAATTTGGCTCAAGGGAATTGTGGCAGTTTTGCCACTACGCTGAATTGATAGTGCTTCTCCCTGTGCATCAATTCCTGTTATCTGGCCACTACTTGACTCACCACCCTTAAAAATGACCTCTGCTAACTCTGGTAACGCTACTGGAAGTTCTAATTCATCTGCGTTGACTGGTGTCTGTGCCAACAACAGATTTCCCGTCTTGACATCCTGGCTCATTACAGCTTGAATGTTTCCGGCGATCGCTGTTGCCATTACTAGGATTGCTACAACCCATCTCTGGAAAAAAGCTTTCATGGCTTTAACAGTATATTTGACTATGTTTAACTTTCTCATTAAACTTCAAAGGCGTATATCAAATTTCCGTAAAATTACTAAAATCAACTGATTATTTACTTATAGCAGTTTGCAGTTGAGTGCAATATGACCTAACCCCCAACCCCTTCCCTTGTAGGGAAGGGGAGCAAAATTTAAAGCCTCTCTCTTCTTAGGAGAGAGGAATGGAAGTGAGGTCACAGTATATTTGTTTCCCTTATATCCCTCATCTCCCTTATGACTCAAGCTCCTAACCCTAACCAAGAAACTAATATTTTAAGTAAATTCACCAGTGTAATTGGCTTGCTGGGTGCGGCGCTTTTCTTTGCAGGCTGGATTTATCGTTGGTCATATTTCTACTTTTTTCAACTAGAAGTCAATACTCTCGATTTACCTGCACAGTCTTTTCTCATAGTTCCCCTGCAAATATTTTTCGGAGATATCTGGACAATCTGCAAAACAGCGATCGCTTTTTTTGTCGCTGCGATCGCAATTCAAGCTACATTATGGTTAATTAAAATCATCAGCGATACGGTAGTCTCTACCAGCCAATTACTACTCAATCGCATCATCTCTGCTACTCAACACAAACGCTCATGGACAGCTAAACAGCTTAAATCTCTAGCTGAATTTGGTTTTGGACAACTGCGCTCAGTTGAATTTCTGCGATCGCTAGTCAATGAGATAGTAATAGTATCCTGGGTATTAATTGTGATATTTTGGTTAGCTCGTTGGCAAGGCTTTGCAGATGCACGACGAGACGCTGGTCAAAACTCCACCTTGCCCGTTGTAGCTTTAATTACACCGGAAGAAAAATTTGCAGTGGGACGCAAACTTGATAATATATTCGCCGATCCATCCTTGAAAGGCTACCGCATAATTGGCGATCGAGGTCTATTCGAGGACTTGCGAGGTAGAGAAGATAATGATATCAGCAATTCAAAGCAGCCGAGAGTCTGGCGCTTACTCCTAGAACGTGGCGGCTGGATTTATTTGTTTCGAGCATTGCCCCCAAATGCAAAACCTGATGAGCTACCGTCAGTTTTAGCTATTCAAGAAAGTGATAAAGGACATATCATCATTCGCAGTCCAGAAGTTTCTAAAACTACTTCTCCTTGATATCTTAAATAAGTTATCGCCTAGCACAATGAAGCAAAAGCCCTCACCCTAAGTCCCTCTCTCAAGCTTGGCAGAGTGACTTTAAAATTCGCTCCCCTTCTCCCAAAATTGGGAGAAGGGGTTGGGGGTTGAGGGCAAATTTTGCATTTGTACAACAGGTCTAATCAAGTTGAGTATTTACCATTAATTTCTATATAACCCTCTGAAAGATCGCAACCCCATACAGTTGCAGAGGCATCGCCAATATTCAGGCTAACATGAATATCTACTTTATCTTTAGACATAATTTGCCGTAACTGTTCTAGATTTTCCTCAGTTAAGCTACTAGGATAAACTTTCACCTTATCAAAACTAATAACAACTTTATCTGGATTTATCTCCTGTTCCTTTTCACATTTGCCTATAGCCATAGCAACTCTTCCCCAATTCGGATCTGCTCCATAAACAGCAGTTTTTACTAATGGTGAATTTACAATTGCTTTCGCTACTGTTTTAGCTTGTGTATAGTTAATCGCCGAATCTACAGTTACCTTAATTATCTTAGTAGCACCTTCTGCATCTCGTGCAATTTTCAGCACTAATTCCTGTGCAACCTCTTGCAATGCCCTAGCAAAATCTAATTCTGAAACTTCACCGACTATTCCATTAGCTAAAATCACAGCGGAGTCACTAGTAGAAGTATCCGTATCTACACTCAAGCAATTAAAAGTTTTATCTATAGTAGAGCGAAAAATAGAACGAAGGCTATTTGCAGAAATTGCAGCGTCAGTAAAAAAGAAAGTTAGGAGAGTAGCCATATTAGGCTCAATCATGCCAACACCTTTGGCAATTCCTACTAGCTTGGCATTTCCTATTTGCCGTGTAGCTAGTTTCGCTACTGTATCGGTGGTCATAATACCACGAGCGGCGGCATTAAAATCAGCATCAGTCAATTTTTTGCCAAATCCTAATAAACCAGCCCGGATTTTTTCAATGGGGTAACGTCTGCCAATTACACCTGTAGAAGCTATCACAATATTATTTGCAGCAATTCCAGTTTCAGTTGCGACTAATTGCAGAACCTCTTGGGCGTCAGCGATGCCAACAGAACCATTAGCTACATTTGCATTTTTAGATATAACGACAATTCCTTGTGCTTGTGAATCTTTTAAATTATCGCGGCTAATAGTAACACTTGGCCCAGCAAAAAGACTTTGAGTGAAGACTCCATCTGCAACACAAGGAACTGATGACTGAATAAATACAAAATCATCAGTTGTATCTCGTATTCCCAAATTAGTGATAAATGCACTAAAACCTTGAGGTGTAGAAGATATAGTTAATGACATTTTTCGATATTTAATAATTTGCTTTCATTATCTCATGTCAAGTTCGCTTAATTGCTTATCATGAAATATATTAATGCAGCTGAGGCTGGACGACAGTGAAGCCCAACATAAATAACAAATAAATTCATTAAATATTAATATCAAAAACCTATTATTGCAAAACAATTTGCTAATAAGAATTCTGTAAATCAGTTAATGTAAGAGTGAATGTAGTCCATCCATTGCCACTTTCTACTTTAATATTTCCTTGCAATTGTTCGACTAATTTCTGGACTATAGATAAACCTAAACCCGAACCACCTTGATTCCAGATATCTGTATTAGGGAGACGATAAAATTTATCAAATATCCGTGGTAACTCTGTCAATGCAATTTCTGTTGAATTACTGACAGTAATAATTGTTTTTGCAGGTTCTTCCGAGGAATTGTGACTTACACTTAAGACAATTTCACCACCCGCAGGTGTGTATTTACAGGCATTATTGAGTAATTCTACTACGATGCGTTCCAAGCTAATGCCATCTGACAATAGCGGCGGGAGATTTGCAGGGATATTCGGCTGTAGAGTTTGCTGATGTTGTTGAACACGAATTTGAAACGGCTCGATAACCCAAAATAACCACTGTTGTAAGAGCAACGCATCAGGTGTAATAACTTGATAGAATGAGCTTTCTAGCCGTTGTAAGTCTAGTAGATCGTTAATTAATTCTAGTTCGCGATCGCACTCGCTTTCCATTAATTTTAGACCGCGTTGAGCTTCCTCAGTATTATTATACAGTTGTATCATTTGAATCATCATCTTGATATTACTCAGAGGCGATCGCAGTTCGTGAGAAACTAAATTCAAAAAGTCATTTTTGAGTTGATTTATCTCTTCCCATTGCTTCACAAGTTGTTCTTGCTCAATTTGCTTTTGACGCGCCTCAATCGCTCGTTTGCGCTCAGTAATATCTCGAAACACTAATACAGCGCCTGTAATATTATCTTTGTCATCTTTAATCGGTGCAGCGCTGTCATCAATTGGTATTTCTGCACCCTCTTTAGTAATCAGAATTGTTTCTGCGGGGAGATGAACAATAATACCATCTTGAAGAACTTTTATAATCGGACTTTCAATAGAGTTATGAGTTTCGCCATTAGCAATATTAAATATCTCTGAGGACTTTCTGCCACAGGCTTCTTCTTGTTTCCATCCAGTCAGATTTTCCGCAACCGGATTCATAAAAGTGATTAAATCTTGTAAATCGCTAGCAATCACACCATCGCTGATACTTTTTAAAAGTGCATCTAGCCATTTTTTATTAACTTTTAATTGCCTTTCCAAACCATGTTTAGTCAAAGTGATTTCAATATTTGTTTGTAGTTCTCTTTCTTTAAAAGGTTTCAGGAGGTAGGCAAACGGCTCAGTTATCTTAGCTCGTTCCAATGTATTCTCATCTGCATAAGCAGTCAAATAAATTACTGGAATATCCAAACGCTTATAGATTTCTTCAGCAGCTTCTATCCCGTCCATTGAGCCTTTAAGCTTGATATCCATCAGTACTAAATCTGGAGATATTTCTATTGCTATATTAATTGCTTCTTCTCCTGAAGAAGCAATAGCAGGTACTGTGTAACCAAATTTCTTAAGCCGATATTGTAAGTCTTTGGCAACAATAGCTTCATCTTCCACAACTAAAATTTTTGCGTTTGTCATCTTTTATTAATCGTGTATTTATGGTAAAGGAAATGTCACCTGACACTCTACTCCAGTAGAGCCTGTAATATTTATGTTTCCTGCTAACTGATGGGTTAAAGCATCTACTAACTCCCATCCTAATGATGCGATGTTTTTAAAATCAAAGTTTGGTGGTAAGCCAATCCCGTCATCACGAACTATTAGCATTAAATTATTATTAATTATTTTTTTGATTTCAATATTAATTGCACCATTACTATCTTTGGGAAATGCATATTTTAAGGAATTAGATACAAGCTCATGGATAATTAAGCTACAAGGAATTGCTGTATCTAAACCGAGAAAAATACAATCTTCGGCATTTATTGTCAAAGCGATCGCATCTTCATTGACTTCATAAGCAGTAAATAAGCTTGCTACCAAATCTTGAATATATTCACCCAAATTAATCCTTGCTAAGTCTTGAGATTGATACAATTTTTCGTGAACGAGAGCCATTGATGCAATCCGCTGCTGGCTTTGTTGAAATATTACTAAATCTTCTTTGTCTTTGATATAGGCAGATTGCAGGTTGAGCAGACTGGAAATAACCTGTAAATTATTTTTGACCCGATGGTAAATTTCTTTTAATAACACCTCTTTTTCTAATAGTGATGCTTGAATTTGCTCCTCCCACTGCTTGCGTTCGCGCTGCGCGGATTTCCGTTCGTTAATGTCTTCAACCACAGAAATAAAATATTTTGGCTCCCCATTAGGTTCGCGCATTAAAGACACAGTGAGATTAACCCAAACTAAGGAATTATCTTTGCGGAAATACCGCTTTTCCATCGAGTAAGTTTGAATATTATCTGCTAAAATCTGCTCAACATATTTCAGGTTAGTATTAAGATCGTCCGGGTGAGTAATATCTTGGAAAGTTAACAGCTGTAGTTCTTCAAGTGTGTAACCAAGAATATCGCAAAGCTTCTGATTAACCAACAACCAGCTTCCATCGATTGCGACATGAGCAATGCCAACAGCAGCTTGATGGAATGCAGCCCGAAATTGCTGTTCGCTCTCTCGCAATGCTTCTTCTATTCGCTGGCGTTCAGTAATTTCTATCTGTAATGATTTGTTGATTCTTGTTAACTCTGCTGTTCTTTCCTCAACCATGCTTTCTAATTGGTTAAGTAGGCTATTTAGTCTCTCCTCTGCTTGCTTGCGATCGGTAATGTCAGTATGTGAACCTGCCATTCGTACTACATTACCATCTTCATCCCACAGCGCTTGCCCTCGATCTAAAATCCATTTATAAGTACCATCTTTACATAAAGCTCGATACTCGGTAATGTAAAACGGTGTTTTCTGAGCAAAGTGATCTTGAACCGCTTGTTTCACCCACTCAAGATCGTTAGGATGCACTCGTGTCAAGCATTCATCTAAATAGTTAGAAATTTCCTGGTCTTCGTAACCGAGCATTTCTTTCCAGCGAGCCGAGAAGAAAACTTCATTAGTTTTAACATTCCAGTCCCAAATTCCATCATTATTGCCTCGCAAAGCTAATTGCCAACGTTGTTCGCTTTCCCTCAACACCTCCTCAGTCCGTATGCGTTCAGCAATTTCTTTTGCTAGTTGGTAGTTTGCAGCCTCTAGTTGAGCAGGACTCGGTATAGCTAGCACCTGTGGCATTAATGGCACAAGCTCTATCGCCGTTAATACGGAGACAAAAGCGGTGATAGCTTTGATTAACCCTGATAGCCAATAGGTAGGATACCAAAGCGTCCATACATCCATTAAATGAGTTGTGCCACAAGCAACGATGAATGTACCAAACATTAGGAATATCCAGCCGAAAGGCATATCTCGCCGTTTACGAACAAAATAAACCAGCATCACTGGAATTGAATAATAAGCAAGTCCAGTTAACACATCTGAAATCAGATGCAACCACACCAATCCTGGTTTCCAGAGGTAGCAATGTCCGTGGGGAATAAACTGGCTAGTAGAGAAAAAATTATTTAAAAATTCCATCATAAAAACCTATACGTTGCATAAGTCTTCACCAAAGCCTGAAGTGTGAAAGCAGAGATTCTGTGTTCGTCATCTTTTCTGAGTTTTTTAATTTTTGGAATGTCCTAACTGCGGTGCAAGGTTTAAAATTCCAGCTTTGTGGATAGATGGACATTGCCAGAAGTGTTTTATGAGATTTACAGAGATGGTAAATTATCAAAAATCTGTAGAAGTTTGACAGATTTTTTCAACTTTGTCTAAATGCGATTGTTAATGCATCGGCTTGTTATGCCATTGCATCGGTGTGTTATGCCATTGCATCGGCTTGTTATGCCATTGCATTGGCTTGTTATGCCATTGCATTGGCTTGTTATGCTATTGCATCGGCTTGTTATGCCATTGCATCGGTGTGTTATGCCATTGCATCGGCTTGTTATGCTATTGCTTCGGCGTGTTATGCCATTGCATCGGCTTGTTATGCTTTCGAGACGCGATAAATCGCCGTCTCTACAAGTGTTTTGTTGCTCATTCTAAACTGTATTGAATCATACTGGAATTACAGGTTGGCCTGCTTTTATTTGGGCTTAGACGCTAGGCGGCTTGTGCGCTTGTTCTAATTCAAACTCTACAAGTTCGAGCGATCGCTTCTGATTGTCTCGTTGGAGCATCCACCGCGTACCTTTTCCAGATTCAAATAACTCTGGTTCTAATCTTTGATATAGGGTATCCAGACTGCATAGTAGTCACTAATTTGTCAACAGTGACAAGATTTTGTTAAAATTGACATTAATTAATCTGTTAACAGTGACAAATAATTAGTGAATGTACAATTAATCTGTCACCGATGACAAACAATTAGTCACTATACAAACAAAATGGACGTAACTGGATTCGAACCAGTGACCTCTACGATGTCAACGTAGCGCTCTAACCAACTGAGCTATACGTCCTTAACCACACAGTTATCAATGGTAGCATATACTTCTCTGATAAGGCAAGATAAAAGACCAAATCAGGCAAAATCTATCAGTCCCTAAGTAATCAAGCGCAGATTGTGAAGTATTTGTTTAATTTGTAAAAAGGTTGCACCACTTCCTACAAATCAAACAAATAAGTCAAATCCTTTTTCCTTTTGCCTCCAGCAAGACTGCCTGATTTCCTGCAAGCATCTTTAAGTTTCTCGAATCCAAAATGCCAATCCTCCCCCACGACCGCGAGCTGCAATGAAATCTTCTGTCACTAAAAAGAAGCCAAAGAAGGGTAGTTTCGCTATGGGTTGGTTGTAGAAATCTTCTGTTTGAACTTTACCAGCACGGATTGCTCTGTTGTAAATAACACGACCAAACAAACTGATAATCATCTGGTTAAAGTCAAAGGCCAATAAATTTTTCTTCCCGAAATATTGCACTGGCCCCGTGAGCTTCAGTGAAACCGGGTTAAGCTCAACCTGATTAGCAATTTCGCCTCTGCCTGAATCCTGTTCCAAAGTGGCATTAAAGGAAACATGGATTGTTATAAATTTGGGTACATAGAAACCGTTGCCTAATACAATTCCGCCGCTACCTCTGTTTTTCTTAGTGCCAGTGACAAAGCAAAGTTGCCATTTACCGAGCAGAAACTCAAACGGATAACTCAACTTTTGCTGCTTGGCAGTTTTTTCGGCTTGTAGCAATGCCTTTACTAATATTTCAGCACTAGGGCGTATACTTTTTGGTTCTCTATACTTAGCCGCAGCCTGAGATAGCACGTTAATAAAGTCAAATGTCGCTTTAGGTGTTAAATTAGCCGTCATGAAGCCACTCTGGATTTAACTATTTCTTTGATTTTCTGATAGATTGTAGCGTTCATCTGCAAGAAGACACATCTTTCAACCGTAGTATCCGCTAGAAGTATAGACCTCTTGCAAAAGTCCCTAACACCCCACCCCCAACCCAGGGCTTAGGTTAATCGCAACAACAAAAATCTCTTTCTCCCCCTAGCTCTCTGACTCCATATTTCCTACCTTCACCAGGGATTACCAACCATTGTAAATCCAGCCCAATAATAAGGATGCATAAGTGATTCATCAGCACTGTCAGCAGGTAAAGGCAAATTCCCAACCACTCCTAAACCTTGCACTTGTCCATCCTTGACATAAATTTGCCCTTTGAGCATAGCTATCTGAGCCTGTCTGAGAGCTTCTGCCTTAATTGGAGCTGTCTTTAAGTTCTGATAAAATTTTGTCATCAACGCTGCTGTGCCAGCATCATTAACCGACCAAAGACTAGCAACACTAGTTTTCACACCTGCCAGCACTGCTAAACCCGCAAATCCCAGTTCGGATTCTTCATCCCCTAAAGCTGTTCTACAAGCACTCAATACCAGCATTTCAACTTCAGGTTCATTCAAGCGCAATTGTCGTAATTGGTTCAAGCGTAACTTGTCTTCCCACAGTTGAATATAGGAATTACTCAAAGCACCGGTAGCAAAATCGGCATGGGTTGCCATGTGAATAATTCCAAAAGGTTGTTGGCGGCGGATAGTTTTGAGATTTTCTAAGGTGGCTTGCTTGTCTAACAATAATTTGCCTTGCCACAGTTTAGATACTAGTGTTGATAACTCAAGGGGGACTGCTGGTAAAGGCTCTTGTCCCTGAGTACTCTGAGAAACCCCCAGCGCTAAAACTTGAGATTTTTTAATGTCTTTATAGAGGGTATTAGTCAAACTAAGACTAGGCATTAAGCCAATACTGTATTTTTCTACTATAAATCCCTTACCATCGTGAAGTGCTGCCATTGGGGTTGAACGTAACCCAATGTCTGGTAGAAAGACCAGATTGTTGATTTCTCTCGCTTGTAAATCTGCCTCTAATGGTGCAATAATCCAGCGATAAAGTTGTTGAGATGAACGCAAATAACCTGTGCGGCGACGGTTTTGGGGACTAACGATTTGGTCACGAAATTCTTGAGCTACTTGAAGAACTTTGGCTTTAGTTGTTTCTGGGATGCGCTTGCGGATAGGATTGCCTTTTCCTGTTACTACTACTACTTCTAGCTGATCGCTATCCTTTTCTGCTACGGTATTTAACTGTTTTGTAAGTTTTTGACCTTTGCTTAAATTTCTCTCTGGTAGAATTTCCACAGGGACAAAACTGATGTAGATAAATGCAGGTTTCACACCAGTAGCTTCTTCAATTTTGCGAGCAATTTCTTTGGCATCATCTAGGGTTTTGATTCTAGGGGTGGGTATGCCTAAATGGTCGGCAAAATCATCTGTGAAATTGTCTTCGGGAGTGGGGTTGGTATTAAGAACGGGGTTATCAATCTTAGGATTATTGAGAACAGGGTTATTTGGTTTAACTGGTAGATTGCATTGGAATGTGCAGGGGTCAGGATTCGGAGTTTCAGGATTTGGAGTTTCAGGATTTGGAGTTTCAGGATTCGGAGTTTCAGGATTGGGAGTTTCAGGATTTGGTGTTTCAGGATTTGGAGTCTCAGGATTTGGTGTTTCAGGATTTGGTGTTTCAGGATTCGGAGTAGGAGTTTGACTGACGTTGATTCCTATCTGTACAGGTGCAGAAGAGGAAACGCCGTCATTTGCACTAATTACAAAGGCATTTAGTGACCCATTTGTATCTGCTGGAGGCGTGTATACCAAAGTATCGCCGCTAGATAAGGTCGTAACACCAGGGATGACGGGAACGCCATTGACAGTGATATTTCCCGTATTCACGACATCGACCTTGATGGAAGTGATGTCGTTATTACCATCGCTGACTAGCGGAGCCAAACTAGAGAACGTTAAAGTAACAGGTTGATTGGTCTGGGTATCGGGTAGCGATGAGTTGGCTGTTAATGTCGGCGGTGTGTTGATAGATGTAATGGTGATGCCGGTTGGTGTACCGCTAGCATCTCCACCATTTGGCAAGACGGGAAAGCTGTTTGAAGCGATTATTGAATTGTCACCTGTAGTGATTGACCCTGCTGTACCATTGACACTTGCATCACCGACAATAAAATCTACATTGTTTGGGCCACCATCGTGTTGAATTCTGATAGTACCTCCCACAAGAGGTTGAACGTTAGTAACTCCTCCACTAGTAAAAAATCCACCAGTTGCGATCGCTTCACCCGTTCCGATTCCTTGAATCAGTCCGTTGGTTAGCACTTGCACATTGCCACCTTGAACTGTGTTTCCATCAACAAAATCGTCTGCTATGGACTGGGTGTTGATGTTGGTAAAACGAATATTGCTACCAGATGTATTGGTAGTCTGTAAAGTAACGTTGCCAGCTGTAACATTTCCAATACCATCGACTCCAAGGGCGATCGCTGAGGCATTAATGGCATCATTTATGGTGATATTATCTCTAGCAGTTAAACTGACTGTGCCAGCTGCACCTATAAAATCGCCACCTGAAAACTTGACTACAGACGAGTTAATTGCCACTGTGGTGATACTGCCTGCGGTGGTTGTTGCGACTACATTGCCGCCTGTACCTAAGCCACCAGCATCATTGGAAGAGGAGTTAATGGTATCCGCAAGGATATCGCCTGCCGCAGTCAAAGTTACCGTTCCACCCGTGGCATTGCCAATCCCTCCACTATCGCTGGTATTTATCTGATTTAGGGTAATTCCACCATTGCTGCTTACTACTTGAACATTACCTGCTGAGTAGCCCTGTCCACTGGCAATGATATTGCCTGCACTAATGTTGCCATTCGCAAACAAGTTTATATCCCCGCTTCTATTGAAATCAATAGTTGTGTCTAGATTTCCTAGTGATAAGCTAGCTCCCGAAATGTTAATGGCTCCTCCGGTTGTGCCGATTGTGTTGGTAGGATTAACAAAGTTTACAAAACCGGTTTGTGAACTCAGGCTGAAGCTACCGCCATTACCCAAGTTTAATGTAGCCACACCAGGGGTAGTCACTCCTGGCGTCGCTCCGGTGATGTCATTGATGGTAATATTCCCTGTGGCTTGTAAGTTGATATTTGCACCTGAAAGTGCGATCGCACCCCAAGAAACAGTGTTAGCCCCAATATCTGCATCGCCAAAGGCAATATTGCCTGCTGTAGCATCAAAATCACCTGTCCCTGCTGCACCATCGATAATTGTCAATGTGCTGGGGTCTATCAATAAAGTGCCAAAGTTGCCGTTGACGGCTGAAGTATCTACTAAACCGTTGAAGGTCAAAAAATTTTTGCCTGATACTTCTACAAAACCACCATTTCCCGCATTTGCTCCTCCACGAGCCGAAATTTTTCCAAAAAACTGGGTTGTGTCGTTACCCCAAACAATTACCCGTCCGCCATTTCCATTCAAATGACTATCAGCATTAATGACGGATTTTGAGTCCACATAAGTCCGATCTGCGTTGGGTAAAGTCCCCTTACCTTGATAATCTCCACCAATTAGCACAGTACCGCCGCAATTATTCCCAGAGGCGTTAATATTGGCATCAATCACTGCGACTTTTTTACCCAAAGCAGTTACTGTACCGCCTGTTTGACTCGATGCATTCACTTTCCCAGAAACAATCGTTGTACCTGGAGTTGTCGGAATTGTGACATTGGAGTTTGTCAATTTTACAGTTCCATCAGGATTGGCAGTTAACCCTGTGTTACCAACTGTGAGCAGTTCGGGTATTGATGCAATGGGAATTGTCCAGTTATTGGGTTGGGTGCTACTAGAGGTGAGGGGCTGAATTTCTAGACTCAGCAGATTTCCTGGCTGACTAAGACGCACCCAATTTTGTCCTGGTACTGATGTGACAGAAATCTGCCCTCCTGGTGCTGAAAGTTGCCCGGTGTTGATTACATTTCCGCCTAATAAATTCAAATTTTGCCCAGCACCTACTGCCAAATTTCCAGCATTTGCGATCGCTCCTGGCTGGTTCATACTAAAGGCAAATCCGTTGGGGTTTCCGACTAAATTAGTGTAGTCATTAACACCGATAGCGTTGAACCAACTGCTGCCAAAGCCAATACCATTAGCTGTTGTCACCGTAAAAGCACCAGGCACATTTAAGCTGGCCTTTGCTCCAAAAATAAATCCGGCTGGATTCATCAAGAAAAGGTTAGCATTGCCACCTGTTACCTGAATTAAACCATTGATGACTGAGGCATTCCCGCCTGTAATTCGACCAAGGATATTTTGCAACGCCGGACTAGCTTGAAAGTTGGCGATTTGTTCTGGTTGAATGCCAAATTGTTGAAAGCTGTGAAAGAGGTTTGCATTATCACCAGAAGTTGTGCCGCCAGTGATATCAAGTCGATTGCCGTTGGGAGTCACAATTGTACCTGTACCATCGTTAGCAGGAACTATTTGTTGTGCTTGGGCTAATTTGGGACTTACCAGGGAGGCAATAACTAGGACTGAAGCGGCGATATTAGACAATAAAGATTTTTTGCGCCGCAATATGAAGCGACCTGTGGGCAATTCTACATCGATTTGTAACTTGTTTGCTAATCCGCGTCGCCAAAGTGCTTGAGCGATCGCCTTCTGTGACCAGAGTATTTGTTCTGTTTTTCTAGTAACAGAGATGCTTTGAGAATGATTTCGGTAGAAATAGAGTGGCTCTTTGACTCGTAGCACTTGGGCTACTTCTGAAAGTCGCAGACATAGGTCATAATCATAGGCACAGCAAGAGAACGATTCGTTAACACCTCCCACTCGGTTGTAAACTGAACGGCGCATCAAGCGGAAGTGGAAAGTCATGAAATCTACCAACAAACCTTCTTCAGAGTAAGGTATGTTACAACGATGACCGTAGCCGATCGCTTTACTATCTGGATCAATATTTAAGTAGTCGGTGTAAACAAATCCTGTTTCTGGGTGGCGATTGAGGACTGTAGCGGTTTGGGTGAGGGCGGTAGGGGCTAGGATATCATCACTGTCTACAATACCAATGTAAGCGCCACTAGTTTGAGCGATCGCTGCCTTACAAGCCGCAGCAACTCCTTGATGGTGTGCTTGGACTACCCGCACTCGCCCATCTTGTTGAGCATAGTTTTTGGCGATCGCCACCGATGTATCTGTAGAGCCATCATCCCAAATTAATAGCTCAAAGTCTTGCCATGTCTGCGCTAAGACGCTAGCGATCGCTTCTTGAAGGTAAGACTCCCGATTGTAATTGACGATGACAATGGAAATCAGTGGTGACATCGAAGTTTTCCCAAGTTTTCTACCTGTTACCACAATATAATGCTAGGGACTATCACTTAGAAGAAATCGCTGTTAATTATAGTTTTAGTTACAAATCTTTTGAAATTTGAATATCAAAAATATGATATTGAAATACTCATACAGCCATTGCATACTCAAAAATCAAAATCAGCCCAGTCGTTAAATAAGGCACTCCATTGAGGATAAATGAGAAAAGAAACAGAAACTGGTGTTCAGCCTAGAGCAACGACTCAGCAAAGAATTGTCTATTTCTCTCATCAGTTAGACAATTGGCGGAGTTTGGCGACTACTAAATGCAGTAAGCACAGTTTCAGTTTTCGGTGCAGCTTGCTAGTTCTGCCTGTGGTCTGGATTTTCACTGCAAATGGACTGAGAGCTACAGCAAATATTTTTACACCTGACTCGATTCAAAATAGCAGTCAGTCAGAGTTACAAATAGTACAAGCAACAGAACCTACCCCAGCAACTAACCCGAACCCACAACCAGAAACCCCACAACGGATTCGGGTTCGGAAAATTCAGGTTGTAGGTAGCACAGTTTTTAAGGAAAATGATTTTAATCCAGTAGTGAAACCGTTTGAAGAACGGGACTTAACTTTAGAAGAAATCAGACAAGCCGCCGATGCCGTTACCCAGCTTTACCTAAATAAAGGCTATATAAATTCCAGAGCAATTCCAGAGACTCAACAATCAAGTAACCCTGATGGTATTGTGGTAATTCGGGTGTTAGAAGGGCGTTTGACAGAGATTAATATCGAAGGGACGCGGCGATTAAATCCATCTTATATTCGTAGTCGCATTCAACTAGGTGCTGGTATTCCTCTGAATACTGGTAAGCTCGAAGAACAACTGAAATTGTTGCGACTCGATCCCCTATTTACTAATGTGGAAGCACGTCTGCGTCCAACGGGTAAGGTTGGTCAAAGTATTCTCGTTGTCAGAGTTGAAGAGGCAAAAACTTTAATTGGTAGCTTGGGTGTAGATAATTATTCGCCTCTCAGTATTGGCGCAGAAAGATTGGGTGTTGAATTGCGATCGCGCAATTTAACCGGTATGGGAGATGAGTTAGCTGGCTCCTATTACCATACACTCTCTGGTGGTTCCGATGCCTTTGATTTTAGTTATCAGGTTCCCGTGAACGCCATGAATGGCAAAGTGCAGATTCGAGCCGCATTTAATCGCAACGAAATTACTGAGCCACCCTTTGATGCCTTTGACATTCGGGCAAACCAGGATCTTTATGAAATCAATTATCGTCAACCATTGATGCGATCGCCCAAAGAAGAATTTGCCCTATCTTTAGGATTTACCTATCAAGATGGTCAAACCTTCCTTTTTGATAACCTCGCAACCCCCTTTGGCATTGGGCCTGATGCCAATGGTGTTAGCCGCACCAGTGTAATTAAATTTGGTCAAGATTATATCAGGCGCGAACCTCAAGGAGCTTGGTTTTTGCGATCGCAATTTAATTTTGGCATTGATATATTAGATGCAACTATCAACAATGACCCCATACCCGATGGTCGCTTTTTTAGTTGGCTAGGTCAAATACAGCGCGTGCAGCAACTCAGTAACGATCATTTATTGCTCATTCAAGCAGACTTGCAGCTGACACCAGATAGCCTTTTACCATCCCAGCAATTTGTGATTGGCGGTGGACAATCGGTAAGGGGATATCGCCAAAATATCCGTTCTGGGGATAATGGATTTCGGGTAGCGATCGAAGATCGGTTTACAGTGCAGCGCAATGAATCTGGATTATCGACAATTCAACTTGCGCCATTTCTAGATATGGGAGCCGTCTGGAATCAGTCTGATAATCCCAATCCGCTACCCAATCAAACTTTTTTGGTGGGCGCAGGTTTAGGATTATTGTGGAATCAGGCAATGGGAATTGATAATCTGTTTTTGCGCCTCGATTATGGATTTCCATTTATCGATCTGAGCGATCGTGGTAATAACGCTCAGGATGATGGCTTTTACTTTAGCCTTCGCTATCAACCTTAACTAAAGTCTATGGTAATCATAACTAATTTTGGGGGCATGATATTATTTGAGCCGCATTTTATCAAGTCGAGTTTAATCAGCAATATGCTATTTGACTTACTCCTTTTGCTAGGTTAGGAACTTATTTCAGTATTTTCCACAGTTAATTACCTTTCCTTCTGCTTTATCCTAATATTGAACTAAAAAATTAACTTCTTTTTTCAGGAATTTGAATTTTATCCTGTGTATATACACAAAGAGAAAAGTTTTAGTTTATAAATTTAATAAAGAACTACAAGAGAAAACTTATGACGCAACCTAACTCGCAAGACAAAAACAACTTTCTTTACCCTCGTAGCCGGTATTATGGGAAATTTCAGCCAGAGAACTTAGTGTTTAATGCTAACCTCCAAGAATTCTCTCAAAAAATTAGTTACATCACTTGCCTAGAAACTGGGGGAAAATTGTCTCAGGAAGAGGCTTACGAGCAAATTAAGTCCCTTTGGAAAGAGTTGAAACATAGCAAAAAAGAACTCTCTATTGGCGGAAATAGAGAAATTTAAACTAATGGGAAGGAGGTATTGGGGATTTTTATTAAATCCATTGAAAAAATACTATTGCAATAATACTTGAACAGCTAGAGACTCAAGTCTCTAGCTAAGAGCAAAAGTTCGTTGAAACATACGAAAAATACTTTCATAGCCAGTTTCAAAGGAATTGGCGTAGACAGGGAATAGGCAATAGGCACGCTTGCAAGGGAAAGAAGGCTTCCTAGTTCTACTGAGCTTTTTCACGCAATCAAATATGAGTCCTATAGGTAATAAGTAATAGACGCAAAATTTTGCGTATCTACATTCTTTTTCGTCAGATGTCTAGTTAATTACCTTCTAGCAAAGTCCAGAAATAGCCATCTGGTGCGATAAAGGAGAAACTTGTCTCGCCAAATTCATTACTAATAATGTCTGTAACTTTTTGTGCAGTACTCGCCTTGATGCGATCGCAATATTCCTGTATTCCCTTAACCCCATAGGTATATAAAGATATACCAAAGCTACCTGGTTGGGCTGCTTCAAAGCGTGATTCTAAATTAATAAATTCTGGAAATCGAACGATATAAAGTCTACCACTACGTGTAGCCATCAGGTCAGACTTAGAAGAACGAGGATCGTCAAAGGTAGTGACAATAAACTTTTCACCAGGATTAAGGTCAAAAATATCTTTACCTGCTGGCGAAGATTCATCGCGTCTGTGTTTACAAAAGTATCTCAGAAAGAATCTGGAAAACAACAACCTTTTTTTGTAGCTTATGATGTACTTACAAAAGTGAGATATCTAATATATAAAGTTCAAAGTTCTTCTGATTACACGTAATTAGCGATCGCAATCAAATTTTTCCAACAGGAGTTAAGCTATGACGCAGCGACTGACTCAAGAGCAATTATCACAAATAGTCACAGAAGTACAAGGTCTGCAATTGCGTCGGGAAGCGGAACTAGACCAACAGCAGGTTAAAGAAATTTTACAGGAGTTGAATTTACCGCCAGAGTTACTAGGTGAAGCGCTGATTCAGTTAAATCGCCGCCAAGCACTGGAAGTACAACAACGCCGGAATCGATGGATTACCTCTGGAGTCGTGGCAATTGTAGTAATTGTCATTGCATCTACAATATTTTTCATGCAGCAGCAAAGTTCTACACTTTCCCGTGTTTATACTCAACAAGACCGCATCACTTTGACACAAGATAATGGCGGCGACTTAAAGACAATTTCTCGCCAAACCAATCCAGAAGTGTTGTATCGTGTCACTCTAAAGGATGCACCTTTGGGTAAAAAGCTGGCTCTCTCTTGTAATTGGATTGACCCAAGCGGTCAAATTGTCAAGCAAAACAACTATCAAACCCGCGAAATTAATACGTCTGTCTGGGATACCCAGTGTCGCTACACTATTAACCCGGCTGCAACTGTTGGCAATTGGCAGGTGCAGATGTTCCTAGAAGGTCGGCAGATTAGCGATGCAACCTTTGAAGTTAAATAGTCCAGATGGGTATCCCGCATCACTTTCTTGGCTATTGGGGTTACGGCGCTCAACAGGAGTTGGAAGCGCTGTTAAGTAGTGTTTTAGAAAACCTCTCTCCAAACCTCTCCCCTACAAGGGAAAATTCAAAGCCTTTTCCCATCTGGAATGTTGTTTATATAGGAATTGATGGAAATTCCCCAAGGGAACAAAATCAGGACTTACACGCTGAACACCTGAAATCTAGATCCCCCCTAGCCCCCCTTAAAAAGGGGGGAACCTTGAAAGCCCCCTTTTTAAGCAGGGCTGATTCATTCCCTAAAACAGGTAAAATTGCAAGTGTTGAGGGGAGGAAAATTATGGGTAGTTCTCTGATTGAACAA
>NZ_JBALDU010000111.1:0-97849 GCF_036917235.1 Nostoc sp.
CCAAGGTTTACCAATGGGGTTGCCGTGAATATCCCATAAGCGCACTGTCGAATCATTGCTGGCACTAATAATCCACTGACCATCAGGGCTAAAGGTGACAGAATTAACTTCTTTTTCATGTCCGTGCCAAGGTTGACCAATGGGGTTGCCGTGAATATCCCATAAGCGCACTGTCAAATCATTGCTGGCACTGATAACCCACTGACCATCAGGGCTAAAGGCGACAGAATTGACCCAATTCTCATATTTGCGCTGCGATCGCCCGATGACCCGATCTTGTAGTATTTGATGTAGCTCCCACAAACGCACAGTGCGATCGCCACCACTGACAATCAGCTTCCCATCGGGACTAAAGGCTAGGGAATTAATCTGTCCTTCATGTCCCCGCCAAGGTTGAGTGATGGGGTTGCCATTGACATTCCACAAGCGTATTGTGCGATCGCAGCTACCACTAATAATAAACTTGCTATCAGGGCTAAACGCTACAGAATTTATATGTCCTTCATGCCCGTGCCAAGGTTGACCAATGGGATTACCTTGGATGTCCCACAACCGCACTGTAAAATCACTGCTACCACTGACAATAAACTTGCGATCGGGGCTAAAGGCGACGCAAATAATTTTCGCCTCATGTTTGTGCCAGGGTTGAGTGATGGTGTTACCTTGTAAATCCCACAAACACACCGTTCCGTCAAAACCAACACTGATAATGGAATTGCCATTTGGGCTAAAGGCGACGGAAATAACTCCTTCCTTGTGTCCGCGCCAAGGTTGAGTGATGGTGTTACCTTGTAAATCCCACAAACACACTGTTCCGTCAAAACCAACACTGACAATGGAATTGCCATTTGAGCTAAAGGCGACGGAAATAACTCCTTCCTCATGTCCCTGCCACGGTTGAGTAATGAGATTACCTTGTAAATCCCATAAACACAAAATTCCGTCAATACTGCCACTAACAATAAACTTGCCATCAGGACTAAAGGCTATACAATTAACCTCTTGCTCGTGTCCCAACAAAAATTGAGCAGTAGGATTGCCAATGATATTCCACAAGCACACCGTAGAATCGCTACTGCCACTGGCAATAAACTTGCCATCAGGACTAAAGGCGACACAATTCACCTCTTGCTCGTGTCCGCGCAAGTTATTTGCCTCTGTGGGTGTGTTCATTGCTTCCTTTAAGCTTCCCAAAACACAAGCTAGAAGCTGGTTTGGGTATTTCTCTAGATTCTCACCCATTGTTTGAATTGCCAGCACCAAACCCTCTAGCGGTTGAACAGGAAATAAATTCAAAACCCTGGCGGATTGCTCGCGCAGTTTTAATTCAGTCAGTGCAAGGTGTAACTTTTGAATCTCTTGTTCCTTTTCTCTCGAATGGCGATCGCGCCATCCAACACTAGGATTAATCAATTGATTAGCTTGTTCGTCTAAATAACCAAACGTTTGCTCTTTTAGTTCTTGATAAGTCTTTGTCTTCAGAACGCGATTTGCAATATTTTCCCTTTTCCACAGCACATCTAAGATGTATGCCAGAAGTGGTAAATAATCATTTTGTTGGTGAAAATCATGAATGATTTGCTCAACTAATCCTTGTTCAAAGGTGACGCCATGTCTAGCAGCAGGTTCAGCGATCGCTAACTTTAATTCTGCATCGCTCATTCTAGTGAGTAGACGACTATAGCGATCGTGGATCTTCGCAAGTTGGGGATACTCACTAAATTTATCCAAAAAATCAGACCGCATTGTTAAAACAATTTTGACAGAGCTATCCTGCTGCTGGAATAGTTGAAAGAGACTAGCAACAAATTTATCGCGTTCCGGCTTTTGAGTTTTCGTAAACAGTTCTTCAAATTGGTCAATAAAAATCAGAATAAACTGATAATCTTGTTTGAGCAATGTGACAATTTTAATTAGGGTATTTTCTCTTATTTCTTTAGCAATATCCGCTAATGGCGATTTTTTACCATAAGTAGAAGCAAGACACTGATAAAGAGATTTAAAAGGATTTTCATCTGGGTGAAAACTTATATTAATTAATGATTTTTTATGAGATCCTAAATAAGGAAGTAAACCTGCTCGAATCAATGATGATTTGCCAGTTTGTGATGCTCCTAAAAGCAAGAGTACATTATCTTTTTTTAAGCGATCGCCCAGATTAGCAATCCACTTATCCCGACCAAAAAATTTGTCTTTATCTTTAATTTCAAAAGTTTTTAATCCTAAGTAGGGAGAGTCTGTTTTAAGTGGACGACAATGAATGTCCTCAAAATTACTGTCAGAAAAAAAGTCGTATTCAGAAATACCTTGGACATTACAGCCAATATTGATATCGCCTTCAGAACTGTTAACCATCTTATCTCCTTACTTTTGGACATCTCTGGCTAAATCTTTACCTCAGTTATAGTTCCTCGGCTAATCTTTGTAAGTAACTCAACAAAATTAATTACTGAAGAAAGGCAGTGGTTCGACTTCTCTGCGAGACGCTACGCGAACGCTCACCAACCAGGCAGGAGGCAGAAAGAAGAAAATACAATTCTTGCTCTCTGTTAATTTGGGCGACTAGAAGTCGCAGCTACACAGGCAAAGTCCACCTCCGTGGACTAATGAAAAAGTAAGAATCTTAAGCCGCGCAGGCGGGTTTTGTCTGTATAGCCGCGACTTCTAGTCGCCAAGGCTAACTTTAAATAGCTTTATTCAGCAAAATTACTTAAGTAACTTTCAAAAATATGTAGTAACTTTATCCTAAAAGGCCATAAATGGCAAACGGGATGGAACTTTTTGATAACCTACACCTTGCTATGTTTAGCGGCAAAGGTGGAGTCGGAAAAACGACAATCTCCTGCACCTTTGCATATCGTTGGGCGCAGAAATTTAGCAATGAACAAATTCTTTTAATCTCAACCGATCCGGCTCACTCTCTTGGAGATGTCTTACAAGTTAGCGTTGATGACATTCCTCGTCCCATCGCGGAACTACCTAATTTACTAGTAAGGGCGTTGGATGCAAAGCTTCTGCTACAAGACTTTAAAGAACGTCATGGTCAGGTATTAGAACTGCTAGTAGAGCGGGGTAGTTTTGTTGAGGGAGAAGACTTGCTTCCAGTTTGGGATTTAAATTGGCCTGGACTGGACGAGTTGATGGGCTTGTTAGAGATCCAACGTCTTTTCAACGAGCAGAAGGTAGATCGAGTAGTAGTGGATATGGCTCCTAGCGGTCATACTCTCAACTTGTTTGGATTGATGGATTTTTTAGACACTTTCCTCCACTCTCTGGAACTGTTTCAAGAAAAGCATCGGTATATTAGCAAGACCTTTGCTGGGAGCTACACACCCGATCGCGCTGACGACTTTTTGCAAACCCTGAAAGCTGAACTGTCGCAAGGTCGCCGTCTCCTTCAAGATCCTACCCATACAGCTTGTTTGTTAGTTGCGATCGCCGAACCAATGAGTTGGTTGGAGTCAAAACGATTCCTAGAAGCCTTACAAACCATGCAGGTTCCTTGCGGAGGATTGTTTGTCAACCAAGTCCTTGCCAGTGCGACTGACCCAGATCGTTACCAAGAACAACAACCGCTCATCAGCCAGTATACGGATCTTGCTGACGGAAAGCCGATTTTTATTGTGCCACAGCAAGATGAGGAGCCTTTAGGGATTCTAGCCCTCAGCCATCTGATCGACCAAATCCATGTTCCTCAGCTTGAACCGCTATTTCCTATCGATCTACTCCCAGTTCAATGGCCTGAAACAATTCCTCCTAGCTTTGGAGATTTTCTCACCCAAGGTCGCCGCCTGTTACTAATTGGCGGTAAAGGTGGAGTAGGCAAGACCACAGTAGCAGCTGCGATTGGTTGGGCTATGGCTCAACAACATCCCGATTGCAAAATTCGCATGGTTTCCATCGATCCAGCCCACTCCTTGGGTGATGCCTTTGGTCTGAGTTTTGGACACGAACCATATCAAATAACTGCCAATCTTCGAGGTCAGGAAGTAGATAGCGATCGCATTGTCGATCAATTCAGAGCCGATTACCTGTGGGAACTGGCCGAAATGATGAGTGGCGAAACCCAAACAAGCGAAACTATTGAAATGGCTTATGCTCCTGCTGCTTGGCGCAAAATAGTCGGTCAAGCTTTACCAGGGATTGATGAAATGCTTTCCCTATTAACAGTAATGGAATTGCTAGAGCAACAAGAAGAAGACTTGATTATTTTAGACACTGCTCCTACAGGTCATCTCCTGCGTTTTCTAGAAATGCCAAATGCACTAGCAGACTGGCTAGCTTGGATTTTCAAACTCTGGATCAAGTATCAGAATGTCCTTGGTCGTACAGAGTTTATGGGGCGTTTACGAACTTTGCGACAGCGCGTAGTCAAAGCCCAAAAAGTGCTAAAAGACCCACAACAAACAGAGTTCATTGGGGTTACGCTTAACCAGGCTAGTGTACTTGCCGAACAACAACGCCTGTTCAAATCTCTTCAAGAAATAGGTGTGAGCCAGAATTACCTTGTTCTAAACCGCTTTACTTCTACAGCAACCATTAATTGCGATTTTCCAGGTTTGACAATGGTTCGCTTACCAATGCTTCCTCGCTCAGTTCAGCCTTTAGAACGCATCCAAGCAGCAGCCTGCTGTTTATTTTAACAGCTAATTAGACTAAATACTTTCATACCCAAAGAGAAATTTATTATGCACCGCACTCCAAAACGTGGACAAATTCAAGCCAAACTTAGCTCAATGCCTCCTCAACGTTCTCAAGCAACAGTTTACTTAAATGCTTACAAAATAATGTTGGAAAAAGAGCGTTTAGAGGAGGAACTAAAGAAACTCGAAGCACGCCAATCTCAGATTCAGCAGCGTCTTGCTATTTTAAATGGTCAAATTATTGCTGAAGAGGACATTACCCATCAGCAAGCAAATACTGGCTTGAAGGACAATACACCAAAATTCAACACCATAACATTGGAATACTAAGTAATTCTTCACAAGAAAATCTCTTCCTAGTTTTTTTTAATAATATATACAACCAAAAATCTAAAGGCTTAGTATGAGCCAGCCAAGGCAGAGCGACTATTTTATTGTATTATTAGGTCTAATTTTTGGATTAATAGCTCTTTTTACGTTCGTTATGGGAGAGTTTGGACTCATCCCTATCTTTTCAAAAAACCTCTCGAATTATGAATCTCAGAAGGATATTTCTTTAAATAATTTACCTAGCGCCTCTCGTTCACGTAAAAATATTACGACTGCAACTTTAGTTAATACTCTTTCGGGAGGTGGTTGGTATTATGCATTAGGCATCGCCCCAGATGGTAAGACCTTGGTTAGTGGAAATGAGAATGACGTTATCGAAATATGGGATCTGCAAACAGGAAAGTCGAAATTTACCCTCACTGAGCATAAAGGCTCGGTTCTTTCCGTTGCTATAAGCCCAGATGGTAAAACTTTGGTCAGTGGAAGTAAAGACAAAACTATTAACATCTGGAATTTACAAACACAAAAGTTAAAATCTACCCTTGTTGGTCATCATGATCAAGTTTGGTCTGTAGTAATTAGCCCAGATGGAAAGACCTTAGTTAGTGGTAGTAGTGATGATACTATTAAAATCTGGAACCTGCAAACAGGAGAGTTGAAATCAACCATCCTTGCTCACTCACGGGGAGTTCGTTCTTTAATAATCAGCCCTGATGGAAAAACTTTGGTTACTGGAGGTGTTGATATTATTAAAATTTGGAATTTGCAAACAGGAAAGTTGAAAGCCACTTTTACTGGACATTCTAATACTATTTTTTCTTTAGCTATTAGCTCGGATGGTAAGACTTTGATCAGCGGAAGTTGTGACAGAACGCTCAAAATCTGGAACCTGCAAACAGGAGAATTGAAATCTACGCTTAGTGGACATAATAGCTGTACTTGGTCTGTAGCCATTAGTTCAAATGGTAAGACCTTGGTCAGTATAGGTGATGACCTCAATATCAAAATCTGGAATCTGCAAACAGGAGAGTTAGAATCTACTCTCTATGCTAATCCTAGTGCAGTTTTTTCCCTAGCTATGACCTCCGATGGTAACACTTTAGTAAGTGGAGATTACGGAGCTATCAAGATTTGGCGATTATTTTCTCAGTGATGACGTTGAAATTTTATCAAAATAAAAATCCTAACTGAACTACTGGACTTTAGGGTAGTGTTACTGAAACTACAGTCTAATAAGTTGTGATTAAACTAGGCTAACAAGACAATTTTACTCGAAAAAATATGGTTCATCAATCTATGAAAGATGTTCCCCGAAATATGAGAAAAACGGGGATGCTTCTTTTCCGTAACGCATTCATGGAGGCTTGTCATGGTGACAAGCTTATCTGTATAGTACACGCAGATCATGCGGCAGAGATACTTTTGAAAGCTAGAATAGCTCAAGAAGATCCACTATTGATGTTTGACAATTTGCCTACTCCACCAAAAGGCTTTAAGGACGATCTTAGTCTGATTGAGCTACTAGAAACTGGGCATAGTATAAGCTATAAGAATTTACCTAAGCAACTAGAGAAAACGACTGGAATTAAAATTGAGCGACTTGAACAGTACCAAGAATTCGGTATAATAAGGAACAAAATTATTCACCTTTCAATAGCAAACACAAAAAAGGCAGTAGACGAACTAACCCTGCTCTACTCTCTTCAGCTATTAGATCCTTTGGTAGAGAGCTTTTGGGGTCGCTCGGTTTTTGACTTCATAAAAAATGATTATCTCTATGATATGGATGGTTTTCTTAGCAGTGGATTACTCGAAGAGAGAATAAAGAAAATCCATCCAATAGATGAAAGATTGAGGCGATTATTGGGAGAAAATAGTAGAGAAAACCTGGAAATATTGGAAAGGTTGTCCGAAATCAATGAACCTGATGAATCTAAAAATCCAACCCTAGAAGATTATTTAAAACATGAACAAGAAAACCCTCAATATACTGATTCCTATGCTTCTGAAATTGAACTTAGGGAACACTGGGAAAACTTTTTAAGCTCTTTTTAGAAGAAGACGAAACCCAAGAAGTGATTCTTGGAATTCCCCACTGCATTCGGAGTCACGAATGCAGTGGGGGAGGATGTCAATCTTGTGCCTGATCGCGTTCTTGCTGTTCTGCTTCCAGAATCGCTAATAAAAGAGCTTCTTCCTGAATTTCAAACTCTTCTTCAGAAAGTTCTCCCATATCAAAAGCAAGTTGGAGCGTAAGAAGCTGCTTGCTGAGATTTTCTTTATCATCAATTTCAGTATTGGCCTGTTCTAAAATTTTTTCCCCAAGCCACGTTACCCCCATTAATGGGCCAGTAATCGGTAATAGTAAGAAGCGCAGAACCATATTAATTTACACTTGTGTAGATTTGTTAAGGCTGTCTCACAAGACCGTAATCTTGCTGATGACATTATATAAAACATTACTTAGTCTTATGTTGATGCCAAAATGTGTTGGATTTGAGTTCAGTTAAGGCTTATCGACATCTGTATTTTATATTCCCGATGTGCAAAAAATTACTTTTACATAAAATTATTACTGACGAGGTACTTAGAGCTTGACAACAGTATTAAATGCATCTCCCCAACGATTTGTCAATACCCCTGCTATTCAACGCATCGCTCAACGTGCTTTGCGCTATCTACAGTCGGGTTTTTCAGTACATTTACGTGGTGCGGCCGGAGTCGGAAAAACTACTCTGGCAATGCATCTAGCTGATTTGCTCAACCAGCCTATCATCCTCTTATTTGGAGATGATGAGTTTAAAACCTCAGACTTGATTGGTAATCAATTAGGTTATACCCGCAAAAAGGTTGTTGATAACTTCATCCATAGCGTTGTGAAAGTTGAGGATGAACTTCGACAACACTGGGTTGATGCACGATTAACCCTAGCTTGTAAAGAAGGATTTACGCTGGTTTACGACGAATTCAATCGATCGCACCCGGAGGTTAATAACGTTTTACTCTCCGTACTTGAGGAGAGGTTGTTGGTATTGCCAACAAATCAACAGCGAGCCGAGTATATCCGGGTTCATCCTAAGTTTCGGGCAATTTTAACATCAAATCCTCAAGAGTATTGTGGAGTTCATGCAACTCAGGATGCTTTGATGGATCGTGTTATTACCATCGATATGCCTCCACCTGATGAACTAACTCAGCAGGAAATTGTAGTTCATAAAACAGGCATAGATTCTGAGAAAGCAGACAAAATCGTGCGCTTAGTGCGGATGTTTTGGAGTCGATCTACCTCTGGGATGGGCGGTGGATTACGTTCCTGTTTGATGATTGCTAGAATCTGCCACGAACACGAAATTTCTATCAATTTCGGAGATTCTTACTTTCAAGATATTTGTGCCGATATCCTACTTTCTCGCACGAATCAACCTCTGATAGAAGCAACTCGGCTACTGGAAGAGGTTTTGAGTGAATTGCATCATAGTACAAATACTCAATCTCAGCCGACTGAGATAATACCAGACAGCCAAAATCAGATTGTATTGGAACAACGAGTACCTTACGAGCATGAAGTCTACAACTACCTGTACAAGTCTCCAGGAAGGCGTTTCTCTGATTTGGCAACAGAATTAGGGATCGATCGCAGTCAAATTGTGGCTGCATTCAAGTCTCTCAGGGAGCAGGGAGTATTATTGCAAATGCAAGGCACTGAACTGCCGAACATCTCACAGACAGTTGCTTTTGATTCTGGCCATTTAATAAACAAATGAGTACTAATACTAATCGGGGAGCTATCACCACATCAACTCAAGGTTCTACCTTGGCAGATATTCTAGAAAGGGTTCTAGATAAAGGCATTGTGATAGCAGGAGATATTTCTGTTTCTGTCGGCTCCACAGAACTGCTCAACATCCGAATTCGTTTGTTGATTTCTTCTGTTGATAAAGCCAAAGAGATTGGAATTAACTGGTGGGAGAGCGACCCCTATCTTAATAGTCAAGCTCGTTCCTTATTAACAACTAATCAACAACTTCAAGAGCGTGTTGCCAGTCTAGAAACAGAACTGCGATCGCTCAAAGCACTCAATCCTATTAATAATCAGAATGCAGGCGATTAGCAAATCAAAAGGTTCCGATTCAGGTTTAGCGCCGTTGTTACTGACGGTTGTTGAACTGATACGCCAACTCATGGAAGCTCAGGTGATTCGGCGAATGGATGCTGGCAACCTCAGCGACTCTGAACTAGATCGAGCTGCCGAAAGCCTGCAAAAGCTTGAACAGCAGGTTGTTCAGCTTTGCGAGATATTTGATATTGACCCAGCCGATCTAAATATTAACTTGGGTGAAATGGGAAATTTACTTCCCCAATCTGGAGGATACTACCCCGGTGAAACCTCTAATCAACCCTCTATTCTAGAACTCCTCGATCGCCTATTAAATACGGGTGTTGTGGTTGAAGGTGACTTGGACTTAGGACTGGCTCAATTAAGCTTAGTTCATGCCAAGTTAAGATTAGTACTCACTTCTAAACCCCTGTAATACCAATTTTGGATTTTAGATTTTGGATTAAAAGCCTTTACTAGGAAGGTGTTCCAAGAATTTAAAACAATACTTGCTATCTTATTTTGGTGTAACTTTTTTATCTACATTATTCTTGGTAAGAGATTTATATGAGTTATGGCTTTTACATTTATGGAATTTTGACCTTGCCTGCTCCACAAAATTTAAATTTAGAGGGCTTAGATCGGCAACCTGTACAAATTAAAATTTTGGATGATTTTGCAGTCATCTACTCGGAAGCACAGCAAGAGCGTTATTTAGCCAGCCGTCGTAACCTGCTCAGTCATGAGAAAGTCCTTGAGGAGATCATGCAAGGAGGCGATCGCTATTTACTGCCCGTGCAATTTGGACTTTTGGTTTCCAGTTGGGAAAAAGTTTCAGATCAATTAATTCGTCCTCATCAAGAAGAATTGACGCAATTGCTTGCGAAGTTATCGGGTTGCCGAGAAGTTAGTGTCAAAGTTTTTTGGGATACCGAGGCAGAAATTCAGGGACTATTGGCAGAACATCCAAATCTCAAAGCCGAAAGGGATAAGCTAGTAGGTCAACCCCTGAGTATGGAGCGGGTAATCCAAATAGGGCAAACCATCGAACAGGGAATGAGCGATCGCAAGCAAGGCATAATCGATGTATTTAAAGGCACACTCAACTCCATTGCGATCGAAGTGGTAGAAAATACTCCCCAAATGGACACAATGATTTACAATTCAGCCTACCTAATTCCTTGGGAAGCAGAATCAGAATTTAGCGAACACGTTGAAGCACTCGATCGTCAATTTGAAAACCGTTTGCGAATTCGCTACAACAATTTCACTGCCCCGTATAACTTTGCTCGTCTTCGATTAAGTACAACGGCGTAAATATTTGTAGTTGGGATGATGCAGGAGAGAAGAGGACTTTAGTCTAGTTTATCTTCTTTGCCAAATCATAGTTTTTTTTAACGCAAAGGTACGCGGAGGTTAGCGCAAAGGTACGCAGAGATTTTCTCAAGTTAATTCGCTATGTTCAAAAATATTTAGAGGCATTTCATAGAGAATTGGTATGAACAGCAATAAAAATTGAAACTGTTGAATTTTTTAGAAATTAAATTTTTCTCTACCTTTTATTTAAGTAAAATCAATGGACGACATATTTAAAGGATTTGAACACCTATTAGAAATTGCCAAAGCTTTAGAAGAAAAAGTAGAGAAAGGGGAGTTAAAAACTTCTATTGAAATTCGGTCTCATAATCTCAGTAGTATTCCTCGGCAAGGCAATATTCCGAGAACAAGGAGTTCCAGCCGAGTCAGATCCAATTCCACCGATGCAGCTAGACCAATGGATGATGCTGATGTCACCCCCCCATCAGCTAACAAGAACTCAAAAGCTTCTTGGCAAGGTGTCGGCGGCTTGGGTGATGTTCTCAAGGAAATCAGAGAGTTAGTCGAAATTCCCCTTAAACGTCCAGATTTATTGGTGAAATTAGGGTTAGAGCCTCCGCGTGGGGTTTTGCTCGTTGGCCCGCCCGGTACGGGAAAAACTTTAACAGCCCGTGTTTTGGCAGAAGAGTTAGAGTTAAACTACATTGCCATCAATGGCCCAGAGGTGATGAGCAAGTATTACGGGGAAGCAGAAGCTCGTTTACGAAGCATTTTTGAGAAAGCAACTCGTTCTGCTCCCTGCCTAATATTTATTGACGAAATTGACAGCCTTGCTCCAGATCGCAGCCAAGTGGAAGGCGAAGTTGAAAAAAGACTAGTGGCGCAGTTGCTTGGGTTAATGGATGGGTTTGCCAAAACTGAGGGCGTAATTGTATTAGCGGCAACAAATCGTCCCGATTATCTCGATCCGGCGCTTCGTCGTCCGGGACGCTTCGATCGCGAAGTTCAGTTTCGAGTTCCCGATCGCAATGGACGATTGGAAATTCTGACGATTTTGACAAGTGCCATGCCCTTGGAGACTTCAATTAATTTAGGAGCGATCGCTGATTTAGCCGTTGGTTTTGTCGGTGCCGATATCAAAGCTCTTTGTCAAAAAGCAGCCTACATTGCTCTTCGTCGTCAAGTCCCCTCGCTCAACAGTCCCATTCCTGAGAATATGATTGTTATGCAGCAGGATTTTCTCGAAGCAATTAAGGAGATAAAACCCTCAGTTCTCAGGTCTGTAGCAATTGAAACACCTAGTGTAAGTTGGGATGACATTGGTGGTTTGGATGATGTTAAACAAAAACTTCAAGAATCTGTAGAGGGCGCACTCCTTTATCCCGAACTATACGAGCAAACCAAAGCCAAGCCTGCCCGTGGGATTCTGTTGTGGGGGCCGCCGGGAACGGGAAAAACATTACTTGCAAAAGCGATCGCTTCCCAGGCTAGAGCCAACTTTATTGCTGTGAATGGCCCGGAATTACTCAGTCGATGGGTAGGAGCAGCAGAACAGGCAGTCAGAGAACTCTTTCGCAAAGCTCGGCAAGCAGCTCCTTGCGTTGTGTTTATAGATGAAATTGATACCTTAGCACCAATACGGGGACGATTCACTGGTGATTCTGGAGTTAGCGATCGCGTTGTCGGTCAACTGCTCACCGAACTGGATGGCTTGCATGAATGCCCTAAAGTACTGTTAGTAGGAGCAACCAATCGTCCAGAAGCGCTCGATCCTGCCTTGCTCAGAGCCGGAAGATTGGACTTACAAATCAAAATCGATCTACCAGATCGAGCCAGCCGATTAGCGATTTTAGGAGTTCACAATCTAGATCGTCCCCTGGTTGATGTCGATTTAGAAACCTGGGCGACAGTTACCGAGGGTTGGAATGGTGCAGACTTGGCTTTGTTGAGCAATCAAGCTGCTTTAAGCGCAATTCGTCGATACCGCGCCCAAAGATTGACTGAATCCAGCTTGATTCAGATTACAAATGATGATTTCCAAGTTACATATCAGATGCTTGCCAATCAGCACCAATGTCAATAGAGGGCAGGAGGCAGGAGGAAGAAGTAAGAATTTTTCATCCTTGATTGTGCCAAAACTAGGCATGAATAACTTACTTGAAAAAACCCAGAAGTTCAGAGCGGAAGCTACTTAAGTTATGTTACTAAAGTAAATTTAACTTAAACCCTCTTCCCTCCTGCCTCCTGCCATCTGCCTCCTGCCTCCTTCCTGCCTCATCCCAACTACAAATATTTACGCCGTTCTACGTTATGTCAATATACGCCTATGCTCTTTTAGTCTCGACCGCATCACCCCTGGTTCTACCCTTCGGGATGGAAAGGAATATTGAACTCGTTTACTCTTCTGGTTTAGGTGCGATCGTAGAGCCGGAAATCTCACTGGAGGCAATACAGGCAACGGATGAGCGTTTACTTCAAGCTGTATTAAACCACGATCGCGTGATTCGAGAACTTTTTCAACAAACTCCCCTTCTTCCCCTACGCTTTGGGAGGGGTTTTACCTCGCAAGAAAAACTGCTGAATCATCTAGAAAAGCACCAAGAGCAATATCTAGAAGCCCTAACTCAGCTAGCAGACAAAGTTGAGTACACTTTAAAAATGACACCCTGTGATTTACTTGATGAGTCTGACAATATTGATGCTAAGGGAAAAGCCTATTTATTAGCGAAAAAACAACGCTACCAAACACAGCAAGCATTTCAAGCACAACAATGCGAACAGTGGGAACTCTTGAGCCAGTTAATTCTCAAAACATATACAAATGTTATCTGTGAAACTCGACAGTCAGATGTGCGGCAAATCCACTTTTTGGCACAGCGCAACGATTCAACGCTCAGTACGCAGCAGTTTTCCCTCTGGCAGGTACAATGCTCGCACTGGCAATTGGCACTGAGCGAACCTCTGCCACCTTATCATTTTCTAGAAAATACTCTCATATAAATTCATAAAAAATAATATTTAAAACTTTCCCAGAAAAAATAAAGATGAGATAATTTTTTCTTTATTTTTTTTATTTTCTTATATTTATCTTATATTTTTGGGAACACTAAACCCAGGAAGAATAAAACACATTGTGTAAGTTTTACCTACTGCTCAATCAGAGCAAGATGAAATAAATAATTAGAGTTGTGAGAGGAAAAGAAAATGGCTGTTGAAAAAGTTAACTCATCTTCAAGTCTGGCTGAAGTTATTGACCGCATTTTGGACAAAGGAATTGTAATTGATGCTTGGGTACGTGTTTCTTTAGTTGGTATTGAACTGCTATCAATAGAAGCTCGGATTGTGATTGCTTCAGTTGAAACTTACTTAAGATATGCCGAGGCAGTTGGTTTAACATCTCAGGCTGCTGTTCCATCTGCTGCTTAACACCACATTAGAAAAAGGGAGTCTTTATGGCTTCTAAGCTGATGCGCGTTTAAAGTATATAAACACTCTTGATGGTCGTTGAATGATGACTGTTGACGAGTTTTGGGTTAACAATCATCATTCATCATTCATCAGTCATCAGGTAAATGTATAAATTAAATGCGTAACAGCTTATTTAATATTTCTAGTTAACAAAGTAGGAGATTTCAGCTGATGGCTCTCAAAAATTTATGGGAACAAGAGCGATCGCAGCGATTGCAAATAACTGCTGAACGCCGTCAAAAAGTTAATCAGTGGAAACAGCTAACTCAACAAGAATTTCAGTTGCAAGCAGATGTGCTTCATCAAGAATTGAACAGTTTTGTTACCAGCCTTGACGACAACAGAAAGTTACAACAGCAGCAATTTCAGCAAGAGATTGTCGACCGGCAATTGGAAATATTGCAAATAAAAACAGATGTCTCGCAACGCCAGCAAGAATACCGCCAACAGCGTTCAGCAAAAGCTCAGGCATTATTCCAAAACTTGCAAAACTTCCGGGAAATCTTACATAACAGTATTTGGGGCGATTACAGTCCCGAACAACCAGTTTCCCCGACTCCTGCTAAAGAAGAGAAATCAGTTGTAACAGTTCCAAAATTGTCAATTTCCCGTTCTGCAATTAAAGCTAATGGTTTCCGTCCTTCGGCGAATACCATGACTAAGAAAGTACCTGTCTTGAATGCAGATACTGTTAAATCTAAAGTGCAGCAATACATTCAGCAAGCTGAAGGAGCTACTCTGATAGAAATTGAAGAAGTGATAGGCTTAAGCCGGGTGCAAACGATAGATGTCCTGCGCTCCTTGATTAAGCAAGGCGTACTAGAACAACGCGATCGCCAATACTTTATTCGGCAACAAGCAATTTCTGGACAAACTTAATTTAAGCTGATTTTTTGTATTTGCAGATTAGCGGTTGGGCGATCGCTTATGTCTATCGCCTTAAGCAGCAGAGTACAAAATCGATAAGCATTAAAGCTGGTCTATGCTTTGTAGTATTCAACATTTCTATCTTTTTCCGGTCTGTATTGCAACCACATCTATACAAGCAATTTGCTCAATAGATGTAACATGGCAACAAGTTAACCTATTAATAATTAGTTAACCTATTAATAATTAGAAAAAGAGCTTAAATGTTTGTTCAAGTTTCTGGTTTTTAACTTTAAAAATATCCAGATTGGAAAGGGATATAACAAGCTGGGATAGCTCAATCAAGGTTTTGAACTGGGCTATTGGCAATCTCACAATAAAGTTAGTAAGCTGGGTTGTTTGAACAATTCTAATGTAAATGCAAAACTCTAGATATATTAGGAGGTGCGATCCATTGTGAATCAATTGATCGAGCAACTTCAAACTAAATTATTTACAGGCAGGCTAAATCTTGAAGCAAGGGATGGGCCGACTTGGACGCTATATTTTCGTTTAGGACGATTAATTTGGCAGGCTGGCGGTTCTAATGCCGATGAGCGATGGCGACGACACTTGTTGCGGTACTGTTCTAATGTAGATGTGACACAGTTGGAGCAGCTTGTCTCTCCCCAAGAAAATTATCGTGAGTATTCCATTCTTGCTAAGTTGCGAGAACAAAAATTAATCGAACAACAACAACTTGTTAGCCTGATTGCAAGCTCAATCGCTGAAGTCCTGTTTGATATAATCCAGTACATTGAAGCCAAAAGAAATGGCAACAATCCAGCAGGGCAGTTGTCACATACTACCGTTGTTGGTGAAGTTCCTGGGGTTCTCCTAGCTGTAATACCAACTGAGGAAGTCTTGAAACAGGCTACACAAGCCTGGCAAGAATGGCGAGATGCAGGACTGGCTACTTGCTCGCCCAATTTATTTCCGATCATTCAACAAATTGAGCTACTCCAAGGACAAGCATCTTCTAAACAGATTATTGCTCTAGTTGATGGCACAAAAACTTTACGAGGTCTAGGGCAAAAAAGCGGTCGGGATGTCTTAGCTTTGACTCGGTTATTGATGACATTGGTAAAAACAGGGGCGATCGCTTTTTCACCCACCCCAAAACTCAGGAAGGTTGGGATTAGTCAAGAAACTGGCAATCCATCCAGTGCAGTTAATAATTCCAATTCTTCACTAAAGACAGAAGAGGACACTGTTTTACAAGTTGCGCCCAATTTTAACAAAGTTGCTCCCCCAGCGACTGGCAAAGAAATTTTCAGTCCGTCCAGTGCAGTTAATAATTCCAATTCTTCACTGAAGAAAGAAGAGAACACTGTTATACAATTTGCCCCTCCAGCAGCTAGGAAAGCAATTATTGATGTCTCAAGACCTTTAGTTGCCTGTGTGGATGATAGTCCGATGATATGTCGCAGTTTGGAGGAAATTATGACCCATCAAGGTTATCGCTTTGTTGGCATTCAAGACTCGTTAACAGCAATTTTAAACCTAATTAAAAGCAAGCCCGACTTCATTTTTTTGGATCTTTTGATGCCAAAAGTCAATGGCTATGAAATTTGTTCTCAAATCCGTAAAACTCCAAGCCTCAAAAATGTGCCGGTTGTCATCTTAACGGGGAAAGATGGAATAGTAGATCGGATGCGAGCAAAATTAGTAGGGGCAACTGACTTTATGGGTAAACCTGTAGAAGCAGACAAAGTACTCAATGTGCTTCACAAGTATTTAAGTGTTTAGGTTGAAGCGGTAGTCATGTCAGTGGCTCCCCTACATCCATTTTCAAAACAGATTTTGGATTGGAAATTGCTTTCTATATCTGGCTTAGTGTTAATTCATTTGTCGCAATAATTTGTCAAATTCTAAATTAAATAGTTAGGAAAAAATGAAAAAAGTTCTTTTAGTTGAAGATAGCCTCACAGAATCCGAAAAGATGACACGTTACCTAGAGCAAGGAGGATATTCAGTTTATGAAGTTCGCAGTGGTGAAGAGGCTCAACTCAGGTTGAAACAACAAAAACCTGACTTGATTCTACTGGATTTAATTTTGCCTGGCCAAAGTGGATTTGAGTTCTGCCGCAAGTTGAAAGCCGATCCGACAACAAAAGGAATCCCGGTAGTGATTTGCTCAACTAAAAATACAGATGTTGATAAAACTTGGGGCACTATGAGTGGTGCTGATGGCTATTTAGTCAAACCTGTAGATGAAAATACCTTGCTCCAGACTGTTAATAAATTTATTCGCTAAAGGAAACTAGGGCAATGGTACAGGCCAATGATAGCTTTAGAGAGCTACCCATTAATAGCCAATTTCGACTTGAAAACTCTTCTCAAGGAAACAACCAGAGGTTTTTAAGATTTCCGTTGAATGGAAAGGTTAATGGGTTACTCCCATTAGCTGATTTGCGGGGAGTAATTCAGGTTGCGCTGACCGAGATTTTGCCAGTACCGCAGGTAGCAGAATTCTTGTTAGGCATAATGAATTGGCGGGGAGAAGCGATCTGGATTCTTGATTTAGCAGCTTTGTTGGGAGCAACACACTGGTGTCGGCGAGAAGGTGTGCGAAACTCTGGCATGGCGATGCTTGTTCAAGTCCAGAATCAAACCGTCGGGCTGTTGGTGGATCAAGTCAATACCATTGAAGTTCATGACCCCCAAGAGCGGTTAGAGATTTCGACATCGATGTTACCTGGCCGACTAGGCTCATTTTTACAGGGTTACTTTGTAGATTCTCAAGGTAGCCCTTTGATGTTACTTGACACCCAGATTGTGATTCAAGCCCTTCAGCCTCTTTAAAGTTCACAGCTTTTTACCAAAGAAAGGCAGGAGGCAGGAGGCAGAAGGGAGCTATGCTTTGTATCTCGTGCTACGCGTCTCAATACAATTCTTTTTTAAACTGTAGCTCAGACCCAGCCAGAAAAGACAGTTTTTATTAATACTTCTTTCCTTCTGCCCTCTGCCTTTCTTAGTAATTAGCCTTTGCTCTGCATTCTACTTAATTAACTCCGACAACCTTCATAGCAAGAAAGATCATGGTAGCGCAACACAATCTTAGATCCAGCCAACCTCACTCAAATGCCAGCAACGGTTATAAAGAAACTGATAACGGGCATACCGTTGATGTAGCAGCAAAACAGCAAATCACCTCCGCTCTAGAAGAATTGCGAACTGAACTAGATCAAGCTGATTGGGTGGAAACAGGGCCATTGCGAGAGAGAATCCGCAAGTTAAAAGAACTGCTGAGTGTGTTGCCGTATCAAGACGGAGGAGATGGATTAGAGGTAGAGCAAGTACAGGCGATCGCTAGCAAAATCCGCCAATTTTCCGATCTAGATACCTTGCTCGCTACTGTTGTCATGGAGGTACAAAGCTCACTACAAGCCGATCGCGTGGTGCTGTATGAGTTTACAAATCCGACGCTGGGGATAGTTGTTGCGGAGGCGATGAGGGATGGCTTTACCCCAATGCTGAAGGAAAAACTGCCCGCCGTCACTTTTGGGTTGGGTTCTGCCAAGATTTATCAACAAGAAAAATTAGTTGCGATCGCAGATACCTACACTGCAAACTTGTCTCCTTACCAAAAGCAACTCATGGAGCGGTTTCAGGTTAGAGCTTGTGTGAGTTTGCCAATCTTAGTAAAAGATGAGGTTTGGGGTTTGTTGGTAGTGCAGCAATGCACTGCTACTCGCCAGTGGCAAAATGCTGAAATTCAGTTACTAAAATTGATCGAGCAGGAATTAGAAGCGCAACTTCAAGTTGCCGTGATTCAGGCTACGTTGCAACAAGAAGTAGAAAAAGACCAAATCCTGGTGGGTGTAGCGAATAAAATTCTCCAGTCCAAAGATTTGGATACCATCTTTCGCCTTACCACCCAAGAAGTCAGACAGTCACTAAAATGCGATCGCGTCGCAATTTATCGTTTTCAGCCAGATTGGAGTGGAGAATTTGTCGCTGAATCGGTTGGATCTGAGTGGGTTTCTCTATTAGAAGAACAGCGAAACAACCCAGCAATTGTCAATAACGTTAACTATTGCAGTGTTAGGAACCTTGCAGACGAAGGGGGATTGGTTGGGACAACAGGGCGATCGCACAGTGCAGATAGCTACATTCAGCACACTCAAGGCAAAACTTTCCATCGCGGACAGATTTATCGAGTCAATAATGATATTTACAGTGCTGGTTTTTCTGACTGCTATATCAAAATTTTAGAAACCTATCAAGCCAAAGCATACATTATTGTTGCCATCTTCCAGGGAGAAAAGTTGTGGGGCTTGCTGGCTGCCTATCAAAATTCTCAGCCTCGTCAGTGGAAAGATAGTGAAGTTCGCCTAATGGTGCAGGTTGCAACTCTGTCTAGTATTGCGATTCAACAGGTGCAATATCAGCAACAACTTTATCACCGCTCTGAAGAGTCAGCCAAAATTGTTGAACGAGAACGTACAGTTTTCGGCATCATTGAAAAGATTGGGCAAGCAACGGATCTTCGCACCCTTTTCCGCACTACAACCCAAGAGTTGCGGCGATTTTTAAAATGCGATCGCGTTGTCGTTTATCAATTTCATCCAGATTGGAGTGGAGAAGTTATCGCTGAATCTGTGGCTGCTGGTTGGTCGTCACTGGTGGAGATGCAGGAACAAGAAAGCATTTTCAAAACAGGCATGGTATCTTCAGAGCGTTGCCATGTTAAGGACTATGGCTCCCCTGTTAAACCTGATGCCGATACCTATCTTAAGGAAACGCAGGGTGGAATGTACGCCAAAGAAAAGCGCTTCCGCAAAGTCAACGATATTTATGCTGCTGGTTTTTCACCTTGCTATTTAGAAGCATTAGAGAAGTTCCAAGCCAAAGCGTACATCATTGTTCCCATCTTCCGCGCTGGTAATCTTTGGGGTTTGTTAGCAGCCTATCAGAATTCTGATGTTCGGAAATGGACTGATGAAGAGATCGGTGCTTTGTTGCAGATCGGCGAACCGTTAAGCATTGCCCTCCAGCAAGCTGAATATATCGAACAGCTACGGTTAAAAAATCTAGAAATGACACAAGTAGCTGAAGTAGAACACGCCATCGCCCGAATGACGGAGAGAATGCTTCATTCCCAACACCCAGAAACAATTTACCGCACTACCTTGGCAGAATTGCGGCAGTTGTTCAAATGCGATCGCCTAGCAATATATCGCTTCAACTCTGACTGGAGTGGTGAATTTATGGCTGAATCTGTAGGAAGTGACTGGGTGCCTCTGGTTGGCCCCGATATCAAGACTGTGTGGGAAGACGAACACCTACAGCAAACCCAAGGCGGACGCTATCGCAATAATGAAACTTTTGTCGTCAATGATATCTATACTGTTGGTCATGCCCAGTGCCACATCGACCTGTTAGAGCAGTTCCAGGCTAAAGCCTACACCATCGCCCCTATTTTTGCTGGAAACAAACTTTGGGGTTTGCTAGGAGCTTACCAAAATAGCGGCCCGCGCCAGTGGAATTCTGAGGAGGTGCGATTGCTGACCAAATTGGGCATTCAGTTGGGGTTAAGCGTGCAGCAAGCCGAGTACGTCAGAGAACTGAAAACGAAGAATGCAGAGTTGGCGCGGGCAGCAGAAGAGGAACAAGTGCTGACAGGGATGGTGGAAAAAATTCGCCAAGCTCAAGAGGCAGATACAATTTTCCTGAATGTGCTGCCAAGTTTACGCAAACAACTACAGTGCGATCGCCTAGCAGTATTTCGCTTTGGTTCCGACTGGAGTGTAGAGTTTATTGCCGAAGCCGTAAAAGATCAATGGCTGTCTTTAGCTGGTTCCGACATCAAAACGATGTGGATGGACGAACACTTACAAGAAACTCAGGGCGGACGCTATCGCAATTATGAAACCTTTGTTGTCAATGATATCTCCACTGCCGGTCACGTTCAGTGCTACTTAGAGATATTAGAAAAAATCCAGGCCAAAGCTTACGCGATCGCTCCTATCTTCACTGGAAGCAAACTCTGGGGCTTTTTAGGAGCATACCAAAATACTGGCCCTCGGCAGTGGAAATCTAAGGATGTGCAACTGTTGCGAAAAATAGCTGTGCAAATGGGTATAGGCTTGCAACAGATTAAGTATATCGAACAGCTTAAGAAGAAGAATGCAGAATTAGCGCGAACCGCAGAAGGGGAACGAGCGCTAACACGGCTCTCAGAAAAAATCCGCCAAGTTCAAGAGTTAGATACGATTTTTCGCAATGCCTTACCAGAATTGCGATCGCATTTGGAATGCGATCGGCTAGCAGTGTATCGCTTCAATCCAGATTGGGGTGGGGAGTTTGTTGCCGAATCCGTAAGTCGTGAATGGGTGGCTTTGGTTGGTCCCGATATCAAGACTGTATGGGAAGACGAACACCTCCAACAAACCCAAGGTGGACGCTATCGCAACAACGAGACCTTTGTGATTAATGATATTTACGCTGCTGGTCATGCCCAGTGCCACTTAAAAATTCTAGAGCAATTCCAGATGAGAGCCTATATCATCACCCCGATTATTGCCGGCAACAAGCTCTGGGGTTTGTTAGGAGCATATCAGAATGACGGGCCGCGGCACTGGCAAGAGAATGAAGTCAACTTGGTAGCGAAAATCGGCACGCAGTTTGGGGTTGCAGTCCAGCAATCGCAATACTTACAACAAACCTTAACCAAGAATGAGGAACTGATCAAACTGGCAGAACGGGAAGTAGCAAACGCCCGATTTTCTTATCGCTTGCCAAGTCGGTTAACAGAGATGGCTCAAAGTCACGGTAATGTTCTAGAATTTGTCCAGTTTGCCACCCTTGAACTTCGTCAGTTACTCAAAGCAGATCGAGTTGGAGTTTACCGTTTTGAGCCTGATTGGTCTGGAGAATTTGTAGTTGAGTCTGTGACTGGGGATTGGCCTAAGTTAGTGGGAACTAGCCTTGCCAAAGTTAGAGATACCTATCTCCAGTACAACAAAGGAGGGCGTTATGTCCGCAAAGAAAGTTTGCGGGTTGACAATATATATAGTGTCGGTCATGACGAATGTCACATCCAATTGTTAGAAATGTGGGGAACTAAAGCCTACATGATTGCTCCGATTTTTCAAGAAGATCGGCTATGGGGGTTGATGGGAGTTTATCAAAATAGCGCACCCCGCCAGTGGGAGCAATCCGAGGAAGATGTTCTCAACCAAGCCAGCGTCCAGATTGGTATTGCCCTCAATCTTGCAGATTACCTAACACAGGTGCGTACTCAAGAGCAGCAACTAGCAGAAGCAGCAGAACGCGAACGCACCGCCCGGGAAAAACTGCAACAAGGAGCAATACGCGTTCTCATGGCCTTGGAACCATCCTTCAGTGGCGATCTCACCGTTCGCGCTCCCCTATCTGAAGATGAAATTGGGACGATCGCTGATGGTTACAATACTACCATCCAAAGTTTGCGAGATTTAGTGCGACAAGTGCAGATTGCTGCCAGTAGGGTGAGTGAAACTTCCAGCAATAGCACCACCTCAGTAGTCAAACTATCCGATCAAGCTCAACAGCAGGGAGAACGGCTCGAACGCGCTCTGGAACAATTACAAATGATGGTAGCTTCCACCCAGGTAGTCGCTGCTGATGCCCAAAGAGTCGGGCAGGCCGTTCAAGAAGCTAATAGAACCGTCCAAGCTGGCGATTCCCTGATGGAAAAAACCGTAGAGGGCATTTTGGAGATTCGGGAAACCGTGTCGGAAACAGCGAAGAAGATTAAACGCCTCGGTGAAGCTTCTCAGAAAATCTCGAAAGTAGTGAGTCTGATTGAAAACTTTGCCACCCAAACTAACTTGCTGGCACTCAATGCTGCGATCGAGGCTACCCGTGCCGGAGAGTATGGCAAAGGCTTTGCGGTGGTTGCAGATGAAGTTCGTTCCCTGGCTTATCAGTCGGCTAGTGCCACCACAGAAATTGAGCGACTCGTGCAAGAAATTCAAAGTGGCACCAACGAAGTTACCGAAGCAATGGAAATAGGGATTTCCCAAGTTGTCCAAGGCTCGAACTTGATTGATGAGACTCGTCATTCCCTGAGTGCGATCGTGGCAGCTACCAACGAAATTGGTGGACTGGTGCAAGGAATTACTCAAACAGTTTCCACTCAAAGTCAGCAATCTCAGATATTGACAGAAGCGATGATGGATGTTTCGGCGATCGCCCGCAAGACTTCACAAAGTGCCATCCACATTTCCGAGTCCTTTGAGGAACTACGGATGACTTCACAACAACTGGAAACCAGCGTTAGCCAGTTCAAAGTTGACTGAGAATTTTAGATTTTAGATTTTAGATTTTAGATTTTAGATTATTTCGGTACTCCTCCGAAGAAGCAAGCTACATGCCCCGCCCCGTTTCAATTTACGATGTTTAGATTTTAGATTGAAGAATTTTTAATCCAAAATCCAAAATCCAAAATTCCTTGCCCCTTGTCGTCGGGATCAATCCAAAATCCAAAATCTAAAATCCAAAATTGTTTGACTAATCTCGTAAAATGTGTTATGAACCCCGATCCCAGTAATCAAGAGCAGGCTTTTCTTGCGGAAGCGGCAGAGTTGTTACAAACCATTGAGCAGAATCTGATCGGTTTACTTGATGAAAAAACAATAGAAAAAGTTCATGCCTTGATGCGAAGTGCCCATACCATCAAAGGGAGTGCTGCCAGCGTTGGGCAAGAAACTATTCAGACAATTGCCCATCATTTGGAAGATGTATTCCAAGCGTTATACGCTCCAGAACTGGAAATCGATCCAGAATTGGGTGCTTTGCTTCTAGATGCTTATGAGTGTCTGCGAACTCCATTGAGTGCAGCCTTGATGGGCTTATCCTACAATGAGGCAGAAATACTCGATCGCACTGCCTCAATCTTCGCCCAACTCCAACATAAACTAGGCGACTTTTTTGGTCGTGAGGCTCTGCTTCCCACTTCGGAAGAACTTGGCTTTGATGTCGTAGAGTCAATCTTTTCCGGGAGTGTACTTCAGGATTTGCAACAGTTGGAAACTGACATCCAAAGCCAAGATCCGCAACAAATTCAAACAACACTCAACTCCCAAGCCGAATTTTTTGTTGAATTAGCAGCATCTTATGGCTTATCTGGATTGGAAGAAATTGCCCAGGCGACCCTAAACGCGCTCAAAGCACATCCAGACAAAGTACTGCAAATCGCTCAGGTGGCTTTAGAAAATTTTAAAGCAGCTCAAGCAGCAGTACTTGCAGGCGATCGCACTCAAGGGGGAGAAATATCTCCACAATTGCGAGAATGGGCAATGCTAACTACTCCTGTCCCAGAACCGCAAGAGCAGCCAGTTGCGATCGCTGCCCAACCAACACAAACGATTACAACTGAGAATCAGCCATCCCCCCTCCTCAGTGCCAGCGAAGCGGAATCAATTTGGTCGTTTTTCCCGAAGCGGCCTGATAACTCCGTACCGAAAACACCGGAGGTAATGGCACCTATTTCTCATTCTCAGGATTCGGTAGTAGCCCCCTCTGCCATAGAGCGGATTTTACAGTCAATCTGGATCGGAGATCCACAGACATCCTGCCGATACTCAGACTCAGATCGGCCAGCCTCTCCACCACCAGCGCCAAGCCTCCAGGCTCAATCATCGGCATCACTTCCCAGTATCCGAGTCGCGATCGAACAACTCGATCGCCTCAGCCATACAATTGGGGAATTGCTAATCAGCGAAAACCAACAAAACCTGCAATCTAACCACATCCAGAAAGCAGCTCAAGAGACTCTACTACAGTTTTTGTACTGTCAACAACAACTTAGTAAAGTTTTTACTTGGTCGGATCGACATCTGCTGCTTCCCGAACGCAAGCAGCGTATACATGGATCTCCACGAGTTATCTCTGCTACCGAGGCACAATCCAATTTTGATGCCTTAGAAATGGATAACTATAGCGAGTTGCACATTCTCCTGCAAAATCTTACAGAAGACATGGTGCAATTAGGAGAACGGATTGAGGCTGTTAATGGCTTAGTTCAGCAATCTCGCTTCAGTCTCGGAAAGCGCAAGCAACTGCTTTCAGGAGCGCAGGAAGATTTGCTGCAAGCCAGAATGGTTCCACTGGGAACAGTGTTGAATCGATTACCCCGGCTGCTGCAACAGATGGTAGCAACTTATCATAAGCCTGTTGAACTCAAGCTTGGCGGTACGAAGGTACTGGTGGATAAAGCCATTTCTGAACAACTGTACGATCCCTTGCTGCACATGATTCGCAATGCCTTCGATCACGGCATTGAACCGGTAGAAACCCGCCGCCAGCAGGGTAAACCAGAAACCGGAACAATTACAATTCAAGCCTATCATCAAGGCAACCGCACTACTATTGAGGTACGGGATGATGGTCGAGGCTTAAACTGGGAAGCCATTCGTCAACGAGGTATAGAAAAACACTTACTTACTGCCGAACAAGCCGCCTACGCCTCAGAAGACCAACTGGCAGAGTTATTATTTGAACCAGGCTTTTCTACCGCCAAGCAGGTTGGTGAGTTATCTGGCCGTGGTATCGGCTTAGATGTCGTTCGCACTCAATTGCAAACTTTACAAGGTTCGATTGTGGTGCGATCGCTTTCAGGGCAGGGAACCACCTTTACCTTGCAATTGCCTCTAAGCTTGACAACGGCACGCTTGCTCGTTTGTCAATCTCAAGGTATTACTTATGGCTTACTGTCTGAAGGAGTTAGCCAGGTTTTATTACCGCAGCCAGAGCAGATTCAAGTCCAGCAATCTTTACACGGGCAAGGCAGCCAAAAATTCTGGCAGTGGGGAGAAGGCCAAAGTCAGCAACTAGTTCCCATCCGCTCGCTTGCCAATTTGCTGGATTACAAATATCCTTTATTCACCCAAGACCACAATTTAAACCTAAGTCCTTTTCCAGTCAAACAACGGAACACCGTCGAACCTCTGCTGCTGTTGGAAACAGAGCATCAATACTTGTGCTTGCAAGTCGATCAGATTTTAGTCGAGCAGGAATTAGTAATTAAGTCCCTCGGCAGAGTCCTGACTTTACCTAGTTACATCCAAGGCTACAGCGTGTTGGGCAATGGTAGTCTTACCCTAATTGTTGACCCGTTGGAGTTAGTTCGGCAAACCTGGGAGACAGATACGATCCCGACTTCCCCGGCATCAATTGCAACTAAACTATTGCCCGCGCCTGAGCCTGTTCTTGCTCTAGAAGGGCAGCAATCCGAGCTAACTATAACGCAACCGCAGCAACAGCCGATGGAAGTTAATACAGCCGTTGCTCAACCTAATCGACTGACGGTGTTAGTCGTGGAAGATTCGGTTGTACAAAGGCAAAGTTTGGTGCAGACGCTCCAGAAAGCCGATTATCAAGTGTTGCAAGCAGGCGATGGTCGAGAGGCGATCGCGCAAATGCTGCAACACAGTGATGTCGATCTAGTGATTTGTGACATTGAAATGCCGCAGATGAATGGATTTGAGTTTTTAGAACACCGTCGCCAAGACGAGCGTTTGTCCGGCATTCCTGTAGTGATGCTGACTACCCGTAGCGGACAGAAGCACCGCCAATTAGCTTTAGCTCTAGGAGCAAAAGCTTACATGACCAAACCCTATTCAGAACAGAACTTCCTATCCACGATCGCTGAACTGGTTCATAGCCCTTAGCCCAATACGCTTGGGTTAAGCCTTTTTTTCTCCCCCTGCCTCCCCTGCCCCCACCCGTAACCTCCTATGCTTAACACTCCCTTTCCGTTTAAGCGATTATCTGGCACTGTGAGCAATCGCGACTCCCTACGAGTCGTTGTTTTTGCGATCGCAGACTATTTATTTGCCCTACCAGTTGGTGCAGTTCTCAAGGTGATGGCTTGTCCCCCTATTAGCAGTACGGTTGAAAGTGGTATCGGGATGGTTGATTTGGGAGCGCAAACCATCACAATTGTGGACTTGCGCCAGAAGTTCATTCAGCAAGTACAACCCCAACAGGCGGATCAAGTTCTCTCTGCGGTTGACACTTCAGGGCGCTTCTTACTTCTGACTCAAACCCGGACTGGGGAAATTTGTGGCATTCCTGTAGACAAGCCCCCTGCCTTAATCGATATTCCTTTAGAAGCAGTGCGTCCGGTGCCTTGGTCTTATCGGCAAGTGGCGGAGTTAAGCTGTGTTAGCCACATGGCTGTTTTGCCTGTAGCACCGAACGAGGAACCACTCAAAGTACTTCTTTTTGGTATGAGCCAGATATTGGCTGATAAGTTGGGGTTGCCCGGAACAACCCCAACCTTGGCTCCTGGGCTGACATCAGGCGAACAACGGCAAAGATTTCTCCGTTTTTCCTTGGGGAATCAAGGAAGTGGATTGCTACCATTCCACTCATTACAGGACATTATTCATCTCGCTAGCCAAGAAATTTCCCCAGCCCCGGCCTTACCAAGTTGGATTTTAGGTTTCTATAATTGGCAAGGACAGATGCTGCGGGTGGTTGACTTGGAACATTTGCTTGGTTATGCGCCGCTTTTGAAGCGGCAGTCACGACCAGAAAAGCCAATGGTTCTAGTTCTCGAACTGCAAAATCAGGTAATCGGATTTTTGGTGGCTCATGTCTACGATGTAGAGTGGCAGGATTTACAGCAAGCACAATCGGCACCAACCGACTTTTCCCCAAACAAACTGCTAAATTTTGTTCGAGGTATTCTGCCAGGCGATCGCTGGATTTTAGACACCAGAGCGATCGCCCAGACTTTGCAATGGCAAACCCACTGATTTAACTTGATGCTGCCAAGGAGTTTTCTGTGACGATCGCAACTTTAGACCCTAATTCTGAAACCCAGCCTGTTGAAAATGAAATCCAGATAGAAGAAATTTTGGCTAATGTGGCTCTAATCAAAGCAGTCTTTCAATCTGCTAAGGGGCCAAAGGTCGCTCAATTGCAGCAGAAGGTGAGTCAAATCGAAGCTTTTATCCAAGCTTTGGCTAAGGATTCGCCCAGTGACAACGATCAAAATGTTCGAGGGGCTTTTCAACTCCAGCGAGAACAACTTGCGGGCATCGATCGGCAAATGCAGCAGACAAAAAATCAAACTGCACTTTTGGATGTTACAGTCACCGCCCTGCGAGATGTTCTCAACGCCGATCGCGTTTTGATTTATCGTTTTGAGGAAGATAATCGCAGTCGAGCGATCGCTGAAACGATACAAGCGGGTTGGACATCCTTACTCAACCAATCCCTACCGATAAATTTGTTTGTTAATAAACCCGATGTTGGGGACGGACAAAACTCGCAGGGCAACCTAACTGAAGTATTAGAATTAACTCCCCGCCAACAGCAATTTTGGCAACGCTTTCAGGTGCAAGCTAGCCTGTGCCTACCTTTGATTGTCAAACAACAGCCTTGGGGTTTTTTAGTTATTCATCATTGCCTCCAACCCCGACAATGGCAGGAAGCAGAGCGTAGTTTGCTACAACAAGTAGGAATGATGTTGACAATTAACTTGCGCTGGGCTGAAATAGTAGCTCCACCTGCTCAACATCTGTCATTGCCTCCCCAAAAGGCTGATCGGTCAGAGTTACTAGTGCCATTTCAGCAGGTGAGCCAAGCTGTACAAGAAGGAACAAGAATCGCCGAGCTTGCCGGCGAGCATTTAATGTCTATTCAAGATACTGTTGCTATTACTAATAAACAACTGCAATACCTTGGTGGATTTTGCGAGCAAGCTTCTGGCTTTATTGATCTTGTGGAAGGCTTGAGTACCAAAATTCAGGTTTTTTCCCTGAATACAGCCATCGAAGCCACAAAAGCTAGCGATCGGGAAAGAGGTTTGTTAGCTGCTGCCGAACAGGTGGAAATTCTCGCCCGTCAAGCCCGCGACAGCACCCTAAATATAGAGGAATGGTTCCAAGAACTCCAGGTGGCAGCAGCAGACGTTGCTTCTGCTATCGAACCGTGCGATCGCCAAATCAGTGCGGGGCTGGAGTCAATCGCCCAAATCCAGGAGCAATTCAGAGCGATCGCTGACATCGCTGCTTGTAGCCTCCAAACAATATCGAAGCCATAGAATTGTCATCAAACCCCATAGAAACTGAGAGTTGTTCATGAGTACCGATTTTGTCCCCCAACCGCAGAACGACGATCGCTTCCTAGAAGAAGCGATCGATCTGTTGCTGTTCTTGGAGCAGGAGTTGCCTAACTATACAAAAGACAGTAACCCTGGTACAGCTTTGGCTCTCATGGAAGCTGCTCGCTCTCTGCATTCGATTGCCATAGCAGCCGAGCTAGATGCCATTGCCATAGTTGCGGCTGCACTAGAAGAGATTTTTCAGCTTTTGCATCAGTATCGGGCAACTGTCAACGCCCCGATCGCCTCCCTGTTATCGGAAGGATTAGATTGCCTACAGATGCTATTGATGGCATTTTTAACAGCCTCGCAAATTGATGAAGTAGAAATTCTGGAGCGGATGTCTGCCATTGTTGCTCATTTACAAGCAGAGTTTGGCGATCGCCAGGAAACAAACTTTGAGACATCGATAGAGCAACCGCAGGAACATCAACCAGTTATTCAATTTGGCGATCGCTTGGCCAAGGTAGAATCTTCTGCGGAGCAAGTTATCGTTAAAGACAAGGAAAGTCTTGACAGGGAACTAATAGATGAAACTAGCCCCCAGTCTGGCAGCCTTGTTCGCGTAGATACCGAGCAGCTTCCCATCAATGTAGGGGAACTAGCAAACGCGAAGGAGTATGACGAAGGAGATTTTCATGCTTGGTTGGGGGATTTTTCCCTGCCTACTGAAACTTCTGTTGCATCCCTAGTTAAATCTGTTAGCGATCGCCATCCACTCTCTTTGCAAGAATCGATTTCTACCATTGTTGCAACAAGTATTCCAACCGCCACACCCATCAATATTAAGCATCTCGAACAACTCAATGTGCTAGTTGCAACATTATTAACTACATATAATCAGCAAGCCTGTCAAGAAGAACAACAGCAACATACGATCGGGCGGTTGCTCCGACAAGTTAAACGATTACAACACCTGCTGGATAATCTACAGGAATGGTCAGGACGTTTAGCAGCAATTTCAGATACCCTTTCTCCCCTAGCTGCTTCTCGCTCTCAGCAATTATACAGTACTCTGCAATCTGTTTTGGCTGAAGCATCTCAGGTGGGATCAACTGTTCATTCGCTGAATAACAATCATCATCAACTCAAACAAGAACTTATACAGCAGGAAAAGTTACTTAAGCATTCTGCCAATTTAGTCAAAACAGTTACAACTATTCCTTTAAAAGTAGCCTTAGAATCCTTGCATCGGCTTTGGTCTCAGTTACAAGCTCTACAAGATAAGTCTGCTAGACTACATTTACAAATTAGCGATATCCAAGTTGATCGGGCATTTAGCGATCGCCTCCATGCTCTCCTGTTGCATATAAGTTGCTATTTACTAGAGCAAAGTATTGAGTCTGGCCAAACACGCCAACACCTTGGTAAAAATAGCAACGGTATTATTGAAATTCAAATTTACCAGCAAGAAAATCAACTGATTATTGATGGCTGTGATGATGGCGCAGGACTTAACTTATCTCAAATTTATCAACAAGCTTTAGCCCAAGGACTCGCCCTGACAAAACCAGGGGATATCTTACAAGAACTGGTACTTGAACCAGAGGTTTCATCTGTTTTATGCGATCGTGCTGCCTTAGAGTTAGGAGTAGAATTAACTGAAGTTTGCAAGCAATTAACAGCTATTCGGGGAAGAATAGTATTGAAGTCTAAAGCTGGACATGGTACAGCCTTCTCGCTCCAAATTCCCCTTGATCAAAAAATTGCTCAACTTATTGTCTGTCAAGCTAACTCCAGAATCTATGCATTTATTGCCGATTCTGTAGAGCAGATTTGTCTATCCCAGTCCGAACAAATTATCCAAACTCAAGCGGGACGGATGTTATTTTTGCAGTCTTCTGGCACCAGTGGCTTCCTTGGTTGCGATCGTGAGGATCTAACAACAGAAATGCTGGTCCCTATCCACTTATTGAGTGAGGTGCTGATTTGTCCTAACCAGCTTCCCACCTCAGTTACTACTTACAGCCCAGATACACTAAATGCTTTCAAGCAGGATAAGCCTTTATTAGTATTTAGTTACTTAGACAAACGATGTGCTTTAGAAGTAGATTGCATAATTGGCAAACAATCCGCTGCGATCCATCCTCTGGGGGAAGCAATCCCAGTTGCTGCTTATATCCAAGGAACTAGCATTCTTGCCAATGGGCAACTTAGCCTGGTTTTGGATGGTCAGCTTCTCACAAAATCTCTAATTTGAACTCAATACCTGTGTCATTCTTGTTAAGAAGGTGTTATGAATTTCAGACAAAACTGGCTGACTTAAAAGGGTTTTAGCGATAACGTATTTGCCCTAGCTGGGTTTCCAAAAAGTGCTAACACCCCCTAGAAGATTCAACTTTTTCTACAAGCTTGCTTCATCAAGATACGCTTGTTTTTATACACCTCTAAAGTTCCAGACTGCGGATTATCTAACGTGCCATCCCACACCCAATATTCATAAATTCCATTCCGAAACTTATACACTCGAACCCCTTCTGTCGCTTGGCTAGTTCCTTTACCCAAACTTAAATTACCGTTGGGATTGGTTGCGCGATAGAGCAGTTCACCGTTCGTATAATTCTGCCAAATATTGATGTTATAACCACCCCGGCATTTTGTACTCAGGATGATGCCAGCAGTAGAATCAGCAGAAGCAGGTAAGGAAAAATTAGCTAATATACTGATTGGCAAAGCAAGGAGTAATGCCGAACTTTTCAGTAGTGTTTTCATTATTTTCAAGAGTGTTGTGAAATTAATATTTGTTTAGCATTCCAGCAAGCCTTTATTTCACATCCTGACGACGACTTTGCTCCTGAAAGTAGTCGCACCAGCTTTCGGGCCGGTGCGGCGACTTGTGAGAAATCGTTTTCTCATATCAGGTCGTCCAAACCGAATGCCTAGTTTGTAGCAGGGTAGGCGAGGTTGTGTCACCATCAGTTTTACAGTGCCGATACGAAAGCGATCGCCAATATTCACGTCTTCTTCTCTCAGTCCAGCGATCGTTAAATTTTCACCAAAGATGCCTAGCGGTAACTTTGTGTCAGGCAATTCATTTTGCCAATAATCGTAATGCTCGAATGGGTATACATAAACTGCTTTATCTACTCCGCCATGAACGGTGAGATCGGCTTGTCCATCACCGTCTAAATTGAGTACGCGCACCATGACGCGATCGCTAACTGGCTCTTTGAAAATTCCAGTGCTAACTGTTTTCCCTTTCCAGGTCACTTCACGCGGTAGTCCCACGTTTACAGAAATAAGTTTCATCTTTGCGGTATGAGTCTTCGTTAATGTTAGGTTTACTAAGTAAAACTGTTTTAATGGTTATCAAAAAAAACTAAACGGTAGGTTCGCTCATTTACAACACTCGATAATCCCAATTTGTGTGTTGCTGATTAAGGTTAAATACTATAGACAATTCATCAGTAATAACATCGCCTAAATTAAGTAAATCAGCCAGATAGCAAACAAACTTTGGAGGCTATTTCATATAGCAATTATTTAGAAGTTTAAAATATCTAATGATTCTTCTATTTCTAAATCTAATATTATTTCTCGTGTATCTTTGAGTACTTCGAGCTTACCTTCTTTACGATAAATATCTGCCGCTTTTTGAAAATCTTCAATTGCTCCCTGTTTATCTGCAATTTCTAAACGAATATTGCCACGATTATAATAAGCATCAGCATAACTAAAATTAATCTCAATTGCCTGAGTATAATCTTCAATTGCGCCCTCAAAGTCTCCTAAATCTGAACGAGCATTACCACGGTTGTAGTAAGCATCAGCATAACTAGGATTAATCTGGATTGCCTGAGTATAATCTTCAATTGCGCCCTCAAAATCTCCTAAATCTGAACGAGCATTACCGCGTTTTTTATAGGCTATGGCATCTTGAGGATTAATCTTGATTGCTTGAGGAAATCCTGGCTGAGAGCCTAATAAATAACGAGTAATCCCACGGTTTTTATAAGCATCAGCATAATGAGGATTAATTTTAATAGCCTGGGTATAATCCTCAATTGCTCCTTGGTTATCTCCAACATGAGAACGAGCTTCAGCACGATTTTTATAGGTTACGGCAACATTAGGATTAATTCTAATAGCTTGAGTATAATCATTAATGGCTTCCTCTAATCGCCCCAGCTGATAGAGAGCTAAACCTCGTTTATTGTAAGATTTAGCATCATGAAGGTTTATCTGGATTGCCTGAGAATAGTCTGCGATCGCAGCTTCATAATCTCCTATCTGATAATGAGCTAAACCTCGTTTATAATATAAATTAATATGATTATTAACTTCTAACGCGTTAGTGTAATTAATAATAGCATTTGTATATTCTCCTTTCTCAAAATATTCATCACCCATTTTTATATAAAGTAGATTTAAATCTTCATCACTATATTCAGGTTTAAAAGGAGATTTGAATACCTGATGATTAGTTGGCTTAGATAGAATTTCTTGTTTCGGAAGATATTTATAAATAGGTGGTTGTTGCCGAGAAGAATTATTTATAGAAGATTGTAACTGTTCTAGATAGCACCATAAACCACCACCATATAGTAATTGTTCTATTCCAAAAGAAATTTTACCAGTCTTCAACTTAATCATCCGGGTTGGGAGAAAACCAGCCAAAAAAAGGTGATACTCAGATTGAGCTTCACTTACATCTTCTTGAATTAAAATGCAAACTACAACTGCATTCTTTTCAACCTCTTCAGAACTAATTGACCATCTAACTCTATCAATGCGACCATGACGAGATTTAACCTCAATACCAATAGATGGGTCAGAAGTCAAGGTAAAATCTATATTGCCATCGCCGCCAAATCGCTTTTCATAATCGACTTCGGTAATAAAATCAGCTAAACGTTCTTTGACAACTTCCTCACCCAACTTACCTTTGAGATAGCTAAGAAAAACATCACGCACTGGTAAAACACGCTTATATTTTTCAGCCATCTGCCAGCAAAATTCCCGTAGTGCCTTTAACCTCTCTCCAGAAATTATAGTTAATTCACTATATTGACCTTCTGTTTCACAATGAAGCAGACAACCAGATGCTAACCTTTTAATAAAATCAGACTGTAGCGATCGCAGTAGTGTAATCCAGTCCATTTATATTTCTGCGAATCTTTTGATGAGATTATTCTATTAAAATATCCATTCGGCGTAAACCTTTTAATTACCTTGCAGGATTTACATCAGTTTTGAAGGTGCAGCCATGTCTGATTATGCCAGAGTTTTGAGGAGTTGGGAGAGTGCGATCGCTGGGAATAATACATGAAATATTAATTAACTCCAAGAGTGTCAAATGACCCAAAATCATCACAACCGCAAGCCTCTCACCAACTCCAGTTCCTCCTCCTCGCTTGCGGGGAGGGGGTTAGGGGGTGGGGTTCCGGGATACCCTTGGCAAACCCCACACGAACTTTGGAAAAAACTCAAACCATTAGCGCGACAGATGCGGTGTGAACCAACTCCAGCAGAAAAGCTACTTTGGTAAAAGTTGAGACACAAGCAACTTTTGGGTTTCAAGTTTCTCCGTCAGCAAACAATTGACCGTTTTATCGTCGATTTTTACTGTAATGAAGCGCGGTTAGTGGTGGAAGTGGATGGCGAAATTCACGACTACACGCAAGAGGAAGATGCGATACGTCAAGAATTTTTGGAGAGTTTGGGGTTGCAGGTTGTGCGATTTAGAAATGAGGATGTTCTGGAGAGGATGGAGGGGGTGTTGCAGGATATTGGTTCTTGGTTGCAGAGATAGAACCCCACCCCCAACCCCCTCCCCGCAAGCGACGAGGGGGCTAATTATGTGGGTTTTGATGAGGAAGTGCGATCGCAGTAGTGTAATCCAGTCCATTTATGTTTCTGCGAATCTTTTGATGAGATTATTCTATTAAAATATCCATTCAAGGCATCTCCCAGACTTTAACTGTTTTATCATAACCACCACTAACAATATTTTTACCATCTGGACTAAAAGCTACTGACTCTACATAAGATTCATGTCCAAAAAGAGTGATAATTGATAGTCCAGTTTGTACATCCCATACTTTAAGGGTTTTGTCGTCACTACCACTGACAAGGTTCAGTCCATCAGGGCTAAAAGCCAAGGATGTCACTGCATTAGAGTGACCTTTAAAAGTACGTATTTGCCTATTATCTTGCCAATCCCAAAGTATGATGTTATTGTCTTCACTACCACTAGCCAAAGTCTGACCATTTGGGTTAAAAGCTATAGCACGAACACACTGTTGATGTCCTTCTAGGGTATTAATTTCTTTGCCAGTTTGCACTTCCCATAGTTTGATACTGTTGTCGCAGCTTCCACTAGCGATAATATTATTATTCGGACTAAAATTCAAAGACTTAATGTAACCTGAGTGTCCAGAGAAGCTGCGAATTTGTTCTCCAGTTTCTATATTCCAAAATTTAATGGTTTTGTCATCACTTGCACTAACTATGGTATGTCCGTCTGGACTAAAAGCAAGGGAACGAACCCAATCAAAATGCCCTGATATAGTAAGGATTTCTTCTCCTGTGCTGACATTCCAAAGTTCAATAGTTTTTTCAGTACCTGAACTAGCAAGAGTTTGACCATCAGGGCTAAAAGTTACAGCAAGAACTGAACCTGAATTTCCAGAAAGTGTGTTAATCTCTTGTCCTGTCTTTAAATTCCATAGTTTGATAGTTGAGTCTTCACTCCCACTAGCTAAAGTTGTTCCATCAGAACTGATAGCCACTGACCGAACCGCAGCAAACATTCCTGAATGCCCTGTGAGATTATATATTAATAATGCCTTACTATAATCTGCACTGATGTAATCTTTATTTGCTGCTTCGTATTCTCCAAGTGCTTCGTGAGCGATCGCACGAATATCATAAGCTTCATAATACTTAGAATCTAGCTTAATAGCATTATTTAAATCCTCGATTGCTTTTTTTGGTTCGCTTAATTTTAAATTAGCAAGTCCGCGTTTATAATAGGCATCTGCATAATAGGTATTAGCATCATCTGCATTACTATCAATAGCCTGAGTGAAGTCTTCAATAGCTTTTTCGTATTCGCCCAATTCAGCCCAAACAGAACCACGTTTTAGAAACGCAGCCGGATAATTATCAGCAGTTAAATTTAATGCTTCTGTTAAATCCTTAATGGCTTGTTGATAATCTTTTTGTTCAATATAGATAATAGCTCTACCCAAATAAGCATCATAAAAGTCAGGATTTAGTTGAACTGCTAGATCAAAATCATCAAGTGCTGCCTGATAATTACCAAGTTTGATGTAAACTGTACCTCGTCCTAGCAATGGTTCAACATATCTATCATTGTCTTCGGCAAATTTGGGGCTTACATTCATTGCCATAGTATAATCTTTAATAGCTCTTTCGTGATCTCCTAACTCTGAATACGCACGACCTCGGCTTACATGAGCTTCTGCAAACTTGCCATCTTTACTTAAAGCATCGCTGTAATGCTTAACAGCACCCTTATAATCTGCTTTTTCTTGTTGAGCCTTTTCGACTCCTAATTTATAACACTCTAAAGCAGGAGACACAAAGGAATCTTTTTTATCACCTATATTAATCTTAATTAAGTTAACCTCTTGAGTTTCAAAAAAGAAATCTACTCTGCCAATGAAAGATAAAGTTGGTGCGAAAGTTGGTGCGAAAGTTGGTGCGAAAGTTGGAGCAATAGTCGGCGCCAATGTTGCTCTTAAAATAGAAATATCTGGGATAAAAGAACTTCCTGTGGCAATAAATTTTCTAGCTTTTTCCAAAACTGCAAGTGTCTTATCTACTTGCAAGGATGATAGATATTTATTTATGGGAACTGCCTCAGCCACTCCATGCCTTGTTAGAGGTATAATAGGTGAAATAATTTCTATCATACTCAGAATCGATGCGAGTAAAATACAAAATACAAGTTGAGACAAGTGCTGCAATACATTAGAAAATTTTATAAATACAGCCTGTTTTGCTTTTTGTAGTGTAGTCAAGTTCATGTTTTTAGGAATCGAGTCTTACCTTACAAGGAATCTCAGGTTAGTATTCCCAGTTAATTGGCATAAATCTCAAATCCCCATATCTCTTCTTTATTATCTCAGGTTGGGAACTGTCACCGTTTTAGGTTGAACAGCAGGTGTAGCTACAGCTATATTCGGTATTTTAGGATTTATTGCTGTCTGTGAATTTTGTACTATTACATCAGGAATACCAACCAAGAGTTTATCATCGCCAGTAGTTTTATAAATTCGTTCTTCAATGGCGACAAAATATTTAGGACGTAGTAGATGCGAAGCAGCTTGTGGTCAGACATCGCAACTATTAGTCTCCCATGTACTCCTGGCCATAATTCAGGCTCTTCTAAATACGGGTTCATTCCTGGAAATGGATAAGGCATAACAGATATCTCAAAACCAAATTTTAAAAGTAATTCTGATAGCCCCTTCCTCGTAATTCTGATAGCCCCCTCCTCGCTTGCGGGGAGGGGGTTGGGGGTGGGGTTCTAAGAACAACTAGTAAGGGCTGCACCACATTGTTCTTCCCTTGTCAACCAACCCTTAACACCTTGATATTCTACCTGCGCCCAATCTCCCTGACAACCTAACAATTTGACAGCTGTATTAGCAGGAATTCTTCTCAGTTTTTGGCTTTTTTGACTGCTACTAGCATAGAAATCCACGCCTTTAGTACCGTAGCCCCGCGTTGTTAACCCTAATTTTGGCACGAATACCCATCCAGTTCCTTGAAAACCATTGCTAGCATTAGTAATCTGCACCCAATTTCCAGCAACACCAATAACATGAACTGTTTCGTTAATTGGTATTTGTCCTATAATGACGTTATTTGTACTTGCACCACTCCGCACATTTAACCCTTGGGAATCTGCATCGGTGACGTAGGCAAAAATATCGCACTTTTGAGAATTAGTTGATTTCGCTAAACTTATTTCACTAGCTATACCAGTATTGAGTACCACACTAATACAACTGAATGCCAATCCGATCGCTAACTTTGATGCTGAATTTTTCACTTTTTTTTTCATCATTTCTTCAAGTTTCTGGCATCAGTACCCAAAGCTGGAGTTTTATTGATATGTCCGAATCTACCTAAACAAATTCTGGTTAACTTTGTAAGGTAGTTCTATCCAAGAAATTTTAGTACTGTAATAACACTTTTAATTTTACAAAATTTAGTCCTGGGATGTCTACGATGGGCTACGCCTACGCTGATATATGCAACACAACTACATCATTGAGTATTAAGATGTCAGTATATAATGTAGTTAACGCCAACAATCAGTTCAAATTTAGGCAAATATTCATTAAGTTATATGAGTAAAAAAATATATTCCATATCAAATAGCATAGTCCAAGAAATTAATAATCCCGATAATGTGAGTATTTTAGAATTAGACAAGGAAGAAATTATTAATTTGTTTAAGGCTAATGGAATCTTACTTTTTAGAGGATTTAATGTTGATGTGGATGTTGATGTTGATATTTTTAAAGAATTTACCAATCTCTTGAGTATCGATTTTATAAATTATGCTGGTGGTGCATTCAGAAGAAGGGTAATTAATGGAGATGAGACTCTTTTAAGTGTCAATGATTTTAAATCTGAGATTAAGTTGCACGGCGAAATGTATTATCAGCAGAATATCCCACTTATGCTGTGGTTTTTCTGCGCTAATCCACCATTAGAAGATGGTGAAACTACGGTATGTGATGGGAGAGAGTTTTTTAATGAAATTAGTAGCTCAACCAAAGAGTTATTCAGCAAAAAGAAGTTAAAATTTAATGTTCGGATATCTGAAGAGGACTGGCAGAAAAAATACCAAACAGATGATTTGCATCAGCTAGAAGAAATGTGTCGTAAAAATAATACGCATTTGATAGTAAATGAGGATCAATCGATTCTGCTTGAATACATTTCTCCAGCTATTATCCCTAGCAGATGTGGAAAATATCAGGTATTTATTAATAGTCTATTGCCTACAAAGCAGTTAAACCCAAAGATTCTTAATTTTGAAGATGATTCAGAAATTCCTGAAGAGGTTGTATCGGAACTTAATGAAATTGCTGAAAAAATAACTACGGAGATTTCGTGGCAAAAAGGCGATATTTTAATGATTGATAATACAAGAATACTTCATGGAAGAAGGTCTTTTACTGACGATCAAAGAGATATTTATATCAGGCTGTGTTCTCCAGCTTTTTCATTTTGATATTTGATTACACCAGATATCATTTATTTAAATGATATCTGGCGTAAGATATAGCTTTGCTGTGTTATTACTGCATGACCTATAACGCAATACGTTTTAGTCAAGCGTTATTGGTGTAGAGAATTGGTCTTTCAAGACGCGATTTATCGCGTCTCTACATTAGGGTTTTGTTGCTCTATCTAAACTGTATTGAGCTATAACAGGTTACTTCATATCATAGCCAAACAAATTTGGGTCTACTTCTCCTAACTGCAACTCTGCCAAACCATACTCCGCCCAGCGTCTCTCTACCATCGCCGCCACATCTGGATCAGATTCCAAAGGCGAACCCCATTCATGGTTTGTTTCCGGCGGAATCTTTGTAGTCGCATCAATTCCCATGCGTCCACCTAAGCCAATTTTCTCACTGGCAAAATCCAAGGTATCAAAAGGTGTATTTGGCAAAATAAAAACATCTCGCACTGGGTCAACTTTAGAACTAATCGCCCACACAACTTGACGCGGATCGCGAATATTTATGTCTTTATCCACAACAATTACAAATTTGGTGTAGGTAAATTGTGGTAAAGCACTCCAAAACGCTAAAGCAGCCCGTCGCGCTTGTCCCGGATATGCTTTATCAATGGAAATAATCGCCGCTTTGTAACTCAAAGCTTCCATTGGTAGGAAGAAATCGACAATTTCTGATACTTGTTGCCGCAGAATAGGAGTATAAATGCGATTTAGCGCGATCGCCATCATCGCTTCTTCTTTGGGTGGACGACCGCTAAATGTTGTTAAGTAAATCGGATTTTTCCGGTGCGTCATACACTCAAAGCGTACCAACGGCGAATCTTCCACGCCGCCGTAATAACCCATGTGGTCGCCAAAAGGCCCATCTGGTAAAACTTCCCCTGGTGTAATCGTTCCTTCCAAGACAAATTCGGAATCTGCGGGAACTTCCAAATCCACAGTTTTGCACTTTGCCAACTGCACACCAGAACCACCGTATAATCCAGCAAACAGCCATTCTGATAAATCTACAGGGATGGGTGTGGCAGCTGCCATAATAATTAGAGGATCTACACCAAGTGCGATCGCAACTTCTAATTTTTTCCCACGTTCCGCCGCTTTTCGCAAATGCCTCGCCCCACCCCGCACCGATAACCAGTGAACCGTCATCGTATTTTTAGATTGGAGTTGCAAGCGATACACACCTACATTTGGTGTACCCGTCTCACAATCTTTAGTAATTACCAATCCCAGAGTAATAATCTTGCCAGCATCACCATTATAAGGACGTATCAAAGGCAACTTATTTAAATCTAAATCATTACCTTGAAGCACAACTTGCTGACAAGCGGGGAAAAAGTCTCGTCCTGGTTTCGCTTTCACCACATCAAACAGCACTTTGCCAAAATCTATTGCCTGGGAAATCTTCTTTGGCGGTTTTGGTTGTTGCAGCATACTCAATTTTTTCCCCAGAGTTTCCAACTCCTCTGGATGCTGCATATTCATCGCCCAGCAAATCCTTTCCACAGTTCCCATCAAATTCACCGCCACCGGGAAGGAAGCACCTTTGACGTTTTCAAACAACAACCCTGGCCCACCTTTTTGCAGCATACGGTTGGAAATCTCAGCAATTTCCAAGTCTGGGTCAACTAAAGCAGAAATTCGCCGTAATTGTCCTCTTTCTTCCAAAATTTTAATGAATCCCCGCAAGTCTCTCGCCATTGTTCTAATAAAGCTGATTATTTAAGAAGTGTGAAGCGCTTTCTTATATTATGGGGCATTGGGGATTGGGCATTGGGAAGACGCAAAGAAGAAATTTGTTCAATCATTCTCCCTTGTCTTCCCTGTCTCCCCATTCGGGAAATTGTTGGTTTTAATTCAATACAGTTCAGATAGAGCAACAAGACCTTTATGTAGAGACGCGATAAATCGCGTCTTGATTTATCTCTTAACCCAAGCCTATTGGGTTTTAATTAGAAATTAACCTATTTAGTAACTTTTCTTAACTGTGTTTTCTGAAACATTTAGTTATTGTATTTAGGGATACGCAATTATTTTTTACAAATAAGCGCTAACCAATCAAACATGGCCAGAATATACTATACCTTCCTGGCAGGCGGCCTTGTTATATAGTCCCTGCTGGGTTTATTTGTTACAAGCTTTAAGTTTATTTCTAAATTTTTGTGAGTTTGCGTTAGCGTAGATCAACTCAAACATTTTTCCAAAATCATTGAACTAAGAATCCTACACTTAAAAGGTGTGAAATATTCAAGTAATAATGTTGACTTTACCAGTGTCAATATCGTAACAAGCACCAACAATTTTTAGTTTACCTTCACCGAGCAATTTAGCTAAAATAGTTGAGCTTTCCTGCAATTTTTCAGTCTGATACTGAATGTTGGCTATAACTGCATCTTGCATATTATCACCAGTTCGGAACTTTATCCTTTCTACAGATGGTTTGATACCCTCAATAATCAAACCAATTCTGCCAGGAAGTGGTTCGTTTTTGATTGCTTCTGCTACTGCACCACATCTCCTATGACCCAAAACTATAATCAACTGCGAACCCAATACTGCTGTAGAATATTCCAGACTACCTATAACCGTGTCACTGACAACATTACCAGCAACTCGCACGACAAATAAATCTCCAAGTCCTTGATCGAAGACAATTTCCGCAGGTACTCTAGAATCTGCACAGCCTAATATAGCGGCAAAGGGATACTGAGCTTTCGCAACTAATCGTAAGCGTTCTAGTGATTGATCGGGATATTGACGTTTTTGATGAATAAATCTTTGATTACCATCAAGCAATCGTTTGATGGCTTCATTCGGACTGATTGAATTAGAGTTAATTGGGTGAATATCAGCAACAGCAGTTTGCTCTGTATTCCAAAAGCTATCACTAATAGTAGTAGCTGCAATACTTACGACACTGGCAAATTTCAAGAAATTACGTCGCCCGACAAATCCATTAATTCGACTCATCAATCTACCTGACAACAATAAAGCTGTTCTCAAGAAGATATCAGACTTAACTAAGATGCAAGAGTACTTGATTACACGGTTTAAGAGTCATTTAATATTCGTGTGTTTTAGAGTGCTTAGAATCCAGTTCGCTTTAGTAATTAAAGTAGATGAACAAGCGATAAAAGATAGTCGTTAAAGCGGCTTTATCGGTTCTTGTCTAAATTCTAATAATCAATAAGAATCGTAATTTTTTTTAAAGTCTTTCTGTGGATAAATTTTAGATAGAGTATAATTCATAATCCATGAGTTAAAATGGATTTATACCTCGTTGTAGCAACAGAAGCGAAATAGTCTTTATACTTGGTTTTGAAACTTAGATAAATTGTGTATTTAACTCACTTGAATATTCTGTAAATATAGTAATATTATCTTTTAAGATATTAGTCAGTATTCAGACGATACATCTAGCTATTTAAGAGGATGTTTGAAAAGTATTGGGCGAATAGGATTCGGTAATACACAAACTCTTGTCCACTTCCGTAGACTAATACAAAACAAGGGTTTTGCCTGTGTAGCCGAGATTTACAATTGCCAGTTAGTAATAAATTAGACTTTTCAAACAACCTCTAAAAGTGTAAGCATAGCTCGTTTGATGTTTGCTTCCTGATTCACTCAGGCACAAAGCTCTGTTCTGACGTTCATTTTCAAAAGTTTGTGGTTGACCGAAATTGGTTCTCTGGCTAATAATGTGTTTTTTCTAGTCAAATTTAAAGTACTTTTATCTAAACTCAGGTTAGGCATCTCTTGCCAGCAGTGGCGGCAGAACCAGTAGGTTTCTTGTAAACGAATGTGACGAAGCATTTGGTTAGAACAGCAAGGGCAGTTTGTCATAATATTGTTGTTTTATTAAAAAAGTTAAACACAAATAAGTAGTTTGCTCTTGGCTTAACTACCAATAGCTTTAATTTATAAACAGAAAATAAAGAACTAATAAAGAAATGACAGTACTTAAAAAACTTTAGAAAATATTAACAATTACTTGATTAGCGTAGGGTAGCAAGAACCGCAGCTATTGCTCACTCTCTAAGAGAGTCTATTTATACAAGAACGATTACGTCCGTTTGCTTTGGCTTGATAAAGGGCTTGATCTGCTGCCTCAATCAAATCCAAAGGAACCATATTAGATGTGGGAATCACTGTGGCAATTCCGATACTCAAAGTGACGTGGTGCTTCACAGGCGATGCCGCGTGGGGAATATTTAGCTGTTGGATAGCTTTATGAATTTCTTGGGCAACGTGAAAAGCCCCATCACTAGCAGTGTTAGGCAAGATGACAACAAACTCTTCTCCGCCATAACGAGCAGCTAAATCTCTAGAACGTTTGACACTTTGTTTGAAAGCTTGGGCAATAAAGCGCAAACAATCATCTCCGGTCGCATGACCATAAGTATCGTTATATTGTTTAAAATAGTCAATGTCGCATAAAAGTAGTGAGACAAAACCTTGTTCTCGTAAAAGATATTGCCAGACAGAATTAAGCTTAATATCAAAACATCGGCGATTGGCGATTTGAGTTAATTCATCTACCATTACCATATTTTCAAGCTGCTGGTTGGCACGCTGCAATTGTTGATAAAGTTCTGATTGCTGAATAGCGATCGCTACCTGTGTTGCCAATTGCTGAAGTAGTTCGCTTGCCCAAGGTTGCCACTGACGTGGGGCGCTACAATGATGAGCAACCAAAAGACCCCAAAGGCGATCGCCTTGTAAAATTGGTACAACTAGCTTGGCTCTGACTTGCAACCTTTCCAATAACTCTACATGACAAGGGGCAAATCCGGCGGTGTAGATGTCTGGAGTAACTCTGAGCGTACTTTCTTGATAAGACTGTCCCTGTATTTTTACAAAATAGCTGTCTGTAATTTCCATATTCAAAATCGATTGCCAACCTGCTACTACAGACTCCGTGACAATCACACCACTCCAATCACGGTTAAAGCGATAGATGATGACGCGATCGGTTTGCAGAAAATGTCGAACTTCAGCAACAGTTGTGTTTAAGATTTCATCCAAGTCTAAAGACCTACGGATATGTTGAGCGATCGCATAAACCATGCGTTCCCGTTCTGTTTGCTGTTGCAGGGCAATTTGTGCCTGTTTGCCAACTGTGATATCTGTAAATGATGCAACCACCGCAGATGGTTTTGATTCATCAGATTCAAACAGTGGTTGAGAATTGATTGAAATCCAAATCAAGCTGCCATCAAATTTGTGAACTCCCATAATGACGTTAAATTGGGGTTGTCCGGTGCGTAAGGTGACAATGGCAGGATGAGTTTCGCCTGGAAAATAAGTACCATCTTCATGAATAGCTCGCCATCGCAGATCGATGGAAGTTCGCCCCATCATTTGCTCGGCTGTTAACCCTAAAATTCTTGCGGCACTGTCATTACAGGCGGTAATTCGCCCATCGGATTGCTGGAGGACAATACCTTCTGCCATCGCTGTAATTACGGAACGATAGCGTTGTTCGCTTTCTCGCAGCGCTTCTTCCATACGCTTGCGTTCAGTAATATCAGTATGAGTTCCTAGCATCCGTAAGGGAAAACCATTCTTTGCGCGACTCGAAACTTGACCCCGATCTAAAATCCACTTGTAGGTTCCATCCTTGCACTTAATCCGATATTCACTGACATATTGTTGGGTTTCACCGGACAAATGCTTGATAATCTCCTCGTAAACCCTCGCTTTATCATCGGAGTGAACCCGCTGTTCCCATTCACTGAGGGTATTTCCAATTTCATGCTCTGCAAACCCTAACATTTCTTTCCATCGGCGAGAAAAAAAGACTTCGTTAGTTTCAGCATTCAAATCCCAAACTCCATCACCATTTCCTTCCAAGGCATACTGCCATCTTTCTTCACTGGTTTTGAGTGCGGCTTCGATTTGTTTACGAGGAGTGATGTCTTCAAAAATGTATAACCGCCCAAAGTATCGATCCTGAATATCCCGAATTTGACTGGAAAAGCGGCGAATCGTTCGCCCATCGATAAATAAAATTTCATCCTCAATCGTGCAACGATTTTCTTCAGACTGCAACGGTTTATAGGATTCGACAAATGCCGATGCATCGACAATTGAAGATATACAATCAGGAATAATGTCATTATGTTTTAAAGCACCCAAACGCATTTGGTCTTCTAGATGTTCAATGCCCCAAATTTTACAGAAGTGGTGATTGAAATAAAGGATTTCGTCGGTACGATTGTCAACAACAAAAAATCCCAGCAAAGAAGTTTCAGTCATAGAACGCAGCAAAGCTTCCCGCCAGCGCAATTCTGATTCTGCACGCTGGTGTTCTTGTAGTGCAGCTTGTTGCTTGGTAATATTCTTTTCGTTGACGAGGATGATGGAGTTACCCGTTACGGGATCGCGGGTAGATCGTATATCCATCCCATGCCATTGAATCCCCTCAGTAGTAAACACCTGAGCCTCTATGCTGAACGCCTCACCGAAATGAATCGCTTTCATAACTTTTTGTCCAACACTCTTGTCAACAAAGTGACTCAGGAAAATATTCTCAGCTGACGAGTTAGGGTACAGGGTATCCCGATAACAGCGCAGGGCTGCCGGGTTTTGCATCAAAGGTACACCATCCATCGTGTAAAGCGAGATCATTACTGTGGTGTGACGTAGGGCTTCAATCGATCTGAGTGTTTCTCGATCGATCTGATTGATAATTTCTGTCGATCCTTCAACCAGCATCGCCATTCGCCCTTCTTCAATTTGAATTCCAGAAAAGATGCAGCGCAGAGAAACAGGTTTTCCTTCTGGGTAAAATGTCCAGTTTTCAGTGATGGTTTTCCCTTGCTGAAATTCTTGCAAATAGCTTTGCATTCGAGTGTGAGTAGACACAGAAACATCACTGAAGTTGCGACTGAGCAATTCTTCTCGACTTTGAGCATTCCAAATATGCAGAGCGGATTGATTAGCCCACCACATCTGCAAGTTTTGAATATCATAAATCCAAACTGGAGTTTGTAATCGGTCAAATGCAATCAAGTCCCCAACTGATATATTCTTTGGCAATGCTGTTCTTGTGATAATGGAACCTCTAAAATTCTGATACAGAGTTTTTTTGATTGACTTCAACTTTGGCTGAACTGTCAAATTTTTTAGGTTTTGATTGAGTTGCAGCGTTAGTTTTTGGCAGGATGTAGCCTTTTGCTGATGGCGTTCTGCTTCCCCAAGAGCGATTCCTAGCTCTGCGGCTATCAGTTGGAAATACTCAATTTCTAAAGAACTCCATTGACGCGAACCACTGCACTGGTGAGCAATTACTAAGCCCCATAAATGAGGATATGTACTAGAAACTCCATCAAGTTCTCGATTGTTTACTAAAATTGGTACTACTAAATTAGCTCGAATCTGCAAGTCCGTTAATAGTTTTTTGTAACAAGGGTCAAGGGTTGTAGTATGAATGTCTTCAATGACACCAACGCTTCCATCTCGATATCGCTCTACCCATGTCGTATTGAAGCAAGGATGGTAAATTAATTGCCCTAGAATCGGTTTCCATCCATTACTTACAGACTTTTCTGCGATAACTCCATCTCCATTGGAAAAAAAGCGATAGATAATGGCACGTAGGCGTAGCCCCTCGTAGACATCGCTTTCTAATGTTGTTCTAACTTCGCTGACAATAATCTTGAGAATTTCACTCACTTCAAGTGACGGATGAATTTGATCGACCAGCATCCTAATTCGAGCCAGGATTTGCTTTAAATCAATTTCAGAACCCGATAGACGATTGAAGAGCATAGTAATAATCTATGTATATGCACTTAACTAGATGTAAGATTTTTCTCTAGTATTTAATTTTATGCCAAATTCTCTAAAACGTTAAGTTAAATTCAAGCTTAAACTTGATATGACAATCCGAATTGAAACGTGAGAAAATGCATAGGCAGAAAGTAACTATCTATAAGTGTTTTAGCGATTTTCTTTCTTACGAATGATTTAGGATTGCTGTAGTTGATAATAACTTCAAAATCAAACCTATTGCTTAAAGGCTAAACCTTGATATTCGGACTGCAATTTATAGGAATTTTCATTTGCATGAGATACACGCTAGGGACGCACAGCTAGTTATGCGGGGTGCATCCCAGTTTTTACTTTGCGATCAGAGAATAACTTGTCATTGCGAACGCGAACAGCGTCTCGTAGAGAGGAGGGACGACGAACGCAAGTGCGTGTCGCAGACAAGCAATCCCCCAATCTCTTACTAAGCACCAGTTGATGGGATTGCCACGCTCCACTTCGTTGCGCTCGCAATGACAGGCAAAAAAGTGGGATGCTCCCGTTATGCGTCTCTAGGAATTTTTTGCACTCCAAGTAATTGGAAATCCTGTTATATGCTGGATGTTTTACCCATTCTTGTTTAATCTTTTAGTCAAGTAAAATCCCAACCCAGCAATTGAGCAACCTGAGCCGGGAGGGTAACTGGATTAAAGGGTTTGAGAATTACACCTGCGACTTGATACTGTCGCAAAATTTGCGAATCCAACCATCGCGCTTTCGCACTGAGCAACACTACAGGAATAGCTTGAGTTTCTGGATGATCTCTTAGTTTATTCATAAACTCAAAACTAGCCAGATCGCGGATTGAGATATCTAATACAATCGCATCAGGAGTATGGTGTACTGCATTCTGCAATCCTTCTAATGGAGAATCTGCTGTCACCACATTCCAACCAGCTAAATCTTGGAGGCAAAATTTTACTATCTCACGGACATGCAGTTCATCATCAATCAGCAATATCGTTTTACCGATTATATTTACCTCCTCTAGCATGTTCATTTTATTTCATATACCTTTCTTGGTTACAGATAAAAGGTTTTTATCTGTAACCAAGAAAAATACATTACAAAAATAAAAAACTAATAAAGATATAGATTTTGTTATAAAAATTAACTATTAATCGTTCCACCCCAGAATCTCACTAACTTCGTTGCAAATAGAGGTGGGTTCAAAAGGTTTGGTGATAATCCCAGCAATTCCCATCTGGGCAAAACGGGCGCGATCGCTTCCTTGGACTTTCGCTGTTAATAGAATCACTGGAATCCCTTGGGTTGCTGAATTTGCTTGAAGTTTTTCGTAGACTGCAAAGCCGTCCATGTCAGGCATAGAAACATCAAGTAGAATGGCATCAATGGTTTCTGTTTGGGCGATTTTTAGTCCTTCTGACCCTGATGCAGCCGTCAGAGTGTCCCATCCTCCCAAGTCTTCTAAACAAGCTTGTACTAATTCGCGGATTCGTTCTTCATCATCCACAATTAACAATTTTTTAGTCATTTGTCATTTGTCATTTGTCATTTGTCATTGGTTATTCTCCCCTGCTCCCCTGCTCCCCTGCCCCTCTGCCTAATTTCCCGGCAATGGTAGAGTGAAGAAAAACGTGCTGCCAACACCAAGAGTACTTTCAGCCCAAATTTGCCCACCGTGCCGATCAATAATACTACGACAGATTGCCAATCCCAAGCCTGTGCCGCCTTTGGTGCGAGAATCAGAGGCATCTACTTGCTGAAATCTTCCAAAGATTGCTTCTAACTTATCTGCTGGAATACCTCGTCCTCGATCCGTTATTTGGAATAGTACGCGGTCTGTTTGCTGTTGGACACTCAGAGTAATAGTAGAATCGGCTGGTGAGAATTTAATCGCATTACCTAACAAATTGGTGAGTGTTTGCACAATAGCATCAGCCGCCGCCCAAACTTGAGCATTGGTAGGGTGGATCTTAAAAGTAATATTTTGCTGATTGGCGATCGCTTGCACTACGGCTACTGCTTGTTGAATTAAATCAGCTGCATTGCAGGTGGTTTTTTCTAAGACAGCTCGATCCGATTCTAAGCGTTCCAAATCGAGAATGTCGTTGACTAGACGCACTAAGCGATCGCTATCGATGGCTGCAATCTCAATCATCCGCTTGAATTTGTCTGGTTTTTTATCGTAGATACCAGTTTGTAGTAAGCCTAATGCCGCCCGAATTGCAGTTAAGGGAGTGCGGAGTTCGTGACTAACAATGCCAATAAACTCACTTTTGATCAAATTAATCTGCTCTAGTTCAGTGATGTCTTCGGCAATCCCGGCAATCCGAACTACCTCGCCTAATTCATTTTTGATCGGAAATGCGCGATCGCGAATCCAACGGATTGAACCATCAGGACGGATAATCCGGTATTTTTTATCGTATTGCCCTGGTTTAAGCTGTTCAGTAACTTCAGTTTCGACACGCTGGCGATCTTCTGGGTGAATTGCATCTAACCAATTTGAATAGTTGTGATACAAGTCCTCACAATTTCTTTGCCAGATGGTTTGGTATGCCTTGCTCACATATAAAACTTGTTGACTTTGATTATCGGTCATCCAAAATACTGCTTGGATGTTTTCTGCCAGCTGACGAAACTTTTCTTCGCTCTCGCGTAAAGCTTCTTCGATGCCTTTGCGCTCAGTGATATCTTGGTGAACTGCAACCAGAACGTCACCGTAGTCGGGATGCCTGAATACAGAAGCTGTCACACTACACCAAAATGGTGTACCATCTTTTTTAAGATTCTGGACTTGATATGTGGCTTCAGTATTTTGTAAGACGGCAGATACACTAGCTTCATTGACATCTTCAGTAGTTACCGATTTGCTGAGACCGTTGACAATCGAAACGTGCTGACCGTTGAGTTCACTAGAGTCATAGCCAAACATCTGCTCAAATTTAGGATTGGCATAGACAATGACTGCATTATCTATTCTCACTAAGCAAATACCTTCCCCCATATTTCGGGTGATTACAGCCTGAAGCTCCAGCATTTGCGACTGTTCTAAAAGTGTGAGTTGGGTTTGTTGCTGCTCTATAACTGTTTTTTGTAGGCGATCGTTCGTCTCTGTCAGTTGTGCAGTGCGTTCTTGCACCCGTTGCTCAAGTTCGGTATTCAGTTGTTGTAGGTCAATTTCTGCCTGTTTGCGCTCTGTTAGTTCTGTGTGTAACTGTTTGAACAAATCTGCTTGCTGGATAGCAATGCTTACCTGCGCTCCTAACTGCCGCAACAGAGTAATTTCGGAAGATTGCCACTCACGAGGGGCCGTACATTGATGAGCTGCCAGTAATCCCCACAATTCATCTCCTAAAGAAACAGGAACGACGAGATTTGCCCTCACCTGGAGACTTTCCAAAAATTGAACGTGACAGGGACTAATTCCGGCAGTATAAATATCAGTTTTTGCAGTAACTAAGCCTTGTTTAAAGGGTTCGACGTTCTCTTCACCAATGCAAGGGTCATAAATCTGGAGTGGTAAAAGAGCCATACAGTCTGGTGCAACAGACTCAATAACAATCGTTCCTCCCCAACCTGGATAAAATTGGAAGATAGTCACGCGATCGCACTCCAGAAATTGCCGCACTTCATCAACAGTAGTTTGCAAGATATCTTCTAAATTCAGCGATCGCCGGATACGCTGGGTCATCTCCATCACTAAGCGCTGTTGCTCAAATTGCTGTTGCAGCGTTTCTTGTGCTTGTTTGCGTTCGTCAAGAGTCATCCGCGATTGCTCGGCATTTTCCTGAGACAATTGTTGGTTGAGTTGTTGAATCTTGCGTCTGCTGTATTGAAGATTGCCTGTCACCAGGTTAATTATCAAGGCAACCAATAAGAAAATTCCTAACCGCAATACATCTTCTGATTCATTAATCCCCAGTTGATATCGAGGGGGAATCAAGTAATAATCAATTGCCAGTGTGGAAAGGACAACTGTAACAATTCCTGGTCGAAAACCACCATACCAAGTACTTGCAACGATCGCTATGTAGAAAAATCCACCAATGGTTTGAGAAATAAGCGGTTCTAGCCAGACTGACAAGAAAGTGGCGATCGCAGTTGAGCCAATAGCCACACCGTACTTCAATAATCGTGAATTTCCGATCATGCTTGACTTCTGCCTAGCTGAGAGCGCCAGCGCGTTCTTTGAATGCGGCTCAGTACCCGTGTCACAAGTTCTGGCCCTAACACTGGCTTGCTGATAAAATCATCGGCTCCGGCAGCAAATGCTTGCTGAAGAAATTCGGCTTCGGTATGGGCTGTAACTACTAAAATCGGTAAATCTCCCCACTGGGCATCTTGTCGCACGACTTTGCACAACTCTAAACCATTAACTATCGGCATTTCTAAGTCTAGTACTACCAAATCTGGAGATGTGGCAATTAGCACCTGCCAAAATTGTTGTGATTGGGAGAGGGTTGTTACTTCCAGCCCCCAAGGAGTTAGTAACGCCGATAGTCCAGCCAGGATTACAGGATCATCGTCTACGATTAAAACTTTGGCTTCGGAAGTTTGAGGTTGAGGTAAGACACGAGCGATCGCCTGAAAAATCTGCTCGGTTGTCGCCGGTTTATGCAAAAATTGTCTAGCTCCTAAACGCGATACTTTCAGTCGATCTGCCAGGGTATTTCGTCCTGTAAAAACAATTACTGGGATATTTGGCGATCGCTGTACTATCTCGCTCAATAATATTAATCCATCTTCCTCTGTTGTTGGAAAACTCAAATCGAGTAAAACTACGTCAGGAGTTTTTAAGGAAAAAAGCGATCGGGCTGTTGCTAAGTTTGGTGCAACCTTCATCCTGATCCCCCATGAGTCGGCTTCTACTTGCAACTGCTCTGTCAGCGTCGTATCATCATCGATGACTAATAAACGATAAGTTTGATTTACCGGGAAGTTTTGAGCGGTGGAAGTGACAGCAGACTTAGTTAACTCTTGCTGTAATGCTGTTACCAGTTGCGAGAAATCAGAGATTTGATCGGGAGATAACGAGAAATCTCCAAGCAGCAAATGCTCTATTTTCCGTGCCAGCCGGGAACCCTCTGGATAACCAAACGACCCCATTGAGCCTGCTAGCTTATGCGCTTCATGCAATGCCTGTTGATGTAACTCTTCATTTAAATTCCCGGCTAAGAGTGCAGTTTTTGCCCGCTCCAGTACCACAACCTGTCCAGCAAAGGAATTACGAAAGCGCTCCAGCACCCGATTTACAGAAGTCATATCTTTGGGACCGGGTTTTTTCTTTCCATCTTGATTCGTTTCCCCAACAGAGATGGAGCGATTAGGTGCAGGCTTGATCCGATAGCCCATACCATATACCGTTTCTAGAAAATCTTCTCCTAGACCTACTGTTTTCAGTTTCTTTCGCAAGTCTTTAATATGAGTCGTAACTGCATTTTCAGTCGGTGTATCATCAAATCCCCAAAGCCGATCTATAATCACTGCACGACTAAAAATCCGGTCTGGGTTTTGCAAAAACAACTCCAGCAGTTTGTATTCTTTTGCTGTCAGGGGAATTTCCTGCTCATTACAAGTTACTCTGCCGGCACTTGGATCTAAACAGAGATTTCCCCAGGTTAGCGTGGATGATGAGATTGCCTCATTGCGTCGTAATAAAGAGCGAATTCTGGCTAGTAATGCTTCTGGGTTGAATGGCTTAATGACGTAATCATCTGCTCCAGCATCTAACCCCGCCACAATATCTGCATTAGAATTTTTCCCTGTTAACAACAGAATAGATTTACGGTAGCCTTGCTTTCGCAGTTGCCGACACAAGCTAATCCCATCCAGTTTTGGAATTAGCCAATCCAGCAAAATCAACTCATATTCAGTCGATAGCGCTAGTTCTAATCCCACTTGTCCATTGCTGGCGATGTCGATAGTATAACGATTTGCACGCAACAACTCGCAGAGTGCTTCACTCAGTAATACGTCATCCTCTACCAACAAAATTTTCATAACTTGTATCAAAAGAAGATGCTGATGGCATCTTCGCGATCGCAGGATACACCCTCTGCGTGGTCAAACTTTTGTCTAATTTTAATATATTGTTATACCAATTTTTTATGAAGCTGCATAGAATTCGATCCCCCCTAGCCCCCCTTAATAAGGGGGAACAGGAAAAACATCTATCAAAGTCCCCCTTTTTAAGGGGGACTTAGGGGGATCGAGATATGTAAAACTTCACATTAAATTGGTATTACAAACAACACAACAAGTTAATTTAGATTTTGCAATCTGACATATTTATTTGCAAATCTTAATAGACAAAGTAGTATTTACCTTTACTTTGATTATGAGAAATTTATCTAATTATTTTTTCTGTAAAAACTTAGAATCCTCATTAAATCTTTAGATTTATAGATTATTTTTTGAAAGTCTCAATTCTGCTCTAGAAATTATGCAATACCTATACTATCTGGCCAATGCTAGTCTGACACTGCGAGTTGTGGAATATTTTAGTAGGAATGACTTTTCTCTGGAATTTATTACTGTAATTAATCAATTTCATGGTTGGATCATCAACGTCAAAATTAAATCTTTTGTATCGGAACAAAAAGATAAAGATATTAAAGCTTTCTTGAGCGAAGTGGGAATTATTTACTCACCACCCGAATTCATTAGTAATGTTCTGGGCAGTTTGGAAGCTGGAGAATCAGCAATTAAAGTTATGCAACGCTATCAGGTAGCAGTAGTTTCTCATGGTAGACCGCAACCCAATGAAATTGAAATATTCCGACAAAGTTATATCCGTGGATTGGGCTACTGTCCTCAACACTTAGCTTGACATAAACTTAGACAACTACACACTCAAACACTGCCATCACCAACTTATATCTGTGTCAGTGCATTTGTACTATATATTTTCTGTTTGATTTCTAGCCAGTTGTAGTGAAGCGGTGACGCTTGTGCTGCATCCACCTTAAGGTGGTTGGGAGAGCGTGAACGTCAACAACTGGCCATTGGGTGGGATTTTGAGACGGGAATTGATCCCTTGTAGAATTTTCTCAATGTCCCTGTAACCCTGTTGATATATAAATTAAAACTGCAACAGAAAAATTTTGGATGCCAATTTGCCAAAAGCACTCAACACAATAGAATTCTTACAAAATTGACATCCTCCCACCACTGATTCGGAGTACCGAATGCAATGGTTTTCCCGTTACTATCGGTATAGAAGTGGTTGAGTCCAACATCAGGCTAGATTTGCGATCGTACCTTGTATGGTAGTTCTGCACGCACTTTCAGATTTCATCGACTGCGATTTTGCGATCGCTGACTCATCTTGTAGTTATTGGTACGAAGGGCGTTGTCCGCAAAGTGGCGTTCGCCTAAAATTACCGCGCACCTCAATGTCCGAAGCGATCGCCCACGGACTAATACAATATCTTGCCAACAATGACTGTTATTCTCGTGAAGGCAAGATGTATGGAATACTATTAGTTGAACTGCCTAATGGCGAAGAACGCGTACTAAAAGCTTTTTCTGGTCTTTTGAATGGTTGCAGTGTGGTTGAGGGCTGGGTGCCGCCAATTCCGGGACGAGATGAAGTTGCTTTTGAGGAAAGCCGGACTTTGGCACAGTTGGACGCGATTAAGCAAGAAATTATTACCTTGAAGCAACTAACCGAACGCCAGCAGTATGAAATCCTGTTTAATGACTTTGAACAACAGTTGCAAGCAATGAGCGATCGCCATCGCCATTGCAAACACCAACGACAGGAAAAACGTCAGCAAATCTGCAATACACTCACTCCCGAAGCGCTTACTATTGCCCTTGAACAACTTGACGAAGAGAGTCGTCAGCAGGGAATTGAGCGACGACAACTTAAACGCCAGCAAAATGCCGTATTACAGCCCCTACAACAGGTAATTGCAGCGACTGATGCACAAATTAGCGAACTGAAACAACGGCGCAAAGCACTTTCCCGTCAATTGCAAGCTCAAATGCACGCTAGCTACAGCCTGACTAATTTTTCCGGGCGATCGCGATCGTTGCAACAATTGATGCCAGGAGGTTTGCCCACTGGTACAGGAGACTGTTGTGCCCCAAAGCTGCTTCATTATGCGGCAACACATAATCTCAAACCCCTAGCAATGGCAGAATTTTGGTGGGGTGAGTCTTCCGTAAATCAGGATAAAATTCCGAGAGAATTTTACGGAGCGTGTGCCGAGCGATGTCAGCCATTAATGGGGTTTTTACTCTCAGGGTTAAGACCTAACCCCCCAGCCCCCAACCCTTGGAGGGGAGGGGTTTGGGGAGAGGTTACTTTTCCGATTATTTATGAAGATGAATGGCTGATTGCTGTCAACAAACCTGCTGGATTACTTTCAGTACCCGGTCGTTATCGCGATCGCCAAGATAGTGTCTTGAGTCGCTTACGTAATTTGTTAGCTGATGGCATGGCACTTATATCTGTGCATCGCTTAGATCGAGAAACTTCTGGGATTTTGTTGTTGGCACGCGATCGCCAAACCCATCGGCAACTCAGCCAGCAGTTTCAGCAACGCCAGGTTCACAAGGTTTATGAAGCCATACTTTCCGGTGTTTTGACAGTTGAGCAAGGTGTGATTGAACTGCCATTGTGGGGAGATCCTGAAAATCGCCCTGAGCAAAAAGTTGATTGGCAACATGGTAAACCCAGCTTGACACACTTCCAAGTAATAGCGAGAGAAGGAGACTATACCCGCGTAGAATTTACGCCGCTAACAGGACGCACCCATCAATTGAGGGTTCATGCAGCTGATGCAGGAGGACTTGGGGTAACTATTTTAGGCGATCGCCTTTATGGATGCTGTGCAGTTACTAGTCGCTTACATCTGCACGCCAGAGAACTTCGCTTCAAACATCCGCAGTTAGAAAAAACCCTGCATTTACAAGCAATTACGCCATTTTAACGAGTCATATTACAGCAGATTTCAAGTCGGTGAGGTACACAAGCTAAGTCTGTTACCCGTTTTACTCCTGAATTCTGCTGTATATCAGCTTGATTCCTTGAAATCCCAAGAACCCCAAAGAGATAAAGCTACGCTTTATCTCCCCTAACAGCTAGCCTATTGCTTTTTAAATTTGTATGTGATAATTTCTGCTTGTAATTAATTCAACGGTTATCCGACCGACTTATAGTATTTACGGAAATTAATATAACTGCTAAGAGGCTTCCCAATAAAAACTTCTGTGCCCACTCCCCAATTATCAATCTGGCGATCGCAAATCTAAAATTTAAAATTGTATGACTAAAGTATTCATTCTCGATGCCAACAGACAACCGTTATATCCAGTACGCATCAGCCATGCTAGGCTGCTATTGTCACAAGGTAAAGCTACTGTATTCCAGCGATATCCTTTTACTATCATTCTGAAGGAGTCCCTTTCCCATCTAAAACTTGAGCAACTTGGCTTTAAAATTCATCCTGGTATTAAAATAAATCGTAATTGAATTCTTAACTACGAACTTATACTGAGCTTGTCCTGAGCGCAGCCTCTCGTAGAGAAGTATTACGAATTACGACTTAGTAATTAGTTAATCTTAGTCGCCTCCTAAACAGAGGAATATAGATGACGAACCACACTATTTTAGAACCGTTACCAAAAGACCAATGGTTTATTGAGAGCCAGGAACTACGATCCTTTGTCGCAACAGTGCGGGAAATTAGTGCTAGCACTGTTGACGATCGCACCCAAACTCTCGCTAGACTAGAACCCTATTTTCAAGAACTCCTTGCTCAACAGGAATGGCTACCCCAAAAGTTTGCCCAAGTCAATCCCGAAAGCCGGATGGGCGGTGGTATTGGTCAATGGCTGCTTTATCGCGCTAAAGACCGTTCCCTGTCAGTATTCAGTTTGGTGATTCCCCCAGGCTCAACGACTCCCGTCCACGATCATCTAGCCTGGGGATTGATTGGTTTATACAAAGGTAATCAAGAAGAAACAGTCTATCGCCGTGTAGATAGCGGTGATGCCGAAGGACACGCACAATTACAAGTAACTGAAGTGCGATCGCTTCAACCAGGGGATATCTACCGTCTCTTACCCCCAGATGGTGATATTCACGCCGTCAAAACCACATCCCAGAGCGCATCTGTATCCATTCATGTCTTGGGTAATGATACTGGTTGCGTCTTGCGTCACCAGTTCATCCCAGAATCTCACAGCGTTAAATCCTTTCGCTCTGGATATTCCAACGCTCCCTGTAAAGAAGAGGAGAAAAAAGAACATGGCCAACTATATTAGACCAAAACCCCCAGTTTTCGAGCGAGTTGAAGACGAACGCCTCCACCGCAAGCAACGCCTCGCCGCCGCCTTTCGCCTGTTTGGTAAGTTTGGCTTCAGCGAGGGAATTGCAGGCCATATTACGGCTCGCGATCCTGAGTTTACAGACCATTTCTGGGTCAATCCATTCGGGGCATACTTTGGTCATATCCGAGTTTCTGACTTGATTCTAGTTAACAAAGAAGGTGAGGTGGTTAAAGGCGATGCTGACGTAAACCAAGCTGCTTTCGCCATCCATTCTCAGATTCATGAAGCTCGACCTGATGTCATCGCAGCAGCTCACGCCCATTCACTTTATGGTAAAGCCTGGTCTAGTTTGGGGCGTCTCCTTGACCCCTTGACTCAAGATTCTTGTGCTTTTTACGAAGATCATGCCCTGTTTGACGATTTTACAGGTGTTGTTTTAGAAACTTCTGAAGGTCAGCGATTGGCGCATACTTTGGGGCCAAACAAAGCCATAATCCTACGTAACCATAGCATTTTAACTGTGGGACATACAGTCGATGAAGCTGCCTTTTGGTACATTAGCTTAGAGCGATCGTGCCAAGGCCAACTGTTGGCAGAAGCTGCGGGTAGACCCACTACTATCAAACACGAAACAGCCCGTTTAACACAAACTCAAGTGGGGTCACATATAAGTGGGTGGTTCAGTTTCCAGCCCCTTTACGACCGGATTGTGCGCGAAGAACCTGATTTACTAAATTAGTGCTGTGTTTTTTGGCATTGGGATAATAAGCGGGGAAGTTTCCAGTTAACTCACTTCCCGCTATTTTGATGTCAATTTATATCTAAATTTATTTATATACTCCGGTAAACCTATAAGTTTATAGTATTACTCTACCTCAGAGAAATCATTTTGATGATTAACCAAATCTTTCGCCGCTTAATTCCCAAGTGGATATGGTTGATAAAATTCAGGAATATCCCATTTAACAACCAACATAAATTATTCTTTTCTTCTCCTTTGCCAACAGTGGGGGCTTTTGTTACAGGTCTTTGTCTAAGCTTGCTATTTGCTGCTTGTTCATCGACATCTATTGTTAATGTTCCTAATCCCACTGCCACATCTGTTAGCAATTCTGCTTCCAATGCAAAAGTAGTCAGATTTGGCTATCAAAAAACGACCGTTTTGCTGAGAGCTAAGGGTGTTTTAGAAAAGCGTTTAGCACCACAAGGTATTACTGTACAGTGGACTGAATTTCAAGCGGGGCCACAACTACTAGAAGCGATGAATGTGGGTAGTATTGACATTGGCCCTGTGGGAGAATCACCGCCAATATTTGCCCAAGCAGCGGGGACATCACTAACTTATGTTGTTGGTACTGTGGCTACTCCAGCTAGTTCCGCAATTCTTGTTCCTCAAAATTCGCAAATTCAAAAAGTTACTGACTTGAAGGGCAAAAAAGTTGCCTTTCAGAAAGGATCTAGTGCCCACTTATTGTTAGTTCAAGCTTTAGAAAAAGCTGGATTAAAATATACAGATATTGAACCTAAATATTTGGCTCCGGCTGATGCCCGTGCTGCATTTGTGAAAGGAAGTGTAGATGCCTGGGTAATTTGGGATCCATTCTATGCAGCAGCTCAAGAGGCAACTAAAGCCAGAGTCCTAATTGATGGCACAGGAATTAATAAACAGGGAGGATATTATTTGATGACTCGCAAATTTGTCACTGAAAATCCCCAAACTGTCAAGGCAATACTGGAGGAAATTCAAAATTTAGAAGAATGGTCTAAACAAAATCGAGAAGAAGTAGCAAAAACTCTCGCACCTGTGTTAGGAATTGATTTAGAAACGATGAAAAAAGCAACTAACAGGCGGACTTTTGGGATTGTACCAATTGACGACAATTTGATAAATCTACAACAAGGTGTTGCAGATACATATTATAAATTGAAGTTAATTCCCAAACAGGTAAATGTGAAGGATGCAATGTTGACAAAAGAAGAATATGCTGCTTTCTCACCAAAAACTTAAACTAGTACAATGAATCGGCTGTAGGGGCATAGAGATGTATGCACCTACAGATGAAATTGGTATTAGTAGCAAATTTGAAAATGTAAATTTTGGAATTGATTATGACTAATCCTACAGAACTACTGCGATCGCGCTACGGTGAAATTCCCTTCAACCCCGAAATTGCATGGAATGATTCTTTAACAGCACTACTATCTCACCGTTCAATTCGGTCTTATCTAGCCGATCCTTTACCACCGGGAACTCTGGAGTTGCTAATTGCAGCCGCCCAATCTGCATCTACTTCCTCGAATTTGCAAACCTGGAGTGTGGTAGCAGTCGAAGATCAACAGCGCAAAGAGGAGTTATCTAAGCTGGCAGGAAACCAAGCACATATTAAGCAGGTTCCTTTATTCTTGGTTTGGTTAGCAGATTTGGCGCGTCTTAGTCATGTTGCTGACAGTCGCGGCATATCTCATGACGCGCTGGAATATTTGGAAATGTTTGTGATGGCAACAATCGATGCAACGTTGGCGGCGCAAAATGCCGCAGTTGCAGCTGAGTCGCTTGGTTTAGGAACAGTATATATTGGCGGAATCCGCAACCGTCCGCAAGAGGTAGCGGAGATTTTAAATTTACCCTCCTCTGTGTATGCTGTATTTGGGCTGTGTGTAGGCTATCCAAATCCTGAAGTAGAAGCGGCGATTAAGCCAAGGTTGCCCCAGTCAGTTGTGCTGCATCGTGAAACCTATAAATTGGCAGAACAAGAAGAAGCGATCGCTCACTACAACGACATCATCAAAGAATTCTATACTGAACAAAAGATGAATGTTCCTGGTGATTGGTCAGAACACTCAGCCCAACGCATCGCCACTGTAGAATCATTGAGAGGACGCGATCGCTTGCGTGAAGCTCTCAATAACCTTGGCTTCAAATTGTTGTAAGTTAAGAAGAATCAAGATTATCGATTTGGCAACTTGGGAAACTTCGATGGGGAAACCGGAAAATCCAGTTCCCTCCCCAATGCATCGGGGAGGGTTAGGGTGGGGTAAAACCGATATTTATCAATGACTTCAGACTTATGTAAGCTAAAAATATTTTAATTTGCATCCTCAAAAAAATAAATCTCTTGTGGGGTGGGCATCTTGCCCGCCCTAATTGTGCAAACTAAATGCGCGACAGCTTATACATCGTAGCGGCAAGCGGGAAGGGCGCGATGACTGTGGGAATCATAACTAATTAGCCGGACTTGATATAAAAACTAACTTTGACTACTTTCATCATTTCTTCAATTGTTCTAAATAGACAGCAACCAGTATCATAATGCTGTTACATCTTTGTTAAGAATAGTTACAACTTCTTAACACAAGGAAATATTTCTGATGGAAGTCTCACTTGAAAAGAATGCACCACATCGGGTTGTTATCGTTGGTGGCGGCTTTGGTGGACTGTATACAGCAAAAGCTTTGAAGAAAGCAAATGTAAATGTTACTCTCATTGATAAACGTAACTTTCACCTATTTCAGCCGCTTTTATATCAAGTTGCCACAGGTACGCTATCACCTGCTGATATTTCTGCACCGTTGCGATCTGTATTCAGCAAAAGCAAGAATACAAAAGTGCTGTTGGGAGAAGTAAATGATATCGATCCAAAAGCGCAACAAGTTATTTTGGGTGATGAAGTAGTACCTTATGACACATTGATTGTCGCCACAGGTGCTAACCATTCCTATTTTGGTAAAGATAACTGGAAAGAATTTGCTCCTGGCTTGAAAACTGTTGAAGATGCAATAGAAATGCGTCGCCAGATATTTTCGGCATTTGAAGCGGCAGAAAAAGAAACCGATCCAGAAAAACGCCGTGCTTTGTTGACTTTTGTGATTGTTGGGGGTGGACCCACCGGTGTAGAATTATCCGGTGCGATCGCAGAATTAGCATACCAAACTCTCACAGAAGATTTCCGCAGCATCAACACCTCAGAAGCGAGTATTTTACTATTGCAAGGGGGCGATCGCATCCTCCCACACATTTCACCAGAATTATCGAAAGTAGCAGCAGAATCTTTGCAAAAGTTAGGTGTGGCTGTCTACACTAACACCAGAGTGACAAAGATTGAAGATAATATCGTTACTTTCAAGCAAGGCGATGAATTGACAGAAATTACCTCAAAAACTATCTTGTGGGCAGCTGGTGTTCAAGGTTCGCCGATGGGGAAAGCCCTAGCAAAAAATACAGATGTAGAGTGCGATCGCTCCGGACGTGTGATTGTAGAACCAGACTTGTCTATCAAGGGTTATAAAAACATTTTTGTAGTGGGAGATTTAAGCAACTTTTCCCATCAAAATGGTAAACCCTTACCTGGTGTTGCACCTGTAGCCAAACAACAAGGAGAGTATGTAGCTAAACTCATTAAACGCAGGCTTAAAGGTGAGACTTTGCCAGAATTTCGTTACAATGACGTGGGTACTTTGGCGATGATTGGGCAAAATTTAGCTGTTGTAGATTTAGGCTTAGTCAAACTCAAAGGTTTCATTGCTTGGCTCTTTTGGCTAGTAATTCACATCTACTTCTTAATCGAGTTTGACACTAAAATAGTAGTAGCAATTCAGTGGGGATGGAATTATATTACTCGTAATCGTCGCTCTAGATTGATTACAGGTCGAGATGGTTTTGTAGAAGGAAAAACTCTTAATAAGAGGGTGCAAGAGCCTTCTGGGACAGCTCTTTAACTTCAGGGTTCGCACCCGATATGACTCATATCGTGTCCTGCTAAAGACTTATCATTTAGACCGCAGGGGGCAGGGGAGCAGGGGAGCAGGGGAGCAGGGAAGCTAGTCGAAGTGAGGCAGGGGCTGTGTAGCAAACGCTATAAACCCTTTAAATTATTTACTGTCATAGCTGGCGATCGCAACAATCGTAGATAAAGGAACTTCCGCAAAATACTGTTGCTGAAATTGTTCTTCTCGGACAGCAGCTAAAAATCGTGCAACTGCTTCGTCAGCATGGTTTTCGGCACTATCGTTTGGATTCCAGGTAATTTGTAAAGAACGGTCTTGTCGTTGAACTGTGAACCCTAAGTATTTTAAAGCTTTGATGCCGACAAGTAAGGTTTGGTCGCTGATGCCAATTTTCTCTAAAAGTTGTCCGCGGGTAACTAGTTGATTTGTGCGACTGAGATATTTGGCAATTCCGACAAGAGTCAGCCAAATTTGATTAGGTGGTTGATGGTTAGGTTTAGACCAAGCGATCGCTAATTGTTGCTTATTCTCAAGCCCAGACGTAGAGCGGCTGATCGCTAAACATCGCCGCAACCACATACGTAAATCATCCCAATTCGTGGGACAATCTTGAATAATTAGTCCTGTTAGCGGATAGCTAAGGTTTAGCCCATGTTGAGTTGCTGAGTGTTCCTGATTCCGTAAGTCTAGGATGAAGGGTGAATGCTGAGTAGTGAGTGCTGAATTAGCAGAAGAACGGACAGCAATCAATCTGATTTCATAACGTTTTTTGAAGGTGTTGTAGTCTAGTTCTGCTATGCAATCACACCTTCCTATGGGCAATTCATCTTTATAGTGTCCCCACCATAAGCCAGGAAAAGCACTTCTGCTAGAATCATCCCGAATATCAAACTCAGCTTTAATGTACTGTACCTTTTTCCCTTGCCAATCCTGCTGATTACGATGCCAAGAATTTTCAAACCAGCAGTTTTGAATTAGCAATTTCGGAACAGGATTACCCATTCCACAAGGTTCTAGGAGTTTGAGTTCCAAAAATAACTCTTTCCCCAAGTCTGCAACTGTTACCGTCAAGTCTGCTTGTACAGTTGGCGTTAGAGTTGTACTACCCAAAGATTGCCGCAACTGCTGATTAATCGCCGCTGTAAATAAAGGAATATTCTCCACCAACAAACTCAAACCTGCTGCAAAGGGATGTCCCCCAAAGCGATGTAACAAATGTGCTTGCTCTTTCACCAGTTGGTATAAATCGACAGAATTCACCGAACGAGCGGAACCCCTTGCAAGCAGAGGGGCAGAGGGGCAAAGGGGCACAGAAGAAGAATTGCCCCCCTGCTCCCCTGCTCCCCTGCTCCCCTGCTCCCCTGCTCCCCCTGCTCCCCCTGCTCCCCCTGCTCCTTCCGTACTCAACAAAATCGTCGGGCGTCCTGTTTCTTGTGCTATCTGTCCGGCGACTAAGCCCAATACACCCGCAGGCCATTGGGCATCTTCTAGGACAATAACGCTGGTGGTTGATAAATCTAGTTGAGTAAGTTTTTGCGCCACTTGTGCTTGCACATCTTTTTGTAAAGATTTGCGGCGGGCGTTGGCGAGTTCTGTAACTTCGGCGAGTTCGTTACAACGTTTGACATCGCGACTAGTTAATAATTCCACGCAAAAACTAGCATCACCTTGAATGCGACTAACGGCGTTAATTCTTGGCCCCAAACCAAAGGAAATATCTGTGGGGCGATCGCCACTTTTCTGGCACAATTCTAATAATCTTCCTACCCCTGGACGCCGCCGCGCTGCTGCTGGCTGTTTAAAATCTTCTTGTAGTCGTTGAATTCCCATCTGTGCCAAGTAGCGACAATCCCCGCTTAACTGCACTAAGTCAGCAATTAATCCAACTGCAACTAAATCTAATAAATCCTCCAACGGATATTTAGCAACATTGGGCAAAGTTTGATACAGCGCTTCCACTAACTTATAAGCTACCGCCACCCCAGAAAGATTAAATAACTGATGTTCTTTTGGAAAATAGCGGGGATTGATAATTGCTGCGACAGGTGGGCGCTCGGCTGGTAAAGTGTGATGGTCTGTAACTATTACATCTATGCCTAGCTGTTTAGCGTAGATAATTTCTTCAACATTTGTACTACCTGTATCGCAAGTAACTATTAATTTGCAACCTTCTTTTGCTAAGTTATCAATCCCTTGATTATTAAGTCCGTGGGATTCTTTCAGGCGATTGGGAATGTAGTAAACTAACTGAGTATTTTGAGCGAAAAACTGCCCCAATCCATCCCAAAGTACCGATGTAGCAGTAATGCCATCGGCATCGAAGTCTCCCCAGATGGCAATCTTTTCTTTAGTATTATATGCTTGTTGCAAGCGTGCGATCGCTAGATGCATTTCTTGCCCAAACTCAAAGGGACTTGCTGGTTGATAAACTTTATAGTTGATAAAAGCTGTTAATTGTTGACGATGTTTAATACCTCGTTGCCACAACAACTGCGCTGCATACAGTCCATTTGATGCAGGTGTATACTGTTTCACTGCTTGGATAAACCATTCTGGTGGTTGTTCAGTTGCTGCTATAGTCCACTGCTGTTGTTCTGGCATACAAACAAAGTTAAGATTTAGAAGTTAAAACTCTTAAAATCACAGAATTAAAAATATCTCCAGCAAGTCAAGAAATTAAAATTATACGACTTAAATTTCATCGTACTATAGAACTTCTTCTTTTCTATTCCCTAGTATCTAATCTCTGCCTCCACATTAAATTCAGGAATCAAATCGAATTGCTATACCTGCGAAGGTTCAACAGAAGGGGGAATAATTTCAAGACCATATTTTGAAGCAGCAGCCAAAGCTTTTTCGATGTCTGCGGGATTAACGCGAGGTAATTGCGTCTTCTCTGAGACTGGCACACCTACTTCCATAAAAAACTTCTCTAACCCTGCTGGTGTGAACCAGCAAAGTAATTTTGCTGGCTTTGTACTGATATTTGTAAAGCTGTGGAGTTGACCTTTAGGAGAGTGAAGAAAGGTTCCAGGAATTGCTAAGATAATCTGGTCATCAAGCTGAAATTCCAATTCTCCCTCTTGAATATAAAAAGCTTCATCTTCGTGACTATGAATGTGTGGAGGTGTACCGTTTTGTGGTTGAACAGCGATCTCAATTAGAGCATAAGCTTGACCAGTTTCTTCACCTACCGCTTTAAAGGTATATAAATCTCCAAGCACCCAATATGAAGAACCTTGTCCTGGTTGCTGTAATATTCCTTGTAAATTGACTGTCATAGCGATTTTCTTGTGGGATGTTTTTTAGGAATTAGATAATTTTTTGCTCACTAGTACCGCAAGGCGGGAGTCAAAAATCAAAAGTTAAAAAAATTATATTCCGAGCTTCTTGCGCCATTTGAAATAGTATGTTTATTTACGCCATGCTGTACTAGCTAGATTAACGAAGAATTACTAATTCATAATTTATGCAGATTTTATCAAGTAATTTTACTATACTTTTCCTTATTTTGCGTGATTTTTAGTTAATTATTAACTACTCAACTTAGCAGCACCAAAAGTAGCATTGAACTTGCGACACCAGATAGCGGCAGATTTATAATCTGCTAAATTGATATTGTTAGGAATAGAATATGTTTGAGCGCCGCTATATTTTTTTAACGAGGCAAGAATGATATAATCTCCATTTTTTAAAGAATAACCTGGTGGCTTAGTTGAAGCAATTACATTATCTGAACGATGCAAAATTACGACTAAATCTGGACCTGATTCCGAGGTTTTAAACGATTCTCCAAGCTCTAGAAATGATTTACTATCTTTGGTAGTAATACTGACTGTTTCTTCAGTTGTCTGTTCTCCAGAAACAAAAGTACCTGACTTCTGAGATTGTACAGAAGGGGTTAAAGACTTTGCCGGAGTTGGAGATTTTGGAACAGATGTATTCACTGCGATCGCAACTTTTTTAGACTCATTAGTTGATACTTCTCGGACACAGCTAATCATGACAATGGAAGACAAAATTAGTATTAATAAACTTCTGATTTTCATAAACAACAATATAGGTTTTAAATTGAGATTTGAATGAATTATTGCTTATATAATTAGTCTAAAAATTATGGATATCTAAGGATTAATCTCTAAAAAGCTGAGATTTTGTTTAGAAAGTTCTTATGGATTTCTCAGCAAAACCTAAACTTTTTGTGAGCCTTTAAGTATAAAAAAATACAGCTAAATCATCAAAAACGTAACAGACTGAAGTCAACCAAGCATAATTTTCTAAAATTATTTAACTTTACTGACAATGATACCGCTTATTTTTACTTATTTAATTCTTGTATAATTTTAAATTTAGTTAAGTAAAATTTCATAATTTTGTTGTATACAAATAGCAGATATCTCTAGTAGAATCTTTCTATCAACTTAGAGTGTTCCAAAAAATAAATGAGCCAAAACCCGTCATTGCGTTCGCGTAGCGTCTCGTAGAGAGCAAAGCGAAGCAATCGCAAAGACTGGGATTGCTTCGCTTCGCTCGCAATGACAATTGGGTATTTTTTTACTTGGAGTACTCTTACACTTAACGATTAAAATCGCCGCTACCCAAATCAAACTTGCGGGAACAGGCTTCAAAATCCATGCAATAGGCATCCATGAGCAAAACCAGTGATGACGAAATATTGTTGCACAAGCAAACTTGGCATCGTGAGCGGCAAATAATAGCACGTTTATCTTCTTTGAACTATCGAACTGGCGAACTGGGTAGCTATTTGCACAACATTGCTTGCGGAGTCAGCGAACTCATTGGAGTTGATTGGACAGTTGTTACCTTTTGCCAAGAGGGGTTTGAAACTGTTCTAGCTAGTAGCCTTGAAATGGGCGAAGGCGAACATATTTATTCACTACATGGTTTACTAACTGGTACTGTTATCAAAATGGGTCAATCATTAGCAGTAAAAGATGCTCAAAAACACCCAGAGTATGGACAGGCTCCAGAAGGTTATTGTGCATATTTAGGGATACCATTGCGGACTGCTGAAAGTGAAGTGATTGGTACTATCTGTTCTTTTAATCGTCTAGCACGTGATTTTACAAAAGAAGACATCCAAGTTGTAGAATTGTTTGCTGAACGAGCTGCAACAGCAATTGACAACTATCATCTCTATCAACAACAGTGCAAATTTAATCATATTCTAGAAGCTGAGGTAGAAAAACGTACCGCAGAATTACAAGCAGCCCAAGCCAAGCTTTTAGAGCAGGAAAGACTAGCAGCAATTGGTGAATTTGCCGCTATGATTGTGCATGAAATTCGTAATCCCTTGACTACAATGATTATGGGATTGAAATATTTCCGAAAAACCATTTTAACTGAATCTGCTCAAGAACGATTAGCGTTGGCACTGAGCGAAGCTAGTCGTTTAGAACGTCTATTAAGTGAAATTTTGCTCTACGCCAAGCCTCAAGTGTTGCAACTTTCTGAATTGAATGTGAATGAATTTATTCATGAGTTGCTTATATGCATTCGTGAAATGCCAGAAGCTGTAGAACGTCAAATTGAATTTATTCCGGCATCGCCTAATGTAAAAATTTTAGGCGATAAGGACAAACTTAAACAAGTATTTATCAACATTGTTCGCAATGCTTGCGAAGCAGTTGCAGGGGAAGATATCATTAAATTGAAAGTAGATTGTTCCGATACAGATAAAGTTTGCATTAATGTCCATAATAGCGGTAAGCCAATTCCATTGGAAGTTATCACCAAACTTTTTCAGCCATTCTTCTCTACAAAAGCTTGTGGCACTGGGCTAGGACTTGCTATTAGTAAACGCATCGTCAATGCTCATAATGGAGAACTGTTAATCTCTTCTGACTTCTTGACAGGAACTACTGTGAGTGTTCAATTACCTGTAGTTATTAAATGAAATTTTGATTGATATAAACACCAGTTTTTGGCAATGATAATATTTTTTACTTTTGTTTTTATTTGCAACTTATGAGCTAAATCACACTAGTAACCTAAGCACCGAAATAAAATTCTATGTGTGCATAAAATATTACATATAAAATGATGGAATTACTTCAACTAATGTTGGTGTTAGGTACAGTAGTTGGTGTTACAGATGGGAACACAATTTTGGTTAAAGATAATGCAGGACAAACAACTATAGTCAAGTTAGCGTGTATTAATGCACCAGAGGCAACTGACAAGCGCTATGGTTTAGCAGCAACACAAAGGCTAAAACAGCTATTACCACCTCAAACTCCTGTCGTGATTAGAAGCACAGAACAACTTAAAAGTGGTCGTCCAGCGGGTGAAGTGTTTGTAGATAATCGGTCAGTAAATCTACTTTTGGTAGAGTCAGGTAATGCCGTCGTTGACCAAGAATCTTTACAAAATTGCTATGAGAGCAAAACCCAATTTTTAATTGCAGAAGCTAATGCTAAAAATAAGCATTTGGGTTTGTGGCAACAATCAAAATTACAATTGAAGTTACATACCAAGTAAGCACTGACATTATCAGTTATAATAAGCGGAAGCAATTTTAAAAGAATACAGTTGAGAATGAGCAACAAAACCCTCATGTAGAGACGCGATAAATCGCGTCTTGAAAGACCAATTATCTACACCAATAACCCTTAACTGAATCGTATTAAATTTTAGGATTGCTGCACTTATTTGATTATTGCATTTTTAATATCACCAATCAACTCATTAATCCTTGATTGAGTAGTGTTCCAAGAACACATAAAACGTACTCCTCCCACACCAATAAATGTATAAAACTGCCAGTTTTTGGCTTTTAAGCTGTGAATGACTTCTTCAGGTAATTTCACAAATACGGCGTTGGCTTCTCTAGGAAACATCAAGTCAACGCCTTCTATGTTTAATAGTTGATTTTCTAAGTATTCAGCACATTGATTGGCGTGTCTGGCATTTTTTAGCCAAGCACCAGTTTCTAATAAACCCAACCAAGGAGCCGAAATAAATCGCATTTTTGAAGCTAGCTGGCCTGCTTGCTTGCACCGATAATCAAAATCTTCTGCTAGCGCTTTATTGAAGAAAAGAATAGCTTCACCTAATGCCATTCCATTCTTGGTACCACAAAAACACAATACATCCACTCCACTTTTCCAAGTAATTTCAGCAGGGCTTTTATTCATAGCGGCAACTGCATTTGCAAAACGAGCGCCATCCATGTGAATCTTTAAGTTATATTTGTTTGCAACTTCTTTAATACTTAAAAGTTCTTCAATAGAATATAAAGTTCCTAATTCAGTTGATTGTGTAATGCTAATAACTTTAGGTTTGGGATAATGAATGTCAGTACGTTTAGTAACAATCGACTCTATAGACTCTGATGTTAATTTGCCATTTTTACCGTGAGCAAGTAGCAGTTTAGAGCCATTAGATGCAAATTCAGGTGCGCCACATTCATCTGTTTCTATGTGAGATGTCTCATGGCAAATGACGCTGTGATATGACTGGCAAAGAGCAGCTAAAGACAGAGAATTTGCAGCTGTGCCGTTAAAGGTAAAAAATACTTCGCAATCAATTTCAAAGAGTTCCCGAAAATAATCTGCTGCTTTTTGAGTCCATTCATCATTTCCATAAGCTGGAACACTACCTTGATTTGCCCTAATCATATATTCCAGTGCTTCAGGACAAATACCAGAGGAATTATCACTTGCAAACTGCTCTAATTGGCTACTCATAATTTCTACTTTGATTTTTAACAGTATTTTTTACAATACTAGTAAATAATTTTTGACTTTGCCAATTCTCAGATTGGCGGATAATACTATCAAACTCTACAATTATCTAAGAATTGTGATTAGCCATACTTAATCATTTATAAAAAACAGATTTTTGGCTTACATAAAAATTTGGAAGTCTGAAATTTTTGATTTTTACAACTTAAACCTGATTTTTATATCTTGTATCAACCTACTTAATTAGCTTTTTTTGCTGTAAGTTTTCTCTGAATTAGTTATAACCTTAAGTAGTATAGTAATACTATTAAATGAGTTTGCTTATGTCTACAGAAAACTGGAATCTTATTTTCACATCACTGAGATGTTTAATTACTACGGTGTCTTCGTCAACCTTGGTTTGAGCGTATTTATAAGACGTTAAACATCGCAAATAACTAAATATTGTGCTAAAAAAATAAAGTTTGCTAATCAGAATGCTAATTATGTACTTATAATATACTATACAATAATAATTTCCTACTAATAAGTATGAAATCATTATTGGGCATATTTGTCCATTGTTAGTTCTCAGTGGTCATTTGTTTATTTTCTACTGACTAATGACCAATGACCAGTGACCAATGACTAATAACTAATGACTGAACCATTGATTGAACTGAAAGGTGTTTCTAAGTCCTTTGGTAGCCATAAAGTTCTAGATAATGTAGACTTGACCGTTTACCGGGGAGAAGCACTGGGAATTATTGGGCCATCAGGGACTGGGAAATCAACTATCTTACGAGTAATAGCGGGGTTACTTAGTCCTGATGAAGGAGAAATTTATGTGCAAGGAGTGCGGCGAGAGGGTTTGATTGAGGATGGCGGCCAGCAGGTTGGCATTGGTATGGTATTTCAGCAGGCGGCGCTATTTGATTCGCTGACAGTAGAGGAGAATGTGGGATTTTTACTTTATCAAAATTCAAAGCTGTCGCGATCGCGCATCCGAGATTTGGTAAACGAAAAATTGGAGATGGTAGGTTTGCCAGAAATAGGCCACCTCTATCCGGCCGAACTTTCCGGGGGAATGCGCAAACGGGTGAGTTTTGCCCGTGCGATTATGTCTAACCCTGATAATCCCAGTGAAGGGCCAGAAGTTCTACTATACGACGAACCAACAGCCGGACTCGATCCCATTGCCTCGACAGTCATCGAAGATTTAATCCGCCACTTGCAATGTTTACATGGAGTTTGTAGTACTTATGCCGTTGTTACCCACCAGGACAGCACTATCCGCCGTACATCTGATAGACTTATATTTCTCTATGAAGGTAAAGTGCAGTGGCAAGGTACAGTTAGTGAAATATACAACACAGAACATCCCTTGATCAGACAATTTATCAGTGGAAGTGTTAAAGGCCCGATTAAAGTTGCCGGTTAGAAACTTAAAAGCCAGGAGTAAAAAGTTAAATTTGACTACTAACTCCTAACTTTTAACACCTAATTGGTTATTGGTTGTTGGTGGAGGCAAAAAAATGCGAGGTCTTATGACAAGCCGCTTCGCGTCTGGGCGAACATTTAGAGAAGGTTCTGTGGGGTTATTACTCCTGCTAGGACTAGGGGTATTTGGATTACTCTTTCTGTGGTTAAATAGATTCACCGCTGCTGGCCGTTCATACAAAATTATTGTAGAATTTGCTAACGCTGGCGGAATGCAAAAGGGAGCAGCAGTTCGCTATCGTGGCGTTAAGGTAGGAACTATTTCCCATGTTCGACCAGGCCCAAATGCCATTGATGTAGAGATTGAAATTGCCCAAACTGACCTCATTATTCCCCGTAATGTAGTAGTGGAAGCTAATCAAAGCGGATTAATTAGCGAAAGTATTATCGACATCACACCAAAAGCAACCTTGCCTACTGGGGTTGTGCTTGCTAAACCCCTAGATAAAAGTTGTGATACCAGTCTCATAGTCTGTAATGGCTCGCGGTTAAAAGGTCAGGTTGGTATCAGTGTCGATCAACTAATTCGTAGTTCAACTGAGCTAGCTGGTGCATACAACGATCCAAAATTTTATAGAAATGTCAATAGGGTTTTAGAAACTACCACAGGCGCAGCATCCAGTTTTAGTGAGCTAAGTCAGGATTTACAAGGTTTGACCAAAAGCTTACAAGTACAACTTAATACCTTTTCAGCCACGGCTAATTCAGTGCAACGGGCGACAAACCAACTTAATACATCCGCAAATCAAACAGTCAATAAATTCGGTGCAACTGCAACTCAAGCAAATCGGTTGCTGAATAACCTGGATAATTTGTTGACAACAAATCGTTCGACGCTGGTTGGTGCGTTGAATAATATCACCGAAACCAGCAACCAATTGCGTGTTACAGTCAGTAGCTTATCACCGTCTGTCAATCGATTGACTCAAGGAGAATTACTCAACAATTTAGAAACGCTTTCAGCAAATGCCGCCCAAGCCTCAGCTAATTTACGCGATGCTTCTAAAACCTTAAACGATCCAAAAAATGCGGTGTTGCTGCAACAAACTTTAGATTCAGCACGAGTAACCTTTGAAAATACCCAAAAAATTACATCTGATTTAGATGAATTGACAGGCGATCCTAATTTCCGTAAAAATCTGCGGCAATTGGTGAATGGTTTGAGTGGTTTAGTATCTTCTACACAACAGATGCAGCAACAAGTGCAGGTGGCTACTACTCTAGATTCGGTAAAAGCTGCTGTGAGCAAACCAAAGAATCTAATTTCTACCCCAGCACCAACCCAACAGGCGATGTTTAATGACAAGTCGCTACCAGTCTACGTAAATAATCCCTCAGCAGCTAATTTTGCAAGTACCGACACCGACCTTCAACCAAGTCCCAGTCCGTCTATCCCGAACTTATCCCAAGAAAACCTTTTGAAGCAGCTGCGCGAGTATGGCAAGCAACGGGAGCAACTGGAGACGGAGAAAGAGGCTATACAGGTAGACCCTTCAGCTTCGCTCACTGTTGACCCTGAGCAAAGCCAAACTGTTGAAAATTTTAAGTAAGATATTTTACTGTCAGGTGAATGTGTTGAAGCTCATCGACACCACTCGGTATAACCTTGAAAGGTGTCGATTGTTTGCATAGTAGAGTTTTCAGGCTGCAAAACCCATTGCTTAGTCATACAGCAGATTTCAAGTTGGCGAGGTACACAAGCTAAATCTGTCACCCAGATATAAAGCGTGTTTTATATCATGTCCACTTGATTGCTTATTAAACCCGAAGAACCCCACCCCGCCAAAGCTACGCTTTGTCTCCCCTCCCCGCTCTTCGGGAGCAGGGTGGTTTCATACAAGCAGAGAAAAACTAAAACCGGGTTTCAAAGCCTCTCGACCTTTCGGGGAGAGGTTTGGAGAGGGGTAAAAAACCATACCGCAAAACGAGAAATCAAGACTTAATGTATTTTTCTTTTTTCGTATGAAACTACTCTGCCTCCCTGCTCTTCGGGCTACGGTGTACACACAAGTCTTCTAGAGTTGCGCCAGAGCCTTTTGATCCCCCCAACCCCCCTTAAAAAGGCAGGGCTGTTTCATTCCCTAAAAGGCGCTGATTTACAAGCGTTTCAAGCAAAAAAATCAAGTGACTAAAAAATTTGATTGGGCAAGAAAATGGCGTTCACACTTAAATTTACTGGTTGAGGTGGTAGTTTTTATTTCTCCCACTCAAGCAAATTTCTGACTCATACTCTTGACAAAATCCTTAAGAGATCGAATGAAACAGCCCTGCTTAAAAAGGGGGGCAAAAACCTCTCAAAGTCCTCCTTTTTAAGGGGGATTTAGGAGGATCTATAGGATTTTGGTTTTGTACAGAGATGTGTGTACACCGTAGGCTCTTCGGGAGGGGCTGGGGGTGGGGTGTAATTACTGTGGTTAGCATAACTAATTATGCGGACATGATATTACTCCAATATGCTTGGGTTAAAGGTTATTGGTGTAGATAATTGGTCTTTCAAGACGCGATAAATCGCGTCTCTACATCTGGGTTTTGTTGCTCATTCTGGACTGTGTTGTGTTTTACTCCTGAATTCTGAATTGTGAATTCTGAATTCTGCTGTATCTTCCAAAACTCAAATAAGTTTGCTCCCATTAATGACAGCAGCCGCTTTTAAGAACGAATTAACATTGGGTCATAAATTTGAGACTCTTGAACCCCATAATTACACAGAATAGACCTAGCTATATCTTGCTCATTATCTGTGCCACTAACGATAACTATGTAATTGCCTTGCTCTATTTGCTCATTATAAAAGCGTGCCCACTCATCTGCTATTCCTAACCTCATAGCGTCAAAGCGTTCACTTAAATTAATGCCTGTTAACCCAACCAATTGAGAAAAGTCTTTGCAAATTAAGGAAATCTGGTTTACTGAAAAACCTGCGATACACATATTTTTAATTGCCGCTTCAGCATTATCTATGCTATTAAAGCAACTAACACTATATTTAGACATCATCCCACTTTTATTAGGAATTGCAGTAGCAGAAGTCGTTGTGGTCAGAGAATTTGTAGTTTCAGATTCACTGTTGAAATGCTCGTAAATGCCAAACTCTTCAATACCCCAACGCTGTAGTATTTCTTGTACTTTAGCAATTTCAAAAGATGTACAATCCACGATTATTAAATAGTGTCCATCCTCTACTCGCTCGTTATATGCTTTAGCTTGCTCTGACGACATTCCCCAACCAACTAATGCACCAGCAAAAGTCCCAGTGGCAGCACCAATACTTGCTCCAACAAGGGTTGTAACTAAAGCAGTTGCCGCTGCCCCAGCCAGCATTATTGGGCCAACTCCAGGGATTGCTAAAGTCCCAAGACCCACTAATAAACCAGTTAACCCACCAACAGCTCCCCCTGAAAGTCCTCCTACTGTTGCACCTTCGTCAGCTTTATCACCAGTGTCCTCTTTCACTTCATTACCGGCAATCTCATGATTACGATCTGAATTTTGCACAACTACAGATACTTTCTCCATCGCCAAGCCAGAATCTCTCAACTCATGTATTGCCTGCTCTGCATCTATCCGATGAGTAAATACGCCTACAGCACGTTGATATTGACTTAAAACCATAATTACTCCTTGGTCGCAGGGGAAAGATTAATCACTGACAAAGTTGATTCTTCAGTACTTGTTATATTAAATACGAGTTGGTTCAATTCAAAACTATCCTTAGTAATAAAATACATTCTCTCGCTCATGAGGTAGGCAATAATACCCTCAAGGGTGCAAGTCAAAAAGTGAATACACCAAGACGGAAAGATCCCTAACTGATACGGAATTATTATTAGTGAGTGACACGGGACAACCTCAATTAAATGTGTATGTCCAACGCAGACATAACGACATTCCCCTGTGTTGATATCCCAAATCCTTAGAGCTTGGTCATGGAATGCAAATTACGTGTTTGAAATTTCGCTTCTGTCCTGACTGTGGTTTTCCCTATAAGGAGTCCGAGAATTCTGTGTGATTTGATGGACAACCTGTTTAATAAAACCTTCCTAAAGGCTGACTGAGGAAGGGCTGTATCTTTTTTTAGTGCCATTCGTCTAAACTCATCTCGTTCTGGAAACGAGGTAGCGATCGCAAGGTTTATTTTAATATTCCAAAAACTATTAGACTATTTATTTATCACTAAACAAGTAAGTAAAAATACTCCCTTATGATTAGCCATTTCCCGGTAGATTATAAAAGAAAAACATGGTGTACAATTCACAGTGACATCTGAATTAAGCAAAGGCACAGAATTAGCGATGCCTACGGCGGGCTTTGCCAACGCGATTCCAGGGCTGAGTCAGGAGTTAGGAATGGAAAAGAATAACTAATTCCAATCCTGTTCATCTTTCTTGCCACGGCTTTTGTAAATTCCACCCAAATCGTGAATTTGACGAGTTTTCTCAAAAAGCTCGGCTTCGGTCAAACCCCACTGTTGCAAGACTTTATCTAGGTCTTTTTGGATGTCTCTCGCCCCTGGAAACCCTTGATAGCGCATTCGCAGTCTAGCCAATTCTGCTAAATTATAGTCTGTCGCCTCTTGAGCGAGTAAAATATCAATAAGGGGGCGATCGCGGTTATAAAGCGGATGTTGTTGATCTTTACCAGCCGTTGCTTCAGTCATTGTCAGTCCTGAGTTTAGAGTGCTAAGTCCTGAATTTTAAGTTTAGCTGACAGTGGAAAACAGAACAGACAAAAAAAAATTGTCAAATACCGAAATCTTAACTGTCAACTTTGCAACTCTTGACTTTCCCCGTACTCCACTCAGCACTCCTAGTAGACGGCAAGTACACCTGATGTCTTACGGCTCTCACCACTGCCACTTAACTTTAAATAAAGTTACATTGTTCTTAAGAAAATACAAAAAACTTTAGATGAGGGTGAATTTTATCTCACCCAAAGTCCAAGCAGCGAGGGAGCAATAACCCATTATGTTTGAACACTTCACTTCCGAAGCCATTAGAGTAATTATGTTAGCTCAGGAGGAAGCACGTCGCCTGGGACATAACTTCGTAGGAACTGAGCAAATTCTCCTGGGTTTGATGGGAGAAGGAACTGGGGTTGCTGCTAAAGTGCTAGCTGAATTAGGCGTTACCCTCAAAGATGCACGTCGCGAGGTAGAAAAAATTATTGGTAGGGGTTCTGGCTTTGTACCACCAGAAATTCCTTTTACTCCTAAAGTAAAAAGCCTCTTCGAGCAATCGTTTAAAGAAGCTCATAGTTTGGGACAGAATTACATTAACACTGAACACTTACTCTTAGGATTAACCGAGGCTGGTGAAGGTGTTGCCGCCAAAGTACTGCAAAATCTAGGGGTTGACTTCAAGAGTGTCCGCAGTGCCATCGTTCGCCGTTTAGGTGAAAATTCACCAGCTTTCGCTGGTAGTAGTGGTAGTCAAAAGCGCACCCAACCGCTAACGATGGAAGAGTACGGCAGAAATTTGACCAAATTAGCCCAAGAAGGTAGACTCGACCCCGTAGTTGGTCGCCAAAAGGAAATTGAGCGGGCGATTCAAATTCTCGGTCGCCGGACTAAGAATAACCCGGTGTTGATTGGAGAACCAGGAGTTGGCAAAACTGCGATCGCAGAAGGTCTAGCTCAACGGATTGTCAACCAGGATGTTCCTGAAAGTTTGCAAGACAAGCAAGTTATCAGCCTCGATATGGGGTCATTGGTAGCTGGAACTCGCTTCCGTGGCGATTTTGAAGAACGCATCAAAAAAGTTGTGGAAGAAGTCCGCACTGTGGGCAATATCATCTTGGTGATTGATGAGATTCACACCTTGGTCGGCGCTGGTGGTACAGAAGGTGGCTTGGATGCAGCCAACATCCTCAAACCTGCCTTAGCGCGGGGTGAACTCCAGTGTATCGGCGCAACTACCTTGGATGAATATCGCAAGCATATTGAGCGTGATGCTGCCCTAGAGCGTCGTTTCCAACCGATTAAGGTTGGAGAACCATCGGTAGAGGAAACCGTACAAATTCTCTACGGCTTGCGCGGTGCTTATGAACAACACCACAAAGTGACAATTTTGGATGCAGCACTTGTGGCAGCCGCAGAATTATCAGACCGCTATATTAGCGATCGCTTCTTGCCCGATAAGGCAATTGACTTGATTGATGAAGCTGGTTCTCGCGTTCGTCTGCGGAACTCCCAAAGTTCTCCCAATAAAGAACTTAAGCGTGAACTCGCTGGCGTTACCAAAGAAAAAGAAGCAGCAGTCAGAGTCCAAGATTTTGACAAAGCTACAGAACTGCGCGACCAAGAATTAAAACTCGCAGAACAACTGCAAGCAACGTTTACACCAAATGAGCAACCTGTCAACTCGACTGTAGTTGACGAAGAAGACATTGCCCAAATCGTTGCCTCTTGGACTGGCGTACCAGTTAATAAGCTAACTGAATCTGAGTCAGAGTTGCTCCTGCACCTAGAAGACACTCTGCATCAGCGGCTCATCGGGCAAGAGCAAGCAGTTACGGCTGTCTCTCGCGGTATCCGTCGCGCCCGTGTCGGCTTAAAAAATCCCAATCGTCCCATTGCGAGCTTTATCTTCTCTGGCCCCACTGGAGTTGGTAAAACAGAATTGGCGAAGGCATTAGCTGCCTACTTCTTCGGTGCGGAAGATTCGATGATTCGGCTAGATATGTCCGAATACATGGAAAGCCACACCGTCGCCAAGCTGATTGGTTCGCCTCCTGGTTACGTGGGATACGACGAAGGCGGACAACTTACAGAAGCCGTGCGGCGGAAACCCTACTCAGTGCTGCTATTCGACGAAATCGAAAAAGCGCACCCCGATGTATTCAATATGTTGCTGCAACTCTTGGATGACGGTCATCTTACCGATGCCAAAGGTCGGAAAGTGGACTTCAAGAATACGCTGATCATTTTGACTTCTAACATCGGTTCCAAGGTGATTGAAAAAGGTGGTAGCGGTTTAGGCTTTGACTTCGACACTCAAGCCGACGCTAGTTATAACCGCATCCGCACCTTGGTAAATGAGGAATTGAAAGCTTACTTCCGTCCTGAGTTCCTTAACCGTCTTGATGAGATTATCGTCTTCACCCAGCTTTCCAAGGATGAAGTTAAGCAAATCGCCGAAATTATGCTTCGCGATGTTGCTAGCCGCTTGACAGAAAAGGGAATTATCTTAGAAGTTAGCGATCGCTTCAAAGAGCTTGTGGTACAAGAAGGTTATAACCCCAGCTACGGCGCTAGGCCGTTACGTCGGGCAATTATGCGCCTCCTAGAAGATTCTCTCGCCGAAGCAATGCTGTCTGGTGAAATTACAGATGGAGACACAGCCCTTATCGATGTTGATGATGACTCTCAAGTGAGAGTACAAAAATCAGAAAAACGAGAATTGCTCTTGGCAAATGTTGGTTAATTTTATACCCGATCGCTTTTTACTGTAATATTTGAGAAACACTCCAGCCTCTTGCTTAGAGCAGAGGCACAAACAGGGTCATCTCAGACAAACATCAAGTGAAATGGTATTATTTCTCACCCCTAGTAGAAATGCTAGGGGTTTTTTTATGCGATTTATTTTGAGTGGGTAATACCCATCTATCCACAGTAGCAAGGGGAGGATTGAGGAGGGATATTATCGCGGACATGAAATAACTTACGGTCTTTTTATAGTCTTCTCGGTTGACTTATGGCTTCTGACTCCTGCCCAAACAGTAAGTGGCTGCCCAACTTGCTTATACAGTAAGCTTTCCATAATTACACCATTATTGTTAGCGGTGAGAGTTTTATTCGGCTGACGCAGAGACTCATAAAAGCCGTTGTACCAGCCTTCTTGAGACTTAAGGTTGGCTTGAACGAAATCAAATAACTGGCGGGTATAAGTAGTGTTATAAAGTACATGCCAGCCGATCGCAGCTTTGGCACTGAGAAATCGTAAATCGTTGTGCTGTTCTCTGGTATCTGCGATGGTTGCCCAAGGTTGTCCGTTGACAAATAGGCTGCTGTAAACAAAGTATGGCGGGCGATCTAAGTTATCTTCGGTGACGGCGGTTAATTGTTTTGTGGCTTCATAACGCGCTGCTTGGGCAGCTAAAATCCGATCGGCATAAGCTTTAGGCAAAGCTTGAAACCCAGTTTCAATCCCATCTAAGATATAGGGTTCGCTAAGAACGTAATTATTGGCTCCAGAGTTTTTATAGTCCCGTTTGTCGTAAGGAATTCCTTGTCCATAAAGATCGACAAAGGCAGTATGAGACTGATAATCTAAAGCTTTATTAACATCCAAACCCCAAAGCTTCAGACCATAAGCAGCATAATTCTCATAGCCCAAGCGACCTTCTTGATTGTATTGTTCTTTGCCTTTGATGACAGCAGTACCGTACATTTGGCCGTTTGTGGTCAGACGCTTGACTTGCCAATGTTTCCAAACTGCTGCTGTTTGCGATCGCATTTCTGGATACTTGGCCTCGACAATCTTCAGCCAGATTGCCATTCTTCCCAAATCAATGGCTGACCAACCAATTTCTTCCCGTTTTTCTAGTTGACCATAATTAACAGGTACGAGTGTTTTTGCATTGTAAACTTTGTTGGGTAGTTCTCCTTTATACAAAGGTATTGATGCCAGTGTATTCAACATTTTGCTCATTTTGGCTTCAAATTCAGCCACAGGGACGATATTCAGTTCTTTACCACTGACTAAAGCTGCGATCGCTGCTGCCTGATCCCACATACTTACAGCCGCAAAGCCATCAACGGAATTTACCAAGCCAGTTTCATCGTTCCAGTTGCGCTGGAAGTATGACCAAGCTTGACGAGCTGTTGTCATTTCTTCTGGGGTCAGTTTTCCAACACCAGGAGCAACGTATGGAATTATAGCTACTGTTAATTGATTCTTAGGAATCGGTTGACCTGGCAAAACTACGGATTTAGCATCAAGGCTGGCAATTATTTCAGCTTGATTTGCACTAGAGATAGGGGGTTGGGTTTTCTCTGGTTGGGAAGCAGTTGGGGATGTTGATATTTCAGGTTTTTTTATAGAAGTATTGGAAAGTTGCTTAGACCAACCATTTAAAAGTGCGATCGCGATCGCAGCGGTAACGACTCCTCCTACAGTAGCTAGTATGGACAAGCTCTTAGGTGGTGGTTGAAAGTCAGAACTCATACTGATTAAAGCCTTATTTTGTAAGTCAGGGTTATTTGCGTAGTTTCACTAAATACATTCTTCCCAACTTTGAAATCTAACTAACACCCAGAAGTCCACCTGACCACTACAATAAAATAGTCACGCACCCGATCTCTGGAGTTCTAGCAGTGGGCTTATTTGATGATTTGAGTCGGTTTCTAGAAAACCGTTTAGAAGAATTCTTGCGTAACAATCCACATTTGGAGTTAGAGGCGCTGCTAGAACAGCTGCGTGAGCAAGAAGAAGATACATTAAAGCTAATCGCAGATTTAAAATTACAAGAGAAGCGATCGCAAGAAGAAATTCTCTCCACCGCTCAAGAAATTCAGCGTTGGCATATCCGCATTCAAAAAGCCAAGAACGCCAATAGAGAGGATTTGGCGGCAGCGGCGGGTGAGCGAGAAGCAGCCCTATTGCGCGAAGGAAATCAGCGCTGGGGACACATGCAAGGGCTGAAAGAACGCATTAACCAATCTCAAGAACTACTGCAAAAAATTCAGCAACGGCGACAAGAGGTGCAAGCTAAAGCCGCCGAAGCACAGACAGCGCGTGCGAAAGCGCAAACCCAGCAGCGTTCGGAAAGCATTGGTTGGTCGAATCAGACTAGCAATTATTCTGGTGGGTTTGATGACTTAGAAGAGAAGTTCCGTAGCTGGGAAACTCAGGATGAGTTAGAACAAATGAAACGGAATATGCAAAAGTAGCGCGTATTGGCTAAAATACGCCGAAGTAACAAATGCGATCACTGAAATAACAAATGCGATCGCCGAAATAACAAATGCGTAGGCGCAGCCAGCCGTAGGCATCGCCAGAAATAGCTTAGAGGATGTTTGAAAAGTCCTTAGGGGGGATCTAAAGTGCCTAAAGTCACAGCGAAACACTTTTCAAACAACCTCTTACTCACTTGGTTTTTCGCGTCAGTTTTACCCCAATACGGTTCAATTAAGCTCTACTGGCAAAAATTTTGGGTTTTCGAGACGCGATAAATCGCCGTCTCTACAAGTGTTTTGGTCTTATCTGAACTGTATTAAGTTTTACCCCACCCTAACCCTCCCCTTGAAAAGGCTACGGTGTATACACAAGTCTTATCTGCAAGGGTTTCAAGCTTTCTAGAGCCAATAAATTGTCATTACGAGCGGAGCGAAGTAATCGCATAACCCTCTTTTGTCAGAGTGGGAGAACCCAATCGCCCAATCGCTTACAGGGCTTTAATTTCCACTTTTTGTCTATAAATTTTAGTTTCTGTTAGAAAATAAAGCCTCAAACCTAGATTAAATCAAAGTCTCAGAATTTAGCTTCGATTATTGTTTTCCAAGAGTGACAAAACAGGGATAATCTCGTAGTTTTTGCGATTGCTTTGTCGTTCCTCCTCTCTACGAGACGCTACGCGAACGCAATGACAGGCTTCTAAGCGTGTAGTTTGTAAATCCTAATCTAAATTAAGTGGGACTATTTTCTTCAACCACCAAACATTACTTCCAATTGCATAGCAACTGAGGGAACATGGCAATAAAAATTACATTAGACCTCTTGCATAAGTCGAATAGACCCCCCTTAATCCCCCCGATATATTGGGGGGAAACTTGAAATCTTGCGCCCTCCCCAATACATACGGGGAGGGGTGATTCAAAGATTTTTGCAAGAGGTCTATTCAGTTAAAAATCGAAGGTTGTACGAAGCACACCCACATACTGCGTATCATTTCTGCTGTCGTTTTCTGGGTTGAGAATCACCCAAAAACCAGGAGTCACTGAAATGTTGTCATTCAGGCGGTAGCGATAAAATGCTTCGATATGATAAGCATTGTCTCGGTCTTGACGGACATCACTGTTAGAGACATGGGGTGGTATACCAAAGAGAATTCCTGGCAGATTGCCTCTACCACCCACATCGGGAAACGACACACCAATTGCCCCAAACCAAACATTGGCATTGTCACCATTGTTCACAAATAGAGAATCTGTTCCACCCCTACCATTAGAAATATCACTCAAACCAGAACTCTTGGCATTTGCCCAAATATATCCACCCCAAGCGTGGACTTGGAAATTCGGGGAGAAGCGATAGTATCCCTGTGTGCCGACAATATCGTTGGAAGTAGCAATGTTGTTGCCAAAGGGAGCGTTTGACAGAACGCTACCCGTCCCCGCTGAGATATCGGGTACTCCAGCAGGGGTATAGCCATGAGAGTAAGCAACACCGATCGCTCCTTGCTTACCATAATAGGCTAAGTGCGCCAGGGCGTTGTAGCCGCCATCAAACAAGCCGTTGCTTCCCGATGGCACATTGGGACTGTTTGCTAAATAGCCCAAGGTGAGAACCAAGTCTTTGGTGATGTTCCAGTTAGCGGCTGCACCACCACCACCTCGCCGGAATAAGGGACTGTATGACCCAAAAAGTGAGGGAACCCCATTACCATCATCAGCAATTGTGGGGGGAGTGACAGTGGTTGTAATGTCGGTGTAACCAATGCCTGTAGGCCCAACAACGAAGTTAAGGGATTCACTGACTGGGAAGTAGTAACGGATGTGGGGGACAAAAAGTGTATCGTTGCTGTCATAATCAAAGTTCAGGCGTGTCATTCCTGTGCCTGTGGCTGCGGCAATTTGGCTTGCACCATTAGCATTCGCAAAGTTACCAAATTCTAGCCGGACTCGCAATAAATCTTTGCCAGTGAAACTGCTTTCAAAGTTGAGACGACCCCGATTTGAAAAGTAGAGATTGGATTCATCATCTTCACCACCGACTCTATCGCCAAAGGTATCACTAATGGCGGTAATAATTTGAGCATTCAACCTAGTAGTAGTAGAAAACTGCTGCGCCTCCAATGTTGCTGTATGTGCCTCTACGGTATCTACTCGTCCACGCAAAGTTGTCAGTTCTGCGGCAAAGTCTTGCTGCAACTTTTGCAGCACTGCCAAATCTTGCTTATTAACTAAATCGCTAGTAGCTGTAGAAATTAACTCATTAATCCTATCCAAACAAGCATTTAAACCTGCGGCAAACTCATAACGGGTTAAGGCACGGTTTCCGCGATAGGTGGAATTGGGATAACCTGCAATACAGCCGTAGCGTTCCACCAACGATTGCAATGCACCAAATGCCCAATCGGTTGGTTGTACATCAGAAAACTGGGAAACAGAAGTGACTTGTCCCTGCAAACTCCTATTAGCATCTGCTGCATTCGGATCGTCTTCTGGAGGTGCTGCCCAAACTGCTGGAATTGCCAAAAATAAGAGAAAAAAGCTATAAAAAAGAGTTTTGATCATTGGTTTATTAGTTGAAAATGGTTTAAATCTGACTTTGTAACGAAAGAGTACAAGAACCCCACCCCCAACCCCCTCCCCGCAAGCGAGGAGGGGGATAAGATGTACCTTGTATGATTAGGAAACGCTATATGAGCTAATCTACATATTTTGATTTGAGGTTTTAGGTCACTTAAAGGAACGCTATGAGTTTTTGCTCATTGCTGCTTTTAATAGCCGCTTCTATAATTCGCATTACATTAATTCCGTCTTCGGCGGTAACAGCAATTGGCTGATTATCAACAATAGATTTATACACGGCATCGTAATAGCCTAAATAGCTCCCCTGTGAACTTTTGACTTTTTCTCGAATTACTTTTGCGTCTTTTTCTGTATGCAGGAAGCCATATTCACTTTCCGGCTCTGTATACCAATCAAGTGTGTTGGGCTTCATACCTGCCACTAAATACTCTTCTTGTTTATCGGCTCTGCTTTTAAGAAAAGAACCCTTCGTGCCATGTATGATATAGGCTGGCGCAGGTTCACGCACAAGGAAGCTTGCTTTTAATTTGACGCGCAGTTTGTCGTAGTATAGTATCAACTCAAAATAATCATCTACCTGCGATCGCACTCTTGTGATACAAATGTCTGCAAAAATAGCATCAGGCATTCCAAATAGATGCAAAGCTTGGTCTATTAAGTGTGGCCCTAAATTATTTAATGTTCCTGCCCCCGGACTTGGAGCTTCTACGTGTTGTTTATGGCTGAGGGTTGGTTTGTATTTTTGAAACTGAAATTCTGCTTCAATAATATCACCTAATAAGCCTTCTTGGACAATTTTTTTGACTGTTTTAAAATCACTATCCCACCTCCGATTTTGATATACAGATAATTTTTTGCCCTGTTTTTGCGCCAATTCTTTCAGGTTTTCTGCTTCTGCTACCGTTGTGGTAAATGCTTTTTCTACCACTACATGTTTATCTGCAAGCAATGCCTGTTTAGCATAATCGTAATGGGTATAAGTGGGTGTATTTACTACCACTAATATTACTCGCTCGTCTGCTAGCAATGCTTCCAAAGAAGGATAGCTTTTGACATCAGGATAATGTTCTTGTATCAGCTTTTTGCTTCTTTCCCAAGAACCGGCTAATTTAAATCCGGGATGCAAATCAATAAACGGCGCATGAAATACCATGCCGGATAAACCAGAAGAACAAAGAGCCGTATTGATAGTTTCCATCTTTTTCGTGATTGACTGAAGCGAGAGTTTGTATTTAGTTGTTGTCTGATGTTTGTTTCCTGGATATACGATCGCAGAAGAGAGTAAGGGGAGATAAAATACCTCTCCTCCTCTACAAATTACGTAAAGCCTGCGGCATAGCTTTGCTTAGAGCGCAGCCCATTACGAATTACGAATTACATATCTTCTAACTCAATTCCTTTGGTTTCTTTAATAAAGAAGAGAATGAAAAAGAGTGAGGTAGCTGCTGAAATTGTATAGAGTCCATAGGCAGAACCTAGACCGAAATATTGCAGTATGGGAGGAAATGTTGTGGAGATAACGAAATTCGCAACCCATTGTATGGCAGCTGCAATCGAAAGCGCGGCGGCTCGAATTTTGTTATTAAACATTTCTCCCAACAGCACCCAAACTACTGGCCCCCAGGAGAAACCGAAGCAGAACACATAGAGGTTGGCTGCAATGAGAGCCATAGTCCCGGCGCTTCCGGTGAGATTGGGGTTCCCAGCAGCATCGAGAGGAGCATTGCCAAAAAGATAAGCCATCGTCCCCAAGGTCAAGGTCATGCCAATCGACCCTACTATAAGTAAAGGCTTGCGACCAAATCGATCCACGAAGGCGATCGCAATCAGTGTTGTAATAATGTTGACGGCTCCTGTAATCACCGTGATTGATAGGGAATCTTTTTCGGAAAAGCCGACAGCCCGCCACAAAACGCTGCTGTAGTAGAAGATTACATTAATCCCAACAAATTGCTGTAATACAGATAAGCCTATTCCTACCCAAACAATGGGCAGGAGTCCGCCACTTCTGCTTAAGAGGTCAGAAAAACTGGGTTGGCGTTCCCGAAGCACTGTCTGCCGAATTTCTTCAATTTTTGGCAGTACGTCACCCCCTAAAATCTTGGTCAGAACGTTAGCAGCTTCTGATTCTCGTCCTTTGGCAACCAAATAACGGGGAGATTCAGGAATTGTTAAAGCTACCATCCCGTAGAATATTGCTGGCGGGACTGCTGTCCAAAACATCCAGCGCCAAGCTGCAACCCCAAACAAAAACGGCGAGTCTGCTGAACCTGCTGACGTAGCGATAAAGTAGTCGCTCAATAAGGCAACAAAAATTCCCACTACGATCGCTAATTGTTGCAGAGATCCTAACCTTCCCCGCAAATGGGTAGGAGAACATTCGGCGATGTAAGCTGGCGCGATGACGCTAGCAACGCCAATGCCAATCCCACCCAATACTCGCCAAAAGATAAAATCCCAGATTGTGAAGGCAAACCCAGAGCCAATGGCACTGATAGTAAACAACGCCGAAGCGACCACCATTGCGTTAACTCGACCATAACGGTCTGCAATCTGTCCGGCAAAGAAGGCTCCTACCGCAGAACCCAGCAACGCTAGGGACACTGCCAGCCCTGTTACCCAACTACTGGTGTTAAAAGCTTTTGCTAGAGATAAAACCGCGCCGTTGATTACAGCAGTATCAAAACCGAATAAAAATCCGCCGAGGGCAGCGGCACCAGCAATCAAAATGACATAAAACGTGTTGGCTTTACGACGAATAGTAGTAGATGACATAGTTTATATATTGTGGGCATTGGGCATTGGGCATTGGGCATGGGGCGTTGGGTATGGGGCGTTGGGTATGGGCATTAGTTAGTTATTCTCTGCATCCCTTAGTCCTCAATACCTGCCGTGTATACACAAGTATTTTAAAGTTACTGCTTAACATAGGGCAGGTTAATTTTTGCAGGTCGATGCAATAAAGATGCAGGTTGATGCAACAAAGGTACAGGTCGATGCAATAAAGATGCAGGTTGATGCAACAAAGGTACAGGTCGATGCAACAAAGGTGCAGGTCGATGCAACAAAGGTGCAGGTCAATGCAATAAAGGTACAGGTTGATGCAACAAAGGTGCAGGTCGATGTAACAAAGGTGCAGGTTAAGAGATTTGTGTGTACACCGTAAAATCCCAATACCCAGTCCCCAGTTCCCTTTATCGTCTGGAACGTCTGCGTAACCGATCGATCATTACTGCCAAAATAATTACTAGTCCTTTGACGACTAGTTGCCAGAAGTAAGATAGGTTCAACAAGGTTAAACCGTTGTTGAGAATAGCAATAATTAATGCACCGAGAAGAGTGCCGCCAATGGTGCCAATACCACCCGTAAAGCTTGTTCCACCTAGAATAACAGCTGCGATCGCATCTAATTCATAACCCTGACCTAATACGCCACTGGCACTATAAAGACGGCTGGCGCTCATGATTCCTCCTAAGCCTGCCAGCAATCCGCTAATACCATAGACGAATAGCAACACCCGATTAACTTTAATCCCTGTTAATCTAGCTGCCCGTTCGTTACCACCAACGGCATATATCTGCACTCCTAAAACAGTTTGCCGCAACACAAACCAGCTAGCAATTACCGTCAGTAGCGCAATGATTACTAGCCACGGCAGAGGGCCGACATAACTATTACCCACCCAAGCAAAATTTATGTCCCGGTTAATCAGGGTTGTCCCCTTGGCAATCAAGAAGCCCACACCCCGTAAGGCGGTAAGTGAACCCAAGGTGACAATAAAAGGTGGTACATCCAAAAAGGTAATGAGCGCACCGTTGAGTAAGCCTAAGAGCAATCCTGCCAGCAAGGCCGCAGGTACAGCCGCCCAACTTAAAGCAGGTAGTAGCGATACTAGCAAGGCAACTACCGCAGAAACAGCTAAGATTGACCCAACTGAAAGGTCAATACCGCCGGTGAGAATTACAAAAGTCATTCCTGTCGCCAGCACAATATTGATTGATGCCTGACGCAAGATATTAACGATGTTACCGCCGGTGAGGAAGTTGGGAGAAAGGAATGCAAATAAGATGCAGATAATTACTAAGATTGGCAAAATACCCGCAACTTCCAACAGAGTGCTGATTGATTTCCGGTTGCGAGCTGCGGGATTGTTAGCTGATTTATTGATAGGCGGTCTGACTGTCTGACTCATAATGCTGATACCTCCGATGCTCCAGTTGCGTAGTGCATAATCTTTTCTTGGGTGATTTCTTTGCCAAGACTGCCATCCAGTTCGCCTACCAGCTGTCCTTGTCGCATCACCAAGACGCGATCGCTCATACCGACAATCTCTGATAGTTCGCTGGAAACCATTAAAATAGCAACACCTTGCGCTGCTAATTCGCTCATAATTCGGTAAATTTCACTTTTAGCACCGATATCTACGCCGCGTGTCGGTTCATCTAACATCAACACTCTTGGTTTAATGGCTAACCAACGCGCTAGCAGTAGCTTCTGCTGATTACCACCAGAAAGATCGAGCGCTCTAATTTCCAAATTGGCTAGGCGGATATTAAAGTTTTCCACCGCGTCTGTTGACAGCCGATTCACAGAAGGCCAGTTAACAATTCCACCCCTTGCATCTTGCTTGAGTGTATTGATGGCAATATTCTTGCGGGCGCTCATCTCCAGAAATAAACCTTGGTCTTTGCGGTCTTCGGGGACGTAGCCAATTCCGGCTGCAATGGCATCACTGGGGCTATTAATTTCCAGTTTTTTGCCATTCAAGAATACTTCACCGCTAGCTTTGCGGTCTGCACCAAAAATCAGCCGGGATAGTTCTGTGCGTCCGGCACCAACTAACCCAGCTAAACCCAGAATTTCTCCAGCATGAAGTTCAAAACTAGCCGGCTCAATCTTCTTGCGAGCGTCACTCATATTTCTGACTGACAGCACCACTGGGCCAGGATTCATTTGCCGTTGATGTTCGTAAAAGTCTTGCATGGAGCGACCGACCATCATTTGCACCAATCGCTGTGGAGAAATTTCGCTGCGTGTCAGACTGCCAATATATTGACCATCGCGCAACACACTAATCCGGTCAGCTAGGGCATAGATTTCTTCCATCCGATGGCTGATGTAAATAATGGCAATGCCATCATTCCGCAGTTTGCGAATGACCTCAAATAAATGGTCGCTCTCGCGGTCAGACAATGCTGCTGTTGGTTCATCCATCACCAAAACGCGGCTTTTATCTTTCAGTGCCCTGGCAATTTCCACTTGCTGCTGTTCGGCGATGGACAAAGTACCAACTATAGTCTGGGCGGTAAAATTGGCTCCCAGGCTTTCCAGCACTTGCTCTGCTTCCAGTCGCATCGCTTGGCGGTCTAAAAGCTGACCTCGCCGCAACTCGCTACCCATAAACATATTTTCGGTAACGGTTAAATTCGGTGCAACATTCAGTTCTTGATAAATCAGATTAATACCCGCTTTGCGTGCTGTCGCTGGGTCGGTAATTTTCAAGGGTTGACCATTGATGCGAATTTCTCCTTCGTCGGCAATGTAAGCCCCTGCCAGGATTTTCATCAATGTACTTTTGCCCGCTCCGTTTTCACCCATGAGGGCGTGAACTTCTCCCGGATAAATGGTGAGATTAACATTTTGGAGCGCAGATACACCATGAAATCGTTTTGTAATTCCTTGCATTTCTAACACTGGGGTGCTAGTTGGTGTATCAGAAAGTGAGGTTTCAATATTGGTTGTCATGAGCAAAACCTGTAAAAACTATTTAAAATTCGCGAGCGTGAATTAGAAATTAATAAATTCATATTTGATTGATTACAAAATCATGTTTTAAAAGCTGACTAGGAGTTGTAAAGAGATATTTTCATCCTTTGTCGTTAACGTTAGTTCAGAGAGATTCTTGGGAAAGTTTAAGTGCTATAAATAGACACTCAAACTTTCCACTGATGCACATACATAGCGGTTATCAATTGGGTGCAGCAGAGTTTTAACCTCTTTCTAAACCCATCTTTTTATTAAATAAAAGACAGGAACAAAGATGAGGTTTGGTATTAATTTAAGTGAAAACCGCCAGACATTCTAGGTATGTGCAAAAACTTTACAAATGCGCCAAAGGATTGATATCAAAAGGCATATTTTTCAATTGCAAATTCACAATTTCTATTACTTCCAGCCTTTTTCTGTGCTGACGTTATCTTTTGTGATCAACTTAACTGGAATCAAAATGGTAGAACTGCTAGGTTTTTTACCATTTAAGATGTCGTTGCCAACTTGAACGGCTTTTTCGGCCATCCCTCGCGGATTTTGAGTAGCAGTTGCTGCATATATACCATCTTTAGCTGCGATCGCAGTTATTGCTTCTGGCGCACCATCAACCCCGACAATAAAGAAATCTTTACGTTGTGCTTGGTTCGCTGCTAGTTCTGCGCCGACTCCACTGGGATCGTTGATGGCAAAAACCGCATCAATCTTGGGAAAGGTTGTGAGCAAATCAGTCATAACTCTGAGTCCTCCATCCCGACTACCCTCTGCATTCTGGTTTTTGGAGAGTATCTTGATATCGGGATATTTAGACAATACGTTCTCGCAGCCAGTAACTCGCTGAATCACCGAGTCCACCGGCGGCCCGTTAACTATGACAACATTACCTTTACCCTTGAGGCGGTCAGCAATATACTTGCAACTAACTTCTCCAGCTTGGACATTATTAGTTGTAATGGTGGCATCTACACCTCCTTCCGCTCCTGTATCTACTGCAATGACAATTCTACCTGCTTGTTTCGCTTTCTCAATTGCTGGCTTAATACCACTTTTATCAGCAGCATTGACGATAATGATGTCAGTGTTGGAAGCCGTGAAATTTTCAATTTGATTGGCTTGTTGGTTGAGGTCATAGGCACTGGAAACTACGGTAACATTGACATCCTTGCCGCCGATTTTCTTCGCTTCTGCCTCAGTTGCTTGTCCCATGAGAACGAAGAAGGGATTACTTAAATCACCAACGGTAAAGGCAACTGATTTTAATTTTCCATTGCCAGTGGCAGTTTGAGTCTCTGCACTGGTATTGGTAGCAGGTTTAGTATCAGTGTTAGTAGCTGTGTTGCCATCGGGAGAACCATTTGTACAGCCGACAAGACTACCACTGATGATACCTAGTAAACTAGCTGCGATCGCAATCTTTTTCACATTCATATATCTCCTACAAGTGATTCTTAGTTACACCAAATTTGGAAACGATGTATTTTAAAAAACGGGGTAAAATATACTAACCTTACGTACGCCGTGTGCAACTTCCTCTCAGACCTAACCCCCAACCCCTTCCCTACAAGGGAAGGGGAGCAAGAATCAAAGCCTCTCTCCCTGTGGGGGAGAGGAATAGAAGTGGGGTTCTAAGGATAAGTTGCACATCGCGTAACCTTGCTTTATCAAGCCTTTTTCTGTGTTTTGTAATTACGAATTACGAACTTGTACTGAGCGTAGCCGAAGTATTACGAATTACAAATTACCAGCCTTGATAGCTGCTGAGGTTCTCTCTAGTAACCAAGTTGACTGGAATCAGAATATTCGGTGACTCAGGTTTTTTACCCTGGATGATATCATTGCCAATCTGAACCGCTTTTTGGGCCATCCCTGCGGGATTTTGAGCAGCAGTTGCAGCAAACACACCATCCTTATCTTCCATTGCTTTGGTTGCATCTGGCGATCCGTCAACCCCAACAATAAAAAATTCTTTACGTCTTGCTTGTTTAGCTGCTAAATCTGCGCCGACACCGCTTTGGTCGTTAGTGGCAAAAACGGCATCAATTTTGGGAAAGGTTGTCAGCAAATCGCTCATAACTCTCAGTCCTCCATCCCTTGTCCCTTCAGCGTTTTGCTCTTTAGAGATGAGTTTAATATTCGGATATTTAGACAATGATTTCTCACAGCCACTCACTCGCTGATTGATTGAGTCCATCGGAGTACCGTTGAGAATGACTACACTACCTTGACCTTTGATGCGATCGGCAATATATTGGCAAGCAACCTCACCAGCTTGGGTATTGTTGGAACTAATCATCGCATCTACATCTGCATCAACGGCTGAATCTAATGCAATCACAACCCTACCTGCAAGCCTTGCTTGGTCAATAACTGGTTTAACTCCTTTTTTATCAACAGCGCTGAGGATAATTAGGTCAGTATTCGCAGCCGTAAAATTTTCGATTTGGTTGGTTTGTTGGTTCAAATCAAAGGCACTGGAAACTGCATTAACTCTGATATTACCCCCGATTTTCTGGGCTTCTGTCTCAGCCCCCTTCTGCACTGCATTATAGAAGGGATTGCCTAAATCACCCAAAGCAACGCCGATTGTTTGCAATTTTTTATTTGGACTAGTAAGACTCTCTGCACTTATGTTAGTAGCTTTGTTGTTACTATTAGTCGCAGCGGTATCATTTTTAACACCATTTGTGCAACCAACAACCGCGAAACCTAATATGCCAATTATGAGTGAAATTCTTTTCATATTTATAACAACGGATTTAAATTTGAGAAAGGTCATGACAATGTAAATAGGTCTGAAAATCTTAGGACTAACCTAGTGATACTAATAGTTTTTGTACTTTCAACTCCAAAAGCGTTTTAATGTGACGTAATTGGAATTATTGCTATTAGTGTCACGAAAGAAAATGGGTTATTATTAAAGCAAAATCATGAACATTACACTACTTCAAATAATCACATTATTTTGATTTTGGTGAAATTACTTCGTAGTTCATAGCCTGAAAACAGCTTTTAAGTGAAACTTCCAAAAATTAGTTTTATTAAAGTTGTCAATCTTTATTGGTTTTGACTTTTTTCATTTTATCCCGCTCCTGTGCAAAAATTAACTTTGTTTATCGAACTTTACAAATGGAAAAGCTTTTGAATTTCGCAATATAACCCCAGGTCTTTTTTTCAAAGCATCCGCATAAATTAGCCTATTCAATATTAGGGTAAATGTTAAAAACGTTAACATTTCTCAATCAATATTTCTCAGAAAAGATACTATTAAAGTAGAGAACTTTTTGATTGCGAATGCTAGATTTTGAAAAATGTAAACATCCTTGGGTTAGATTTTATAAATGAACTCTAATCAGCTTGTCAAGCGTATTTATTTGTTATTCCTCCTCCATCACTTGCAGGCAATAGAGGAGTCAACAAGATAATATTTTTAAGCCTGATTAGGGATAAAGAACATTTATATATTAATATATTGTTCTTCCTTTATCCCCTGACAAATAGAAGATTCTGAATTCTTCTTTAACCAGTTTAAAACTTTAATGTTGCGGGTAAATATTTAGCCACCAAATCTTCATAGTATGGTTTTAATTTCTGCCAATCAGGGGGAATAGGGTTTTTTGAATACAAATCGTAGGGATTGAACAAACGTACCCATTTAAACATTTCTCGATCGTGTTGATCCATCAAATGTTCATACGCATTGTCACGATGTTGAGGATAAAATGAGTGATAGCGAAGCATATACAATGCAGGTTCGGGCAAATAGTTTTTCATCATCTGATAAAAATACTCATCATGCCCCCACGATATATGTACATTACTCAATCCACAGTTAGGTTTATAAATGCCATATTTAGTGTTGTAATCGGGGTTATTATAATCAGGATTTTCTTTAAAGAATTCTGAGAAAACAATTTTATCAGAAAATGCACAACCTACAGGATAAGTATCACCTACGGTAGCCCATTGAGGCTCACCAAACAGACAAAGCACTTTTCCCATATCGTGAAAGAAACCAGTAAGTACCATCCAGTCAGGATGACCATCGGCGCGAATGGCTTCTGATGTTTGCAATAAATGCTGTAACTGATCCATGTCTGTATCAGGATCGGAATCATCGACTAATTGATTCAAAAATTCGACCGCATCCCAAACAGACATTTCTTTTTTATCAAACTTCAAAAATTCTTTTTCTTTTTGAAGTACAAAATTATGTGTTTGATTAATATGATTTAACCGATAAAACTCTTTGACCGTATTTCTAACAGTCGCTTCGTAATTCCTATACTCTTCGGTGGTTTTACCTTCTTTAACTATCCTATCTGGATCGGGATAGCGATTAAGTAAGTCTTCTTCCCATTCTTCTAGTGAATGTAAGGGATTGTTTTGAAGCTGAAGAATGGCATTATTTAAAGTTTGAGACATATCTTCCTACTTGTTAATATTGTATTTGTTAAATGGTACTTTCGCACTCTTTCTTGCACAGGTGTGCATAAGTTGTCTTGGACTTATTTATTATTTTTGCACACGTGTGCAAAAATATGTGTTAAGTTTCATTTCGCCTTTGCATACCCATGCACGCTCTACTTCACCAAGTGTTTTATCCGATCTGTTTGGTTCAGAATAAAAATGGTGCTTTTATTTTTTGTACATCTGTGCATAAATTTACTAACCATAAGATAATATTTTCGCTTATACATATCTAAAAAGTTATATTTATGAAATATGATGTCTGACTCAACCACCTTAGTATCAATTTGTCAATTGTACAGTAGTGGAATACTTAATAAGGTTAGCCAACTCTTGTAGCTGGTTGATCGCTTCTGCACCTTCCAACTTCATTAATTCGCGATCGTCCCACAATTCCATCCAAGTAATTCCGTAATCAGACACTAAAAACCGAATCAGGTGCTTTTCTCTGAGGCTAACCATAAATGAAGCACTTTTCAGTTGGTCGCCGCATGTATAACATGAGGCAGTATAGCCACGCTGCTCAAGTATAATTGTCAAGGCTTGTAGGTTCATTACCAAGTCTTGGACGAATTGCTGATGTTGTTGCGCTAATCTTAGAAACACTACTTTTCTCCTTCCATTACAGTTATTTGCTTGCTTTGATATTTATTTAGACTGACATCTGATGTGATTTAGTTGCCAATAGTTCGTGTTTTCCTAAATACGTGATTAATCTTAATATTACGGTTATCACCAATAAGCTAAATTTCCAACGCCGTTCTAATGTTTTGGACAATTATCTGGGGTGGCTGTGCAACATCCATAGATAGAGTATCTACTGGTTCTTCAAGGGTATAAAACTGGCTGTCGAGTAGTTTTTCGCTCATGTAATGATTGCTACGCTCTTGTAACCGCATTTGAATCAACTCATAAGACCCTTTGAGGTAAACTAGTTTGGTGCGTTCGCTATCCAATACCAAAAATTTCCGATAGCTATCTTTTAAAGCCGAACACGCCAGCACCACATTTTTATTTTCTTGCAGCCAGTGTTTAATGGCTGTTTGCAAAGCTTGTAACCAAGGCATCCTATCAGCTTCACTCAGAGGAATACCGCACCGCATTTTCTCAACATTCTCTGGCGAGTGGAAAGTATCAGCGTCGCTAAATTTCCATTGTAAGGAGTCTGCTAGTAGTTTTCCGATGGTGGTTTTTCCAGAACCAGATACACCCATGACGATAATAATCATTTTTTTCTTAATAAAAGTTCAACTAATTCGGAATTGGTAATTTGTAACTTGTAATCATGGACAGAGGTAAAAGTCAGGACTATTAACTCCTTCCCATGCGAAATGTGAGTTGTATTAAAATTTCTTGACAAATAACGATTATTTTCTATAATACATACAATTGCACACGTGTGCAATATTTAAAAGCTAAGATAAAATAATGAATAAACGAAGAATTTCAATTGAAGATATTGCCCGCAGAGCAGGGGTTTCTCATTCTACAGTCTCACGCGCTTTGCGAGATAATGCTCTGATTAGCCCGAAAGTGCGAGAAGAAATTAAGCGACTGGCAGAGGAAATGAGCTATGTGCCGAATGCTATTGCTCAAAGTTTGCAAAATAAACGTACTAATACTATTGGTGTAGTAGTAACTTCAATTTCAGATCCCTTTTACGCTGAGGTGGTAGAGGGAATCGAGAAGATAGCCAAACCAGCGGGTTTGAGTGTTTTATTGAGTGCTTCACACCGAGATTTTGAGCAGGAAATGGCAGCTATTGATACTTTTCATCGCCGCAGGGTGGACGGGATCTTAATAGCCGACTCACGAATTAGTAAACAGCATACTAAACAACTTACACAAATTGCTGTGCCAACAGTTTTGATTAATAGTCAAACTGAAGACCAATCGGAAATATTTCATTCAGTTGCAATAGACGATCGCTTAGGTGCTAAATTAGCCACAGAGCATCTAATTAGTCTGAGACACACTGCCATTGGTTATCTGGGTGTAGGCGATCGCAGCAGGTCAAATAAGCAGCGCCTAGAAGGATATCAAATGGCCCTTGCGGAAGTTGGTATTCCACAAAATACTGATTGGGTTTCAATTAGTGACGAATATGATACCAGAACCAGCGATGTGAACACTGGACAAAATATGCTGTCTAAACTATTGGCTGCGGAAGTAACAGGCATATTTTGTTACAACGATATGGTGGCAGTTGGCGCTTTGTTAGCCTGTCAAGAACTAGGTATTTTAGTACCACGAAATTTAAGTATCGTCGGATTTGATGGTATTGCTTTGGGCGGTTACGTTACGCCTGCACTGACCACAATCAGCCAGCCAATGTTGGAAATTGGTGGCTATGCCATGCAAATGTTACTCGATTTAATAGAAGAAAAAACTGTGGAAAACCGCGTTTTATCTCCTTTTCTATTAAAGCGTAGTAGCAGTGCAGCATTATTAACAATTTAAAATTCCAAACAATTTATACAAAAATTATGTTAACTAAAAAACCGAGTTTATCTCCCGATCGCTGCTTTTCTCCAGAACCAGTTCAAAGACGACTGGCACATCAATTTTTTGATAGTATATCTGCGTTACCTCTAATTTGCCCACACGGACACGTAGATCCAGCTTTGTTAGCTAATCCCGCAGCCCGTTTTGGTTCACCAACCGAATTACTGATTATCCCTGACCACTACCTTTTGCGGATGCTCTATAGTCGGGGCGTATCTCTGCAAGCTTTGGGCATACCAAGCAATGATGGTTCAGCAGGAGAAACCGACCACCGTAAAATCTGGCAATTGTTCGCCGACCATTTTTATCTATTCCAGGGTACTCCGTCTGGGTTGTGGCTGAAAGAAGAACTAACTAACGTCTTTGGGCTGGATGAACCTTTAAACTCTCGCAACGCAGGATATATCTATGATTGTCTAGAAGGTTTGTTAGCCTTACCGGAGTTTTCTCCTCGTGCTTTATTCAAACGCTTTAATATCGAAGTGCTTTGTACTACCGATGCCGCCAGTGATAACCTAGAGAATCAGCGATCGCTCCACGAAGAAGGTTTCACTCAAATTAGACCAACTTTTCGCCCTGATGCAGTAGTGAATCTGGATGCTCCTGGTTGGCGTGAAAATCTTACCAAATTGGAAAGCACTATCGGTAGAGAAATTAGCACTTATGCCAATTTTGTGGAAGCTTTAGAAGAACGTCGAGCTTTCTTTAAAAAAATGGGTGCGACAGCTACCGATCAAGGTGCAGCTACACCTTATACTACACGCCTTTCTGAGCAAGATGCTGAAGCTATCTTTGCAAGAGCATTAATCGGCAAGTTGAATCCAGGTGATGTCGAACATTTTACCGGTCATATCTTCATGGAAATGGCGCGGATGAGTGTGGAAGATGGGTTGGTCATGCAAATGCATTGCGGTGTGATGCGTAACCATAACCCGGCTTTATTTGAAAGATTTGGATCTGATAAAGGTGCTGATATTCCCGTAAAAATAGAGTGGACTCAAAATCTGCACCCGTTGTTGTCAGCTTACGGCAACGATCGCCGCTTCCATTTAATCATTTTTGGTATGGATGAAAGCACTTATAGCCGCGAGATGGCTCCCTTAGCTGGTCATTATCCCAGTGTATTGCTCGGCCCACCTTGGTGGTTTCACGACAGCGTAAATGGTATGGAGCGTTATTTCAATCAGGTAATGGAAACTGCGGGAATTTATAATACTGCTGGATTTAATGATGATACACGGGCTTTCGTTTCGATTCCGGCTCGTCATAATGTCTGGCGGCGGGTAGCTTGTAATTGGTTGGCTGGATTGGTTGCACGGGGATTGGTTGGGGAGGAGGAAGGGTATGAGATGGCTCGTGCTTTGGCTTATGACCTCGCTAAGGTTGCTTATAAGTTGCACTAATACCAATTTTCCGAAATCAAGCTATTAGGACTAGGCCGTGTTTTCAAAGTCTTAGATCCCCCCAACCCCCCTTAAAAAGGCAGGGCTGATTCATTCCCTAAAACAGGTAAAATTGCAAGTGTTGAGGGGAGGAAAATTATGGGTAGTTCTCTGATTGAACAACTGCGGCT
>NZ_JBALDU010000112.1:0-68457 GCF_036917235.1 Nostoc sp.
TGTTCAATCAGAGAACTACCCATAATTTTCCTCCCCTCAACACTTGCAATTTTACCTGTTTTAGGGAATGAATCAGCCCTGCTTAAAAAGGGGGGCAAAAGTCTCTTAAAGTCCCCCTTTTTAAGGGGGATTTAGGGGGATCTCCAACAATTTTGGGTTTGTACAGAGATGTGTGTACACCGTAGGCCTACACAGCGACAGGAGTTGCAAGTCCCTAACTACGCTGGACTGTCTGGAAAATTTCAGCCAAAATCTCTGTAGCTCCCTGTTGCCGCAATTTATGAGCTAATTGAATACCTAAATTTTCTGCTTCGCTAACAGTGCCCGTAACAGAATCTTTGACTAGACGTTTGCCATCGACGCTGGCGACTAATCCTGTTAATGTCAGTGTATTTCCGTCTAGGTGCGTATCAACACCGATTGGTACTTGGCAGCCACCTTCTAGTTCTCGCAAGAAGGCACGTTCGGCTAAAACGCGATCGCGGGTAGGGATGTGTTCGATTGCTTTGAGTAATGACAGCACTTGCAAATCGTCAGCGCGGCATTCAATCCCTAAAGCTCCCTGTCCGACAGCATAAAGAGAAAGTTCGGTGGGCAGAATTTGATGAATGCGATCGCTCATTCCCAATCGCTGCAACCCTGCTGCTGCCAAAATCAGCACATCGTACTCTCCATCATCCAGCTTTGCCAAGCGCGTATTTAAGTTGCCGCGCACGTCCTTAAAAGTAAAATGGGGGAAGTGATAACGCAATTGTGCGAGGCGGCGCAGGGAAGAAGTACCGATGACTGTGCCTTCTGGTAGCGTATCGATTTGCTTATCTTTGTGCTTTTGATGCACAACTAAAGCATCTGCTGGGTTTTCCCGTTCTGTTACGGCTGCTAACGCTAACCCCTCTGGCAAGCAAGTCGGCAGATCCTTGAGAGAGTGAACTGCAAAGTCAATCTCCTGATTGAGCATTCCCAATTCAAGTTCTTTGGTGAATAATCCCTTATCGCCAATCTTGGCTAATGCCACATCCAAGATGTTGTCGCCTTGGGTGGACATGGTGTGGACTTCAAAGGAAATATCGGGAAAATGCTTTTGGAGTTGTTCTCGAACCCAGTAAGTTTGCACGAGTGCGAGTTGGCTTTTACGAGAACCGATGCGGATGGTGCGAAGGGGACTGGAAATGTTAGATGAAGCGGGTTGAACTGAAGTCATAACTTTTAGTTGAGATTGTTTGACGAGTAGTTGAGCTGCTTGACTGTCTCAAAAAAGAAAGCAACATTCTCTTCTGGAGTGTTCGGTAAAATCCCGTGACCGAGATTGAGGATGTGCTTCTGATTCCCCGCTTTGCGAATCGTGTCCAGAATGCGATCGCGGATTAGCTCTTTAGTACCGAACAACACGCACGGATCGATATTTCCTTGGACTCCAATATTTGCACCAAGTCGCTGCCGCGCTACTGCCATATCCACAGTCCAGTCTACGCTGATGATATCGACACCCGATTGCGCCATTAACTCTAGGATTCCAGCACTGTTGTTGATATACAAAATTAGGGGCGTGTCCGGGTGCGTTGCTTTAACCTGTTGCACGACTCGTTGCAGGTAAGGTAGAGAAAACGTTTGGAAATCTTCAGGGCTGAGTTGTCCCGCCCAAGAGTCAAACAGTTGCACGATTTGGGCACCGGCATCAATTTGGTAGCGGGCGTAAACTGCGATCGCATCTGCCAGTTTCCCTAAAAATTGATGTAGCATCGCAGGTTGGCAAAAAGCCATCCTTTTGATAATGGCGTAGTCTTTTGAGCTTTTACCTTCAATTGCATAGGCAGCTAGCGTCCAAGGAGCGCCAACAAAGCCCAAGACAGTAGCTTGACCGTTAACTTCTTGGCGTAGCGTCGTCAGGATTTGCCGCACGAAGGGTAAAGAAGCTTCGGGATCGAGGACAGTCAGCGCCTCAATTTGTGCTTGCGTGCGGATTGGCTGCTCGAATATTGGCCCTTTACTTTCGATAATATCAAAGGAGATACCCATACCGGGCAATGGCGTGAGGATATCTGAAAACATAATCACCCCATCGGGTTGGAAGGCACGGAAAGGTTGCAGCGAGATTTCCACGGCTAAGTCAGGGTTCTCAGAGCGATCGCGGAACGAAGGATACTTCTGGCGCAAGTCTCGATAAACTTTCATGTAGCGACCTGCTTGGCGCATCACCCATACCGGAGGGCGATCGAGTACTTCACCTCGCGCAGCTTGCAGTAACGTATAATTCCCCATACATTTCTCCCTAGATTTAATAATTGTGATTTCAAGACCAAGTATGCAGAATTGCCTTCAATAATTTGTGATTGGCAACAAATAATCCAATCTTGTAGGGTAGGCATCTTGCCCGCCTTAGTCATACAACGAACTCTAAATTTAGTTCTTCAATAAAACAGAGGAAGGTTGGATTAAATTTCCGTTCGAGTTGTTTGATTGGTTCTGATAAGGTTTCATACCCCACCCCATAGCCAAACATTTTTGCCGAAGTTTGCGATAAGCAAGAGATAAGTTATCGCAAGGAACGTGAACTTCGTCTGACAACTGATCGGGAACTGCCATCGGGTATTCGGACTCAACCACTCCCTTATCTTCCATCACAACTTTGTAAGCTGCTCGCTGAAATATGCCATCAGCCCAAGGGAAAGTTAAAAAACTGCGAAACTGAATTCGCTTGGTAATCGTGGTGCGATCGTCAACAGGAACGTGAACAGTAAAATTAACCAGCTTGCCACGACCGAAGTCAACCACTAACCGAGTGATATTGGGCATATAAAAGCCTAAAGTCACCTTCACATTGGCTTTCAATGGGCGAAAGACAAAGGCGAAAATGTCTTTTGCTTGGGTGTAATCTCTGACGTTAACTTTGGCGTGACCCTCCCACTCTCCTACATTCAACTCGTAATCTTCCATTTTTTGCTCTAATGCAAACCCATTGCCGAAAGACTTGGAATGAATAATAGATACGTGAGACATATCCATATCATTCTCCAGCGTGCGGGTGTAGTGAGCGTTCAGTTCGTATTCAAAGAAAATTTTCTGTAGGCTTGGGTCTTCAAATTCTGGCAAGGGTGGGATTGGCGGACGCTCTTCTTCTGGTAAGTCCCCATAAAATAGCCAGATAAAACCGTATTTTTCCCGTATTGGATAGCTATCTACGCGAGCATTCTTGGGAATAGGAATCCCGGGTTGATTAGCAGGAATGTCAATACATCTTCCATCTGCTTGAAACTTCCAAGCATGATAGGGGCATTGGATACAGTCATCTTTTACCCAACCGAGAGATAAGGCAGCACCACGATGGGGACACCGATCTTGCAGAGCTATCAATCGTCCTTGACTGTTACGGTAGAAGACAAATTTCTGATTGAATATCCGAACTTGCTTGGGCTTTTTAGTAACGGCGGCGCTGAACTCACAAGCGTACCAGAAGTTTTTTAACATACTTGCTTCCTGTTATTGCTATGGAGAATAATGAATTTTCTTAAGTTACGCTTTGAGCAATAACTTCCTCAACTTTTGCATGGACTTCAATACTTTCAAGTCTGATTTGAGCAAGATTGATATTTTTTGCAGCTATTTCTATGGTGCTTATTGATAAAGAGGATGTTTGGGCAACAAAATTAGATTGCACCTCTCCTGTATCTAGATTAAACAACTCTTGCAGAACTTGAAGGACAAGGCGTTGAGCTTCTACATCCCTCTGTGTCCGCAGTTGCACCATCGGTTCGTGGAGAATTTTGTTGATAATCCTTTGAGTTAGGGCTTCGACGGCTTCTTGATGTTTTTTAGCAAAATCAGACCCCATACGGGACAAAGCTTTTTCTAACTCTTGTTCGCGAATTTTTTCCATTTTGTCCCGTAAACAGCTAATAATAGAAACGGTTTCTCGCGATCGCAACCAAGTTTGAAATGCTTCTAAATCCTCTTGAATTAATACTTGCGCCTCTATTGCCATTTGCCGACGACTTTCTTGATTCTGGGCAACGACGGTTTTTAAATCATCAATGTTAAACACCCGCACGTGAGGTAGCTCATTAACGTCCGCATCAACGTTGCGAGGGACTGAAATATCAAACAGCATCAAAGGCTGTTCGGGTTTCAATGCAGCTTTGAGTTTGGCTCTATCGAGTAAGGGTTCAACTGAAGCAGTGCTGGTAAAGACCAAATCCGCAGCTGCCACCAATGACATCAATTCAGCGAGCGGATAATATTGCACTCCAGCATCACTAAATTGATTCGCCAATTCTTCAGCTCGTTCGATGGAACGATTTACAATCGAAATTTGAGTTGCGCCTTTAGAGATTAGATGTTGCACCAGTCGCCGAGCCATGTTGCCAGCGCCGACAATTGTCACTCGGCAAGCCGATAACTTCTCTACTTTGATTTGGGCTAATTCTACTGCCGCAGAGCTAACCGAAACCGCACCCGTACCGATTGATGTCTGCGTTCTAACCCGCTTTGCAGTGGTAACGGCTTGCTTGAACAACTGATTGAGGATGCGTTCGCCCTGATTGTATTGCTGAACCAGTTGGAAGGCGTGTTTGACTTGAGCGAGAATTTGTCCTTCTCCCAACACCAAGCTATCCAAACCGGAAGCAACTTGCATCAAATGTTTAACAGCATCTTGCTGTAGCAGAGTAAACAAGTATTGATGCAAGTCTGCAAAAGGCAGTTTACTGTACTCACAAAGAAACTCTGTCACCTCACCAGCTGCCCGATCTATTTTGTTTACAACTACGTAAATTTCTAAACGATTACAAGTGCTAAGAATGGCAGCTTCTTCAATGTGAGAGTATTTACACAGCTGGGCGATCGCGTTTTCAATTCGTTCTTCTGGAATACTCAGTTTTTCCCGAATTTCAACCGGAGCTGTTTTGTGACTAAGACCTACAAGTGCGATATTCATGTTTCCTCCTCTGAAGTTTGTCTTCTTCTAGAGCCTCGGTCAAGTAATATGGATTGACATTTTTCTTTTCCCAGAGTGACAGAAGCTGTTCATGAGCGATCGCCCACTATGGATGAAAGAAAACAGAATGGTTTCTTAAAAGAGGGATAGTTGGTTCTAAACAAAATGATTGAGAGCTGACTTATACTGCGATCGCAGACTTAGTAGCAACATCCTCAACGAGCTGGTTTTTCTGTGGTGCGATCGCTGGATGGGCAATCTGTTCGTACTCAAAAAAGCCAGAGTTAAATATTCCTTTGGGATCGTACTTCCTTTTGATTTGATTAACTTTTGGCCAGTAATCGCCAAATTGGCTTTGCCACTGTTGAATAGTAAAATCTATCCAGCAAGTTAAATATCTTTTTCCACCCATCTCTAAACTCAGATTACTGAGCTTTTTCAATTCAGCCAAGATGGGTTGAACTTGCGATTTAGGAATGCTGGGATAAATTCCAAAACCAATGATCAGTTCTTCCTCTTGCGGTAAACGAAACATGGGCATAGTATTATTGCGGTTTACCAAGCAAAAACAGCCCATTTGTGCCTTACTAATATCGAGAAAAGAAGGCAACTGTTTGAGAGCCGTTTCCATGTAATTCTTAGCCGATGAGGCCGGGAGAAAAACATCCATCCAAGGGTGAGCGATATCCTTACTATCTACTTGAATCATGGGTTCGATGAATTGTGCAAATCCCAAGTCTTCAGTATGGATATGACGATAAAAATTTAAGCCTGCAAAGATTTCTTTGTCATCAATAACATCAAGAGAATTTGCTTCAACGGTAATTCGCAACGTGTAAAACCATTGAATCAAAGGTTGCATTATTCCTGTTACTCTGGATACTCCTTGCAAACAGGGAACTGGGAAAGATACTAGATGATCGACCCTTTGTTCGGTTACTAAAACCCGTTTGTCATGCAAAAGAGCATCTAGGTTGTCATAGAACAGTAAATAGGTGCGGGTTTGCGAGGGGAAAACTCTGAGTTTGTGCTGAACTTGAGTAATAATTCCAAATTGACCGTAACCGCAAAGTACGTGATTAAAAAGTTCGCTGTTTTCTTCAGGCGTACACCAGAGAATATCACCTTCTGCGGTTACGACTTCTACACCAAGACAATTATCAGCTTGATTTCCGTAACGAAAAGAGGCTGCACCTATACCACCCGCAGAATGAGTTCCTCCTACAGAAACACCAAAATAATTGGTTAATACGGGAGGAACTAAACCATCAGGAATACAAGTATCGATTACTTGATTCCAAGAAGTCCCCGCATCAGCTTTAAACCAGAGTTGGTCTTTTTGGATATCTCGAATTTTATCGAGATTCCTCATATTTAAAACGATTCCATCTTGGTTTAAAGACTGACCGCCTAACGAATGTCCCGCAGCGCGTGAAGAAACTACTAATCCTTTTTGAGCGGCATATTTAACAGTTTGGGCAATATCGTTAGCGTTTTGAGGAGTAACAACAACTTGGGGAGACTTTTGGAGTATACCACCAAAATCTTGGGAAACTTCTGTCAAAATTTCTGAAGCGTTGCTGACTTCACCTGCAATCAAATGCTTGAGGTCTTGAACAATGCCATTCATAAAAGTTACGATCCTTTAAAAAGAGACGTTTTTAAAAGATTCATCCCAATCTGCAAGATTTTAGGAGTCAAGCGAATCAAATCAAGAATATGAGAGAACAAGCTTGGTGTTTTTTGTGGCTTTACTTCTAACCCTTTGGCAGGTCTTTCATACTTGAACATACAAACACAGTCACCATCTGCCTGCTTGCTAATAATTGCAGCTTTCATCCCAGGAAATGCTCTCCTAGTTGCTTCTTGTTCCATCTCGCAAATAACTCGGCAAGGGCTTTCAAGTCCATATTCTTTGGCAATTGAAAGCACCGGGCAAACTCGTTGAATTTCTAGTGCAGCATCTTTTCCTTCTTGGGAAATATCTACGACTTGCATTTTGAAGCCCATGATCCGAAAGATCGGAATTGCATCGTTAAAGCCTTTGGCTATGGTGGTGTTGTCAATGAAAGCACCCATGAACGCCTTTTGATGACCAGGGTAAGCTAACATCATTTGTTCAAACGCTGCATCTTCTCCAATTTGATCTGACAGCTTTTTATATGCTGCAAATCGATTCCTAAACATACTTACTGCTTTGGAGGAATCCATTTGCATCACATCGTTCATGGTAATGTCGCCAATACCTATAACGTTATCCATTGCGAGTTCTCCGTGTTTATTACTCATTTAAATGACCTAAAAAAACGAGGTAATCAACGGCAGATTGCTGCTACATTTTAGATAGCGATCGCCATAAACTCTTTTGCTCCTATAATCCTACGATTGACTTCAGGGATAGCATGTCCTTGGTGATTCAGGACTAGTATGAATTGAACTCCATAAGTATAGTAAAATGATCGTCAGCGTTAGGTATCTGCTAGCAAACATACACAGGAATACAATGTCAACTTCTTGCAGCTGCTTGATGGAGAGATGACTCAACCATTTAACTTGGAAAAACTTGCTAATTTCAGTTTTGAAGTTGGCGAATTCAGTTGAGTTAGACCAGCGAAATAATTTGTTAATTTTTAGCAAAATACTTGTCGGCAATTTTTCCATAAACACCTTGTTACTTCCTATTTAGAGGCTATCTCTAAAGAAATGTAAAGAGTAAAAATTAGGGCAATTATTATACCATTTCACTCAATTATTGATACAAATTACTTTTCTTACTTTCCCTGGCTCAAAAACAGGCTGTCATCTGTATCAATCTTCAGGTGAAACGGTATTAGCCCTCTTTTTATCACTTTGGGAGAACCCACTCACTGAAAGCCTTTCAGAGCTTTAATCTCCAGGTTTTGGTTACAAATTTTAGTTCCTGTTAGAAAATAAACACTCAAAGCTTGACTCGATCAAAGTTTCGGAATCTTGCTTCGATTATTGTTTTCCGAGAGTAACAAAACAGGGTTAGGACTTGGGTAGCCAACATTTTTTATCAGATGCTGTTTTCAAATCTGCTCTTGACCGTCTTTACACCCATTCCTGGGGATTTCTCAGTACCTCTAGAAGCTTTGCTTCTTGGCTCTCAGCCGTGGGTTGGTCATTATAGTTCCAAAAAGCTTCTCCAGGCATACAATTAAGAACACTTTGTGTACTCACAATGCCGCTTTCCAATCCGAATCGAACACCTCTGTCATGCAGTAGAATAAATTCGGCATAACGTCCGCGTCTGATACGCTGCCAATATTTATCCTGTTCCGTAAACTCCATATCCTTACGTTGTTTGACAATCGGAAAATAAGCAGGGATGAAAGCTTCAGAACAAGTTTTTACGAAGGAAAGTAAAGTTTCGACATCGGAATGTTGTAAATTGTCAAAGAAAATTCCACCTACACCTCTACACTCACTGCGATGAGGAAGATAAAAGTATTCATCACACCACTTTTTCAAGCGTGGATAGAGTTCTGGATCGTGCCGATCGCAAGCTGCTTTATGTACTTGATGAAAATGAACTGCGTCTTCTTCAAATAAGTAAATTGGTGTTAAATCACCTCCACCGCCAAACCACCAAGAACCAGGTTCAGTGCCATCACCCAATTGGAAGTAGCGATAGTTAACGTGTGCTGTCGGTATCATTGGATTAGATCCATTAATGACAACACTGGTACTCGTAGCGAAGAAAGAAGTACCTTTTTGATCTGGCATTATAGTTGTTGGGTCAGCCATCACAACATCCGATCCTCGGAAGGTGACACCAGGAGGTAATTCACCCTTCATAGATACGTAGTTAATACCTACTTTTTCAAATACATTCCCGTTCCGCAGCGATTTGTCGATATATATAGCACCGTTACTATTTTCACCTTGTACCCATTGGCCTCTTTCATCTCTTGTCCAGCGTTGTTCGTCAAGTTTAGTTCCATCTATTTCCTCAATAGCTTTGCAGACATTATCGAACATATCTAGCAAAAAACTTTCAACTCTATTACTAATTGGTGGTTGCTTGACTGCTGGGTTTTCAAGAATTTGAACCATGACAACTGACCTCGTTGTGACTAAATAATTATTTGCAAAAAAGTAATTTTGGAATCTAGAAAAATTGGAAGTTGCTTCTCAACCTTTCATCTTGAGGTTTCATTGATTAAGTTGGGCTTGCTTTGTAGCAAAAGTCTGGGAAGGAAAGAGCTAGCATTTCACGTTAATTACTTTTGGTTTTCGCATTACCTCAGTCCTTTCGCTATCTATCTTTTTACTTTTGTCAGGTTTTTACTAGTGAAGATATAGAATTTTAGGAAAATTATAAAGAAAATATTAAAAACGTAACTGCCTAGTTTAGAGAAGAAAAATAGGATAACTGCAATAACTATAACCAGTCACACTTTAAATCAGTGTTTGATATTATTTTGACTTAACTAAAAAATAATTTATTTTTAGTTAATATTTAACTTAAGCATAATCAATATCTCAGTCTTGAGATAGAAGACAGACTATTATTGTAAATTATTGGTGTTTGTACTATTTTTTTAGCTTTTTCAAGATTCGAGACTTCCAGAAAATAAAACATACAATTTGTTAAAATGATAATCATTTTAACAAGCGAAAAAATATGCAAGATAAATATCTGCACTCAAGAGCAACTTAGGAGCAGCCGCATAGGCGACACCCACCTACTACGAATGAAATAAAAACTTTCTTTCCCTACTCCCCATATTCATTGAAAGTGCAGTAGGACATGGCTTTTTTAGTTAAATGTATCCATAAAGTAAGTTTGACTGACTAACTTAACAACTAGATGCTTACCATTCCCAGTCATAGTTTTAGCAAAATATAATGCTGTTTAAACTCCATCAAAAATACTTCTATTCCAATGATTATCTAAAACTCACTTTCGGGTATTTTTTTGAGGTTGAATCTTGGCAAGGCGCTTGAGGCAATACCCTAAATTATTTAACTTGACACGAATTGTTTCCGAAGTTGGTAATTCTTCATCATTATAACCAAATTTATCAATTAATTGATGTCTCACTTCAGCAGCAGAAAGACGTGTATACAGTCTTTGGCTTTTACAACTTGGGTCTATTTGGCTTTGTGAATCGACAATTGTTTTGATATCTTCTAAAAGATTTGGCAGTTTTGCTTCTGCTTTATAACGTCCTCTACTTCGATAATTATCCACGCAAGTGATATTAGTAGTTAGTTCTTTAATTCCTTTACTAATAGTTACACGATTCCATCCTAACTCTCGCTCCGCTAGAGACTGTCCCCCGTGTCCTAATGCCACAACTGTTTGTGCTATAAATTTCCGTTTTTTGGCACCTTTTAATTGCTGTGCGGTTTCCTTCAACAATTTTTTCAGTGAATCCGTTAATTGTATTGACACCTCTATCTACCCAAAAATCCAATCATCATTAAATTTACTACAAAAAGGGGAGGGAGAGGCTATCAACGGCAATCTCTCCCACCTTACATAATGATTATCATTATAATAAATGTATATTTTATTTTATGGAGTTTTCTTAAAATGCGTGCAGTGTTGTCACTACTAAATAACTTTTTTCTTAACTTCACTAGTCTTTACTGGTGAAATTTTTTAGAAAACTTACCCTAGATCACAAAGGACTTTTGAACTTTAGTTTTTGTAACCTGGATGTATAAGGAGGAGCAAGAAGCATATACGGTGATTAAAGGTAGTATGCCGAAAGCGCTTAAGTTTCGGTTTAAAGCACTCTGTGCACAATATGGATTAAAGATGAGTGAAGTCTTGGAAGTATTAATCAGCGAATGGGTAAAGGCTGATGGCCCAACTTCTTCTTTCATGGCTAACACCTTAGATGAAGACCGAGACAATATCACGCATATCAAGGCATACATTCCCTCCTCCCTGAAGATACAATTTAAAGTTCTTTGTGCTCAGAGAGAGGTTATGCAACGCTTTATCCTCCACAACCTTATTCGTGAATGGGTAGAAACAACCCATGAAAAAAACTTGCCATGAATCTATTATTCCGTTCAACTAACATCGACAAACCTGACAAAAGTAACCAATTAAGTCTAAAGAGTGGTAATCCCTTTATCCAACTGATATTTAACAGGGACACTATATCTGAGACTCGCAAGCCTCTAGATAGAGCTATAGTATCTGCTGCCAAAGATACATTACCAAACTGCAAGCCACCTGCCTTAACTCCCTCCCACTGGATCTGGCAACTTGCCGCTTCCTACCATTTAACTCACCATACTGCGCTATTAATGGAAGAAGCAGCTGGGCGCTTTGCTGGATTGGGACGCTGGAGTTTAGCACAGTGGGCAGCACAGAAAGCTCGTGAAGAACAAGGTCACGATCGCCTCGCCTTGCTTGATATTCAGTCGATGGGATATGAGGCGGAAGCTGTAGTCAAAGCATTCCTCCCTCCGACTGCTATGGCTTTGCTGAGTTTCTTCACTCAGAGCGTACAAGCAGCAGATCCAATTGGTTGCGTTGGGTATTGCTATACAATGGAACGTCTAGCAATGAATATCAAAGCAGAGCATATCCAACAGGTGGAAGCGATACTACCACCTAATACCTATGCTACTCGCTGCCTGCGAATGCACAGTTGTTTAGGTAGTGACGTAAAGCATGTGGATGAGACAGTTAAAATAGTGGCAGCACTAAGTTCAGAGGAGCGCACTAACATAACTGTCGCCTGCTATGAAACTGCACTGTTGTACTTCGGCTCGCTTAAGGAGAAGTATATATCAGAAGTGGAATTACAGCAGGTATTGAATCAGTTGAGGTTAGATCCTTGTAATCAGAATAATTCTATTCCTCAATACATTTGCTAGTGCAGAGAGCGCTGAACAATGATTAATTTGTTGGCGTTGCAGAGAAAGCGGAATGATTTAGCAAATTATAAAATCTCTCCGTCTGCTTCCCCTGTACAATAACTGCCTAAGAACAGCTTGCTACAATTCATCCACTTGTTGTGGAACGCCAATTTGTTTAACCAATTCTTAATCACATACTTGAAACAACCTGAGGGAAATACAATGAACGTCGCAATCACAAGCATTGGGCAGCAACTTTTTGGCTGGAAATCTTTTAGATACTTCTTGAAGCACAACTTCGAGACTTGGTTTCAAGTTCCGAATGACGACGAAATTGAACTGGAAGACTTTTTGAAAAATCAATTCGACCAAGGACTATTTTTTAATATTCCTTCCTCTTTCTAAGCTCTCGTGAGAGGTTAGGATAAAGCGTATTTTGTCAATCAGCCAAAATACTCTCTATGCCTCACTCAGTAGAGCGAAAATAGCGATCGCTTGGGCGCGGGCACTCCGCGCCATCACTCAATTATTAAAGCAAATAATATATAAGTTTTTCATCTGATTTAGGTGATGATCTAATTTTAGATAATTACCTAAATAATTACTAGATGTTAACGCAATATTTACAGCTTTTTAACCTCTCTTTATACAACCATAGCTATATTGCGATTGGTAAGTTTTACTGAATTTCTGTAACTTCAACAGAAACAATTGTAGGTTGTTTAAACAAATAAATAGTAACAAATGAAGAAGTCTGATTTTCTCAGGGCTATTCTAACTATTGCTGTACCAACAGCAATATCTTTCACTCTGCTTAATTATCTACAAAAGCCACTAACAGCCCAAACCTCAAGCGTTCATCTAAGAATGGGCAATCCTAGTAATGCTGGCAGTAGTTACAGTAATCTTTTGTTGAGCAAATCTCAATACGCAGTTTCTTACAATTGCTATAGAGGGACACCAAATTGGGTAAGTTGGCAGCTAAACACATCATGGCTAGGAAGCGCACCTCGCCAAGATGATTTTCGTGCAGATACTACATTACCTTCAAGCTGCTACCGAGTCACTTCTTCCGATTACACTGGGAGCGGTTTTGATAGGGGACACATGACTGCTTCAGCAGATAGGACAAATACAGTTACTAATAACTCTGCTACTTTTTTAATGACGAATATAATTCCTCAGTCACCTGATAATAATCAGGGTTCTTGGGCTGCACTAGAAAACTATTCTAGAGACTTAGTAAACCAGGGGAAAGAACTCTATATTATTTCGGGTTCCTATGGCACTGGTGGAACTGGGTCGAATGGAATAAAAAACACAATTGCTAATAGTAACGTTACAGTTCCGACCAGAACATGGAAAGTTATTGTAGTATTAAATTCATCAAATTCTGATGCTAGCAGCGTCACTAATAACACAAGAGTAATTGCAGTGAATATGCCTAATTCGCAGGGGATTAGAAATAATAACTGGACAAACTACAGAGTTAGTGTTGATTCCATTGAAACAAACACTGGTTACAATTTGCTTTCTAATGTTTCTTCGTCTGTTCAAAGTGTAATTGAGTCTAGAGTTGACAATTTGTAAAGATACTTACTTCACTTAAAACTTAAAGCCTGTCTGTAAATTGTAGACAGGCTGGTGTTTGATTAGTTAGGTTTCTACAACTTTTGTCGAAATTCCGCCTAAGTTTTTATCTGGAGTCTTACCAACAATATAGACATCAATACTTATCGTACCTATGCGATAAACCTTGATATTAATGAGGCGATCTCTTAGTGTTTTGAGAAGTGATTTAAACTTTAGCACATTTTGTTGTTGTATTTCATCGTGCCATTCTTTTTCTTGGGCACAGTTCCGAAAAAAATAATCTAGTTCTACTTCTTCAACTGATGTTTCTTGAGGATGTCCTGTTAACTGGAGAAGTTTTTGAGCGGTCATTGGTTCTTGTGCTTGATTAGACCACAAAAAAGCTTCAAAAGGATATTCTGATTCACTTATCATTAACAATCCATCGGAGGCTTGTTTAAATTTTTCCGTAATCTCGTTAGTCATAAAATTTATTTATGGTTATGAGCATTGATTTTTGAGTTTGCCAATCAGAGAATTAAGATTAATTTGGGTAGGCCAACCTTGAGGAAGATTTCCAGAATTATATTCTCTGTCTTTCAATCCTTATTTACAATTAGATAACTGGTTAGAGTAGCAAAATCAAAGCATACCTTGATTTAGTAATGAGTGCGATCGCTAGATATGATTTTCAAAATGCTTTAATGCGACTACTTTGTTTTACAAACAGCTTGACGACTCAAAAAAGTCGAGTTTTGTATTACAAATCACATATTTTTTACCAAATATTATGTATGCACTTGGATTGTTTTCCTTGCCAGCAGAAAAACCCGTCTTCTGAAATGCCTTGGTAAATCAGATTTATTTGCTACTTTTGATGATACATTGCTCACTTAGTCAAAAAAATTTAATCCAGATGATAAATATTATTCTATATACCCTATAATTCTCATAATCACGGTATCCATGTAGAAATACCGTAGATTTAGGGGTGATTCTGATGGGCAAGTCGCAACAACTGACACAATTAAGTAAATTCCTGAGTGAGGAGATGCAGGCTTACGCCATGAAAGCCTTGCGGACTATACAACTATCGTATCAAAACGCAATTAGAAGTTGGTTGAATGGCCGCAGTATCCAAAGCTTTGTGAGTCTGTTTTTAATAAGTATTTTTTTGAGTATAGCAGTTGCCTCCTGTTCTGGAAGCAGTTCAGCTAGCAAAAATGATGTTAAGTTAAAACTCGTTTCATTCTCTGTCACCAAAGCCGCACATGACCAAATAATTCCCAAATTTATCGAAAAGTGGAAGCAAGAACACAACCAAAATGTCACATTTGAGCAAAGTTATGGTGGTTCTGGCGCTCAAGCGGCTGCTGTGATTGACGGTTCGCAAGAAGCAGATATAGTACACTTGGCACTTCCCCTTGATGTCAGCAAAATTGCTCTTGCAGGTTTGATTAAATCAGGTTGGGAAACCAAAGCACCGAGAAGTGGTATTGTGAGTAGATCGGTTGCTGCGATCGTTACTCGCGAAGGCAACCCGAAAGGCATCCAGACTTGGGCAGACTTGGCAAAAGATGGCGTAAAAGTGATTGCCGCTAACCCAAAAACTTCTGGTATTGCTATCTGGGAATTCTTGGCTTTCTGGGGTTCGGTAACTCTAACAGGTGGTGATGAAGCAACAGCGCTAGATTATGTCACCAAAGTTTATAAGAATACCCCGACTCTAACGAAAGATGCCCGTGAGGCTAGCGATTTATTCTTCCAAAAAGGTGAGGGAGATGTCTTAATCAACTACGAAAATGAGGTGATTTTGGCGGTCAAAAATGGGACTAAGTTACCTTATGTTGTCCCCCAAGTCAATATTTCCATTGATAATCCTGTAGCGATAGTTGATAAAAACGTCGATAAGCACGCTACAAGAGAAGTTGCACAAGCATTTGTTGATTTTCTTTACTCCACAGAAGCTCAACGGGAATTTGCTAAATTACAATATCGTCCTGTTAACCCCAGCGTTACCCAAGAAGTAGCATCACAACATCCGCCAATTAAAACTTTATTCACATCTCAAGATTTAGGTGGTTGGGAGATTATTCAGAGCAAGTTTTTTGGAGATGGGGCAATTTTTGATAAAATCCAAGCTGCAAACAAAGCATAATATCTCTTTTATCATGCTGCATTCTCTACATTTTGCCGCTAGCCAAGCATAAGTAATTCTCAGTCAATTTATCTCAATTGATAATTTATGAGCTTTTGTAACCGATTTCAAAATAGCTTTTTATTAACATCTTTAATACTTCTTACCAGCAGTATCACTGCTTGTAACAGCGGACAGGAATTGAAAACTCAAGTAAGTATTGATGGTGCTGCTGTCGGTTTTCCTGTTTCTTTAGCAGTTGCAGAAGAATACGGCAAAGGAAAACCTGAAGCTAAAGTTAGTGTTGCCTCAAGTGGTACTGGTGGTGGTTTCAGTAAATTTTGTAATGGCGATATTGATATAGCTGGTGCTTCTCGTACCATTCGGGATGAAGAAATCAAAAAATGTAAAAGTAAGAATATTGAATTTGTCGAGTTACCTGTAGCTTTAGATGGTATCGCTGTAATTGCTAATCGCAAAAACAACTTTGCCAAATGTCTAACTATTAAGGAACTGGGCAAAATTTGGGGCGCAAAATCAGACGGTAAAATCTTGACTTGGAATCAAGTTAATCCCAAATTCCCTAACGAAAAACTGAAGCTGTATGCTCCAGCTTCTGATACTGGAACCTTTGATTATATGACTCAAGCTGTGACTGGGAAAGCCAAGAATGGCCGTACAGATTATACCCCTAGTCACAATCAAAATCTCCTAGTACAAGGTGTTTCAGGTGATGTCTCAGCCTTGGGTTATGTCGGGATATCTTACTACATTCAAAACCAGGATAAACTCAATTTAGTTGCTGTAGAAAGTCCTACAGGAAAGTGTGAAAAGCCAGTTCCTGTAGATAATGTCATCAAAAATATCTACACACCTTTGTCTCGTCCTCTGTTTCTCTATGTCAGTAAAAAATCCTTAGATACCAAGCCAGCAGTTAAAGAATTTGTAGATTTTTATCTAGAAAATTCTTGGAAGTGGGTAGATAGTGTTGGTTATGTGGCGCTACCTGATGAAGCTTATGTCAAGGTAAAACGAAAATTTGCTACTGGTGAAACAGGGACAAAATTTAAAAAAGCAAAACCAGGTGAACCAATCACAAACTTTATTTAAACAAAGTTCGAGTCATTGTAGTCTGAATGTAGTTAAAAAATTAATTGTTTATGCAAAATCTCAATTCTCAAGACGATCCTTATCTACTATCCAGACAATCATTGGATAAAAATGCATCTGAAGATATTTCTGAAAAGATTGTTGCAGTAATTTTATTTGCTTGTGCTTTAGTTTCGGTTTTAACTACCTTTGGAATTGTCGTAATTATCTTTCAGGAAACATTCGGTTTTTTCCAAGAAGTTTCCTTTGCTCAATTCTTTCTTGATACTAAATGGACGCCTTTATTTGCAGACAGACATTTTGGCGTTTGGCCCTTGATTAATGGCACTTTCTTAACGACAGCTATTGCGATGGGAGTTGCTATTCCTTTGGGGTTATCTTCTGCCATTTATTTAAGTGAGTATGCTCAACCAAAAGTAGCAGCAGTTTTACGTCCAGCAGTGGAACTTTTAGCGGGAATACCAACAGTAGTATATGGTTACTTTGCGCTATTGTTTGTCACACCATTGCTACGAAATTTTATCCCTGTGGAAATATTCAACGCTTTAAGTGCAGGATTAATGATGGGGGTAATGATTACTCCTACTGTTGGTTCTATCAGCTTAGATGCTATTAAAGCAGTTCCACGCTCTTTACGAGAAGGCTCTTATGCTTTAGGTATCACGAAACTGGAAACCATTGTTAAAGTAGTTCTACCCGCCGCGCTTTCTGGAATCATTGCCTCAATTATATTGGGTATTTCTCGTGCTGTGGGTGAAACAATGACTGTTCTCATCGCCGCCGGACTACAGCCAAAGCTGACTGTTAATTTTGCGGAATCAATAGAAACAATGACAGCTTACATGGCACAAATTTCTGGGGGAGATAGTCCGCGTGGTAGTCTCAATTTCAAAACCTTATATGCTGTAGGTGCTGTTCTGTTTATAATCACCTTAGTTTTAAATATTGTTAGTTACTTGATTGCAAATCGCTTTAAAGAAAAATACGATTAATAAGTATGGCTAAAAGTTATCAACCAAATAGTTCTCTAGATTCTACGACAGAATTTACCGATAATGTTGAAAGTAGAGAGACATTAGGGAAAGTCTTTGAAGTAATTTTTTTGTTAGGATTACTGATTGGTTTATTTATCCTAGCATTGCTACTTTTTGATATTTTTAAAGACGGATTAGGTAGATTTTTGTCACCTGGCTTTCTGACCGAAACTCCTTCTCGTTTTGCTGACCAAGGTGGTATTCGTCCTGCAATTATCAGCAGCGTTCTTTTGGGAACTGTTGTGATTTTAGTTACTGTTCCTATTGGTGTCGGAGCAGCTTTATATCTAGAAGAGTATGCACCTAAAGCTTGGTGGACAGCGATTATTGAGATTAATATCAGTAATCTGGCAGGCGTACCTTCTATTGTTTATGGATTGCTGGGTTTAGGAGTTTTCAATTATTTACTTGGGTTTGGCCCTGCTTTGATTTCTGGTGCATTGACTTTATCTTTGTTGTCTTTGCCAGTAATTATTGTTACTTCTAGAGAAGCAATTCGCGCCGTCCCAGATTCTTTGAGAAATGCTTCTTATGGGTTAGGTGTTACCAAATGGCGAACTATCAGCAGTCATGTCATACCTTATGCTATTCCTGGCATTTTGACAGGGGTGATTATTTCTGTATCCCGTGCCATTGGTGATGCAGCCTCTCTAATTGTTGTCGGTGCTGTAGGTTTTCTCACTTTTGACCCTGGTTTGTTCCAGAGATTTATGGCATTACCCATTCAAATTTACAGTTACATCACTCGTCCTGAACCGGGTTTTGCTGGTGCAGCAGCAGCGACAATTATTGCATTGTTGCTTTTGATTTTAGCTTTAAATGGTGTTGCAATTTATATCCGGCAACGCTTCTCAATCCGTTAGGTAATTAAATATCTAGTTAGATACATTCACAGATTATTTGGAGAATAGCCACATGACTTATAGCAATAGTAGAAGTCAATCAGATAGTGCCACAATTGAACAAGGTAATAGCGTTTTCAATGTTGAAGGTGTAAAGGTCTTCTATGGAGGATTTCTAGCACTTTTAGATGTTTATCTAAAGGTTCCTGATAAACAAATTGTTGCTTTTATTGGGCCTTCAGGATGTGGTAAAAGTACGTTATTGCGTTGCTTCAACCGGATGAATGATTTAATCCCTGGAGCTAAGGTAGAGGGTAGACTGAATTATCGCGATCGCAATATTTACGATCCTAAGGTAAACTCTGTAAAGTTACGCCGCCAAGTCGGAATGGTTTTTCAAAGACCAAATCCTTTCCCCAAGTCAATCTACGAAAATATTTCCTTTGGCCCGCGTTCTAACGGTTACAAAGGTAACATCGATGAATTGGTGGAAGATTCCCTCAGACGCGCTGCTATTTGGGATGAAGTCAAGGATAAACTCAAAGAGAAGGGAACTGCATTATCTGGCGGACAACAGCAACGACTTTGCATTGCTCGTGCGATCGCAATGAAGCCAGATGTATTATTAATGGATGAACCATGTTCTGCTCTCGACCCAATTTCTAGCCGTCAAGTAGAAGAACTGTGCTTACAACTCAAGGAGCAATACACCATTATTATGGTGACACACAATATGCAGCAAGCTTCGAGAGTGGCAGATTTCACGGCTTTCTTCAATACAGAAATTGACGAACATGGTAAACGTCGTGGTAAATTAGTTGAGTTTAATCCGACAGCCCAGATGTTCAGTTCTCCTCAAACTAAAGAAGCTGAAGATTATATCAGTGGACGCTTCGGTTAAAGAGGCATCACAGCATAAGGGAAAGGTAAAAACTAAGTTCAGTTGTCAGCGACTATTATCAAAACCTTTCCCTTTCATCTAAATCTAGTCAACTCAATGTCCCCTTACAAAATACTTCTGTCTACTGGAACTTATACAACTGTATATCAATAACTTGCAAAGGAGCTATTCTTGGGAAAAAACTCCCCGAACTTTTACAGCTTGATATTTCCACATCAATTCCCCCCACGTGCAAGCTGAGACTAGATAATATATATACATCTAACCATAAATAAAAGGCATACAGTGGAAATTCAAGAATTAAAAGCATTGATTAAAGAAACTATGCGTGAAGTTCTGCAAGAAGAAAGACTTCGCCTTTGCCAAATTCTTATTCCTTACATCAGTGATGATGAGCAACGCGAACTTGAAGTTGAATTTGGTGTACCTTCAGATCATGCTGAGGATGAAGTAATTGATATGACCGATTGGGTAAGGTATGGCAATAAAATTTCGCAAAAAAGCGATTAAATTTTTAGAAAAAGCAAATCCCGAAGATGTCGAAAATATTCGGGAGCAAATAAAGCGAATTGTTATTGCTGTCGAAGACCAAGGTATTATCCCGTTTACAGAACTAGATATTAAAAAGATGAAAGGTGATTGGGAGGGATTTTATAGACTACGTATAGGTAAAAACAGAATTATTTTTACAGTCGATATTGATTCCAGAGACATCGAAATTTACGCTATTGGTGCGAGAGGAGATGTTTATAATAAATAATTCGTAATTAGTAATTTAATAACTGGGAATTACCAAAGTAATTCTGGAAAATATACTGAGGCTTGATAGTACCAAATAAAGGTAGTATTTATGTTTAATACTTATACTGTGTATTATGTTTAAGCCTCTGTCATTTGCTTTACTTGCAGCTACTATTCTAGTTGCATCAATCAATAATCCCAATGTTACCTTAGCTCGAACTTGTGCCTCTAAGTGTGGGTCGCATCCAATTCAGTTTACACCTGGGCAACACATCCGAGTTGAAGTCGTAAATAGCACACCTAACCTGATTAAAATCCAAAAACCCTCTGGGACTGATGCAATATCCTTGAGTCCAGGGCAGAAATTAAACTTAGAACAAATAGAGGGTACAGAACCAAATACATCTCTGATATTTTGGAGTGAAAAAGGTTTGTCACTACAAGCAATTGTCTCTAAACTTAACTTTGGCACATTGCGACTGGAACTCCGTCCGACTTTGCGCTCTCCAGGCGATCGCTCGTTATATATTATGGATGATGGTAGGATAAACGTGTTATAGGTAGCAAATAATGTTATTAGTTATGAGTTAAGAAACAACTTTCAATTCAACATTCATAACTGAAAAACTCCTAACTTTTATTGTGCTAGACCGACCTGTATCTGAACTTTCAAAGCCTCGCCGACGCTTACCCGATCAGCGCTGGCAGATTTATCCGCAAAAACCAGAAATTGCCCAAAATCTGGCAGCTTTGACAAATCTTTCACCCATTGTCAGCCAGTTGTTGATTAATCGGGGTATGGAAACACCAGAACAGGTACAAGCATTTTTAGATCCAGAATCTTTAGTTTTGCCTTCGCCGTTAGAAGATTTCCCAGATTTGGCGATTAGTTTGGAGTTGTTGAAAAATGCGATCGCTTCTCAAACAAAAATTGCGATTTGTGGTGATTACGATGCTGATGGGATGACTAGCACTGCTCTACTTTTACGTAGTTTCCGCACTTTAGGCGCACAAGTAGATTATGCGATTCCCAGTCGGATGCATGAAGGCTACGGTATCAATAAACGCATAGTTGAAGAATTCCACAGCGAAGGTGTGGAGCTAATTCTCACTGTAGATAATGGTATCTCTGCGTTTGAACCAGTTGCTAGGGCTAGAGAACTTGGTGTTGCAGTAATCATCACCGATCACCACGATGTACCCCAAAAATTACCGCCAGCTAACGCTATTCTCAATCCCAAGCTAATAGCCGAATCGTCACCGTATCGTGGTGTTGCTGGTGTTGGTGTAGCTTACATTTTGGCAGTCTCTCTAGCGCAACAGCTAGGGCAGACTAAGGGCTTAATTCAGCCGATGCTAGCGCTGTTTACACTGGGAACGATCGCAGATTTAGCCCCCTTAACTGGCGTAAATCGCCGTTGGGTGAAACGCGGTTTACAACATTTACCCAAATCCAACTTAGCTGGGATACAGGCGTTGATTCAGGTAGGCGGCGTACAGGCGAGGGATGAGGGAGGAGGGGGAGCAGAGGAGAAAATCTCCAATCCAAAATCCAAAATCCAAAATCCAAAATCGCTAAAGCCTGAAGATATTGGTTTTCGCCTGGGGCCACGGATTAATGCTATTGGTCGGATTGGTAATCCTCAAACTGTGATTGAATTGCTGACTACAGATGATATGGGGGTGGCGCTGGAAAGAGCAATGCAGTGCGAACAAATAAATGCTTCTCGCCAGGAAATGTGTCAGCAAATTGAACAAGAAGCGATCGCTTATGTAGAGACAGAATTTGTTGCATCTCTACAGCAAGACCGTGTATTAATTGTTGTTCAACCTAATTGGCATCACGGCGTTATTGGCATCGTCGCCTCCCGCTTGGTGGAACGCTACGGTGTTCCCGTATTTATCGGGACTTATGAAGATGAGGGACATATACGCGGTTCAGCACGCTCAATTCCAGAGTTTCATGTATTTGAAGCTTTGGAATATTGTCATGATTTACTAGGGAAATTTGGCGGACACAAAGCAGCGGGGGGATTCTCTCTACCAGCAGAGAATTTACAGATGGTGCGATCGCGTTTGATTGAGTTTGCTAACCAGTGTCTTGAACCCCAGCATCTCAAGCCTCTGCTGAAAATTGATGCCGAAGTCAACCTCAATCATCTCAATCAGCAGCTTTATCAACAGCTTAATGCTCTGCATCCCTGCGGTATGGACAACCCCGATCCAGTTTTCTGGACACCTAATGTTCAAGTGATTGAGCAAAAAATTGTTGGTAAGGGTCACATCAAATTGACAATTGCCCAAACTATCGATAATCAGGAATACAAAATTAAAGCGATCGCCTGGAGGTGGGGCGACTATTTCCGCTTACCATCGCGAGTGGATATCGCTTACAAACTGCGAGAAAATTACTTTAACGGTAACACCACCATTGAGCTAGAGTTAATCGGTGTCAGACTGCCAATTCAGATTCAACAATTTTTTGTTTCGCCACCTACCACATCAAGCACCAACTTTGAGTACAATCAGCGACGGTATACTTGTGGTTTCTATAAAAACGGTATTGAAGCAGAATTAAGAATTAAAAATTCTGAAGGGAAAGTTTTAGCTATGCAGCCAGGACATATAATTGGTTTGCTAGGAATTAATCGGCAAAACGCCAAAGAAGTTGATATTTCTCAACCACAGTATGACAATATTATCCAAGCTGCCCTTCAGGCGTTATCAGTATTGAGTGCTGATTCATGAGTTATCAGTTTTAAATTCCAAAATTTTCTTCTACTCAGCACTCAGCACTCACTACTCAGCACTCTTATAGGTTGCCGTTGCGAAATGCCAGCACAAAGATTACTGCTGGGCCAGCAATCACAATTAGCGCCACAGATAGCAATTGGAAAATAACTTCCCAATTGATACTGGTAAAAGCGTTAAACAAGTCAGACACAGCATCAAACATTTTTCGTTTTCTCCTTTCAATTGCCTTAAAAAATTCAATAACTTAATTACAAAACCCGCAATCGATCATATCTGGCTATGGGTTGTCAGATTTAATTTACTTAACAAAATTATAAGAAAAGATATAAAAACGTAAAATAGGGGGATTGGGAATGGGGCATCGGGCATTGGGAATTAGGTATAAGTTATTCTCTCCTTGTCCCTAATCCCTACCTAATCCCTAATCCCTAATCCCTAATCCCTAATCCCCAGTCCCCAATCCCAATCCAAAATGTCAACTTGGCAATGTATAAAGCAATGTGGAGCCTGCTGTAATCTTGAGCCAGCAGAGCGTCCAGATTTGGAAGACTATCTCTCACCACCAGAACTAGAACTCTACCTCAGCATGGTAGGCGAAGGGGGATGGTGCGTTAATTTCGACCACACCACGCGAGAATGTCGCATCTACGCCAATCGTCCTCGCTTCTGTCGCGTGGAAACAGAAGTGTTTCAAGATATGTATGGAGTTGAACCAGAAGAAGTTAACGATTTTGCCATTGACTGCTGTCGCCAGCAAATAGAGGGAGTATACGGCGATCGCAGTTTAGAAATACTACGCTTTGACAAAGCTGTTGGCCTTTGACACTTCCACCCTCCTTTTTTGTATGTAGTTGCAATTTATGACAAAAATATGAGAAAATGATAGAAATATGAAAAGACCTTAGCAACCAAAACTACTGCCTAATGAAACTTGACTCTGTACCTTTGGAGATTTCTGGCATATCTCAGACTGAGGTTGAGCTAGAACTAAAAGACAGCAATGATTTTAACTTAACTCCTGCGATCGCTCTGTCAGTTCAGCCTGTAATTGCCGATAGTCCTCAAAAGCAGCAATCAGTGTTGGTAGTTTTTGGTACGACTTTTGTAACCATTTTCCTAGCAGAAATTGGAGATAAAACTCAGCTATCCACTCTGTTAATGAGCGCACAATCTCATTCGCCGTGGGTGGTATTTATCGGCTCGGCGGCGGCGCTAATAACTACCAGCCTATTAGGCGTACTTTTAGGTAGTTGGATAGCCAATCGACTCAGCCCGAAAACTGTAGAAAAATCAGCCGGCGTGATGTTGTTAGTAATTTCTATAATGCTGTTTTGGGATGTATTCCAAGGTTAGTTAAAAGTTAGGAGTTAGAAGTTACTAGTTAAGAATTAGGAATTAAAAGTTAGTAGTTATTCTCCCTCATCTCCCCATTCCCATTCCCCTTAAATATATGGATTGGCATTTATTAGGACTTAGCTTTATTACAGTTTTCTTATCAGAATTGGGTGACAAAAGTCAGCTAGCGGCGATCGCACTTTCAGGACGTTCTAATTCTCCACGTGCAGTATTTTTCGGTGCAGCAGGCGCATTGCTGTTGACAAGCCTATTGGGATCGTTAGCAGGGGGTGCAGTAGCCGAATTATTACCTACACGCGTCCTAAAAGCGATCGCGGCTGTAGGATTTGCCATTCTTGCTGCACGCCTGCTGTTATTTAACAATGAACCATCAGCAGATTCTGAACAAACACCTTAGAAAAGAATTCAGAATTCAGAATCTAGGAATCAGAATTACTCTTCGTGGAGGATTAGAATTATCTAATGACTCGAATTAATACTGAATTATGACCGGAGGCGGAGCGTCTCCGGCTCCGCTCCTGAGTTCTGAATTCTTAATTTACAAAAGTTCCCAAGCAGTTCCTTTGTAGCCGTATTGAAAAATTTCTGGATGCAAAATTTCTGCCAAAATTTCTAGAGAATCTACCAGTCGTGGCCCTGGACGATTGAAGTAAGAATTGCCATCAGTAATGTAGACTCTACCGGATGCGGTAGCGTGTAGTTTTTCCCACTCTGGACGTTGAGTTAATAAATTGGCTTCTTTGCGAGTGCGGTTTAAATCAAAGCCACAAGGCATAAAAACAATTATATCCGGATTAGTTGTTACTAGTGTTTCCCACGGCAGGATCGGAGAAGGCTGACCTGTAGCGCAAAATAGAGACTGTCCTCCTGCTAAATTAACTAATTCAGGAATCCAATTCGCAGCGACCATCAAAGGATCAGTCCACTCGATACAGGCGACAGTAGGTAGTTCATCTAAAGAAAGTCCTTGAATTTTTTGCTGACAGATTTTGACGCGAGCTTCTAAATTTTCTAAGACTTTTACCGAGTCTACGCCAAAGGTATTGCCGACTCGTTCAATGTCAGCCCAAACATCCTGGAGAATATTGGCTTGTAAAGAAATAATCTGAGGTTTACTGTCAATGAGTGTAGCAACAGCCTTTTCAACATCGTGTAAGCTAACAGCACAAACATCGCACTGGTCTTGAGTGAGAATGTGGGTAGGCTGCAACTGCTCTAAAACATCTATTTTGATTTCATAGATACTAAGAGCAGATTGCAATAATTTGTTCACTTCATCGTTAATCTGGCTGCTGGAGGCATCACTCTTTAAGCGTGCTTGGGTACAAATGGGGAGATTGAGGATTTCTGGAGGGTAATCGCATTCGTGCGATCGCCCCACAATAGCATCAAACAATCCTAGTGTCGTTAAAATCTCCGTTCCACCGGGAATCAGGGAAACAATTCTTACATCGCTATCTTTCATCGCTCCACCTCCGCAAAAGCTTGCCGTTACCTTAAGTTTGGCAGAATTTGAGCCATTAGGTATCTTTCTCTAGGAGAATCAAGGGTATTTTGCTAGTCAGTACTAAGCAATAAATTGTACTGGGGATTGGGTATGAGAAGAATCTTTACCACTCCTCAGTTCCAAATTAAAAATACTATACTACTTATACTACTTGATAGTAGAATTACTTAATAGTGAAATTACTTCAAATGCTAATTATCCCCTGGTAAAAATTAATCGTATGAAGTAACAGAAGTAATCCGCAAAATCTAGCTTATAACTAATCAGCTAGAATCATAAAATTTAATTAGAAAAATTATACTTTCCGGTTATGAAAAACCATCTCAAGTAATTGTAGTTATACAAAGACAGTTCTACTTTTTCCGTAGAACTGCAAGTCCAAATTATTTCTTCTTGAGGGCAACTAATGCAAGTGGTGTCAGCTAGAGATATTACAGAGCAGAACCAGGCCCAAGAGGCTTTACGAATCAGAGAAAATAGTCGGCGAAAACAAAGCCAAACACTGGTGCAACTGGCAAGAAGCAAAACCTTTCAGCAAGGTAATCTCAATGCCGTGTTGAGGGAAATCACAGAAACTGCTGCTCAGACGCTGTTAGTAGAGCGAGTTGGGGTATGGTTATATAATGAAGAACGTTCAAAAATTGAATGTATTAATTTATATGATGTCAGGACTAAGGAGCATACCTTTGGTAACTCGCTTTTAAAAACAAATTTTCCTGGTTATTTCCAGGTTTTAGAAGAGGAGCGTACTATTGCCGTAGATGATGCCAGAAACGATCCCAGAACTCAAGAATTATCCGAGTCTTATCTTTCAGTTTTGGGCATCACATCTATACTAGATGCACCAATTTGGCTAGAGGGTCATTTGGTGGGCGTAGTATGCCACGAACACATAGGTGAAGGTCGCCAATGGACTTTAGAAGAAGAGAGTTTTGCTGGCTCAATTGCAGATTTTGTGACGCTGGCTATAGAAGCGAGTGAGCGAAACGTCGTAGAGGAAGCACTGCGACAGAGTGAGGCACAATTTCGGGCGATTTTTGAGCGTTCCTCTGTCGGCATTGGCCTGATAGATATGAAAGGGCAGATAGTCGATACTAATCTGGCACTGTGCGAGATTTTAGGATGCAGCCGAGAAGATTTATACGGCAAGCGCTTTACAGATTACATTTCCATAGAAAGGGAGGATTTAAAACTTTACAAACGACTGATGTCAGGAATTCGCACAGACTTAAAGAGAACTTCGAGGGACGGTTTACAACTCTCCAACCATCAGAAACAGCTTGTCGAAAGACATCGTATTGAGATAGAAAGACGCTGCCAGCATCAAAATGGTAGCTTAGTTTGGACTCATATCTCTGTTTCTGTTATACCAGGCAGCAATGGTGAACCTGAGTTTTTTCTAGCGATGATTGAGGATATTACTGAACGTAAGCAAACAGAGTTGAAACTACGCGCTTCTCAAGAAGCAGCAGAAGCTGCCAGTCGAGCAAAAACTGAATTTTTAGCAACCATGAGCCATGAGTTGCGGACGCCTCTCAATGCGATTATGGGTTTGTCACAGTTATTGCAACAAGAAATAGTTGGCTCTCTGAATGAAAAGCAGAACGAATATGTAAGTTGTATATATAGTAGTGGTGAACACCTGCTGGCAGTGATTAACGATATCCTTGACTTATCTAAGGTAGAAGCAGGTAAAGAAGAACTGTTACTATCATCGTTGTCAGTGGCAGATATATGTAATTATGCCATCTGGACAGTGCGCGATCGCGCCTCAGAAAAGGGATTGCAACTCACACATAAAATTGACCAAGAAGCGGATATTTGTATTGCTGATGAGCGGCGCATCAAGCAAATGCTACTCAACTTGCTGACCAATGCCATTAAATTCACCCCAGCCGGTGAAGTATCGCTGGTAGTCAAAAAAGTACCGCAAGGGATAACGTTTACAGTTTCAGATACTGGCATTGGTATAGACTCAAGCCAGTTTCAATTTCTCTTTGAACCGTTTAAACAGCTTGACAGCCGGTTAAATCGGCAGTATGAAGGCACTGGTTTGGGTTTAGCCTTGACGCGGAAATTAGCGCGTTTACATGGTGGAGATGTTACCGTGACATCAACTTTAGGAAAGGGCAGTCAGTTCAATCTGTTTCTACCAAATTCAGAGCATCTGGGAAATGGGGAAAATGAGACAAATGACATAGATGAGATAGAAGAGGAAGCAAATTTTACCTCGTCCTCTTCTTCTTCAGTCATCCCCACAAATAAAACTATTTTGCTTGTAGAACAAGAGGAAAATACAGCAACAGTGTTGCAAGATTATCTCCACACAATTGGCTACCAAGTCAAGTGGATAGATAATAGTAACGACTTTTTGAAACAGGTACAAAGCTTCCAACCAGATTTAGTTTTTTTTGATTTGCAGTTAGTAAAAGATGTTCATGTTTTGACTTTGTTGAATATCCTTAGAAAAGAGCCTTATCGGGAACATTTACCGATTGTAATGATGACCTTTAGCGAACATTTAGAGGAGGAAATTGTCATGCTGCCAGGTAGTGTTAATGATTACCTTGTCAAGCCAATTTGCATAATCCAGTTAGAGTCAATTCTAATGAAATATTTTAGTTAATTGCTTATGAAAATACATTTTTATCTGAACATTTAGTAAGAAAATACTAGATATTTTTAACTTGGATGTGAAAATATTTTTCTCATTTTCACATGGAGAATACTAGCTTCTTCAAATATTTCTCCTTCTTCTATAAAATCCAGCTTTTTATATAAATTTTTCACATCTTCTTGAGCATGAATCACTACTTCTGGAATATTTTTGTTAGCTATCATCTGTAGGGCATTTTCCATAATTTTCTTACCAATACCTTGCCCTCTAACTGTCGATAAAACAGCTAACCTTTCTATTTTGGCAGTTTTATCATCTAAATATCTGATTCTAGCAGTACCCACAACTTGCACATTTAAATAAGCAATTAGATGATCGGATATTTCATCTTTGCCATCAAATTCTAAAGCGGGATCTACCCCTTTTTCTTCTTGAAAACCTGATTTTCTAATTGCTTTAATTGCTGGAAAATCTTTAGGTAATTCAGCAACTTTGATAACTAAATTACTCATTAAACTCTCTTTGATGTTAATACCTATTGTAGTTTAATGTGAGTTTGATGCACCTCTGGCTGCTTTGAACGAAAGTGCAAGCCTGTCCCTCTACGGTGTACACACAAGTTCTTAGTTTAACGTGTCGCGGAAGTCCCCACCTTCAATGTACTCATAAGGTGGGGATTGTGAGCAGTTCGACAAGCTCACTGACCACGGGGGATGAGGATTACATCTGGAATTGATTTTTTACGCAGTAAAAACAAATTCTGGATGTATAACGAATCCCTAAAATTTTCTGGTAAAATATACACTGTCTTGACCATCAATGCCGCAAGCGAAAACCAAGCTAATAGGTATATGTTGCAAGAGAAAAATTTGGGTCTTGGGAACCAGGACTTCTACCCTTGGAGGGAATGTCAGACCAAAAAAAACTACGGAGTAATTGATGGCTATTCCCGATGAATTGGGAAGCTCAGACTTCAGCCGTAGGCAAGTCTGAGTAGTTCACTCTGCTCCTTCAATTGGTGCAAAACCTTGACGCTGAATATTTTCTGTCACCGCGCGTGGTTCTAAAAATTGCAGTAAGTAATCAGGGCCGCCAGCTTTAGAACCTACTCCAGAAAGTTTGAATCCACCAAAGGGTTGCCGTCCAACGATCGCTCCGGTAATATTGCGGTTGATATACAAATTACCGACTTCAAACTCTGTCTGTGCCTGCTGAATGTGAGAAGGCGTTCTAGAATAAAGTCCGCCAGTTAAAGCGAAGTTTGTACCGTTGGCGACTGCTAACGCTTCCTGGAAATCTTTCACCCGAATTACCGCCAGCACAGGGCCAAAAATCTCTTCCTGGGAAATTACCGCATTTGGCGATACTTCACTAAAGATGACTGGGCCGATAAAATACCCTTGTTCGGGTGCTGGTAATTCCAAAGCTAATTGTGATTCTGCCTTACCCTTCTCAATATACTCGCGGATGCGATCGCGGGCATTAGCATCAATTACTGGCCCAACTTGTGTACTCGGTAACTCTGCTTCTCCAATGTTCAAGGATTTTGTCGCTTCCACCAACCGTTGCACAAAGGCTTCATAAATTGGTTCCAGCACAATCACCCTGGAAGCAGCAGAACATTTTTGGCCGCTGTAACCAAATGCCGACTGTACTACCCCCACAACAGCTTGGTCTAAATCAGCACTTTCATCTACAATAATCGCATTCTTGCCGCCCATTTCAGCAATCACCCGTTTCATGTGCTTTTGTCCAGGTTTTAAGATTGCCGCTTCTGCGTAAATTCTACAGCCGACTTCTTGAGAACCAGTAAAAGCAATTACATGAGTATCTGGATGATTTACTAAATAAGCGCCAACTTGCGAACCCTTTCCAGGTACGTATTGAAATACACCTTTGGGAAAACCAGCGTCTACCAAGATTTCTGTAAATTTCGCTGCAATCACAGAAGATGTTTCCGCAGGTTTCAGTAGAGTGCAATTGCCTGAAACCAAAGCTGCAACTGTCATTCCACAAGCGATCGCTAGCGGGAAATTCCAGGGAGAAATCACGACAGTAATTCCCCGTGGCTGGTAAATATAATGATTAGTTTCGCCGGGTATGTCGTAATTCACACCTTTATCTAACCGTTCAATCTCATCAGCGTAGTACCGACAAAAATCTATCGCTTCCGAAACCTCTCCATCAGCTTCCTTAACTGGTTTCCCAACTTCCAAAACTATCCAAACTGAAAGTTCAGCGCGGCGGAGTTCCATCAAATCACCCGCTTTCCGCAAAATATCAGCGCGTTGTTTGGCTGGTGTTTTCTTCCACCCAGGAAACGCCGCTTTGGCAGCTTGCATTGCCTGTTCCGCTTGTTCAACGCTAATCAACCCAACTTTACCAATTACCTCACTGAAATTAGAAGGATTGAGAGAATCAACAAATTCCGGTGGATTAACATACTCGCCATTAATCAGCGGTAAATAAGTTTTACCCAACTGTTGGCGAACATTTTGAAAAGCTTGCGCCGCCTTGGTTCTCACCTCTTCCTGGGCGTAATCAGTATCAGCAGCACCGAAGAAATGAGAGTTAGAAATTAAAGATTTCTTCTCCTCTTTGACAATCGGCGGCGCTAATAACTCTTCAATCGGTCGATTTTCGAGATTTTGCCGTAAAAAAGAACTATTAGCGGTATTTTCCAACAACCGGCGAATTAAATACGCCATCCCAGGCAATAATTCACCGTAGGGACAGTAAACTCTAACTCGATAACCCTTGTCAACCAAAGCTTTTGCAACTTTATCACCCATGCCGTAGAGGACTTGTAATTCAAAGCGACGGCGAGGGACATTTAAACTTTCAGCTATGGCAATGGCGCGAGAGTGCGATCGCACATTATGGCTACCAATGGCAGAATAGACATATTGATGATTTTCTAACAACAACTGAGTGATAGTTTCAAAGTTAGCATCAGTTGCGGCTTTATCGTTATAAACTGGCTGTTTCCAATGCTTTTGGGCTGCTTTGATAGTTTCTTGATCCCAATATGCGCCTTTCACCAAGCGGATTGTCAGAGGATAACCACGTTCTTTCAACCAGGAAATTACGTCTTCGGTATCTTGTTCGCTATCACGCAGATATGCTTGAATTGTCATGCCAATATCTGTGCGTTGCCGAAACTCCTCTTCTAGTAACAGTTTTTTCAGAATGCTGAGAGTTATATCTTTATAGGCATACTGTTCCATATCAAAATGCACAGCTGTGCCTAATTCTTTAGCACGACGTAAGAGAGTACGAATGCGATCGCTAACTCTCTCCTCACTACCTTTAGCATCTAATGGATCAAATTGGGAATAAAACGCCGTTAATTTAACAGAAACCTGAACTTTTGGGATTGCTTCGCCATCAGCCTCATCAATAGCCGGGATAGCTGCCCAATTCTTCGATGCTTCTACCAATTGTTGCATTAATTCTAGATAGCGTTCTAGATAAGACTGCGCTTCCGCTTCGGTAATCACCGCTTCACCAAGTAAATCGATGGTGAAAGCCATTTTTTCTTTTCGCAGTCGTTCAACTGTTTTGATGACTTGTTTAATATTTTCCCCAGAAATATATTTATGGGCAAGAGTCTCAACCGCTGTTCCAACAGTTGTAGCAGCAACTTGTCCTGGCATGGAGTCTGGATTAGCAAAGTTTAGCATTCCCTTCAAAGCTGCCGGTAATTCTACAGATTCATCGCCTAAATATTCTTGTAAATGTGAGGCAATTTCTGATTTACTGTGCAAAGCAGGTAGCGTATCTATAAAGCGAAATAGTTGCACCCGCAACCCAGGATTACTCATCGCCCAAGCTAGTAATTTATCATCCCAACGCATTTGATCCCGCAGGGAAGAAAAAAACGAACGGTTTTCCTGGGTTGCGGCTAGAAGTTGTTTAGCAATTTCTTGGGTTTTAGCTTCGTAGGTGCTTGTTTGTACTTGTAATACCACTGATAATAACTCCGTTAATCAAGGCAAGGCTTTTTGTACAAAGCCTATGTCTTCTATTTTGACGCTTTCATTTAGCTGTCACCATTATGCGGAATTCGTAATTCCTATACCGTAAGGATTTGATTGATTTTGAATGATAAGCTAAACCACATCTAGTTTGCATATCTAAAATTTATATAACTCTTGTGGGGTGGGCATCTTGCCCGCCGTAATTATGCAATTTAAATGTGGAACAGCTTATAGTTACGCCGTGCATTCTAGGGACTTGCAATTAAAAAATATTCCATTGTAGGGGTGCAAGACCCTACGACAGAGGTGGATTAAATAGATAATAAAATGCTGTAAACTCTACCATGACAATGCACTTAACAATGCCCGCTTAAATTCAGCTGCACTTTTAAAGTGAATTTCTGGCTTATCAACCAACGCCAAATCAATCACCTGCGCTAGGGGTTGCATAATTGTTGCATCTCGTTGGCGAATTGGTATGGGATTATTCTGTAAAACTGCCAGAAAGGGATCGCCTGTGAAGTTGCGGGGGAAACAACCTGTTAGCATATTGTAGAGACAAGCCGCAACTGCCCAAATATCTACCTCCGGTTGGGCATATTTAAAGTTAAGCACCTGCTGTCGCGGCATAAAAACGGGAGTACCCGCTTGAGTACCAGTCAAAGTTTGACCACTTAAACCAGCCAAGTCAAAGGCTTTAGATAAGCCGTAATCACCGATTTTAGCCACCAGTTTTCCATCAATATTAGTCAGGAAGATGTTACTCGGTTTGAGGTCGCGGTGAACTATACCTTTACCTTTGCCAAACTTACCATCAGCCAGTTTGACATAAGGCAGTTCAACATTGTGGGCATATTCTAAAGCGTCTAAAATTTGCAGAATAATCGGTACTGCAATCTCAACAGACAAGCGCCCACCCAGTTGTTGCATAAAATCCCATACAGTACCGCCCTCACAATATTCCATTGTAAAAAAGAAGATAATTTCCGAGAAGCCACAATCCATCAGTTGCACTACATGAGGATGTTGCAAAGCCTTAGTGTTTTCCGTCTCCCGGAGAAACATCTGCACAGCGAAGTCATTCGCCGCCACTGTTGGTAACATGACCTTTAAGGCTATGAACTTGCCAGACTGATTATGCTGTGCTAAATAAACTTCCCCGAATTCACTAGTGCTGAGAAGTTTGACAAGATTATAACCGCTAATTGCTTTGAGGTTGCGATCGCCACTCTCAGCCAAATTCAGAAAGTATTTGATGATGTCTAAGAAATAAGCCTGTTGTACTGGGTTATTTTTGACAGTAACATCGTCAGGGATGAGGGTTGGTAGATTGAATTGCTCTTGGTGTACTTCTATACCAACTTTAAAGACGGTGTGACCTAAGTTGATTTCGTCGCCTGTTCGTAAGTCATACTCTGGAAAGTGTAATTTTACAGCTTCTTCAGCCGTTTGATTTTGTTGGCGTTGTCCGATATTTTTACCGTTAATGTAAGTGCCATTTTTACTACCAAAGTCCCGCACCCGAATATCAGGAGGATTAATATCCAGTAGACAGTGATACCGGGAGATACCCCGATGATTTTCATCATCTGGTAACTGGGGATTACAATCTGGACTTCTACCGATTATGCAGCTACTGCGGCAATCAAAAATATACTGCTGTCCTAATAATTGTCCTTGAATAACGGTAAGGATGATTTTAGCTGGCATCTTAACAATAAAAAATTAATGCCCACGATCATAACTTACCTGTATCAGATATCACAGTGGTGAACCACTCATATCCCGCAAAGTCTCTGATATTAAATCCGGTTAAATACTGATTACAAATCTTGATGAGAAAGAAAACACCCACAACCCCACATAAAACCATGATGAGGGAGGGGAAGGTGTCCATAGGGTGCATTTAAATTCCAAGTACACAGGTGTCTGGAGTATAATATCCATTCTCCATCTTTTTTCCAACCGACGCGATCGGCGAAAGCTTCCCAAGTTTTTTTGTTGTAATTTCTAGTGCCGCCCAAACTTTGATGAATGCGCTTTTGCACCGAAAAACCAAAGCGTCCATCGCTGTATTTTACCCACAACTTGTCAATGGTACGGATGTCCTCACAGGGAAAGTTGTCAATATCTTGAGGGCGAAACCAGCCTTCCTTTTCTCTTTTAGAGACTGCTAACATAACTCGCGTCGCCTCTTCATTTGCTTCTTTCCACTCTCCATCTGCTAGTAAATCTCGCAATCGAGTGTAATCTATGCCCACAGCAGAGATTAACTTCATCTCAGGCAATTTTTCTCCAGACTCCGGCACCGATTTTAGACCTTTTGGGGATGGCAATGCTATATGTTTAACAATCCAATCCTTTACCCTGTCGCTAATTTGAGGATTAAATTGCTTTGGCAACACTACAGTCATGCCTTCCTCTGATTTTTCTTTATCTATCCCCAGCCATGCTTTAGACTCTGACGCCAATTGCGGAAACTCTGGGGATGCCAACGCCAAACTTTTGATATCTGAAATTAACTGTTGCCCTTCCTGTGGGCGTGGTTGGGTGCTAGCAATACCCAGCAATTCTCGAAACTCTAACACCGACTGTAGACGCTCTTGGGGTTGCAACGCCATCCCCTTGAGAATCGCATCATTTACCCTGTCACTAATTTGCGGATTATAATTGCTTTGGTGGTGGTAAAGGTATACCCTTATCTCTAAAATTAGCAGGAAAAGGTACTTCGTTTGTGAGCAAACTATACAGGGTCGCAGCTAAGGCATAAACATCAGTATAATGACCAAAATTGCCCTGTCTTTCATACTGTTCAATGGGTGCATAACCATTAGTTCTCTCGTTAGTCATGCTTCCCACTTGTCCAATGGTATATTCTCTGGCTAACCCAAAATCAATTAAAACTGCTTCTGATTTACCACAACGCAAAATAATATTATTGGGTTTGACATCCCGATGTAAAAATCCCTGTTTGTGGATATATTCTAAAGCCTGACCTACTTGGTCAATGGAACGTAAGGCTTCATCTTCCGACAATCGTCCATGCTGTTCAACATAAACACCTAAATCTTCCCCATCAATATATTCCATCACCATGCCCCAGAGTCCATCTTCTTGGATAACTTCATAGACTTGGACAATATGGGTATGGCTGCATCGGGCTAACCGCAAGGCTTCATTGACAAATTTTACCTGTCGCTGCTGGAAGTCTTCTTTACTTTGTTGAATATGGTTGAGGGTTTTGATAACAACTAATTTACCTGTATGCTGTTCTATGGCGCTATAGGTAACACCAAAGCCACCGCCACCAAGGACTTTTTGTATAATGAATCTTCCGTTGTCCAGATGTTGATTGGGCGTCCAAAGTTTCATTGATTTATAACTAGATTTATAACTTGTAAATATATTCGCGTGAACTCACTCCTAACCCTTTGCTGCAAGTAAAGGGAGGAAAATTTTTCCCTCTTTCTCCTGGCGGAGTTAGAAGGTGAGGTTCTACTTGAAGTCTTCTACTGCTGTTTTAACAGTATGTACTTGTTTTTTCCAATACTAAGAATGGGTATACTGCCTCTATGCCTACAGAAAACTTTATGGATATTTTATTTTATAACTGGCAACACACACTCCAACCCTTTGGCGTTGACCAGGTAGCGGCTGAAAAAGCCTTTAATCTCTTGGTTGAAGCTTATTCTACCCCTGGTCGCTACTACCATACACTGAAACACATCGATCGCGTCCTCAGCACAATTGAGGTTTTGCAGGGCTATACCAACAACCTAGCTGCTGTTCAACTAGCTGCCTGGTTTCACGATGTAGTGTATGACGTTGAAGCCAAAGATAACGAAGAACGAAGTGCAGACTATGCTTTTGAGTTGCTGAGTAATTTAGGTATTCCAGAAACTACCATAACTACCGTCACCCGTCTGATTCTGAACACTAAAGACCACCAAGCTGCGGTAAATGACTATGATAGCCAAGTCCTACTTGATGCAGATTTAGCGATTTTGGCTACTAACTCAGTTGATTATGAAGAATACGCCCATGCTATTCGTCAGGAATATGGCTGGGTGGCAGAGGCAGACTATATCACAGGTCGTCAGAAAATTTTAGAAAGATTTTTACAGCGATCGCGTATTTATTTTACGCCTTTAATGTCAGAGTTTGCCGAACCATCTGCTCGTGGCAATATCCAGGCAGAAATTCAGTCTTTATCGCCTGGTTAGTTTTAGAAAAACTAAGGTCTTGGGAACCAAGACTCCCCATCGGAGAAGCGAATGTAAGACCAATAAAACAAGGAGTTCTGAAGGCTATCCCCGATGAATTGGGAGACCTAACACCATACCGCAAGGGCGGTTGGTGTCTGGTAATTTACCGTCTGCCACCACCACGATGAGGTATTTCAGACACTTCAGCATCTTCTAGCTTTCTTTTTGGTGCAAACATTTCTTGATGCTGTTGCTGTTGAATTTTTTCCTGTGCAAACTTTACACGGGTGCGAACTCCTACATCGGCATCATTATCGAGTATTTGCTGAAGTTGATTTGTAATCCGCGATGCTCGATCGGGTAAAGTGACTGCTATGGCGATGGCTAGTGTTTCTAAACTCGTCACTGCTGCATAGCGCACTATCCACTCTGGATCTTGAGAAATTAGTAATAGCGCCTCTAATACTTGAGTCTGAACAGATTCCACTTTCTCAGCAGGTAGTTGATGCAAGCGCAAAGTGCCTAATCCTCTGGCAGCTGCTCGCCGCACACTTAAGGAAAAATCAGTTTTTGCTGCCTCTAACAAGGTATCGAGCGCCCGAACATCGCCAATTCCCGCTAAGGCACGGATAGCCCAAGCTCTAGCACTGTAGTTGTAGTCATCAATTAGTTCCAATAGTGACGGTACTGCGGCTTCTCCGATCGCAATTAGTCCATCTACTGCCGCCACTGCTGCCCCTGGATTGTTGTAGCCCAAAGCTGCAATCAGAGTGGGAACAGATTCCTCTATGCCAGCTGCCGCTAACTCCTGAACTGCGTCTAATAAGCGATCGGAGGAGTCTGCTTCTTCCACAGCACGAATTAATATTTGGGCAAGGTCACTGTTATTCATAATAATTTGCCATCAGTCATTAGGGATCTGCCAATTGTAGCTTAAGTCCTCCGTAGTTGACATCAGACATAAACCCCCTAGCCCTTATCTCGTAGTTATGTTAGGGGTTTATGTGTGATAAACAATTGATTTAAGCGTATTAATAACGACTAATGCCTGGGAAATTATAACTACAATAGCGAGTCCATCAAATTTATCACTTTAATCGCACCATCTGACAAAGTGCTTGTTGCTGTGTGCTTAACTTGATGTTCTAGTAATCCTTTAAGAGAAATTAGCTTTAGACTATTTTCCGCAAGAGTTTCGGCGATCGCATCTGCTGCGGGTAGATAGCCAATTGCTCCCAAGTCTGCTAACACTGCTCGACGCAATTGCAATTTTTCTCCTGCCAGAGCTTTTACTAACCGTTCTCCATAAACTGGTTCTTGGGTTAATTGATACATCGCTCGTGCGGCAGCATATTGCACTAATTCTATTGGATGCTCTAAAAATGGTTTTACCAAGGGGACGCACTCAGTCGCCCTCAAGGCTCCCAAGGCTTCTAAAATGGCTTCGTAGGGTTGAGATAAATCAGGCTGTGATATCAGCTGCTCTCCTTGCAAACCTACTTGTAATAACTCAATCAGGGCGGGAATGCAAACCGGATCGCCCAGCATTTCTAAGGATTGTGCCGCTGCTTCCCGGACATAAAAATCTGAGCAGTCTAAACACGCAATTAAAGGTGAGACTGCTTGGCGATCGCCTAGTTTCCCTAAAGCCCTAGCTGCGTTCCGTCGCAGAGGATATCCGCCCTCTGGTGTTCTGTCGGCTTCATCCTCTAACGCTTTAATCAATCGTGTAACCGCAGCTGCTTCACATATCCGAAACCTACCCAACCACCAAGCAGCATAAAATCGCAGACCTAAATCTGCACTCTCAAGATTAGCGATCGCTTGCTCTACTGTTAAAGATTCACCATCGCCAGAGTTACTTGTCGGTGATAAATCTTCAAATTTCTGCGGACTAGAATTCATTATGAAGAAGGAGGATCGCTTTGTTCGCTATCTGTTTTAGCTTCAGCGTTCAATGGCTGAATGCTGACTATTTTGCCACCCAAGCGAGTAATCCGCTGCATTTCTTGATTCATCCGGTTCTCAGGTACTGTGAAAAACACAGTTGCACTAGAACGAATGGGATAGTTGGTTTTTTCAGTTTCTTCGCTTTGGCGCAGACCTACTACTTCATACCGAAAGTAGCGACTACTCGTTCTACTACTAGTTGATCCAACCATAAAATTAATTCCCTATTTTAAATTGTCATTAGTCTTTTGCCTTTAATAATGACTAATGACTAATGACTATTGACAAATGGCACTAAAGAGGCTTCACACTAGCTATTTTACCACCTTGTTTTACCACTCTCTGGAAGTAACTAGATAGTTCTTCATAAGGTATAACCACGGCTTGATTGACGCGGCGTGTGCTAGGATAACCAGCTCCAAAAACACCTGCTACTTCAATGCGGTAAAGTCTGCCTTCTTTACCAAAGGTTCCCGCACCACCAAAAGTACTGTTGGGGGTAACGCCTTTTTCAGAAGCAACGTATGAAAAGCCTGAGGAAGCACCAGAGGGAGGAACAACCACGGATGCGCTATTGCGACCTAGTTCGCTAGCAAGGCGAGAAGATTTGCCTTTGAGTTGGGAGGTATCGCTGCTGGCATAGCCGCGATAAAGTTGGAATATCCGGCTAAATCCGACAGTTTTCTGTCCTGTTTGGGTACTAAAGCCACGATAGTAAGGCACTATATTTTCACCAAAGCTAGATTGATACTCTGGCGAATCAATATAAGAATCAATGTCGGCTTCATATCCCTTGGTTTGATACAAGTCTAAGTGATAGACGACATCAGACTCATCATAAGGGGCACGACCCAACAAATGTTTGTAGTTTAGTTCAATGACGCGAGTTTGGAAGTTGTCGTAGAAAAATTTGGTTTTGTACAGTTCTGATTTAGCTACTTGACGCACAAACTCTTGCACTGTATTTTTGCCATCGCGCAGGATAGATTCAGCACTTGTCAGGCGGTCAGATGCCAATATGTAGTTATTGCCCAACACCTGACGATAGACGGCAGAAATTACTCTCTCAATGTCTTCTTTGGTTGCATTCGGACGCAATTCCACAGGAGACTGATCGCTAAAAGGTTCTGTTCCCAAACGGGAAGCTGCTGTTGTAATAGCCATTGGTAATTTTCCCTTTGTAATTAATAATTGGGGACCGGGGATTAGGGATCGGGGATTGGGTACTGGGTATTAGGTATTGGTTATCCCCTTTATCCTCTTAGTCCCAATTCCTAGTCCCCAGTCCCCAGTCCCCAATCCCCAGTCTCTATTTATACGGCTGTAATGCTAATAACCTTACTGCCCTTGCGATTCAACTGCTGCAATTTACTAGAAAGTTGCTCGTAGGGTACGATCAATTCCGCAGTACCGCGCCTTACTACAGTTGAGTTTGGGGAAGCTGCTTGTAGCACTCTGATCCGGTATGTTTCGCCACGACCACCTGTAGAGAGGCCAGTTAAAGCTCCGGCAGAGACTGGATAAATGGGTGAAGCTAGATTCTTAGCCACTTCCCAAGTTAGCCGTCCTTGTTTTTGTCCTTGAGCGCGATCGCTATTGGCATAACCCCGATACAGTTGGAACAATCGGCTATAGCCAACGTTTTTCTGTCCTACTTGACTTCTAAAGCCTTTATAGTAGGGGACAATATTTTCGCCAAAACTCTCTTGATATTCTAATGAGTCAATGTAGGAATTAATCTCAGCTTCGTAACCTTGTGAGTTGTAAAGCTCAACATGGTACGAAATCTCTGACTCATCTTCTGGGGCACGCCCCAATAAATGCTTATAATTCAACTCGATAAACCGAGTTTGGGAGTTGGAGTGGAAAAACTTATCCCGATAGAGTTCTGATTGAGCAATGGCTAGCACAAATCCCCTAACGGTGATTGCACCTTGCTGCAACAGTGATTCTGCACTCTCTAGACGATCTCCTTCTAGTAGATATGCGTTACCCAAAACCTGACGGTAAGCCGCCCGGATAACCACTGCTACATCGGCTTCTGTTCTATCAGGGCGTAGTTCTACTGGTGCTGAATTTTCAAACGCTCCAATCCCTAATCTTGCTGCTTGTCCCAAAGCTGCCATCTTTAAAACCTCCTCAGTTTTAACTGCAAAACTGAAAACTTTTTAGAAAATTTTTTCTAGTCTTTTAACAGTCTTTTTGAAATTTGACACTCACCTTACCTAAAGTAAGGCGATTTTTAAGACATAGCTGCCTTAATATCCTGTTTCCACAGGTTCCCAGGCTCACCCTATCGGTTTGGCAGTCCCTCATGGGGAAGAAACCTCCAGACGTTCTCTCTTTGCCAGACACTACGCATAGCTTGCTTCCTCAATAGGGGACGCGGACTTGCTAACGTTGCGCTAGCGTTTTTCCTTCCCTACGCAACACTCCGCAAACACGTAGCGTCTCGTAAGAGAAGGGAGAAGATTGCGCTCGCTGCCTCACCACATTTGCCACAAGGGCGTAGTGATATCTCCTTACGTTATTTCGGGCGTATACTTTCCCCTAGTCAGAGGGTAGGTTTTTAAATCTTGTACTGACAAAAATATTGTGCCAATTGACGGTAGCTAAAAAGAGGCACTGGGTTGTGAACTTTCCCAAAGTTGTAGCAAATACCGTGCTACCTCGGCAGCTTTCATCCCTGTTCTAAAGCAAAAAATACAGAACTACGTTCCTCTTTCTCCAGGGTTTTCAGCTAGCTTTTCTTAAAAAACTGCCCGGAGAGGTAAACAACTCATAGAACTCACTTGTCATAAGAGCTGATTTCCTCTCCGGGCTAAAGAAACACTCTAGCTTAGAGTATTGATTACGTAGTCGATGTAGGAATTTGCTTCAACAGCTGGGTCGCCGCTGAGGCCGTGGTTAGCTTTGATGTACTTGAGAGCTTCAATGTACCAGCTAGGAGACAGATCAAAAGTCCGGTTGATTTCAGCCAAGCCAGAAATCAAGAAATCATCCAAGGGGCCTGTGCCACCAACAACTAAAGCGTATGTGATAATCCGCAAGTAGTAGCCGACATCACGTACACACTTGCCTTTACCGCGCGCATCAGACGCGAAGTTAGGGCCTTGTTGTTGAGTGGTGTAAGGGAACTTGTTATACACTGCTTGAGCAGCACCTTCGGTCAAGCGTTGAGCATTAGCGCTCAATGCTTTTGCTGCTTGTAAGCTAGCAGGAGCTTGGCGGAAGCGACCAAAAGCAACTTGAATTTCGGTGCTGCTGAGGTAGCGTCCTTGAGAATCAGCCGATGCGATTGCTTCAGTTAGAGGTGTTTTTGTCATTTTGGTATTTCCCTTTTACAAACGTTATGGTTGAAATTTCGTTTTGTCCTATGGACAATTATTTAGTCAACATCAGCAATGCAAGCTTTGCTTAAGCTACAGCAGCAGCAGCACGATCGAAATAGCTAGCTATTTCAGATGCCAAAGCACTGCAATCGCCTCTGGTGATATTGTTTGTATCGTTGACAATTGCCAAAGAAGCTTGTTTCAGCTTTTGAATACCAACAGCAACTGAAGCTCCTGGAGTTCCCAATGCCAAGTAGGTTTCCCGCAATCCATTGAGGGCACGATCGTCTAGCACGCTGGAATCGCCAGCAAAGATAGCGTAGGTGATATAGCGAAGAATGATGTCCAAGTCTCTGATACAAGCAGCTGCACGACGGCTGGTGTAAGCATTACCACCGGGAGTGATCAATTGGGGTTGTTCTGCCCACAAATCACGAGCCGCAGCAGCAACAAGAGCTGACGCATTGCTGGTAATACGGTTAACAGCATCTGCACGCTTGTTACCATCTTTTACTAGTTCGCTCAATGCATCCAATTGTGCATCAGAGAGATATTCGCCGCGTGTATCAGCTTGGGAAACTACTTTTGCAAATGCATCTAAAACCATTGCGTTAAATCTCCTAATTTGCTTGGTTAAGAATAATTGGACTCAAAACTGAATGGTTCAGTTCATTTTTGATGTCAGCACTGCCTGACGAGTTACGAAAGGTTTAAAACAGACATCCAACGAAATAAGTTTACGATCTCCAGGCTTTCAGATTAAAACTTTTGTTAAAAAACTTCAAACTTCTATGAACGACTGGAAAACCTGATTAAGATGTTGTTTTTTACTTCCAAGTTCTCTTTATACAATGCTGCCGCATCATAATTTATTACAAATTATTGTTATGTTTGTGAAATTTATTTACATAACTTCATATTTTGGACTCTATTTTAGTTTACGAGCCGAGCGCTGATCGTAGGCTAGGATTTCAAACTGCGGGGCTAGTGGTGAGTCAAAAATAGTGGGCGATCGCTGCAAATCTCCTCCAGTACCACTGATAATAAGTAGGCGTTGGCCAGTGCCACGAATCTCATAATACATTTGCATGCCACGAAAAATACAAATGGCATAAGTATTTTCCCTGAGGAATTTCGGCGAATTTGGCTGAGGGAGCGATCGCAATATTTCCAAATAAGCATCCTTAAAGGGTGCATAGGCATAGCACCCTTTAATATGTAGTATTTACTACTTACTAATTCCTACCAAACACACTGCCAAGGGCACGCGCCATATTTTGCGGCTGCATTGCATCCATTGCAGCGGTTGGTTCGTAGCCACAATGAACCATACAATCGGCACACTTAGGATTACCACTCTTCTGTCCGTATTGACTCCAATCAGTTTGTGCGAGTAATTCCTTAAAGGTAGAGTAATAACCTTCGTTTAGCAGATAGCAAGGTTTTTGCCAACCGAGAACGCTATAACTAGGACTACCCCAAGGTGTACATTCGTAGTCCTTCTCACCCGTGAGAAAATCTAGGAACAAGGGATTGTGATTGAAGTTCCAGTTTTTTTCACCACTTTTGTAGGGAGCCAAAATTTCTCGGAAGAGGGCGCGGGTTTGTTCGCGGTGGAGAAAATGATCTTGATCTGGTGCCCACTCGTAACTGTAGCCGGGAGAAATCATCATCCCGTCAGTATTTAGTGTTTCCAGAAAGTTAAAGAACTCTTGCATATCTTTAGGTTCAGTACCTTCAAAGATAGTGGTGTTAGTGGTGACACGAAAGCCTTTAGCTTTAGCGGCGCGAATAGCTTTGACAGCAATATCAAAAACGCCTTTACGATCTACGCATTGATCGTGTAATTCCCGCATTCCATCTAAATGCACGCTGAAAGTTAGGTAAGGAGAAGGTTGAAACTTATCCAGGCTCTTTTCTAATAACAAACCATTGGTACACAAGTAAATATATTTCTTGCGCTCAATTAATCCCTGGACAATCTCATCAATCTGGGGGTGCAGCAAAGGTTCTCCCCCAGGAATGGAGACAACTGGTGCGCCGCACTCTTCCACAGCGGCGAAACACTGTTCTGGGGTGAGATTTTGCTTTAATATTTCCTTTGGATGTTGGATCTTACCACAACCAGTACAAGCGAGATTACACCGAAAAAGAGGTTCCAACATCAACACTAAGGGAAAGCGTTTGCGTCCTTTCAAACGCTGTGTAACAAGATACTTCCCAATATCCATAGCTTGTTGTAGATTAACTGCCATTGTTGCGATCGCTCCTCTTTTAAAGATAAATGCACCACTTTCTCAACCCCAAGATTTATCTATGGGGTCTTAAATTTTGAATTTTGAATTTTGAATTCCCCAAAGGGGTTGACATATCCTTGAGCAACAAACCAATCCACAGCATCTTTGAGTGCGGCGTTGAGCGAAGATTGGGGTAGACCCAATTCTCGTACAGCCTTTGAAGCATTGTAATACATAGGTTGTTTCGCCATCCGAACACCATCTAATGGTACTGAGGGCGATTTACCCAGTGGTGCGAGAATCTTTTCATCAACCCAGGCAACACTCAGGGGCAACCAAGCGGGTACTGTTTGTTGAGGTGCGCTAAGACCTGTAATATCGGCGAGTTGTTCGAGTAGTTGCTTGAGACTAAGGTTTTGATGACCTAAGATATAGCGATCGCCAGATTTACCCCGCTGCAAAGCCAGTAAATGCCCCCATGCGACATCTCGCACGTCGATAAAATTTAGACCAGTATTCAAGTAAAAAGGCATTTGCCGTCGCAAAAACCGCAAGATTATATCACCCGTCGGGGTAGGTTTGATATCCAACGAGCCAATGGGACTGCTGGGATTGACAATAACTACTTCCTGACCTGTAGCAACGGCTTGCATAGCTTCTTGTTCAGCCAGAAACTTAGACTTTTTGTAGTCACCCACCAACTTTTCTAAGGGACTCTGATGTGTTTCATCGACAACTTCCCCTGACGATCCTACCCCAATCGCTGCCACTGAACTTGTGTAGACGGTGCGCTCAATGTTAGCTTTGCGAGCTGCTGCCAACACATTGCGCGTACCCAGGACATTGTGACGGTGAAGTAATTCACGGTCTGTTTGCCACAGGGAATAATGGGCTGCGACATGAAATAGGCATTGACAACCTGCCATTTGTTGCCAGAGATTTGGATCGTTCAAATCACCTTTGACAATTTCCACCTCTAAACCGCGTAGATTCTCCAAATTGCTGGTTGAGCGTACCAGTGCTTTGACTGCATATCCTTCTTGTAGGAGCAACCGTACCAAATGAGCGCCAATAAAACCCGTTCCCCCAGTGATAAAAACCTGCATTAACTTGCCCCCTGCTCCCCTGCTTCCCTGCTCCCCCTCTTTTTAAACCGGGGAAACCAATCATCCAAAATGGTGTAAACTACTGGCACAACAATCAAACTGAGGATAGTTGAAGTTACTAGTCCACCTGCGATCGCTACAGCCATAGGCGATCGCAATTCAGAACCAGCACCAAAACCTAAAGCGATCGGTAGCATCCCTAAAATAGTGGAGGCCGTGGTCATCATAATTGGTCTGAGGCGCACTAGTCCGGTGTTGAGAATTGCCTCTGTACGGTCTAAGCCAGCATTGCGTAACTGATTGATGTAATCTACAAGCAAAATAGCATTTTTATTTGCCAGCCCTAGTAAAAAGACGAAACCGATCAATGAGATCATGCCAAAGTCGCTCTTGGTAATCAGTAGCGCCAACATGGCCCCCACTAGTGCTAAAGGTAAAGATACACCAATCACCAAAGGGTCTACCCAGGTTTTGAATAACAAAATTAATACTATGACAATGCACAGGGCAGATAGAGCCAGAGTAGTGCCGAAACTGCTAAATACTTCATTTTGACGGGCAGAGTCTCCTCCTAAATTTAAAGAAACATTAGAGGGTAACACCGCCTTTGCTTCAGCTACCACTTTGTCAGTGGCATCACCCAAAGACAGATCCTTGCCAAGATTAGCACTGATGTAAGCCACCCGCTGATTATTCAAACGCTCGATCTGAAAAATCGTGCCCTGTGGATTCGTTGCACCTGTAACTGTAACATCAGCGAATCCTGGTAGCCTTTGAATCCTTTCTTTAATGGCTTTGACTGCTTTGCTCAAAGCTTGGAGATTATCACCTTGTAATGCTATTTGCAGGGGTTTTTGGCCGCCAGAATCGACAAATTGAATATCTTCAATACTAGTAGTTACCCCAGAAAGAACAGGTAAGGAGGAGCGCAACTGATCCTGTAGTTCCGCAGTTGTGATTCTGCGTTGGACGAAGTCCTTGCCGTAGGCATCGCCCTTTAACTTTACATATAGTATCCCTTTATTCGGCTCACCCTCACGAGAACCAACAGTGGTAAATACCGTTTCAACTACCGGTGATTTTCTGACTACATTTTCTAATTTCTTCGCAACCTCTAGAGAATCATTCAAGGGGTTGGGAATTTGAGACTGGGGAATAGAATTTCTCCCCTGCTCCCCTGCTCCCCTGCTCCCCTGCCCCTCTCCTCCACTAGGAATACTCGGCAAAGGAGCCGTATAAGCAATATTAAATTCGCCGCGATCGAGTTTGGGAATAAATCCTTTGGGAATTAGTGGAATCAGCACTATACCTGCGATGAAACTGAGTGCAGCTAATCCGATAACTATCTTCCGGTGATTTAAAGACCAACTCAGTAAATTTCTGTAAAATTGAGTAAAAGCTACCCAGATTTTTGCTTCTCGACGCGGGGAAAGCGAGGATTTAGGTTTTAGCCAGTAGATAGCCAGAACTGGAGATAAAGTCCGAGCAACTAGCATAGAAGCAAGCATCGCCGCTGAAACAGTGATACCAAAAGGCTTGAAGAATTGACCGATTACTCCACCCATTAAACCTATAGGTAGAAAAACTGCTACTGCTGTTAAAGTGGCGGCGGTAACTGTCAACCCAATCTCATTTGTCGCTAAAAGCGCTGCTTGGCGAGGAGTTTCTCCATCTTCAACGTGTCGCATGATGTTTTCCACATCCACGATCGCATCATCAACAATGCTACCAATCACCAAAGCTAAAGCCAGCAGGGTGATTGTTTCCAGGTTGAAGCCAAAAATCGCCATAACGATAAACGTCGCTAACAAAGACGTGGGAATCGCCAAGGCAGAGATCAGAGTTGCCCGCCAATTCCACAAAAAAGGAAAAATCACTACGATAGACAACAAGACTGCTTCCAGCAAAGCATCAATTGTTGACTGGGTGGCTTGACGGATATATTCTGCTTGGGTGGCAGCTAAGGTGAGTTTGACATCTTTAAGGGTTGAGCGTAGCCTTTGAACTTCTTTCTCAACATGACTCACGACTTCCAAAGTATTAGCACTACCGCGTTTGATTACCTGAAATGCGAGTGCATCTTCACCGTTAAACCGGACTAATGTCGCCCCACCTTGGGGGACCGTTGCACTCGCATTCGCTGGATTTACTGGAGGAGTTGCAGTCGCAGCGCCTAGTAGTGAGACTTTTAATACTCCTGGTAATTTAGCGATCGCACCGACAATCTCATCTTGCGCCAATTTTGTCAAATCTTTGAGATTTCGTGTTGGACTCTCTATGGCATAGCTAATGGCGGCTGACTCGTTTAAATTCAGAGGAATAATTTTAGAAGTTCCTCCTTGAGGTAGAGTCAACTGCTTGAGGGCAGTTTCAACCTTTTTGGTCGATGTTTCTAAATTTGTCCCAACGGCAAAAGAAAGGGCAACAGCTGTTTGACTAGGATAGGTTGATGAGCGAATATTCTCCAGTCCTTCTAGAGAGCGGAGGCGTTCTTCTAGGGGTTTAGTGAGCTTCGCCTCGGTATCCAGGGCAGTTGTCAGGGGAGCTGTAGCATTCACAACTACCACTGGAAAGGTAATATCTGGAAACAAAGCATACTTTAGGGAACTGAAAGCCAGAACACCAGCTACCGTTACGGCAATCCAAAAACTCACCGTCAGCCACGAAAATTGAATCGCCAATTTGGAAATATTGAAGAGTTCTCGTGCGGATTTGGAGTTATGAAGCTTTACCATCTTGGAAAATTATCGTGTGGGTGACACAATTATTTAGTCATGCTACAGCAATCACCTTCGGTTTGCGAGTTTTGGTTACTACTAAACCTAATTTTTTGCCCATCAACACAATTCTGGTACCTCAAGGAGCAGAATATAAAGCTGTGTGTCGCGGATTAAACAGCGTTACTGGCTCCATCCCAAAAGTAGTACCCATACCTGTTGGGATGAAGCCTTTACTCAAATACCTGCAACAAGGACAATTTCTGACTCCAAAATCCAGAGTGCTGATTATGGGTATATGTGGCAGCTTGAGCGATCGTTACACAGTTGGTGATATTGTGCTGTATCAAGATTGTGTTTATCAGACGCAACTTCAAGAATGCGATCGCACTTTTACAACACAATTGCATTCTTGCCTATCAGAAAAAGTATCCTTAGTCAATTCACTGACAAGCGATCGCCTAATTTGGTCTGCGCCCGAAAAACGTCATTTAGGTGAGACTTTGGCGGCTGATGTTGTTGATATGGAAGGATTTACCGCTTTAGAATTTTTCAATGCGGCTGGAGTGTCCGTGGCAATGCTGCGAGTAGTCAGCGACGATTGTCAGCATAATATCCCCGATCTCACACCAGCAATTAACTCTGATGGCTCTCTAAACCCTTTGCCGTTAGCGATCGCCATGCTTCGACAACCCTTTGCCGCTACTAGGTTGATTCGAGGTTCATTAATCGCATTAAAGGTGTTAGAGCAAGTTACAAATCTGCTTTTTTCAGGCTCTAGCAATAAATAATCTGTTACGTCTTTACAGTAATTTTTAGGTAAATAACCATGCGATAGAGACACAGTTTTGCTATGCCCTGACAAAATATAGCAATCCTAAAATATTTGTGAAAATATATCTTTACTCTCTTTGCATTCTCTGCGTCTCTGTCGTTAGTTATAAAAATAATTTTTCACTAACAAAATCGAATTTATATATTTTTTTTTACTCTGACATCACCTGAAGACAAACTAATAAAAATCAACCTGATGTAGGTATTTCTTGTGAGATTGTTTATGGATAATTTTTACATAAACTTTATAGTAAACATATCAAAGAGAAACCTAGATTGGGAACCATAATATATAACCTTATCAGGGTTGGGTTCCATGAGAGCTAATGGCACTGAATTGTAAATCAAAAATACCCTTTTGCCAGAATAGCTCGGAACTAATTTACCAACTATCGAACAGAATTTATGAAGCTCAATCTATACTCGTTCCTAGCTAGTTTTCCATTACTCAAAAAAAGTTACACCACTAAGATCATGTTGGTGGCATTTTTGGGTACTCACATACCACTTCTAAGCTTACTTTTCAGTTTCGTTATCTCAAACTCCTATTCCTTAGAGATGACGATCCGAGTTATGCTTATTGCTCTGTTGGCTACTTTAGCGGGTACAGCCGCCACCCTCTACGCAATACACCACCTCCTCAAACCGGTTATTTTTACATCTGCGGCATTGCAAAATTATCTAAACACCAAAACCTTGCCTGAATTGCCCACAGAATTTACTGATGAAGTCGGTACATTGATGGCAGATACCTCACAAACTCTTCACAAATTAGATGAGTTAATTCATTACATCAGTAATTATGACGATCTAACTGGATTACCCAATCGTGATTTATTTCGCGATCGCCTCCATCAGACTCTATTTCAACCTGAAAATAACCAGCGCTTTGTAGCCGTCTTTTTACTGGGTATTGATGATTTCACTGCTATGAGTCATGGTTTGCAGCATGAAACAACAAATTTGTTGTTAAGAGCAGTTGCTCAGAGGTTATCACTCTGCATGACACAAACAGATATTCTTGCCCATTTGAGTGGAGATGAATTTACCATTTCCCGCATAGATATTGTTTCTTTTGAAAGTGTAATTAAGCTATCTCAGATGGTGTTAAATACCCTGAGCAAACCCTTTTCCATAGAGGGTAATTTGATTCATCTCACCGCCAGCATCGGCATTACAATTAATGGAATCAATGAGTATAGCGTAGATCAGCTTTTGCAACAGGCTCATATAGCACTGTACCAAGCAAAGCAACAAGGGCGTAGCCAATACCAATTCTATTCACCGGAAATTAATGCTCAGTTACAGGAGCGAATAACTTTAGAAAATGAATTACATGGGGCGCTTGAGCGTAATGAAATGCTGGTTTATTATCAACCTCTAATTGATTTACACAGCGGACAAATTACAGCTATGGAAGCGTTGGTTCGCTGGCAGCATCCGACATTAGGTTTGCTTTCTCCAGACAAGTTTATTCCCATTGCAGAAGCCAATGGTGCGATCGTACCAATTGGCGAATGGGTCTTGCGAACTGCTTGTACCCAAAACCGTGCTTGGCAGCTTGCTGGATTTAACCCAATTCGGATATCTGTAAATCTGTCAGCTCGACAGTTTGAACAACCGTATCTGGTTGAGGTCATCAGCCAAATTCTTGAGGAAACTGGACTCCAAGTATCTCACCTGGAATTGGAAGTGACCGAAAGCTTCTTGATGGCTGATATGGAGCGATCGGTTAAAACCTTAAAACAATTACGAGAACTGGGTATATGCTTGGCTCTAGATGACTTCGGTACTGGTTATTCTTCCCTTAACTACTTGAAGCGCTTTCCCGTGAATATGCTCAAGATCGATCGGTCATTTGTACAGGATGTCACGTCCAATCCTGATAGTGCTGCCGTCACGAATGCGATTATTGCCCTGGCAAAAAGCCTGCGGTTGAACATCACGGCAGAGGGTGTGGAAACCCGAGAACAGCTTGACTACCTGAAAATGCTGGGATGTGATGAAGGTCAGGGTTACTTCTGGAGATGTCCTATGCCCGCCGATCAAATTACCCCGATGTTGCAGAAAACTTATCAGCAGATGGAGAAAATTCCAGCACAAGTGGATGTCTAAGCTAGAAGATCCCCCCCGATCGCGTTTAATTTTATATTTTCATAGAAATGCTTATCAGGGGGAGATGAGGAGAAAAATTCGGGATTAATCAGGCAATAAAAGGTCATTTATTTTGAAACTGTGGAAAGCTTTGCAACCATGTGAGCGCGAGATGAAACCTCAAGCTTGCGAAACATCCTTTTTAAGGCTTGCTTGACAGAGTTTTCAGTAATCCAAAGTTCAGCACTAATTTCTGCATTGGTTTGTCCTTGAGCCACCAAGGAAGCAATTTGCATTTCACGAGGCGTTAAACGCTTTGTCTGTAATAGTGGTTGTTGCAATTGCGCCATTGCCACCCAAGTAGAAATATGCAGACAAAGCGCACTCAAATCTGTAAGATTTTGTGAATCAAATGCAGGCATTCCTTGCTGACGCGTCAAACCTACCACACCTACTAACTCACCATTGCTGACAATTGGCCCTGCCATGACGTGCCAGTGATCGGCACGAGGACAAATCAATTTCCATGTCTTAGGTTCTACTACCAAAGCTTCATGAACAGGGGCATGGCGTTCTAGCAAGTAGCGTGCAACTGGATTGTGTTGAGGCGATAATGCAATTTGCAGTGCTTTTTGAATCTTGCTGTCAACTAAAGAAATTTGGGCAAAGAAAAACAGCCCACATCGTGTAGCTGAAAAATACTCACTCATTTGTGCGGATATGTGCGATCGCAAAGTCTGTTCATCTTGAGCTTGAGCAATTCCATGAAATAGAGCTTGTAAGGCAACCATGATTTGCAAAGTGTACTCGTTCGAGGTCTAGGCGCAGTATCGCAACCAGACTTATCTTAGCTTTAGTCACACCAAGTCAAATCCTTTGTTTAGTTTTTTGAATTACTTTACATGACTGTAAATTCTGGCATTGATGACACACAGATATCCGGGCGCTGGATTCAAATCAGTTTTTTGATCGCCGCAGTCCTTTTCAATCTCTGTTTAATAATCCAAATATTCAGTGTTGGACTGGCTTACTTTTACAACTCTGATTGGTGGAACCTACATATTTGGCTCGTGCGAGGATATGGCGGACTCTCACTAGTTTTGTTGATATGGGTGTTTTTGATTCCGTTTCCTCGAAGAATCCGAAACCTAACAGCAAGTATGCCAGTGCTACTGGGACTGCAATTTCTCACAATTCATTTACACACTTATTTTCCTCTAGCAGTGTTCCACCCACTCATCGGCTTTTCCTTATTCTCTATTTCCACAACCTTAGTGCATCGGACATCGCACATCGTATTTCCCAACTACAACCAAGACTAAATCGTTGAGAAAACACAAATTTCAATTCTTTTCGCGTTCTTACAGGAGAAATAAAAGTGTCTCAATACGCCGATCCATCTGTTATCGTTGATACCCAGTGGCTTGCAAATCATCTTAACGATCCAAACATCCGCATTATTGAAGTGGATATGAGTCCAGAGCCGTACAAAAATGCTCACATACCTGGTGCTGTCTTCTGGAACATCTTTACAGACTTACTCTTGCCCGATTTGAAGATGAATTTGGATGCGATCGCTTTTGAAAAGCTAATGGCACGTTCAGGCATCACCAATGACACCACAGTGATTGCTTATGGCAGTTATCCGGGAACGGGAGCTTGGATTTTCTGGTTGTTGAAAGTCTTTGGACATGAGAATGTACGAGTTCTCAATGGCGGCTACCAGAAATGGAAATCAGAAAGTCGTCCACTAGCAACTGAGTTATCTACGTTTGCTTCTACTGATTACCGTGCCAGAGGTATTGATGCTGATGTGCGAGCATTACAAAATGAAGTTCAGGCATCGATAGGTAGAAGCAATCGTGTGTTATTGGATGTCCGAACACTGCAAGAATACTCTGGTGAGTGGTTTTTCGATCGGCCACCACAAGAAGGTCAACTCACTGGACATATTCCCGGTGCAGTGCATCTGGAGCATATCTTAACTCTCAATGAGGATGGAACTTTTAAATCATTCGACGAATTGAAAAATCTTTATACGAGTAAGGGCATTACGGCTGATAAGGAAGTGTTTCCCTACTGTACTATCGGTGGGCGTTCTGGATATATCTGGTTTGTCTTAAAGTATTTATTGGGCTATCCGAATGTTCGGAATTACGATGGCTCTTGGAATGAATGGAGCCGTCTACCTGATATAGCTATAGAGAAGTAGTGAGGTATTATTCGCAACTATTTGCAATAACCGCACCTTTACAGACGGACACCACTACCATCCCCAAGATTAAAATCTCTTAACCTTTCGTTACACTAGAGGCATCGAGAAGGACGAAAGCAAACCTCTTGAAGCTGAAATCAAAGGTGAACGACATGAATGGCACAATTCGCGTTGGTAATCTCTTCGGAATTCCCTTCTATATCCATCCGTCATGGTTTTTAGTTCTAGGTTTGGTAACTTGGAGCTATAGCAGTGGACTGGGGGCGCAATTTCCCCAATTGTCTGCGGGATTAGCTTTGCTACTAGGATTGATGACAGCGCTGATGTTATTTGCCTCTGTCGTCGCCCATGAATTAGGCCACAGTTTTGTTGCGCTTGGTCAGGGAATTGATGTCAAATCCATCACGCTGTTTATATTTGGCGGTTTGGCGAGCTTAGAAAAAGAATCGAAAACCCCAGGTGAAGCTTTTTGGGTAGCGATCGCAGGCCCAATGGTAAGCTTACTACTATGCGGTATCGTTACAGCGATTGGTGTTACTACATCTGCATCAGGGCCGTTAGCTGCAATTCTTGGCGTTCTAGCTTCTGTTAACTTGGCATTAGCCCTGTTTAACCTGATTCCTGGCTTGCCCTTAGATGGCGGAAATATACTGAAAGCTCTTGTTTGGAAAATTACAGGTAATCCTTATAAAGGTGTAACCTTTGCGAGTCGAGTTGGGCAAATCTTTGGTTGGGTAGCAATTCTTTCTGGTGTAGTTCCCTTACTATTATTTGGCAACGCTGGTAACTTCTGGAATTTGTTAATTGGCTTCTTCTTATTGCAAAATGCTGGTAATTCGGCTCAATTTGCCAGAGTCCAAGAAAAACTCACAGGTTTGACAGCCGAAGATGCTGTAACTTATGACAGCCCGATTGTATCTGCTAATTCTACTCTGAGAGAGTTTGCCGATGAGCGAGTCATAAGTGGACAAAACTGGCATCGGTTCTTAGTGACTGATGATGATGGACAATTAGTAGGTGCGATCACAATTGATAATTTAAGAACCATCCCCATAGCACTGTGGTCAGAAACTCAAGTTAAAGAAGTGATGCGACCAATTACTGAATCTACCACAGTCCAATCAGATCAACCTCTACTGGAAGTAATGCAGTTACTCGAACAACAAAAGCTATCTGTGCTTCCCGTGATTCGTGAGAATGGCGTCCTAATTGGAATCTTAGAAAAAGCTGCAATTATCCAGCTACTTCAAAACCGAACCCAACCTAACCCTGCATAAAGACGCAATTCATCGCAATCAAAAAACCGTAAACCTTTGTAGAGACGCGACAAATAGCGTCTCTATATTTTTATAGCCAAAATTTTTGATTGCGTGAAAAAACTCCGTACAACTTAAAGAGCTTTCTTTCCAGTTACTTCTTGCCTGTCCACGCAAATAAGTTCAAAAATCAAATGGGATTGTTATGTAGCACTCCTATTTAATTTTTGAACAAAACTCAGTATATATCTATTCCCTATTCCCTGTATTTCTTTTCCAAGAATTTTTACGAGATATCAGGTATATCCCTAGCAAGGATAGACCCACCACTGGCGGAGGTTCGGGTATAGTTTTGATTTTGGCATAAATAGCTGTTGTAGTTGTAGCTTCTTCAAGAGCTTTAATACTTATCTGGCGACTGTCTGGATTAAAACCGATTAACTCAAGGGTATATTTATTACTTCCAAAGATGAAACTGCGATTACTCAAATTTGTGTCTAAAAATACTAAGTCTGCACTCTTTTCAGGATCTTTTGGGTCGTTAAGTGTATTTACTAAACGCAAGTTGAAGTCAAAAACTTGGCTGGTTCCCACAGGAGGGCTGAAAGATACATTGAGATTTAAAGGTACAAATTCAACGCTTGAATCAGTGCGTACCTTTCCATTAAAGTAAGTTAAATCAGCTATTTTGAATACAGAGTTAATGTCCGCAGAAAATGAAGTTCCATTAGAGGTTAGTTTATTTGGAAGTCCTGGCGGCAAATCAGCTTGACCCCAAGTAAATGTATTACTTCCCACACCTGTATATATGGGATTAGTATCGGTGCTTCCTGGCGTAGGATTTCCCCATGTCGCACTAGAGATGCCAGAAAAAGTTAGAGCTTGTGCTTGACCAGAGAAACTAAATCCTGTGGTCAAACTCATAAAAAAACTAGATATAGCAGTAGCGAAAACAAAACTAAGTTTCATAATTCTAGGTTTTAATTATCATTCTGGAGCTTCTTTCAAGTAGGTCTTCAATCTACCTTAGTAAATTTACGGAAAATCCGCCAACGTCTTATTGTATTTTTTATAAAAAATTTATGTGTATTTCAAAATAATTTAATGAATACTTTATATTTATTAAGTTAAGATTATGGATTGTTAAAATATATTTCACTAGTTTGTAATTAGTAAACGGTAAACTTCTTGCAAAAAGTTCCCTAACACACTGCACCCAGCAGGAGTAAAGACTTTGACGTAAGTCAAAGGCGGAGTAGGGTTCTTTTTTGGATTTATGCAAGAAGTCTAGTAATTACGCAGGCGCAGCCCGTCGTAAACATCGCTACCTTACTTGACTTCCCAATAAATTGTCAAGCTGATATGAAGTTACAGTTTTTTGACATTCTCTGCATTATGGAGAGCAATGGGATTCATAATTTTGACAAAATCTCTGGTAATAACTGGCTAGGAACTTTAGATAAAGCCAGATTTTGCCCCTGTATCCCCAACTCATTATGAAAAGCACGAATAGTTTTCACCACATAAGCAAAGGTTGTTTGATAAGCCTCTGGTTGTTTACTTAATCCGTTTAATGCTTGCAAATGGTTATCTAATGCTACTTCTAAGTGTTGAGAGCGTATCGCTTTGTCGCCATTAAAAGACTTATCTATTACTAGCTGATAATGTGCTAATCCCAGGTTATTGTGAGAGGCAAGCAAATCAAAACTTAAAGAAGTACCACTAAGGGAATGAGCCAAAGCTATAGCTTCTTCATAAGCGCTGATACATAGTTGCAGATACTTTTGCCGTGCCTCTTTAGTAGTCTCAGATAGGTTTGCTAGATGCCAGTAAGCAGTACCCAGATTATTTTGTGTAGCGGCGCAGGCACTGGGAACATTAGCTGGAGTGCGATACTTGAGAGCTTCGCTATAAACATCTATGGCTAGCTGGAGATTTTGGGCAGGTTGTTCGTATTGTGCCAGATTCCAACACGCAGTACCGATATTGTTTTGAATCATCCCATACTTCAGCGGTTCCTTTTCCGGGTTGTAGTGTGCAAGTGCTTCATTGTAAGCTGCGATCGCTTTCTTTAAATGCACAATCGGTTGGTTGTATTGCCCTAAATGCCAGTAGGCAGTACCCAAATTATTTTGGCAAGCCGCATACTTTAATGAATCCATATCCGCTGTACGGTAGCTGAGTGCTTCACTGTAAGCGAAAATTGCTTGCTGCCAATTTTCAGATGGGTGAGAGAAACGAGCTAAATCACCATAGGCTGTCCCCAAATTATTTTGTACACGAGCGTAAGTTTCCGAATGTGTCTGAGGCGAAATTATCTTTAACGCCAACTCATAAAATTCTATTGCCTGCTCTATATAAGTTTGTCCCTCCTCAGAATTGGGTGGTGTGCGGTATAGCATCCAGTAGAGTGTACCCAAATCATTCAAGATATCTGGGAGTTGGGGTGAGCTTTCGTCATAGCTAATTGCCTCCTGATAGGCAATAATTGCCACCATCAGGTTTTCTAAAGTCGCCTCTCCTTGCTCAATGCGAAGACGGTATAAAGTACCCAAGCGATGATAAGCCTCTGCCAGTATTTCCTCTGAAACAAGATTTTCGTGTAATTCTTCAATCTCTAATAAAATCTGCTGTGGTTGTAAGGAATCCTCTGTATTTTGAGCAAAATTTGTATTAATTGTTGCTATTACTAGCTCCGTTAACTCACTGCTAATATAAGATAAAGATGACAGCGATTGATTATTACTCCCACTACCAGACCGATTTGTAGATTCCTGTTGTTGTGGCGTAGCCTTCAATAAATCCGCTGTTGATGGTGAAACTTCCTCAGTTTTGTGTACCCGATTCTCTTGTATCTCTACTGGGAAATCAGAATTATTCTCAAACTTGAACTCAGTGGCTGTGGTTCTGAGTTCTGCTTGGTTAGCTGATTCATCTAGAATCGACTGCTCAATATTCCCTTCCAAGCTTCCTGAACGTGAAAAACGTTCTGGATAGGCCAAATTCTGAGTTGCTGGTGTGGGTTCTCCAGCAAACACAAATACGCCAGTACGACAACGCCAAAACTGTGGTGCTGATTGCTTGATAGCAGATAACCAAGGACGCGGTATCCACAATAGCAAGTTAGATTCTAGGAATCGGCTAGATTCTTGTGTAGAGAAATATTGTTCGCTTAAGCGGAGATAGTGCAAAAATAACCGCTGTGTCGCCACTGGTTGCTTGGTGAGATGCTCCACGCCGACAATTTGAAATGCTGGAACTGGAAAAGGTTTTCCAGGAGTATCTTTTGATGCCCCAACAATTGGCGGTGGATAATTAGTCAACCATTGATTAATCTGGATTATGGGGTTGGGATCGTTTAAATTCAAACGCAACGTGACTAATCGCGGATAAGCTGGAGTGCTATTTTCCTGAGCATTTGATGATTGATATAGCACCTGTCCAACAGGATAAGCCAATGTAGAATGCAAACGGGCTGCTACCTGATTTCTTAAGTATAAATTGTCACATATTGCTAAGAGAATTTGTCGGCGTAAGCCAAGACTTAAGGCAAGTTTCAGGCGGTGGTATACTTGCCGATTCCAAGTAGAATTATTGTTGTGTGCAGTATCATTCACGCTCATAGCGGCTAAAGAGCCAAAACACAGTACATATCACCTTTTTGGGTGCATCCAGTGGGACAAACTCATACTAAAAATTATTTTTAACAAGTAGATGTTGTGCTAATCAGGATATATTCAGCATTCAATTATAGTAGGAATCAAAGTATAATTATATACTTTGATTCCTAGTTCAATTTTAACAAAAAATAAAAAAGCAGGCCCCTCTTAAAATCGGAACCTGAAAAACTATAAAGAAAATGAAGTTTTCTTAAAATGTTTTACGATCAACTGCTCTTAGAAACAAAGAAGGCGACTACAATCAAGCCGACAACCAAAGCTGTAGCGGCAATTCCTAGTAGGAGATAAATTCGCTTTTGCCCTTCTGTGGGAGGTTCTGCTTGATAAATCTTTGGTTCCCTGGCAAAATTATTCAGAAGACCGCCTTCTTCATTGGTATAGGGCATGAATGAATTCCTTTATCTTTATCGTTAATTTAATGTTACATAAATGCTAAATCTGGTCTTAAACTGCTAGATAAATCGTTACATTGGGGATTGGGTATCAATACTGTTCGGTTAAGGCAAGAGACGCGATGAATCGCCGTCTCTACAATAATCATTCCTTTTGTAGAGACGGCGATTTATCGCGTCTTTGTGATGATTTATCGCATCTTGAAGCGATCTAGAATTTTAATCAAAAAACCTTAACCGAACCCTATTGAATTGGGCATTGGTTATTCCCCTTGTCTCTCTTGTCTGTTTATTCTCCATGCTCCATGCCCTATGCCCTATTCCCCATTCTCTAACTAGTAATTGTCCCAGTTAGAGGTGAACTAGGACTGGCGTAATCTTTAATAGGCATTCTGCCAGCAAGGTATGCTAAACGACCGGCAACTGCTGCCAAATTCATGGCACGAGCCATTGCTGCTGGTTTTGGAGAAAGAGCGATCGCACTATTAATCAACAAAGCATCTGCTCCCAATTCCATTGCCTGGGCGGCTTCTGAGGGTGAACCAATACCAGCATCTACCACCACTGGCACACCTGCATTTTCGATGATAATTTGGATATTGGCAGTTGTTTTCAGCCCTTGTCCAGAACCAATGGGTGATGCCAAAGGCATGACTGTAGCACAACCTACCTCTTCTAAGCGCTTGGCTAACATCGGGTCGGCGTTGATGTAGGGCAATACTGCAAAGCCTTCTTTAACTAGCTGTTCTGCTGCTTGCAATGTCCCAATCGGGTCTGGGAGTAAATACTTAAGATCGGGTATTACTTCTAACTTGACAAAATTATTATCTTCCTGCCCCAACAATTTCGCCATTTCTCGCCCTAAACGCGCCACCCGAATCGCCTCTTCAGCAGTTTGACAACCTGCGGTATTAGGTAACATCCAGATTTTTGTCCAATCCAAGGCTTCAGCTAAACCTTCATGTCCAGGAGCCTTGGTTTGTACCCGTCGGACTGCTACGGTGACAATCTGGCAATCGCTGGCGGCGACGCTTTGCTGCATTTCTTCAATGCTGCGATACTTACCAGTTCCCGTCATCAAGCGGGATTGGAAGGTTTTGCCAGCGATAATCAGTGGGGAGTCTTGAGTGGAGAGTGGGGATATAGCAGAGTGATGTCCGTTAGAGAAATTGGCAGAGTGAGTCAGCATTGGGGTGGAGGTAGATGACTTGGAGTGGAAGCGCGAATAGTGAAAATCAGCAAGTAGGGGGTCAGACTTTTGTTCCAATATTAAATCGGCAATCAAAGCGGCGGTTACGGGCGCAAGTAGAATTCCGTTGCGGTAATGACCTGTAGCAAAGGTTAAATTTTGACAGTGGCTAGTGCCCAGGATGGGTAATTCGTCAGGGGTGGTTGGGCGAAATCCCCACCAAAATTCCTGGATGGGATAATGCTTTAATTGGGGATATAGGCGGATAGCAGCTTGTAATAATTTTTGAATACCTTCTGGGGTGTTGTTGGGCATAAAGCCAACGTCTTCACTTGTTGCGCCAATAACCAGGCGATCGCGTCTTGGTACGATGTAAATATTCTGCCCGAACAAAACTCGCTTCAAAGGCAAGTCCGGCGCAAATTCTGGTATCCGCACACTCAGCATTTGTCCTTTTCTAGGTAGCACGGGTAGCGGTAACAATTCATTTGACCAAGCACCTGAAGCTAAAACATAGTGCGCGGCGCGAATTATTCCAGCATTGGTTTGCACGCCAACCACTTGTCCTTGCTGCTGTAAAAATCCTTCTACCGTAATACCATCTTTGAGTTCAACACCAATAGATTCAGCCGCCGTCCGCAATACGTGAGCTAGAGCTTTATTATCAACTTGGGCGTCTTCAGGATACCACCAGCCACCAACTACCTCGGCTCCCAATCCTGGCTGATATTGATGAATTGCCTCTTTATTTAACCAGTAAGCCGGGGACTCTTCGCTAGCAGAGGGGCAGAGGGGCAGAGGGGCAGAGGAGAGAACTTCCCCTGCTCCCCTGCTTTCTTCAAAGAGGGGTGCAAGGATACCACAGGCACGATAGCCAGTATTTAAACCTGTCAGTTCTTCTAATTTGCGCGTCCAGTCGGGATATAAGGCACGCGATCGCCAACACAAGGAACGCATTGCCCCATTAGGGATGTTTTCCGCATCTGGTGCCAACATCCCGGCGGCAGCGTGGGTAGCGGCAGCCTGGAAGTCACGACAAAGCACGGTGACGTTTGTCCCGCGCAATTTTAGTTCAATGGCGATCGCTAAACCAATAACGCCGCCACCAATAATTACAGTCTCACTAGTCATTAGTCATTAGTCATTAGTCACCTATCATTAGCCATTTATCATTAGTACATAACTAATAACTTATAACTAATAACTCATAACTTATAACTTATAACTCGTAACTAAAGACGGATCTTATCGTTACCACAAGGCGCGAATTGGTTCGTTGCTTTGATTTGTATCGGTAGATGGTGTGCTTGTTTCTGAAGAATCTGTATTATTCTCTGTTGTAGTGTCAGCAGGTGATGTTGAGTCATCGCCAGAATTCTGGGCAACGTTACTCCTGTTGTCGGGTCTTGGGGCTACAATACCGCGCCTGTTTTCGTTTGTTTGAGTTGTTTCATTTCCTTCTGTTGCAGTTTCTTCATTCTTGCTGCCAGCACTGCTATTAACATTGATATTAGCTGGCAGGACTTCTGATTTCTTGTCACTGGGAGCGTTAGCAGTTTGTACGCCCATCGGAAAGTTGATGCCTAGTAATGTACCAAGCAGAATGGCTAAACCACCAGCCATTAAAATTAAGGGTGTCCATCTACCCATCTTGTCTTAACTCCTTTTTAACCTTTTGGTGTCCACACTATTCGAGAACCTTGTCCCCAAAATCCATCAAACTTTGTCACTTTCACATCGCCTAAAACCTGAGTTTGGCAGGCTAAACGTAAGTCTGTTGTAGGAGAATGGGGAGGAAGCGAACGCCGCGCAGAGTCGCGCCAGTTCGCTGCTGATACTTTGCCCTCTACCTTAACCGCGCAGGTACCACAACTGCCAATGCCCCGACAGTTTATTACCTTAGCACCGTCATTGTAGAGGTCAATACCATTTTGCAGCAAAATCTTGCGGAGATTGCTTCCATGCTCGCAATCAATTGTTTTACCTTCAGCTATTACTTTAGGCATTTTTAAATTGCCAAACTGGCTTTTTGTTGTATATTGACACATTGCCTCGAAAGTTGTTTCGTCGGTCCCAGTTTTATGACCACAAATTCTTCACCTCAACTTTGGCTCTATGACACTACATTACGGGATGGCACTCAGCGCGAGGGGCTATCTGTATCGATAGAAGATAAGTTACGCATTGCCCGTAGACTCGATCAACTGGGAATTCCCTTCATTGAAGGTGGTTGGCCTGGTGCCAATCCCAAGGATGTACAATTTTTCTGGCAACTCCAAGAAGATCCGCTCAAACAGGCTGAAATTGTTGCTTTTTGTTCGACTCGACGCCCCAACTCCACTGCCGCCACCGAACCGATGCTACAGGATATTTTGGCGGCGGGAACTCGCTGGGTAACAATTTTTGGCAAGTCTTGGGATTTACACGTGACAACCGGACTCAAGACGACATTAGAAGAAAATTTGGCGATGATTCGCGACACAATTGAGTACCTCCGTTCTCAAGGTCGTCGGATTATCTACGATGCCGAACATTGGTTTGATGGCTATAAGCACAATCGAGATTATGCTTTTCAGACATTAGAGGCTGCGATCGCATCTGGTGCGGAATGGCTAGTCCTCTGTGATACGAATGGTGGTACTTTACCCCACGAAATTAGCCAAATTGTTCAAGATGTCATTTGTCATTTGTCATTTGTCACTTGTACTGAGCGACTTGTGCCGAGCGAAGTCGAAGTAAGTCGAAGTATTTGTCAAGAACCAATAAGTGAGGGCAAAGGACAAAGAATAATGCCCCAAATTGGAATTCATACTCATAACGATTCGGAAATGGCGGTTGCTAACGCAATAGCCGCCGTAATGGCAGGGGCAAAGATGGTACAGGGCACAATTAATGGTTACGGTGAACGTTGCGGTAATGCTAACCTTTGTTCGTTAATTCCCAATTTACAACTTAAGGCGGGTTACAGTTGTATCACAGAAGACCAGCTCACACAACTTACAGAAGCTAGTCGTTTTGTAAGTGAGGTGGTCAACCTTGCGCCAGATGAACACGCTCCTTTTGTCGGACGTTCGGCTTTTGCCCATAAGGGCGGTATTCATGTATCAGCAGTGGAACGTAATCCCCTAACTTACGAACACATTCAGCCGGAACAAGTCGGGAATCGTCGGCGCATTGTGATTTCTGAACAGTCTGGACTGAGCAATGTTTTAGCCAAAGCCCGCAGTTTTGGGATTGAATTGGATCAACAAAAAGCAGAGGCTAGGGAAATTCTCCAGCGCCTCAAAGATTTGGAGAGTGAAGGATTTCAATTTGAAGCAGCAGAGGCCAGTTTTGTGCTGTTGATGCACGAAGCTTTGGGAGGCCGCCAGAAGTTTTTTGAAGTCAAAGGTTTTCAAGTCCACTGTGACTTGATTGAGGGGAAAGAAACTAGCAATGCCTTAGCTACAGTCAAAGTTGCTGTTGACGGGAAAAATATTTTGGAGGCGGCGGAAGGTAACGGGCCAGTTGCAGCTTTGGATGCAGCTTTACGCAAGGCTTTGGTGAACTTTTATCCCCAAATTGCAACTTTTGATTTGACAGATTACAAAGTGCGGATTCTCAATGGACATACGGGCACTGCGGCGAAAACCCGTGTGTTGGTAGAATCAGGCAATGGTCGTCAACGCTGGACGACGGTAGGGGTTTCCACCAATATTTTGGCGGCTTCCTATCAAGCGGTGGTGGAGGGCTTGGAATACGGTTTGTTATTGCACTCCCAAGCCGAAGCAGCGGTGAAAGCTTCTAGTTGACAAAAGGGATATGTAGTGTAGGGGAAATTTGCGTTTTTCGATAAAAAGGGGAAGCGATCGCCAAAGTGCGATCGCTTTCTCACATCTATAAAAATTTTGTGCTTATATAGCGAAAAAGCGGTTGTTAAAAGTAGCTCTACCAATTGCGCCATCCACCTTTGGGTGCAACTTCATTATTAGTAGACTTCAGTCCGTGACTGTGCAACAGAGTTTGATATTCAGTGCTGCTTGCCCAACGGTCAATTTCTCGCGCCCGTAGCACTGGCACTGGATGGGTTAATTGGGCTGTACGGGCAGCTTTGACCATTTCACCCAGTTCCGTCTTGCTAATATCATCGTAAGCGCGGGCTTGGGCGACAAAGGCATCGAGATTCAGTTGGGGCGCTAAGGTGGGAGAACCACCTGCCAACTTCATCAACACCGACATAACAACTTTTGGGTCTTGGGTTGCTAGTAATGCGGCGCGATCGCAGGTAAACTCAGCACAACGTACCCATTCTAAAAGTTGCGCCTGTATGGCTTGGGCAACGAAAGTACCAACATTGGGCACAATCGCCGCAGCTAATATTAGTAAATTTACAGGAGTCAAGTAAACGCTATGGTCACACTTAAGATGACCCAACTCATGAGCGATTACTGCCTGTATTTCCTCTGGTGTGAGCATATCAATTAGGGAAGTGTGTAGCACAACAAAAGGCTGCTTACCCCGCACAGCAAAAGTATAGGCATTGGGAGCCGGATGTTGGTGGACGTACAACTGGGGAGGATCTATATCCAGGATTTTACAGGCGTCTAACAACAGCTTGTATAAATCGGGTAGTTGCTTTTCACCCACCAAAATACTAGAGGCAATATTTTCCACATAGAAAACCTGCTCTGCCATTGGCCCGAGCCAATTTCGCACTAACATATCTATGCCTGGTATCTGCTTGAGCGCTTTGGTAGCTTCCAGGTCTAATGGATGACGAAATGAGTCAGCTTTTAAACCAATCAGCGGGGTTTTGAAGAAGGACATAGTGCAACAAGCTATAAAAAAACACAACTAACTATGGAATCTGGCTGGATAGATAAACAGCCTCCCACAGTTAGTATAACGATTTCAGTTGGGGTTTCCTTTCTTGCAAAATCGGGGGTAAATAAGCAAGCGCCAGTCTTGCAAGAACAGGATAATTTACTCCTGGGCTACATCCCGAAGTTCGCGTTGGCGCAGTTTACTGTAGGTAATCGCTAATGGTCACGATCCCCAGCAACAGCAGCATAGGCTGATTTTTATAAGAACCACTTGACATCACAAGACAGTTGTACAATATCAAACAGTTTAAAGCTGACTGTTTGCTAGTTTTGATGCTTTTGCAATCTATGTATAATAATCAAGTGTCTAACCGTCTTAAGCAAAATGTTGAAAGAATTATGCAGAGGTGGGAGGAGCGGGCGCGTGATGAAGTCGGTGCATCAATACATCAGGACTCTCTTCTGCTACAAAATTCCCTACCTGAGTATCTAGAGCAATTAGTGGATGAGCTGTCAACGAAGATTGAAAGGACACCAGCCAGAATAAAAACCGATAAACTAAATAGCACTCGGATTGGGAAAAAGCATGGACATGAGCGGGCAGGTTTTGCCGACTACTCAATGACTCAACTCATTTTTGAGTACCACATTCTCCGTCAGGTCATATTTGAAATTCTAGAAGAAGAAGCGGCTTTAGAGGTGAGGGAACGAGATATTATTATCGATTCCATTGAGCAAGCTGTTAATGATGCAGCGACTCAATTTTCCCAGACGTTGCGAGATATTCAAGAGTTATTTATGGTGACACTGACTCACGATCTTAGAGGTCCACTCAATGTCATAAAAATGGGTACTCACCTGACTCTACGTCGGCTTGAACGAGGAGACACCCATGTGAATATCGGAGCGAAAATGCTAAGTGCGATCGACCGATTGAATTCGATGATTCAAAATCTGCTCGATGCTAGTCAGCTGCGGGCAGGGCAGAGCTTAAAGTTTGAATTTGAAGAATGCAATTTAGACAGCCTTGTTCAGGACGTAGTAGAGGATTTGAACTTTACTTATGGAGAGCGGTTTGTTGTAGTTTGTGATACTGATATCAGGAGCAATTGCAGCCGTCAACAGATACGACGGGTAATTGAAAACTTAGCTATTAACGCCGTGAAGTATGGTGCTCCTGATACGCCAATTACACTCACGCTTGAGCAAATTGAAACGCAGATCAGCCTCACTATCCACAATGAGGGTAATCCGATCTCTTCAGACGCTCAATCAATCTTATTTCAACAATTTCGTCGAACCATCTCTGCTGAGGATCAAACAGGATGGGGGTTAGGGTTATTTTTAGCAAAGAGTATTATTGAGGCGCATCAGGGGACGATTGAAGTTGAAAGTGCCCAGGGCAAGGGGACAAGCTTTATCGTTAAGTTGCCTAAACTTCCCTATTAGAAGTACAAGTATCATCAGATACTGTTGGCGCTCATTTCACCTCTCTGCTGCATACGCCTACCGGGCAAACCCTGTCCTTTCGTGTCCGTTGCAGTTAATCTTGATTGGACACACTAATTCACGCTCGGAAAATTCAATGCGCTTTGGTTTTTTTACTTTATGTGTTCTCGCACTAGCAACAACAAGTGGGCACGCCGCTCAGTCTCCCAAGATTCCAGCACTGGTGATGACCAGCCCGGATTCAGCTTCTGCTAACTACGAAGATAAATGCAGCAACGGCAACAATCTTGACAAGGTAAATCGCGATAAGTTTCTTAAACTTATGCTTGCTAATAAAAAATCAAAGCTATCTCAACTGAAAGTAACTCTCCTCAATGAAATTAAACAAAGTGGTGATGAGCCACGAGGCGAGGGTGTCCATATTGGTGAATGGAATCAAACTTTCCATGACCGAAGTGGTTGTGGCACAAACACTAACAGTTACTCAGCATTTGTTGTCACCGTGACCGGTGGAAATGCAAACCATACGGTTGTGAAATACTTGGTAACAATTGATGACGACGATAACGCAGGCAAAAGAACCCTCAAGATGCGCGACATCCGCCCAATCAACCTACGAAATGATAACTAAGCATGAAGCTAGAATTAGTGACACGATCAAAGGAGATCGTTTTTTTCTGTTGTCACTATGAAGATATTAGTACTGAATGCCGGATCGAGTAGCCAAAAGAGTTGTCTGTATGAAATTGCAGATGAAGCTCTTCCTAATCAAGCACCCCAACCCCTTTGGGAAGGGAAAATCAACTGGACTCAAGATCGGGGTGTGGCAGAAATTGAGGTGAAAACTGCTACGGGTGAAAAGCTGGAAAAATCAATTTCTGGTGATTCTCCACAGGTGCACCTCACCTATATGCTCAATACACTTGATCGTGATGCTACCAAGGTAATCGATCGCTTGTCAGAAATTGATGTGGTGGGACATCGGATAGTACATGGTGGCGAGCATTATCGAGATAGTGTGGTAATTACCGAGGATGTCAAAAAGGCGATCGCGGGTCTTTCTAACCTTGCTCCAGAACATAATCCAGCCGCTGTGGAAGGCATAGAAGCAATTGAAAAAATCTTAGGAAATGTCACCCAAGTAGCAGTCTTTGATACCGGATTTCATGCCACTTTACCCGATGCAGCAGCAATCTATCCCGGCCCCTACGAGTGGGTAGAGCAAGGTATTCGTCGCTATGGGTTTCATGGTATCAGTCACCAATACTGTTCTGGTCGTGCTACCCAAATTCTCGGTCGAGATGTTGCATCTGAGCGGTTAATTATCTGCCATCTGGGCAATGGTTGCTCTTTAGCGGCAATTAAAAACGGTCGCAGTATTGATACCACTATGGGATTCACGCCCGTAGAAGGATTGATGATGGGTAGTCGTTCTGGTTCAGTCGATCCGGGGATTTTGATTTACCTGTTGCGGCACTGCAATTACTCTGTAGAAAAGTTGGATGAGTTATTAAATAAAGCTTCTGGGTTAAAGGGAATTTCGGGTGTATCTAGCGATCTGCGTGAAGTGAGAGAAGCGATTGCTCAAGGTAATTCCCGCGCTCAACTGGCATGGGATATCTATGTGCATCGCTTGCGTTCTGGTATCGGCGCAATGCTTGCTAGTTTAGGGGGATTAGATGCTTTAGTGTTCACAGCAGGTGTGGGTGAACACTCTCCACAAATTCGCCAAGCCGCCTGTGAAGCCTTTGGGTTTATCGGACTTAAAATAGACCTTGAGAAAAATCAACAGCAGCCTGTGGATGAAGATATTGCTACACCCAATTCGGCAGTACGGATATTGGTTATTCATACTCAAGAAGATTGGGCGATCGCCGGGCAGTGTTGGCAGTTGTTGAAACGTAATTAGAAAATCTGATTTAATTCAGGTAATATTGTTTGAAGATTTCAGCTATCCTAATCTTTTTCTGAAAATAGTCTTTCACGAAAAAACATCTTTTTCAATGCCTCACACCCGATTTTCAAGCTAATAACCAACGCATAAAGCCTTTACCAATTTGCCCTACTATAAAACTAAAAACCCATTGTAATAACGGGCCAACTATTGACAAAAATAGCAAAAAAAAGAAATCATTGGGAGTAAAAATAAAAATACTAGAAGTGACACAAGTTAGTCCCCATGCCAGCCAATTTCGATATTGAGAACTAATAGAAGTCCATCTTGGAAGCTGATTAACCAGCCAATAGCGAATAGTAGCAAATACAAAGGATGTTACTAACCCAGCAAGTATTGATAATGAAAATACTAAATGTAATTTCCATGTAAAAAAAGTAGCAGGGAATAAAGAAGCTAGTTCCCAAGAGAATAAATTTAATTTCGTCCGAAGACAGCTTAGTATTTGTTCAATAAGCCAATAATGCAAATAAACAATATTTAAGCACTCAGGATTTTTGATAAAATCACTCTTGATTTTGTGAATTATGTCCCCATAAAATAAAACATTACTTTGTAAAACAATATCTTGTTTTTTCCAGAGATATAAATCTGATGTATCTTCTCTATAATAAGAATTAAAAGTGTGCGATTCGAGGTTGCACGTAGTGAGTCAGAATAACCTGAAAGAACAAGGTTTACAAAGCTTTTGCACCTAGTCCTGAAGGCGATTCTG
>NZ_JBALDU010000113.1:0-15046 GCF_036917235.1 Nostoc sp.
GGGTCGGGCACTAGAGGCGGTGGATCTCAATACAATTTCACCGCCCCAATCACTGCTGATACTCCTGCCAACTTAAAAACGAAGGTGACAGGTGTGATTGCCGCTAAAAAAGGTTCTGTTGGCGGTGCATACGGTCGCATCTGGTTTGAACCAGAAGATTACCCTTTTGCCGCAAGTGGTGAATAATGACTAATTTGTCTACTCCAGCTATTTGGTATCCTGAGCAGACCGACGAAGATATCCAGGAAGAAATAGATTTGATGATGGTGCGGTCAAGGTATACAGCGGCTTTTCTCAAAGGTGAAATTCACGCTGATACTTTCCTTGACTTCCTTGATGAAGTTGGTTTTGATGTCTTTAACCTAGCCGAAAGCTGGGGACTAGGGGATGACACTACAAGTTGATCTAAAAGCTGCCGGAGCGTGGGAACTTACCTACTACCAAAAGCACACAGGCAACTTGAATAACCGCCGCATTCGAGCGCCACTCATTGAACCAATTGAATTGCCTTACCTGACGGATAAACATTTATTTTTGGTAGGTGCAACATCTAGCAAAACTAAACCCAGTTGGCTCAGAGCCGGCTATTTTTACCAACAAATTGATGGTATTCAAATCAACGACACCATCATTTTTGAGGGATTGGGGGCAGTTCCCAGCACTGAGGTAGACTACACTCGCCGGATGATTAAGCTCAATGCGATTGAGCTTGTCCAATTTCCCAAAATCTCAGACAACTTTCGCTTACGGTTTGAACCACTCCCTTGGATTGAAGAAATTACCCTTGGGATTTGGGAGTACACAGGGACAGAAACCGACTCAACAGAAGAATTAATTCAGACTGTTAGAGCCAAATTAGAAACTATTGAATTCAAGATTGATAATTTATGACGACATTGAGCTTTTCAGCTTTATCTGAAAAATTAGCCGCAGGTGCAATTGAGTTTGTTGGGAATAATCAAGTAAAACTCAACTTCAACTTAGCAACAGCCGATAATTTAACGCTTAATACTTCCTGCGTTAAAGGTATCGTCAAGCTGATGCAAGCATTATCTGCACTTACTGACCAAGTGAATGAATCAAGGATTAGTGCTAATCTTCCGCCGATTCAATTTACATCACAACAAATAACAGGTACACCAGAAGCGCCAGAATTTGAATTTACAGTACGCGTAAAGGTTGACACGGCATTGTTTGTTGACAATCTTGATGACCCCACTGATTAATTATGATTAACAATCCCTCTAACACGATTGAGGTTGCTAAATTTAGCAATTGCCTTCATGGGGACAAAGATTTGACCGCTGCTGTTGGCGATACAGTTTTAAACGCCAACAGTAACAGGCAGTACGCAGCTTTTATCAACAACTCTTCTTCTGATATCACTTTGATTTTGGGTGATAAATCTAAAGGTGCTATTGGTAGAGGAATTGTTTTGAAACCGAGAGGAAATTATGAAATCAACCAATCTAATCTTTACATTGGCAAGGTTTCAGCTATCTCTGCTAACAACTGTAAATTAATTTTCACAGAGTGTATTGAATAATGGGTTTATATAATTCGGCAGCAGTAACAGTTGTTCAACCGACTAGTGAAACCTCAACACCTACTACTGTCGCTTCTAGCACAGATAGCGACATAATATTAGCTGCCAATTCCAACCGCAAAGGTGCAACGTTTTGGAATGATAGCACCGCTAACTTATTTCTGGAATTTGGTGCAACAGCAACAACGAGCGCTTTTACTGCCAAGCTATCAGCCGGTGGATATTATGAAGTGCCATTTAATTACACTGGTGTAATTAGTGGTATCTGGTCTGCTGCTAATGGTAATGCCTTGGTTCGGGAGCTAACTTAAAATGCCTTTGTTTCCTGGTGGCTTAACCATCCCAACTAATATTCTGTCTGTAGCTGATAACGCCGATAAATTGTTGATGGTAGACAGCAATAGTGAGTTGTTTGCAATCACTAAAGAAAATTTCCTTAATGGTATTAGCACTACAAAGGAATATTTTGATAATTTAGTTTTTTTGGCTCACTTTAATGGAGATGATAACAGCACTACGATTACCGATGTCAAAGGTGCAACCATTACCCGTTATGGTGACTCTAAGATTAGTACGGCAGAATCTAAATTTGGTAACGGTAGTCTTTTGCTAGATGGTGCAGGAGATTATCTTTCATTTCCTTATTCGGATGCAATTGATATCAATAGCGATGATTTCAAAATAGAGTGTTGGTATTATCCGCTGGCTATCACAGGATTTAGAACTATCTTTGCCCAATGGCAGCAAATAACAGCCAAAGGTGGGTTTCTACTTGCTGCTAATGGAAGTTCGTTACTCTTTGATTTTGGGGCCTTTGCTGAAAATGCTGATTTACTTACAGGTGGTACATTAACCATCAACACATGGCATCACATCGCGGTTACTAGAATTGGTAGCAGATTCACACTGTGGCTCAATGGTGTAGCTGTAAAAACTGCTTTGACATCCGCGACCAAAAGCTTAACCACTGTAAATTTTAGTATTGGCAATTTTTATAACAGTAGTGGAGTTTTGGGAGCTGCGGGAGCCACGGATACATTTGCTTATATTAATGAATTGAGGATCGCAAAACCCACTCCCTTTGCTCTTACCGTTCCTGATTCCGCTTTTCTTGATAGCTAATATGAGTACAACATCCTCAACAATAGCGGTTACTACTAACTCTAGTCCCCCAGGAATAACACTAACCCTTGAGACTACAGGGATACTTTTAGGTATTCTTGTCAGCGCTTCTGTTTTAGGTGGAGTGTGCATTAAAGTTATTAGCAGTATCAATCGTATTTCTTCTTCAATTACTCAAATCGAAAAAACCCTTGAAGAACAAGCAAGGAATACTGAAAAAATTCGTGAAATTGATAGAACATTAGCCTTACATATTCAAGAGTATGTAAATCGAAAAGACGTTGTGCAGATGGTTTTGGGGCAATTAAACGAGAAGATTGACCACAAGTTTAGAAGGGTATTGTTTTACACAAGAGATATTCAGCGTTTTTTGCAACGCGATACTGATTTTAAGATTCGTGAGTATGAAGAAACGACTCAACCAGACGAATAATTTACTAGGGATTCATCATGTCCCAAATAACTTGTTTTGGGTCTTCTGCAATTGTTGAAAAGTCCATGTTTGTTTAGAGTCTTCGATCTCCTGCTAACTCCTGCACTTCTGTTGCCAACTTTGTCAAGGCTATACTTATTGCTAAAAGCTCTATTTGAGATTTTCCTTCTAGTTTCAGATCAAGTTTTAGCCTTTGATAGTTCTCAATTTGAAGTCGGAGCAGCCTCTTTATGCTGGTTTCACTCATGTGGGGATTCTAACCAGACGGCTGAGGTTGAAGAGTTTACAAATCGTGAACTTGGTAAGGTCTGCATATCACGATAAAAAATGTGAGCCGTCCCTCGATAAAAGGTGAAAAAGCTATCTTTAGCTGTCATCTTTTGCATTTTCGTTGCCAGTTCTTGAGGCAATTGAGAAGCAAAGGGATGATTATATTGGTAAATTTCATTCACCACCCAAGTTGAACGGGGAGTTGCAGCTTGAACTGGAGATGCAAATCCCAAAATTAAAATTAAGACAAATACAACGATTGCAGATATGTGTTTAGGCATAATACTTTCTTAGGCGTAAAAAACTCTTGTGTAGAGAGAATCATTCAACAACAGTTTTTTACCACCTTGAGCCATATTTAACAAAGTGATTTAAAGCACAATGCAACAACTATTCACTTTAAAGTATTGAGGGGCTTCAAAAAGGTAAAATCATAAAGAATCGTTACAACATAATCATGTCAGCTATCCAAACAACTTTGGTTCTTGCGATGACGGCCGATGGAAAAATTAGTGCCGTAGATCCGAAAGCGCCCCGTGAACCTAATGTAGTCGATTATGCACACGTGGAATATCAAGTCTCCCTTGCCGATCTAGTCCTGGTAGGAGCAGGGACAATTCGGGCTGAGGGGGGAACCTTTGCAATTCGCGATCGCGAACTGTTGGCAGCGCGTGAGGTTCGGGGTCAGTCTCCCCAACCGATTACTTGCGTTGTTTCAGGTTCCCTTAACTTATCGCCGGACTTGCCTTTTTTGAGTCAGGACATTGAGCGATGGATATTTACCACACGGACTGCTTTAGAGCGCAATTCTGATACAACAACTTTGCAAAAACTGGCTGAATTAATTGATTTGGGAGATACAGACCTGGACTGGGATCGAGCCTACACCTTGATGGCAGAGCGGGGTATTCGCAAAATCGTTGCTTTGGGAGGTGGCTCTTTAACAGCTGCTCTAGTCAAGGCAGGGCGAATTGACTATTGGTGGTTGACCATTTGGCCGATCATTTTTGGAGGAAAGCACGCCCCTAGCCCAGTGGAGGGAGAGGGTTTTCTTCCCGATGTTGCTCCTCATCTCCAACTCATAGAAACTCGTCAGGTTGGAAGTGATTTGTTTTTACATTACCGCACGGTCAAGTGAAAACGCGCTGCTAGAATTAAGCACTAAGTAAGTCAGTGCAGTAAAACCAAACTATGTAAACAAAAATAAATAAGGCTCAAACTCTTTCTCCCCCTGCCCCCTGCATTATTGCAACAATAATTATTTACGCCGACCTACTTATGAGCGTTGATATTAACAAGCAGGGGAGCAGGGGTACTTTCGCTCACAATTCCACTCAGTTTGTACCTTTTATCCTACCCCTGCTGCCTCCGATCAACCAGGGGGCCAATCCAACTGCCGCCCTCCCAAAATGTGCAAATGTAAGTGATGGACTGTTTGACCGCCGTCATCACCAGCATTGATGACAACTCGATAACCATTTTTTAGTCCAGCTTCTTCTGCAACACGTTTAGCAGTTAACAAAAGATGCCCTAACACAGCATGATCTTCAGATTCAGCGTCAGCTAGTGTCGCAATGATTTTTTTGGGAATGACGAGGATGTGAACGGGCGCTTGGGGATGGATGTCTTTGAATGCCAGGGCTAAATTATCCTCGTAAACAATATCAGCGGGAATTTCCCGACGAATGATTTTGCTGAAAATCGTTTCTGTATTTTCACTCATGCCAATTTACCTACTAATCTGCTAGAAATTTTATATTAAGTCCGCCTAATTACTTATCACTGACAAAATTTGATTGTGCGGGTAATACCATTTTGGATTTTAGACTTCGGCTTACCTCGGCTCCCTTCCCTACGGGACGCTACGCGTAGCTTGCTTCCCCGGAGGGGTACGACTGCGCTCAGGGCAGCCGCTCGGCACAAGTCGCTCAGTCGAACGATTTTAGATTTTGGATTGTGAAACATCCATTGGATAAGTGTTTCAGTTTTCCATCTGTCGCAATCATTTTTCAAATTGGTATAACATTCCTATTTACTGTTCGGTTCAGTTTTTTCAGGTAAAAGCTATGAAAAAACCTGCTAATCTTTTAAAAAGACTAGCAGGTATGGCTTATCATCAATCGGAGCGGCGGGATTCGAACCCACGACCTCCACTACCCCAAAGTGGCGCGCTACCAAGCTGCGCTACGCCCCGGTCAGAATTCCTATCATATAGTAAAACTATAGGATAATCAAGAGGCAATTTTAAAAAACCTTAAGCATCCCACTAGCTTGCAGTAAATCTGGAACAGCAGAAGCATTCCATTTACCTTCTACACATCGCCCTGTATTCAAGATGAAGCGCAGACTGTAATCATGAGGGTAGCCTTCCACTTCCATCCATAATAAATCGCTTTCGGCTTCACAAGTAATTTTTTCCTCTTCCATCAATTCAGTTGCGAGTTGCTTCATGGTGTCTGCTAGCTGTGCTAGTAGACGACAAAAATCATTTAACTCGGCTTCGGTTAACTCAATTGCCCAATCATCTGTACCAACTAAACCTTTAAACTCAGGTGTATCGGGGTTCCAGCCAATACGCCAACCCGATCCGGTTTTGACAACGCGTTCCATAGTTTAGTTTTTTAAACGCAGAGGTACGCAGAGGTGTAGCGCAGAGGGGCGCAAAGGAAAATTTATCATTTTAGTAGTTCGGCACCTCCTCGTTGCGGTGGCTGTGGGGTAGTTGATGTAGTTGGACTGGGTGCGGTGTTGGGGTTAGGGGGTACGGTGTTTTGGGAAGTAGGATTAAATATATTGACTAAGACTTGTACTAGGGCATCTCGCTGGCTGCGGGTGAGGCTCTTGATGGCTTTGCGATCGCCTTCTATCGGATTTTCTCGTAGTGCATCATTTCCTGGATAGGTAGTATCATACATAATTTCGTTCACACCCAGGTAATCAGCTAAAGTCAGCTTCCAATCTAAGCGATAAATCGGGGCCCGCCCTTTGGTATAAATGTGATATCTAATTAGGCGATTTGCTAAGGTATTGCTTTCGGCAACTTTGCCATTTTCTTTACTGATATACTTATTTTCCCGTGGAAAATCCGGCAATTGCTGATACACTAGCTGCCAAACATCGCTAGGAGTGATTCTCTGGGCAGAAGCAGGTTGGATACTAAATAAATTTCTATGTATTGATTTATCCGCCCCTGAACCCAAAACAATTACACTCACTAGTAATAAGGTAAGCAGTAGTGGTGTTAGCGGTAGCGGGGCGTTTCGCTTGTACTGAGTTGTGAGTTTTGAGAAAATTGATTTAAACAGAAATTTTTTCTTTTTCATAGAACAATATTTTGGGCGTTGCTGAGTGAAAAGATGAATTTGCCTGATTCAGAATTCAGCACTCACCACTCAGCACTCAATCTTATAGTTCGCCGATAATTTCTGGTTGAGTCAATTCATCAGACATTTCGATAATTGCCCTTAGCACTGGCTTCATCATCGCATCTTCGTTACTTTCAAAGTCTTCGTAACGCCGACGTTTAGCACGATTTGCTACCTGAACCGTAATGCGGTATCGATTTGAGGCTGCACTAATCAGCTCCTCAGCCCGGTGCATAATCTGAGATTGAGTTGTCTCGAACTTAGAACGCTTTAGCATAATCAGTGGTTCTTGGGGTCATTCTCCAGTGTAACAGCACTAAATCAGTCTACTGCTGTCTGTTTAATCGCCGGCAACCTCTCTATTGATAGAGGCTAAGATATTTTAGTCACTTTATAAGTAACTTGTAGTATTAAATAACGCACCCTCATGGCTGACCTTGTGGAAACTGCGATCGCAGCAGGTAATTTCAATACCCTAATAGAGGCTGCTAAAGCTGTAAATTTCATCGAAACTTTGAAAAGTCCTGGTTCTTTCACGCTCTTTGCACCGACTGACGAAGCTTTTGCTAATCTACCAGAGGGAACTTTAGACTCGCTACTACAAGATATCCCCAAGCTCCAGAAAATTGTGGCGTATCATATCGCTAGTGGGGATGTTAGGTCTGATGATTTGGTACAGATTAACGAGGCAGAGACGCTTGAAGGTTCAATTGTCGCCATTGAATCTGCCGACGGTAAATTTAAGGTGAATAACGCCAATGTCATCAAAACAGATATTCTGGCAGACAATGGCGTGATCCATATCATTGATGCGGTGTTGATGCCTGCAATGGTGGCGGGAAGTTAATGTATGGGGCATGGAGAAGGGGCAGGGGAGAAGGGGGAGCAGGGGAGAAGTTGCAGTAAGTCTTTCCCCTTTTTACCTTCCATTGCCTCCGCCCCTTTGCACCTTCGCCTCTCTGCCTCTTTCCCACTCCCTACTCCCTACTCTCCACTCCCAGAATGCAGCCACTGCGTGCGGGAATAGTCAATGACAGCTGCTGAGTTTCTTCTTTATCATTCCACTCAACTTCAGCAGTGCCATATAAAAGTTTGTTGGGTTGAGTATGCAAAGTGGAGACATCTGCATTCGCTGTTGCCGAACTTGTACCAGCGTTGACGACAATTATTAATTCTTCTGTCCCCAAAGTTCGCGCAAAGATATAAAGTTGCCCTTGAGCATGGAGGACTTGGTAATCACCTGTACGCAAGGCTGGATAAGTATGGCGGAGGGCAATTAACTGGTGGTGAGTATTGAAAATTTCTTGATTCCACTTAGTCTCTAAAGGAAAACCACGACGTGAGTCGGGATCTATTCCTCCAGGTAAGCCAACTTCGTCACCATAGTATATGCTGGGGGCACCGGGAAAGGTGAGTAGTAGTAGAGTTGACAATTCTATACTGGCTATATCGCCGCCTGCAATGGTCATCAATCGCGCTGTATCGTGACTTGCAAGCAAATTGAGTTGAGTCAGCTGAATTTCCCAAGGGTAAAGTTGCAGTACTTCTTGGATTTTGGTGGCGTACTCAGCAGCAAATAAGGGTGGATAAGGTTGATAGTCGCGGCCTTGGACTTGTTCTAAGACTACGCGATCGCCAGCTGCAAAGGCAATTGTTGGCCCGGCAAATAGATAATTCATCACGCCATCAAATTGCGTCCCATCCAACCACTGGCGGGAATCTCCCCACACTTCGCCCACAATGTAAGCTTCGGGATTGACTGCCTTAACGCGATCGCGAAATTCCTGCCAAAAACCAGGAGTTTTGATTTCAAATGGTACATCCAATCGCCAACCGTCGATACCGAATTTAATCCAATATTCGGCAATTTCCATAATGTATTCTCGTACTTCTGGATTATCGTGGTTAAATTCAGGCAAGGCACGATTTCCCGCCCAACCCACGTAGTTTGCAGGAAATTCGCCATCATATGCTGAAAGCGGCCAGCTTTCTATTTTGAACCAATTTACCCAAGGCGAATGGGGGCCATTTTCTAAAACGTCGTGGAAAAAGAAAAATCCCCGACTAGAATGGTTAAACACCCCATCCAGAACGACTTTGATATTTCGTTGATGGGCTGCATCGAGCAATTCCTTAAAAGCTTCGTTGCCCCCTAACATCGGGTCAACTTGATAATAATCGTGGGTATGATAGCGATGATTACTGGCGGATTGAAAAATGGGTGTGAAGTAAATCGCGTTAATCCCCAAATTCTGGATGTAGTCTAAATCCTCCATAATGCCCCATAAATCGCCACCTTTATAGCCTTGGAGTGTTGGCATAGAGTCCCAATCTTCCCAACGGGCTTCTTGCAATAACCGTTTGCGCGGCTGTTTGCTTCTGGCAAAACGATCTGGGAAAATTTGGTAGAAAACAGCGTGCTTCACCCAGTCTGGTGTTTGAATTTGCATGAATAACTTTTTGTATGTTTAGAAGCGATCGTTGCAAATATTAGCTTCTTTATGGCTCTTACTTATGATAGAGAATCTGTCATTTCTCAGTATTCATTAGTGATTTAGCCTTTTTCATGCTGTTTTATACGCAAATATTATCAGTCTTAACTACTTCGACTACAATTTATTTTAGTTTTTAACAGGTCAACTAGATAGACTCGTCACTGATTGCATTCTGACCCCTGAATTCTGAATATTAAATTTTTCTTTAAGAAATTTATTTATTACTTAATTATTCTTAATTTTATTTTCCTCACTTTGTCCGTAATTATTTCGGCAGACAATGGATTAGTTTAATAGCTTCATAAAAATTACCTGTTACCTCAGACTTTGGTAATTCTTAGATGCAACCGATTAAAGATGTCTCAGGAACCACAGAAAATCACTATGAGAGATACGCAATTCCAGAATATGAGTTATGAATTAGCAATTATTTTAGGAATAACTCTTACCTCCTAAGCTTATTTGATGTTATCTATAAAATAAATAGATAACTATAGTCGCATCAAATAATCGAAGCGAAAAAACTACATAGTCTGCGTTAATCCTAGAGCGACTTATCCTGCTAGAACCACTACTTTGTTCACGGCAACTCAATTTAATTTAAGGTAAAAATGAGACACGAAAAACTTTCTCCTGGACTACTTTTGGCATATCAAGACTATCAAAATGAAGGAGATCAAGCTTTACTTATACACAAGCGATCGCTTGGCATCATTGCCCACAAAAGCCCGGTCAAGCCCACTAAAAGCGTCGTTTTTATATACTGCGACCATGATGCAGACTTAAGTTATCTATCACAATATAATATTGAAGTCAATCAAAACTCTGGGAGTGTGCGGACAGCTTTCTTACCGATAGAGAGTTTAGATGTCTTATCTGAAGAAGATGTGATTCAGCGAATTAAGCCATCACGCAAACTTCATTTGAGGATGGATACTGCAATGGGAACAGTCAAACTACCGGAATTTAAGAATCAAACCGGACTGACTGGTAAAGGAGTAATCATCGGCATTATAGACAGTGGCATCGATCCGAAACACCCCGCCTTTGCTGGACGAATTTTACACATTTGGGATCAAACATTGCCAGGGCCAGGAGTGACGGAGGGCGGTTATGGGGCTGAATTTACGGGAGCGCAACTGACAGTTTCTCAGGATACAGGCGGTCATGGTACTCACGTCGCTGGCATTGCTGCTGGTGCTGATGCTAGTTATGGCGGTGTCGCACCAGAAGCAGAATTAGTTGTCGTCAGGTCAGATTTACAGGATGCCCACATTGCAGATGGTGTGCGTTACATTTTTCGAGTTGCCAGAGAGTTGGGACGCCCAGCAGTGGTAAATCTCAGCTTGGGTGGACACGCTGATGCTCATGATGGTAGCGACTCCTTATCAAAGGTTATTGACGCCGAAACTGGCCCTGGAAGAATTGTTTGTTGTGCTGCGGGTAACGAAGGAAACGATAACATTCATGGACAAGCGACAATACCCAGTGGACGCACTCGTGGTATGCGTTTTAATGTTCCTTTGAATCAAGTAGGCATAGTTTGGTTAAACGCTTGGTATGCCAAAGACAGCGAATTGGAAGTATCTGTGCGGAGTCCTAACGGTTTTGTCACCCCCTTCCAAAAAATAATTACTGAGGGTAATGCCGCCCAAGATTACCAGTTACCAGATGCACGAGTGCAATTAGCGACACCAGCACCAGACCAAGCCAACGGCGACCATAATTTCTTTGTGCAAATCCGGGGTATTGGCCCCTCGCAAGTAATGGGAGGTGTTTGGCAGCTGCGAGTCCGCAACACTTCTTCAACTGACACACGTTTAGATGTGTGGACACTAGATGACACTTCATCGGTGTTTTTCACAGGTAAAAGTGTGAAGGATGCATTAAAAATTGGTTCGCCAGGAACCGCCAGTAGTGCAATTACAGTTGCCGCCTATACGACTAAAACCAAATATACAGATATTGATAACCAAGTGCGAGAAATGGGCTTAGAACTGAATACTATTTCGGAATTCAGCAGTGAAGGCCCACTACGCAATGATGGACAGAAGCCGGATGTAGCAGCACCAGGAGCAATGATTGTTTCGACGCTTTCCGCCGATGCAAATTTTGACCGTTCATCGATGATTAATTCCAAGTTTGTGGTGCAGGCTGGTACGAGTATGGCGACACCGTTTGTTAGTGGCTTAGTGGCACTGCTGTTGCAACGAGATCCTAAACTCGAACCGGCTGCTGTAAAAGACTTGCTACGTAAAAATAGTGCAATTCCCGGAAAACCCGCAGGCACATTTGATGATAAATGGGGTTATGGAGTGATTAATGCCTTAAATCTGTAATTAGACTGAGAAAGGTAGATATTATTTCTGTACAAAGATAGGCGATAAAAACCTATAACTTTGATAAGTTAGGGTAGGCAATTATTGCCTACCCTAACTTATCGAGGAATTGCTGATGAATTATCAGAAAGTAGATGCCGCCCTTGCTACAGCGCTGAATGATGTTCAAAATTCAGAAGAACCGAGTTTGGCGGTTTTCATCCATACTGAACCAATTTTAAACTCGGCTGCAACTGCTGTTTTAGAAAGTTTAGGTGTCAGTGGTGTTAGCAGTGGCAAAGATATTTTCACGGCAACACTGTCACCAAATGCCATTTCCCAGTTATCAGAGCAATCTTGGGTGAAGTATTTGAAGCGATCGCAGCAATTACGTTTGGTTAATAGGAGAATCAATATAGGCAAGTTGGGCATTTAATGGGCATTGCCTAACCTTAAAATGTGCGGATAATTTTTTGCTGTTACTGTGAATCAGGTTTTTGTTTTTCTGGAAACTTACACTTCACTTGAATTTCCAGATTACTTTCAGCAGAGCCTTCGGTAATGTAAGGAATGCCGGCCTTCCCACCCAGCTTAATGCCAAATTTAAGACTTACCTCCTCAATATCCGCAGTATTGAAGTCTTTAAAAGCACTCAGAGCATAGATAGTATAAGAGCGAATCATTTGCCGAGCTTGTTGCATCCGAGCGATCGCATCTGTTCGTACATCCTTGTATTCTATGCCATCGTCGTCCTCCTCAATTTCCTGAGTTATTTCGGTGGCTGTGACGTTAATCTCAATCTGCTCAATCTCTCCATCTGCTTGGAAAAATAATTGCTGTACTTCTGACATAGACTACCTCGATTAAGTTTTGTAACGTATCTGAATAAATTTCAGCTTGCTTGCAGAAAACTAACAGATGGTGTTGTTTCTAGTAACACAGCCATTGATTGTGTCTGTCAAGATTATCCCGCATTTACCAACCCAAGGTATGTTAAATGGCACGATATGCGCTTGTTATTGGCATCGCCGAGTATGTCAGCCCATCATTATCGCGTTTGTCAAAAACTACAAATGATGCTGAGGCCATAGCACAACTCTTAGAGCAATATGGTGATTTCCAGTCTGTGCAAAGACTACCGCAGCGCTGGAATAAAGATAAAAACGGCTATGAAATGGCAGCGCAAAAAGTTACTGGCGCTCAACTCGGCCAAGATTTGAGAACATTTTTACTAGAGCAAGCTATTAATAATGAAGCGCTGATTTATTTTAGCGGACACGGTTTTACCATTTCCGACAATTTAGGGCAAGAAAAGGGATATTTAGCAAGTTCCGATTGTCAGATTGAATTTAAAGAAAACGAAAATGTTGAGCAAAAATATGGTATTCCTCTGGATAGCCTCAACGATTTAATTCAAGAGTCGCAATTGAGTAGTTTGGTAATGCTACTCGATTGCTGTCATAGCGGCTATTTCTTAGAAAGACAATTAATAGAAAGAACTCTTAACGCTTTCAGTTCGCAAAAAGATTATTACTTAATTACAGCTTGTCGTGGCTTTGAACGCGCCGGAGTAATTAAGAGTGAAGAATATAGTATTTTCACAAGCGCAGTTGTTAAGGGATTGGCGGCTGAAAATGTAGGTAGTAGTAGGCGAATTAGTGGCGATCGCTTGTTTGATTTTGTCAGCAATGAATTGAAAGGTTCTGTACAGGAGCCGATTCGCATGGGTTGGGGACGTTCAATTACTTTAGTGACTTATCCCCAATTAGATATTCCTACAGGCGAAAAAATTGCTTTAAATCAGGAAAATCCTTATCGGGGACTTTATGCTTTTGAATCAGAGCAAGCGCAATATTTTTGTGGACGAGATGAAGCAGTTCGTACCCTAATTTCGCGTCTAGCAGAGAGTCGATTTTTGGCTGTAATTGGCTATTCAGGTAGTGGTAAATCTTCCTTAGTAAAAGCGGGTTTGTTACCGCAACTGAAAGGCGATCGCCTCCCTGGAAGCAGTGAATGGGCGATCGCATCTTTTACACCAGGAGAACATCCTTTAGGTAAATTGGTTGATATTTTGACTCGACAACAGCAGCAAAATCAGCCGCATCTATTATTTATCGATCAGTTTGAAGAAATATTTACCCTTTGTCAAGACGATGAGGAACGCAAAACTTTTATCCGCTTAATAGCACAGGAAGTAAAAAAGGCTGAGGTAGAAACGCGGATAATTTTGACAATTCGCGGTGATTTCTTAAATCGTTGTGCTGACTATCGAGAAATTATTACTCTTATTAATAATATTCCTCCCACATCATTCATCATCACACCGATGTCTTTTACTGAGTTAGAAGAAGCAATTGAAAAACCAGCAAAATTACATGGGGTAACGTTTGAGCGTGGTTTAGTTTCACAAATTTCCGCCGATGTAGTCAACCGTCCTGGTGTATTACCTATATTACAATATGCGCTTAAAGAGTTGTGGCGAATTTGCATTGAAGAACCGGAATCGCCAGAACCGCTTTTAACTCGTAAAGGTTATGAGGAAATTGGTGGGGTTAAAGGAGCTTTAGACAAACGAGCGACAATTTTGTATGAAAGTTTAACAACTGTAGATCAAGCCTTTGCGCGTTGCTTGTTTATGGAATTGGTGCAGTTAGGTGAAGCTGGAGAAGTGACGCGGCGGCGTGCTAGCTGGGAGAGATTAGAAGTAGTTGCAGATTCTCCACAACAATTGCAAAGGGTTGTAGGATTGCTAGCGGGTTCTCAACAACGTTTAATTATCACCGATAAAAATACTGTAGAAGTTGCTCATGAAGCACTTTTATCTGAGTGGAAATTATTAAATACTTGGATTGCTGAAAATCTGGAGAATATTCGTCTGAGTCGTTCTTTAGAGGAAGATTGCCAGGAATGGCTACAAAGATTTAATAAATTAGAAGAAGCACTATTGACGGGTGCAAAGTTGGCTGTATTTTCTGAGTGGGTGAATGAGACTCAGCCAAGACTTACGCCATTGGAATCAGAATTTTTACATAAAAGTTTGGAGAGACGCGATAGAGAAATTCAAGCTCAACTAGAGCAGGAACGTCAACTTAGAGAACTAGCAGAGTCTCGACAAAAAGAAGCAGAAGCTAGAGCCATAGCCGAAATTGAAAAAGCTATAGCAGCAGAAGATAAAGCTAAAGCCGAAGCTGCAAGAGCAAAAGAGGTAGAGGCAAGTGCTAAATATCAAAAACAACGAACTAGGCTGGCGATCGCAGTAGGAGCCCTTGCTGTTTTTAGTTCGATGTTAGTGCAACGATGGCAACTAGAAGTTAAACAACGTGAACAAGGTGAAACGATTACTTCTAAAGTAGTAATAAGAACGTCAAAATATCTAGCTGCTCAAAATAATCAGCTACAGACATTACAGCATTTACGGCTCTTATGAGGTACAGTAGCAGCAACTAGCAAACCAGTTTCTTAAATGTTGAGGATTTATTAAATTGAGTGCAACTGAG
>NZ_JBALDU010000114.1:0-205045 GCF_036917235.1 Nostoc sp.
AAATGGTCATCTTTCCATCACAATTGCTCAAAGATTTCTCTCTAATGATATTGACAAACTTCTTGCCCTTGTGGAATGAATCAGCCCTGCCTTAAAAAGGGGATAAAAGGAGGGTTAAAAGCCCCCCTTAAAAAGCTACGGTGTATACACAAGTCAAAAAAGGTTGATTTTCCATTGTTCTTTCGTTTATCTCGTTCCCATGAAGAGCATGGGAATGCTCCTCGTTGAGGCTCTGCCTCTAATCTGGCATTGAGTCTCTGACTCAATGAATGCATTCCCAGTCGGAGACTGGGAACGAGGAAAGTCTTATCAAGCTAGGTTTTTAGGACTTGTGTATACACGGTAGCTTAAAAAGGGGGGTTGGGGGGATCTGCAACGACTAATTGCGCTAACCGAGAAGTATTGCATTCGCAGCCGATGCCCCATTCATAGATCCATTTACAGAAGAAGGCTGAACAGAATCGACTACTAAAGAATTGGTGACTTTGGAATTGCTCGCTGTGCCTCGCTTATTTTTGGTATTACCTCGTCGCGCACCACCCGCCATCTCGTATTCCTGGCTGGTTTTACCGTAACGGCTGCCAACTCCTAGTAACATTTTTTCTGACATTGTTATGACAACCTGTTCTGCATTCTTCACATCATCTGTGAGTTTGTTAATGGAAGATAAAGCAGTGTTGTAGGCAGCAAGTTTAGACCGTAGATCGTTAATTGTTGCATTGTAAGCTTGTATAGTCAGTCCTTCGCCAAAGTCAAGTTCTACACTGATAGATTGTAAACTTTCAATCCGGCGATCGGCTTTTTCTAAAACGCTGGAGTTTCTTTTAGGACGTGCCATCATTCATCTCTCTCAGTAAACTATAGTACTGTTTTATACAAGAACTTCCTTGATTGTCATCAGAAAATATAACAAAATCAGTTGCGTAGGCGTAGCCCATCGTAGAGATTGCACCTCTAAATCTCTAGTTGATTATACTTAAATAATCTTGTAATTTTGGTAATAAATAAATTTATAAGTTTATTGCGACAATTGCTGCAATGATTTAAACGTTTCTTATACATGGAGGATTAATTGTTGCAAAGTATGAATGCTTTGCTGCAACTGCTTATATGTTTGTAAAAAATACTTAAGCGTTTCTTATACATGGAGGATCAATTGTTGCAAAGTATGAATGCTTTGCTGCAACTGCTTATATGTTTGTAAAAAATACTTAAGCGTTTCTTATAGATCGCGCAACATTAGCTGCAATCGTTTGAGTTTTTACAAGTCTGAAGCGTAGGAGCGTAGGCGTAGCCGGTCGTAGACATCGCTTTTCCCTGTTGTCTAACAATAGAATCTTCCCTTGAACCTTGTTAACGTGATAAATGAAGTCCTGTTGGTATTAAGTTGTCAGCTACACCCAAGCGCCAACCAGAAAACAGCGATCGCCTATAAACATAAGGATGTTAGGATATCTTTCACTAGCTGCATCTGACTTATGAAATTAGTTTGCTCCCAAAGCGATCTCAGTACAAACCTCTCACTCGTTAGTCGTGCAGTACCTTCACGACCAACTCATCCGGTACTTGCCAATGTGCTGTTACAAGCGGATGCTGAAACTAACCAAGTAAGTTTAACAGCCTTCGATCTCAGCTTAGGAATCCGCACCAGTTTTAACGCAGAGGTATGGCAAAGTGGTGCGATCGCACTTCCTGCTAAGTTACTTGTAGACATCACTTCTCGTCTTCCAGAAGGCGAAATCACTCTAGATAATGAATCAGCCTTGACAGGTGCAACATCCGGTGGAGAAGGTTTAATTGTCACACTCACACCCAAGAGTGGACATTACCAAGTCCGAGCAATGGGGCCGGAAGAATTTCCCGAACTCCCTGTAATTGAAAATACAGAAGTAATCCATCTCACCACCACCGCATTAATTGAGGGATTACGCGGTTCATTGTTTGCTACCAGTGCTGATGAAACCAAGCAAGTACTCACTGGTGTACATTTAACAGTTAAACAAGACACCCTAGAATTTGCAGCTACCGATGGACATCGCCTCGCAGTAGTAGAAACTAGCAACGAACGTCCTTTAGGTGGAACTAGTCAACTAGAAGTGACAGTACCAGCGAGAGCATTACGCGAACTCCAAAGAATGTTAGCTCATAGCGCTTCATCAGATGAACCCGTAGCTTTATATTTCGATCAAGGTCAAGTTGTGTTTGCATGGCAAAATCAACGTTTGACTAGTCGCACATTAGAAGGGCAATATCCTGCTTATCGACAATTAATTCCGCGCCAATTTGAGCGACAAGTGACAATTGAACGGCGACAATTCGTCAGCACTTTGGAGCGGATTGCTGTGTTAGCCGATCAAAAAAATAATATTGTCAAGCTCAGTATTGATAGCGAAGCCCAAGAAATTACCTTATCTTGTGAAGCTCAAGATGTGGGCAGTGGTAGAGAGTCGATGCCAGCCCAAATTTCTGGTGAAAATATTGAGATTGCCTTTAATATTAAATATTTGATGGAAGGCTTGAAAGAGTTACCATCTTCCGAAATTCAAATGCATTTGAATCAAAGCCTAACTCCAGTGATTTTTACACCATTGAGTGGCTTGAAAATGACCTATTTAGCTATGCCTGTGCAACTTAGAAGTTAGAGGTTATTTATCAAGTAAAAATCCAATTAGATCGTGTCCGCTTGATTGCTTATTAAACCCGAAGAACCCCACCCCCGCCAAAGCTACGCTTTGTCTCCCCTCCCCGCAAGCGGGGAGGGGATTAAGGGGTGGGGTACAATGAATGTGGTTAGCATAACTAATTATGCGGACATGATATTACTCTAGAATGAAATGTCTTTTAACCCTGATTTAGATCCCTAAGATCCCCAACTTCTTCAAAAAGTCAGAGTTCGAGCAATACGGTTTAGCTAAGAGGTTGTTTGAAAAGTATTTGGCTGTGATTTTAGGCACTTAGAGATCCCCCCTAGCCCACGCCAGTCGCTCATGGGGGAAACCCCCAAGACCGCGCTGGCTCCCCTTAAAAAGGGGGGAACCGGAATCAAAGTCCCCCTTTTTAAGGGGGATTTAGGGGGATCTGAAATGTTTTGCTACCAACGAGAGGACTTTTCAAACATCCTCTAAAGGTAAAAGTCTTTGCCAATGACAAATGACAAATGACTAATGACCAATGACTAATGACGAATTTGTTTAATCGGAATTTCAATCCAAAATTCTGTACCTAACCCCGGCTGAGAATCACATTTCAACACACCACCATGTTTATCTACAATAATCTGGTAACTAATTGATAACCCCAAGCCAGTGCCTTTTCCCACTGGCTTAGTTGTAAAAAATGGATCGCAAATTCTTGCCTTCATAGCTTCGGGTATTCCTGGGCCATTGTCTCTTATGCGAATTACTACGCTCTTGATATTGCCTTCAAGTTCTCCAAGAGCAGTACGGATAGTAATTTGACTGCTATGAGAATTTGATTTAGATTCGGTGTAATCTTCTAAAGCATCGATCGCATTGCTTAAAACATTCATAAATACCTGATTTAGCGGCCCGGCATAGCACTCTACTAAAGGAAGGTTAGTATATTCTTTGACTAATTGAATCGCCGGACTTTCTGGTTTTGCTTTCAAGCGATGCTGCAAAATTAGTAAGGTGCTATCAATGCCCTCATGAATATCAACTGGTTTTTTTTCTGCTTCGTCAAGGCGAGAGAAATTCCGTAAACCTAAGACAATCTGCCGGATGCGATCGACCCCAATTTTCATGGAAGATAGAGTTTTGGGCAAATCCTCAATGATAAATTCTAAGTCGATATCGAGTGCGCGATCGCGAATCTCAGAGCTAGGGTTGGGAGCATTTTGCAAATAGAGGTCTAATATACCAAGTAAATCTTTTGTGTAATCGTTGACATGATTGATGTTGCCATAAATGAAGTTCACGGGGTTATTAATTTCGTGAGCCACACCAGCTACCAGTTGACCTAGTGAGGACATTTTCTCAGTTTGGATCAGTTGGGTTTGAGTTTGCTGTAAATCATGCAAAGCTTGAGCCAGCTTTTGAGTCTGCTCTTTAGTTTGATTATGTAATTGCGCTTGTTGGAGTGCAACCCCAAGCTGATTGGCAATTTGAGTAATAAATTTAATTTCTGAAGCTTCCCAATGGCGGGGTGCAGAATTCTGGTAAGCTGCTAGTAAACCCCATAGCTGTTGCCCAATAAATATAGGTGCGATCGCATAAGCTCTTGCTTGAATTTGCTCTAGAACCGCAACGTGGCATTGAGAGTGGCCAACTTCATAGATATCATCAACTGCAAAAGTTTCATTGTGACGATATCGCCCACCTTGGGTTTCCTGTAAATAGCTATCTTGCCAAACTGTATTGGTATTTGAACCGACTAACTTTAACCAGTTATCACCCACAAACTCGGCGATATATTCACCACTCCAATCAGCCTGGAAGCGGTAGACTGCAACTCGATCTGCTTGTAATGATTTACAAATTTCTTGAGTAGTTGTCTGAAAAATCGCATCTAAATCTAAAGATTCTCTAACTTTCGCCACAACTTCAAACAATACCCGTTGTTGTTCTGCTGCTTGTTGCAAATCTAATGTCTGTTGTCGTGTCTGAGTGAGTAAATCAGCTTGCTGGAGTGCTACGCCCATTTGAGCCGCAATCTGACTGAGAAAGTTAACTTCAGAAGCTTTCCATTGCCGAGAACCAGTATGTTGATAAGTTGCCAACAAACCCCAAAGTTTTTGCCCAACAAAAATCGGCGCAAGCACAAAAGCATGAATTTGAAACTGCTCTAGATTGTCGATATGACACTGAGCAAACCCCATCTTGTAAATGTCATCGACTGCAAATGTTTCATTGTGGCGGTAACGTCCTCCTTCTGTGTCTTGTAAGTAGGTGTCATTCCAAATTGTATTAATACCCAGTTCCGACTCATTCGACCAGTATGGACTAGCAGCCTCGAAATCCCCGACAAATTCACCACCCCAATTAGAATCAAAACGATAAACAGAAACGCGATCGGCTTTGATTAATTGACAAACTTCTTTAGTTGTCGTCTGAAAAATCGTATTTGTGTCCAAAGATTCTCGAATCTCGGCAATAACTTTAAACACAGCTTGTTCTTGTTCAGCTGTGCGTTGTAACTCAGCGGTGCGTCTTCTAACTTGTTTTTCTAAATTTTCATTGAAGGTTTGCACTTGTTGGTATAATTCATACTGCTGAATTGCCGAAGCAAAGTGTTTACCAAGGTTTCTAGCCAGTTCAATCTCTTCAATTGTCCATTTTTGAGCTTGTGCTGTTTTAGATTCGCGCCAAACCTCAAAGGATCGTCGAGGGTAGAGTTGTCTTTGATCGCCCTCATGCTGCCCCGCCCATAAAGTTTCTGTGTCTACTTCATTGCGGAAAATACTTAAGTAACCCAACAACTGCTGACGATAGTGGAGTGGGATCATCAACACGCTGCGAATTTTAGTTGGTTGAAAAGCAACTTGCAAACTTCGCAAGCCAGGAGTGTTATATATATCTGAAATCGCCCAAACATCGTAGTTAGTAGACTTGTAGTGTTCGTGCCAGATACTATACTGCTCGATAAGTGGATATATAGTTTGTTCTGGCATTACAGGTTGCTGTCCACAGATATAAAGCTTGATACAAGTATTTCCTGGTATTAAGCATTCTGTTAAGCTGGTCACGTTGCCATTGTGGAAATCAAGAGCTTCATTTCTAATGCAAAGTCTGCCACCAACACCATTAAAGGCAGCAACAGCGGCTTCTAGGGCTGGCTGTAAGACAATCGTCGGCAGTGAATGTAATAGGGTAGCAATGCGGTTAACGATCGCTTCTCGTTCGGCTGTTTTGCGAACTTGAGTGTGAAGTGTACTTTGAGCGATCGCCACTGACAGTTGCTCGACTACCATTTGTATTGCTTCTAGCTCATATTCTGAAATCAAACGCGCTTCAGAATTATGAGAAACCAGGAGCCCCCAAAGTTGCTCTTGATAGAGAATAGGCGCTACTACGGAGGATTTTACGCCCATTGCCGTCAAATATTCAATATGGCAAGGGTCTACAGGGCGATAACGGATCTCCTCTGAGATAGTTTCTCCATTATCCAAGTCACGCAGATGAATTTGACCAATCTCTTTAGTCTCAACATTCACAACAGAACGCACCCGTGATTTGAGAAATAGTTCACGGGCATCGGATGGGATGTCATCGTAAGGAAAATTTAACCCTAGTAGCGACGGCAAACAATTTTTATTAATTGATTCAGCAATCACTTGACCACTACCATCAGGAAGAAATTTGTAAATCATCACTCGATCGGTTTTTAATAGCGATCGCACCTCTGCTGTTGTCACTGTGATAATTTCTTCTAACTCTAAGCTTCGTCGGATACGGTTTGTAATGCGGCGTAATAAACTTTCTTCATCGCTACATAAGGGCAAATTTTGTTCAGGATTAGAGGTCATTGTTTATAGCAAAATAAATTAATAATTTCAAAACTGACATAATTAAATCTAAAGACATTGTGAAATTTATTTCATCATTTTGTCTTCAGTAAAACTACGGTCAAATCATTAATAAAAATATTTTTTTGGCTTTTATCAAAATTCACCAAAACATCATAAAAACAGACGCTAAAAAGATTGCGTCTGTACTAGCTATAAGAGAAAATTCTTGCTTTTTAGTTTTAACTTTTTGTTGACAGACTAACGTTCAACAAAATTAAACTTTTCTGTTGTCAGCAAAGCGAATTTTTAGATAGTCATTTTCCATCTTTGCTCCGGCTGGTTGTAGTGCTGCTAAGGCTTGTGGCAAAACTAAGTTACGACGATGGTTGCCAATAGTGATGTTTAATTCGTCTCCAGTTTTACTGAGTTGAACTTGGTCTTTAGGAATACCCGGTAGGTAAAGTTCTAAGCTGTATTGGTTTTCCTCTTGCACTACTCTAAGAGTTGTTTCTTTGTAATAAACTTGAGTTGGATCTTCATCTTTATAAAGAGTTTCTTTCAGGCGTTCTAATGAAGCCAATCCACACATTTCCTCAGAAAATAGAGGAACTTCTTTCACAGGCAGAGGGTGAAAATTATCATGAATTTCTCGGCGATATTGCTCCTGACTTTCCTTCCAACGTTGGAAAAATGGATCTTGGACTTCATTGGGAATAATCCGATTCGCCACGACTAAATCTGTTGCAACATTATACAAACTCAGATAAGCATGGGCACGAAGTGACTCTTTAATCACCATTTTTTCGGGATTTGTTACTAGACGCACTGAGGTTTGAGTATTATCTGTTAATACTTTTTCCAGAGCTTCAATTTGTTCATAAAACTCATAAGGTGCATCCATTACTTCTTTATCAGGTAGCGAAAAACCAGCAATTGGTCTAAACAAAGGTTCAACCAAAGGCCGAAGTGCCACCGAGATGTTTTGAAATGGTTTGTAAAAACGGCGCATATACCAGCCACCGACTTCAGGTAAACTCAGCAAACGCAGTGCTGTGCCGGTGGGGGCTGAGTCGATAATTAAGACATCAAACTCACCTTCATCGTAATGGCGTTTCATCCTTACCAAGCCAAAAATCTCATCCATCCCTGGTAAAATTGCCAATTCCTCCGCCTGTACGCCATCTAAACCCCTTGCCTGTAAAACTTGGGTAATATAACGTTTCACAGCACCCCAGTTACCCTCCAGTTCTTGCAGCGCATCCAGTTCAGCACCCCAGAGATTTGGGCGAATTTTTTGGGGTGCGTGTCCCAGTTCCATATCAAAACTGTCTGCAAGGGAGTGGGCGGGATCTGTACTTAAAACCAACGTTTGATAGCCTAGTTCTGCACAACGGAGTCCAGTTGCAGCCGCGACGGAAGTTTTGCCCACGCCGCCTTTACCAGTCATTAAAATTACACGCATAGATGCTTCTATCCTGCCTGAGAATTTTTTACATTTATTTACATTATCGACTGTTTAAGGAAAATAAATGTTGTTTCAACACGTCTAGGCATTATTATGAGCGTTTACCCTAACTCATCCGTTGGGTTTTGCTGCAATAACTGGTCAAGCTTAGTTTCCAGTGCTGAGAGTTTTTTAAGAATTGTGGGGCGATCGCCATCAATAGAAATTAGTAGATTGGTTATTCTCTCTTGTATATTCGTTAATTGTGCTACCGCATTCTGGATTTGGAGCATTCCTTCTCGGAGTTCTTGGCGTTCCTGACGTGCTTCCGCCATTTCATCTAACATAGCTTGGACTGTTTTAGCGTTACTCTCAATTAGATGTTTGAGTTCTTTATCAGTCATTGCGATCGCGCTTTGGAGTTTAGTTTATTATTAACTCTAAAGTATTGAGGGATTTTGTTTCAATCTCCCGTAGGGCAGCATAACTGTGCTACCCTACACTACAGTTTAATTACCTAAAAATTGCGATCGGGGCTGTTTACTGGCTCAACAAGCATCTTAGCTTTGTGCAAATTCAACAGCTTTTCCTGTTCAAATCTATCGGGATAACTCATTTTCCTATCCTTGAGCGTTAGCCGAATCAGTGCTATTTGCTCATCTGTAGGTGAACTCATTTCGTCTATGGCTGCGCCAATATTAAGTTATACTTCAAAGATTTCAGGGATGATGAGCAAGACCAACATCGTATATGTATGTTTATTCCTCTTGATGATGATTGCCTTGTTTCAAATGCTAAGAAGGCAGATTCAGGCAAATTTTTTCCCAGTAGCTGAACAGCAGATAATCAGAGTTTTATTTATTGGTAACAGCTATACATATTTCAACGATCTTCCTTGGTTGACACAACAGTTGGCTGCTTCAGCGAAAGAACCTAAAAAGTTAGAAACTGAAATGGTTGTCATTGGTGGAGCTACACTTCAAAACCACTGGAAAAGTGGTAAAGCACTCAGACTTTTGAAAAAAAAACGCTGGGATTATGTAGTACTACAAGAGCAAAGTACTTTACCAATTACCAATCCCAAGGAAATGTACAAGTACGCTAGTCTGTTTGATGCCGAGATTAAGCGAGTGAATTCCCAAACAGTGTTTTACTTAACTTGGGCAAAGCAAAATCAACCAGAAACGCAACAGATATTGACTGATGGTTACATGAACATTGCTCAAGAACTGAAAGCTAAAGTTGCACCTGTGGGAATAGCTTGGCAAAAAATTCAGGAAGCGAATCTAAAATTAAACCTTTACAATTCCGATCTAAGCCACCCTAGTCCGATTGGCTCGTATGTAGCAGCGTGTGTATTCTATACAACATTTTATGAGAATAGTCCCGTAGGCTTGAGTCGTCGTATATATAGTAGTAATGCTAGTACCCCACAAAAAAACAACAGAATTGAATTGGAAAGTTTAAGTGAAACAGATGCCCAAATGATTCAACAATTAGTTGAGTATATCGTGAACAAGAATTCAGAAGTCAATATTTGAGAGTCATAATCAATTAACGAAAATTAAAAAGTAAAAACAGTGCTACACATAAATAAATTTAGAATGGTAGGTTGGGTTAAGCTACAGAAAAAAGCAAAAAAGCGTTGATAAGGTTTGGTTCTGACAAACTTGATGCTATGTTTTCTTGAGACTCTCTAAGTTACGTTGCGTTTGGACATAATTGCACTTTGCTGAGAGAGGGCAATTATTACAAAGAGGATTTTTTGCCCTGCAAACCATCGCTCCAAAGTCTAGCAAGGTTAGATTCCATTTGCCAACTTCTTTATTAGGAGCAATTATTTCTGCCGCACCCCAAAGAATTTTACAGCGCGATTTCACTCTTTCTCCTTGCAAGCCAAAGAAGCGTTCGAGGATGCGAGCTACGTTAGTATCGAGTACGGCTAGCGGTTGACTGAAGGCTTGAGAACAGATAGCACGAGCTGTATATTTACCAATTCCAGGTAATTCAAGCAACTGCTTTTCTGAATCGGGGATTTTTCCTCCATACTGCTCTAAGATGATGCGAGCGCACTTTTGTAATCTTTCAGCGCGGAAGAAAAGACCCAAAGCTTCAAGCAATTCTCTCAATTCATCAATGCTTGCCTTGGCTAAGTTTTCGAGGGTAGGATACCTCAAGAGAAATGCTTTGTAAATAGGAACAACCATAACTGCATCTGTTTTTTGCAGCAGATTTTCTGCAACGAGAATTGCGTAAGAATCGCAAGTCTGCCGCCAAGGAAAATCGCGTAAGTTTTGCGTTCCCCATATAGAGAGATGGTGGCGAAACCATTTAATTTTTACAGCATCCAAATTAGACGCTGCGTTTTCTTGAGGTTCTTTAGTCGCACCCTTCACGATTGTTTTCTCAACTTAAATCTAGCAGACTTTTACCACCATTTTCAGAAGAAGTACGCAGCCATTGTAAAAACTCACCAGTTAAGGTGGGAGTTTCTCGCAAGCGCTGTAAATCTTCGCTTTGTTTTGGCATTTCTCGTACTGTAAACGGATGGTTGGAAACTATTTCCACTAGTTCTTCGTGGGAAATGTCTTCCGAGTATTCGTCTTCAGACTCGCATCTTAAATAATCTATATACTCAAAAAGAGTTTCATGTATTTCTTCTGCTACTGAAATGGTCTGTTGTACACTTGGAGCTAAACAAAGTTCTAAAGTATAGAGAATTGCACCTGCGGCTCTCTGTCCTTCTGGAGTGTCTACGTTTTCATAATCACTGGGGTAGCTTTGGTCGCAATCAAAATACAGTTGACGAAATCTTGCCACATCAACCTTTTTTCCTGCCAAAAATTGCCAGATTTCATCGAGTGCTATTCTAAATAAATCTTCTCCATCCCAGCCTTCTTCTCTAACTATTCGCAATAAAATATCGTAGTGTGGATACAATCTCTCGCAACAAGCTGCCGCAAATGCTACTCGATGCATAGATGAAAGAGCTTCTAGTTCTCGCTCCAATATATCGAATTCACCGTACTTTAGACTCATTTTTGTAGTTTAGTTATATTGTCAGCAGTCGTTGGGTCGATTATTGATTAGCGATCGCACCTTGAATCTCAATATTAATAACCCGATCCTACTTGCTTATAAAAGAACTTTTTCTACCACTGCGGGTTTACATCACTTTTTGAAGCTAGTACGATTTAGGGTAATTACCACGTTAGTTTTTTGTGATAGCTGGGTAGTATAAATTACCTAAAAACTAATTTGGTATATAGCGATGTTCAAGACTAAATTATCAGAATCCCATGCTTGGGGGGAACTTAAGACCTCAAAGTTCATGGATCGTCATATTGGAGCGATCGCAGCTTTAATTTTAATTAGCTTACTGAGTTCATTGAGTGGAACACCATTTGACCATAACATCTCTAACGGCTGGGAAGCCTTTGTCTGGGGATTGGCAGATCCAGTAATTAGTTTAAATTGTTTAGTTGGTATTGTTGCAATTGGCTTACTCTCATCTGTGTTTGTTCGTGGCGCTGCGATCGCTGGATGTTTTGTCTTGGCAACAGTTTTAGGCATTGTAATTCATATATTTCAGTTAGATTTACCAGGCACAGAAATAGCCATTACCATTTCTACCATTGTTTTTGGTACTATGCTGATGATGCCAAATCAACTAAACTTTCTGGTGCTTGCTCTAGTAGGCATCAGTGCTGGTTTATTTCAGGGCTACGCTAATGCTGAATCTATTATTGGGGCAGGAACGATATCAGTAGTTGCCTATATACTAGGTATTGCTTTAACTCTGTTTGCCGTTGCCATGAGCGCTAGAGAAATTGGTGTTGCAATGGGTATGGGAGAAATAAACCGAATGTTACGCTGGAAAATCAGCCTTGCTGGCTTCGCTTTCTGTGCGATCGGTATCGTGTTTTTGAGCAATTCGCTTATTTAAATCAGATATTTAAATTCAGTGGAATACATTCATTCGTGGGGGCGTACACCTAGCTGTGCGCCCCCACTGTGTTTTCAGACTGGACAAGCAAGCATTCTAGTGAATAAGTTGATGCACCTCTGCGCTAATCTAGAGGCTAGATATAAATATAAGGTTATGACACCTAAAGAAATTGCGGGTACGCTAATAGAACTATTTGGCACATCGGCTGTTGCTGCGATTGCTACTGGATCGTGGCAAGTAGACACTCCTACTTTTCGGCTGTTGGTGCTGCTTTCCGAAGATAATACTTGGCTGCGAGTTTTACTGCCTATTCTGCCCATTCAAGAAGCCCAACCATTTTTAGAACAGTTCCTAGAAGCCAACTTTGATGACACTCAAGAAGTACGTTACGCTTTGTATGAAAGAGTAATTTGGGGGGTATTTCAATATCACAGTGATACTTTAGTGAGTGCAGATTTATCCAATGCAATCAACCGACTTTTATCTCTCCATCAGGCTAGATTAGATAATGTCTTTAATCAACTAATTGAAAGCCGCATCCGGCAAATTATTCAGGCAGCAAAACAACAAGGACAATCTCTGCAAGCTACCATGCAAAGCTTAGAACGCTTTTACGCCGAAGGAATGATGGGCGAAATAAATCAAACTTCACAAGGGCGAGAAGAAGTCCTAACTGCTTGGCGGCGTCAGTTAGAACGTTTATGGGATGAGGGTTAATTTCTATTTTTAAGTTTTCATATTAAACCAATTTACAGATATATTTATCTATCATGGATATTATTGAAATACTCAAAGAAGACTATCAAAGATTCCCAGTTAATCAAACTTACAGCATTTATGCCCCAGAGGTTTATTTTCAAGACCCGATGAATAAATTCCGTGGTGTTAAACGTTACAAAGAAATGATTAATTTTATCCAAACTTGGTTTTTAAACCCCAAGATGGACTTACATAATATTCAACGTTTAGGAGACACAATAACAACTGAGTGGACACTCAGTTGGAATACTCCTCTTCCCTGGAAGCCACGGATCTCTATTCCTGGTTGGAGTGAATTAGGTCTGAACTCGGATGGTTTGATTATTTCCCATATCGATTATTGGAACTGTTCACGCTTAGATGTGGCAAAGCAGCATTTTTTCTCTTGAAAAAGCGGATGATTCAAATAATATAATTACCATCAAAATCTTCATGGTTTGTAGTGAGGACTTTAGTCCTCTCTGACGAGATGCTACGCAAACAAAATCAGGACTGAAGTCTTGCTATCACACTAGTACCGCAAGGCAGAATTAAAAATTAACAATGAAGGGTTTTCAGTACTTTTTATGCTAAAGTATTAGCTATAAATGCAAAGTAATATTAAAAATTGTATTAAAAGATTACTAAAAGCATTGCAATCATTGACATCTAATAAATATTTATTGTTATCGAGAGCTAAAAAATATTTTCCCAATAGCAACAACACTATTATTCGTTGGTTTGATGAAATTATTGCTTACTTTGACAATGGGACAACTAGTGGCATGGTTAAAGGAATTAATAACAAGCTTAAACTGATTAAGCGTTCTGGATATGGATTTAGAAACTTTGAAAATTTCAGAGTCAGATACTTACTAAATTAGCATTCTATTTATTAAAAAGTTTGGCATAACAAGTACTGAAGAACCCAGATTTTTGATATTACTTAATATAGTTTGATTTATTCTCGCTGACTTACTTGGTTTATCTAGAGCATTTGGAATTAAAACCGTAAAGCTGCATTGATTGGAACAATAAGCAACTGACAAACTTACAAGGCGACTGCAAGTAAGGTTGAGACTAAGTTCAGACGTTCCTAATACTTACTATTTACTTAATATAATTAAACAGCATTGAAGTAGCTATTAGAAAATATGGTAATAAATTTATTAGTGACAGATATAGAATTGGAACAAAACCATGATTGATGAACAAGAAATAGAAAAATTGTGGCAAGCTTTCAAAGTATTAGACGTAGACGGCAACGGAGCGATCTCAACCGAGGAACTAGGGGAGGTAATGCGATCGCTAGGGCAAAATCCCACGGAGGCGGGGCTGCGTGACTTGATTAAGGAGATTGACGTTGACTTGTCAGGCACTATCGATTTTGAAGAATTTAAAACGCTGATGATCGCAAAGGTAGGCGATCGCGAAAGCCGCCTGAAGTTAGCCTTCAGTGCCTTTGATGAGGACGGTAGCGGTGAAATTACTGCTGTTGAACTGCGGACAGTGATGACTCAGTTTGGGCTGACAGACGCTGAATTGAAAGAGATGTTGCAGGAAGTAGATCATGATGGCGATGGCTCAATTGATTTTGAGGAATTCTGTCAGCTAGTACCGGAGGAGTCAGAAAGCAAAACTGGCTATCAAGACTCACCGATTTCCCTGAACAGTTCGCTCAAAACAGTTGCCACTTCCAATGAGGCCGCAGCAGCCAGCACCCAGCCGACGGAAGCAACGACTCCAGAGTTGGCACAGCTAAGAGAACAGTTAGCGCAACAACCAAACTCACCGAATCAGAAAAAAAGCGGTACGTCTCCTTTACAAATGCAGATTGGTCTGTTTCGTTTGATTCAAGGAGCAGCCTACCGCAGCTTCCGTGAAAGTTTCTCCGCCAATCACGAAACTCATTTGCGGGTGAAAAACTTGCCATACAAAATTACTGATTTTGTGAAGTTTGTCAAACAAGCGATCGCACTATACAAAGCATTAGGTATAGTATCCGAAGATTGCTACCCCGTCTTGGATGCAGTGGTTGAATCGATTGCCAATGAATATGCCCGATTGCAGGAGCGAATCAAAAACTGGCAAACAGTGGCAAAGACACCAGAAATGTTGGCAGAACAGAAAGCGATTTTAGAGGCGCGGAGTAAATTTGCCAATGTCAAAGAAAAGTTTGCTGCCGGAGTCGAGTTTGCAATTACGATCAAAAAGAAAAGTCTTAGCCTGGGTGACATCGTAGAAGGTGTGCTGGCCATTAACGAACTCAATCGTCTCAGGGGAATAGAACTGAATGAAGAAATGGCTCCACCACCAACTAAATCTCAGGCAAATCCAAAAGACTATTTGAACAAGTGGAACCGCGTCATCCTTTCCCAGGCAACTGAAGAAATAGATGGTGCAATCATGCCAGTAGCATATTGGTATGAAGACTTTATGCCGAAGTTGTTGGCAGCGTTTAGTGTTTCTAGCACAGCAGATATCCAAAGCAACACCGTACCCGACCAAGCGGCTTTGGATGAGTGGTATCAGTGTACAAAAAACTCAGGAGAATTTAACCGCTACGGGGCGGATGTTGCCGAAAATTTTCCCCGTTGCACTCCCAAACAGAAATTGATACTCAAACAAGCATGGCGGTTAACGCATCACTACTTGAATGGAGTGCAGAAACGCCGCGAACGCCTAGAATTTGGGCGAGAATCAGGGGCGCTATCGCAATATGTATCATTCATTGATGTCTATCTAGATCGGACTGAGGTGAAGGATTCCCAAATGCGAGTCAGCTTCCCCTACTACATTGGCCCGGCAGTGTGGCGCTTCTTCCATACCACAGCAGAGATTGTGTGTACTAAGACACCAGAACAGCAAAAAGCCGCAGTAGCAATCTTCAAAGACTTCTTCCAACTGTTTGCCACAATGTATCCCTGTCCTTACTGCCGACACCACCTGAATATGTATGTTGTCCAAAATAAGGAAGTGGATATGTATCCTGTAGAATATTTGGTGCTTGGGCGCGACCCTAACCTGATTGACTTTGAGGTGTCACTAGAGGCGAAATTATCCACCGTCGTAGATGGTTCCTCCCTGCGGTTATTCTTCTGGAAACTGCATAACACCGTTTCCTCATCCATTGCGCGATCGGAAGAATGGTATCACAAGGATGAAAAAGCGTTCTACACCACCCGTTTTTGGCCTAGCCTTGACTCTGAGTTAGCAAGAGCTAATGCACTCAAATACACCAGCATAGAAACTGCTCGCATCTACAACATCTATGGAATTCTTAAGCCATTGGCACGGCTGACAGGGGTAAAAACAGAATTGCCAAAGCTACTGGAGAAGGGCGATGCGAATAACCTCAAGGAAGCGTGTATAGTTGCACAGAACCACATCAAGGATTTAGAAGAAGCTGTCATTATCGGACAGTTTCTCCAAGAGACATACTACTTTGAGCCTAGCCTTGTGGATAAACCTCCACTCTTCACCCCTGAAGAAGAAGAGTTTGCCCGAACTGGTATGTTTACAGAAACGATTTAAATACTTAGGAATGCTTTAATTCCCCTCCTTCAAAGTTTCGTCGGTAGGGGAATTTTAGCACGACCCTTTAAAACTCGTCTGTTTGACCTACAGCGTGCCAAACGCTTGGGCTAGCGACGCCGTTGCAACATTAAATGAGAATTGCCCTTGGTAGCTTGAAATATCGATGATATAAAGGAGACAATAAAAAATAGCCAAAGTAGAAACTTGCCCTAAAAAAGCAATTTCAATGCTTTGAAAAGTCACAGCATTGGTATCTCAGGCTGTATGTACCTTTAAATATCCTCTAAAATGACTGTTTAGAAGCGTCAAGGTCTAGTTTATAAAGGATTTTTTCTAAAAGACAACTACTGATGTAGCCTGTAACCGCATATGACCAATCGAGAGGAATTGATGAAGAACGAATCAACGTTAGCAAGCAATGCCAACGTAAATTTCCTGATCGGTGGAGGTGAAATGGGTGCTAGGATGCGAGAATACGATTGGTCAAAAACGTCCCTTGGTCCAACACAGCACTGGCCACAGAGTTTGAAGACTGCTGTGCGAATTATGCTAACTTGCCGTCAACCCATGTTTGTTTGGTGGGGTGAGGAACTAATTAACCTTTACAATGATGCTTACAAGGCGATTATTGGCGGCAAACATCCAGCAGCGCTTGGACAGCCGGCTTCATACGTGTGGCGGGAAATTTGGGATCAGGTTGGGCCTCGCGCCGAATCAGCGATGCTGAAGAATGAGGGTACTTACGACGAAGCGCTGCTGCTAATTATGGAGCGCAACGGCTACCCAGAGGAAACCTATTATACTTTTTCATATAGCCCGGTTCCTAATGACCAAGGCGACACAGGCGGGATCATCTGCGCTAACACAGAGGACACGCAGCGGATTATTAGTGAGCGTCAGTTGGCACTTTTGCGCGAACTAGCGGCGAGGACGGCAGACGCGCGAACATTCGACGAAGCCTGTACGCTAAGTGCGAGTTGTCTGGAGAGCAACCCTTACGATCTCCCTTTTGCAATGATTTATTTGGTCGATCCCGATAAGCAGCAAGTTTTTCTGGCTGGAACGTGCCGCATTGGGCAAAACCACGTAGCAGTTCCCGAAACAGTGGCTCTCGATGATGCTGATGGGGTTTGGCCCTTTGCAGAAGCGATCGAAACACATCAAGCCAAACTGATTTCCGGTTTGGAAATGTCTTTTAATAGTCTACCCTGTGGTGTTTGGCAGCGATCGCCCCACCAAGCGATCGCAGTACCCATTGCCGCATCTGGTCAAACCGGAAAAGCTGGTATATTAATCGCTGGTTTGAACCCCTTCAGGCTATTCGACGACAATTATAAAGGATTCATTGATTTAGTTGCGGCTCAAATTGCCGCCAGCATCGCTAACGCCCAAGCTTACGAGGAAGAACGCAAACGTGCTGAAGCCTTGGCAGAAATCGATCGCGCCAAAACCGTTTTTTTCAGCAACGTCAGCCACGAGTTCCGTACCCCACTTACTCTAATGTTGGGGCCATTAGAGGACACCTTAACCACTTGTGCCACTCTGCTTCCAGCCAAAGAACGAGAGCAGCTAGAAATGGTGCGACGCAACGGACTTCGGCTGCTGAAACTGGTCAACAGCTTGCTAGATTTTTCACGCATTGAAGCCGGAAGGGTTCAAGCCTCTTATGAACCCACTAACCTTGCCACCTTCACCGCAGAACTAGCTAGTGTATTTCGTTCCGCAGTAGAACGGGCAGGGATGCAGTTATCAGTTAATTGTCCTTCCCTGCCAGCACCAGTGTATGTAGATCGGGAGATGTGGGAAAAGATTGTTCTTAACCTGCTCTCGAATGCCTTCAAGTTCACGATGGCTGGAGAAATTGCGGTCAGTTTGCAGTGGTCAAATGACCATATTGAGTTTGCAGTCCAAGACACAGGAATCGGTATTCCAGCCGCAGAAATCCCCCACCTTTTTGAACGATTCCACCGCGTCAAAGGGGCGCAAGGACGAACTTTTGAAGGGTCAGGAATCGGATTATCACTGGTGCAAGAATTGGTGCAAATGCATGGTGGAAGAGTTGATATTACCAGTCTTCTCGGAGCAGGCAGTTGCTTTACTGTGTCAATTCCAACCGGATATGCTCATTTGCCACCAGACCGGATTAGTGCCCCGCGAACTTTAGCTTCAACCGCATTAGGTGCAACACCTTATTTAGAAGAAGCCCTGCGGTGGCTACCGGAGGGGGCAGGGGGGCAGGGGAGCAGGGGGGCAGGGGAGAAGGAAGTATTTTTCCCTCTGCCTCTGTGTCCCTCTGCACCCTCTCCTCGGATTCTCTTGGCTGACGACAACGCAGATATGCGTGATTATGTCAATCGGCTATTAAGTCAGCAATATGAAGTGGAAGCGGTGCCAGACGGTTTAACTGCTTTGGAGTCTGCTCGTGGGCGTGTCCCCGATTTGGTACTGACAGATGTCATGATGCCTGGATTAGATGGCTTTGGACTGCTGCAAGCATTACGAGCCGATCCACGGACGCAAAAAGTTCCCATCATTTTGTTGTCGGCACGGGCAGGGGAAGAGGCACGGGTGGAAGGGTTAGAAGCGGGAGCCGATGATTATCTGATTAAACCTTTCTCTGCCCGTGAATTGTTGGCGCGGGTAGAAGCAGCCCTAAAAATGGCTCGTCTCCGCCAAGAGGCAATGGAACGCGAGCAAGGGTTGCGAATTGAAGCTGAGGTCGCTAAAGCACACCTAGAGACTGTTATCGCTGGCATCCAAGACCAGTTCTTTGTGTTGGATCGAGAGTGGCGTTATACCTTTGTCAACGATCGCGTAGCAGATGTTGTTGGCATCCCAAAGGAAGAGTTGCTAGGTAAGATCATTTGGGAAGTGTTTCCCGATCTGGTTAAAAGCAAGTTTGATACTGAGGTTCATCGGGCGAACGCCCAAGACACTGTTGTTCAGTTTGAATACTTTTATGCGCCTTGGCAGCGCTGGTTTGAGAACCGCGTCTACCCTTTTGCAGAAGGAGTAAGCATTTTTGTTACGGACATTAGCGATCGCAAACAAGCAGAGAAAGCACTTCGGGAAAGCGAAGAAAAGTTTCGCAACATGGCTGACAATGCCCCCTTCATGGTTTGGGTGACAGACACCAATAGCTACTGCACTTACCTCAGTCAAAGCTGGTACGATTTTACAGGTCAGAGTGAGGAAATGGGTCTAGGATTTAGTTGGTTAAATGCTGTGCATCCAGAAGACAGCAACGTTAGGAATGTTTTTCTGGAAGCTAGTAGCAGTTATTCGGCTTTCCGTTTGGAGTACCGCTTGCGGCGCCAAGACGGCGAATATCGCTCTTGCATCGATGCCGCTAATCCGTGGTTTGGGGTGGACGGTGAGTTTAAAGGTTACATCGGCTCAGTAATTGACATTACCGAACGCAAAGCCGCAGAAGCCGAACGCGATCGCCTCTTGGAACTTGAGCAAGCCGCCAGAACTGAAGCCGAAAGGGCCAACCGGATTAAAGATGAGTTTCTGGCGGTGCTTTCCCATGAATTGCGATCGCCTCTGAATCCGATTCTTGGTTGGGCGAGACTCTTGCAGACTCGTGAATTTGACGCAGCAGGATTGAAGAAAGCGCTCGCAACTATCGAGCGGAATGCTCAATTACAAGCTCAACTAATTGAAGATTTGCTCGATGTCTCTCGGATCTTACAAGGCAAGCTCAACCTGAAAATGTTACCTGTCAACCTAGTATTTGTGATTGAGGGGGGATTGGAAACAGTCCGTTTGGCAGCAGAAGCTAAAAATATTCAAATTCAGAGGATGCTGGATGCTTCTTTCGGGCAAGTTTTGGGTGATTCTGGTCGTTTACAACAAGTTATTTGGAATCTCTTATCGAATGCCGTTAAATTCACTCCTGAAGGAGGAAAAATTGATATTAAATTAGAGTGCGCTGACGCTCAAGCTCAGATTACCGTCACTGATACAGGTAAGGGAATCAGCCCTGACTTTCTGCCTTATGTGTTTGAATATTTTCGTCAGGCTGATAGTACAATAACGCGAAAATTTGGTGGCTTGGGGTTAGGGTTAGCAATTGTCCGTCATTTGGTAGAATTACATGGCGGTACGATTCAAGCAGAAAGTTTAGGTGAGGGGCAAGGATCTATTTTTCGAGTTAGGCTACCACTAATTAAAAAAGATTTAACCCCAAAACAAGATATAGATGTTGCTGCATTAAATTCTTCTCCTCCGATTGAAATCCTGGCAGGCATCCAAATCTTAGTTGTAGATGATGACAATGATACCCGTGACTTCCACACATTTGTACTAGAACAGGCTGGAGCAATGGTGACAGCAGTCACATCAGCAAAAGAAGCATTGCAAATTTTGGCAGAGTCAGAACCAGATATGCTGCTCAGTGATATTGGGATGCCAGAGATGGATGGCTATATGCTGATGCGCCAAGTTAAAGCATTGCAGGCAAACCAAGCCAAACAAATTCCGGCGATCGCTTTAACTGCTTATGCCGGAGAAATCAATCAGGAACAAGCACTTGAAGCAGGGTTTCAAAAACATCTATCTAAACCTATCGAACCAGATAAGTTAGTCAAGGCAATTGCAACTCTAATTGGTAGAAGTGGAAATGTCTGAGTATTTTAAATGTCTTCACACCAAAAATTGATAAATTTATTCGTCGAAGAAATACCAACATTAGATATTGATTTCCCTAAAACCCTTCAATCATTCAATCGAACTCTTGCACAAATACAAAATTCGCCCTCATCCCCCAACCCCTTCTCCCAATATTGGGAGAAGGGGAGCTAATTTCAAAGTCCCTCTCCCAATATTGGGAGAGGGATTTAGGGTGAGGGCTTTTGATTTATGGCTTAATGTATTAACTTGTTTCAAAAATTTTGTTGTTTACTGAGGTCGATTCCTTCTTCCAAAGATATATTTACTCTGAATTAATCTAGTTAAAACCCGTTCCTAATCTGCTTGATTTTGCCTTTATATTGTAAATTGAATTGTTAATTCAACTCCTCATTTTGTTGCTTAATTTCACAAAGCATATCGGCAATTACTTGGGCTTTTATTATAAATTTTGGAATGTGTTGCTGAGTCACTTATTCAGCTAAATTATTCAGTTTACTTAACTCATCAAATCTTCATGTATTTGAAGTATAGTTTATCTTTTACAGTAAAAATAGTGGGAATAATAGAATAAATCGGATTAAGCAAATTATTTAGCCATGAGCCAAATATGTCCTATCTCCAAAACCTGTGCTTGTCGCAATGTTGCACGCTGCCGGAATAAGGAGGCAGGTAGGCTCTTTCTCTGGTTTCCCGTTCCACATACCCTCACAAAAGTCACCTCCTACCTACAGCAGTTTTCCCTTAAGTATGAACTGATGCACGAGCGACCAGGTTTGAGTTTAGACTGTAAACCCGGACAGTGCCTAGAAATTGCTCGTAATCTGGCCAAACTACTGGCACCAAGAGAATTAAAAGAGACGCAAGTCCTTTTCATTCAAGGTAATATCCAACCTCAACTCCATGATTTTAGTGACATAGCCTCATTACAACGGTTCATTAAGTTGAACCAATCCGACTGGGTAGTTGATATGCTGGCAACGGAACGATTCACCAGTTACTTTCAACCAATTGTCTCAATTAACGATACATCGCAAATTTTTGGATATGAATCGCTCTTGCGGGGACTGGATGAAGAAGGCAATTTAGTGCTACCAACACCAATTCTGGAGTTAGCAACTGAAGCCGGACTTATACCACAACTAGACCAAGTTGCTCGACTCACTGCAATCACTCAATTCAGCCGCTATCAAGTGAATGGGCACATCTTCATCAATTTTGCACCAACATCACTTTATGACCCAGTTTTTTGCCTACGTAGTACAGTAGAGGCCATTAATACTGCCGGAATTTCCCACGATCGCGTTGTTTTTGAAGTTGTAGAGTCAGACAATCCTCAAGATTTAGCCCACCTCAAGGCAGTGCTTGAATACTACCGAAGTGAAGGGTTTTTAATCGCTCTTGACGATCTCGGTTCTGGCTATTCCAGCCTAAACTTGCTGCATCAGTTACGTCCAGACTTTATCAAGCTGGATATGGAGTTAATTCGAGATGTGCATCAAGACCTTTACAAAGCTTCGATTACGGAGAAGCTTCTAGAGATTACTCAAAAGTTAAACATTCAAACCGTTGCTGAAGGAATTGAGTGCATTGAGGAACTGAACTGGCTGCGAGAACGAGGTGCAAATCTTGCTCAAGGCTATTTGATTGCTAAACCCAGTGCAGTACCTATTACTACAACCCCTTACTTTGAGCAAATCTTGTTAACTATAGCATCAGCAAATTCTCAGGAAGTTGAGCAGCGTGTCCAACACCAAAGCGAGTCTGAGCGAATTGTTGCGGCTGTAACGCAGCGTATTCGCCAATCGTTAGAGTTAGACGAGATTTTGCAAACCACAGCAGCCGAAGTGCGACAACTGTTTGAGGTAGACCGAGTGCTGATTTACCAGTTTGAGCCAGACTGGAGTGGATTAGTGGCTGTAGAATCCTTAGCAGAAGGCTGTATGTCGATTTTTAGATTTCACGTCATGGATACGTGCTTTAAATCTACGCGTGCGGCTTACTTCCAAGAAGGTAACACCAGAGCGATCGAAGACATTGAAACTGCGGGACTATCGCCGTGTCATGCTGAACTCCTCCGAAGTCTGCAAATCCGGGCAAACCTTGTTGTGCCCATTTTACAACAAGAGCGTTTGTGGGGATTATTAATCGCTCATCAATGCCGTAAGCCCAGACAATGGCAGCAATCGGAGATTAACTTATTTAACCAGTTAGCGGGTCAAGCTGCGATCGCTATTCAGCAATCAAAACTCTACCATCAATTACAACAAGCAAACCAGGAATTACAACGCCTTGCCTGTTCCGACGGTCTAACCCAAGTGGGAAATCGACGCTGCTTTGATGACACATTAAACACGCAGTGGCAATGGTTGGCACGAGAGCAAAGTTCGCTATCTTTGATTTTGTGTGATGTCGATTACTTTAAGCTTTACAACGATACGCATGGACATCTGGCAGGAGATGATGCACTCAGACAAGTTGCCAAGGCAATCTCTCAGACAGTTAAACACCCAGCTGATTTAGTGGCTCGTTATGGCGGAGAAGAGTTTGCAGTCATTTTGCCGAATACTGATATCGAAGGGGCTATTGCAGTTGCAAAAGATATTCAGATCAATGTTAGTGCATTACAAATGCCTCATCCCCATTCTCAAGTCAGTGAATTCATTACCCTAAGTCTTGGTGTGGCAACCATCACACCTGATAGCCAATTATCTCCTGCAACCTTAATTGCTGCTGCTGACCAAGGACTCTACCAGGCAAAAGCACAAGGGAGAAATTGTGTGGTGCAGATGGATTGTGAGAATGGTAATGCTAAATAAGCTGATGCGCTTGTAAGTTGCATAGTTCAAATCGCTAGAAAGATGTAAAGACGCGGATATACGGGGAGTAAAAGACACTTTAACCCACTATCTACGCGCAATTATTGCAGTGAACACCAGAGAAATGCTCTCGTGTCATTCAGGCAAAAATGATGATTTTAGCCATAATGTTAGCAAACAAAGCTCCAAACCTAATTTCTGTCTATTGTTTAAAAGTTGGCTGAGATTTTTCTTTGACCAGAGTGATGGAAGAGCGTTAAGTAGAGCAGCATAAATAATTAAAGGTTTGTAGTGAAAACTTTAACCCTCACTTGATGGCTAAAGTTTTCACTAAAAACTAATCTCAAGATTTTTTACATTACTTAATTTACTTCGATTTATTCTCACTTACTTAAAGTCGGTGAAGATAAAACGAAAAGTGAACGTGTGAATAAAATGTTAATGGCTTGACAAGTTGTGATTATATGAAATAATAATCATCTATGTATTAAAAAACCCTTGATGATCTCAAGATATTTTGATATACAACTGTTAAATTCATTCAGTTTGATATTCATATATGAATGTATTAATTATTTTGGCTGAAGTCAGCCTGATAATCTTTGTTTTTGTATTACTAAACTGGTTTTTCAGCAAGTTATTCAAGCTATTTACTAAAACCTTTATACCTAAAAGCGATAATAGAAGTATCAAAACCCTCCGCCGAAATGTCACAGGGTTATTGTTACTTGCTTGCGTGGTGTCGTGCATTCTGATTGTGGGTGCTAATGGTTATCTAGTTTATCGGGGCGAAAACCTTCAACAATACACACTCTCGTTGATTGAGCGTATCCCATCAGGATTTTGGGTGACACTAGGAATTGGCATAGCTCAGAGTATTGGCACTTTGATTTTAGCGGCGATCGCCCTGAAATTTATCAAATATTGGCTGAAAGTAGCCAGCACTCGCGCCAAGAACTTAGAAAAAAATACTGCTGATGATGAAAGTATTGATGCTTTCTTTAAGGCCTTCTATGACAGAATCAGTGGTGGAATCTGGCTTTGGGCTATCATCTTATGTGCCCAGTTTCTCAAATTGCCAGCAACGATTTCGGAATATTTGTACATTGCGCTGCGAATCTATCTAATCATTGCCGTCGGCTTGCTTATACTCAAAGCAGTCGCTGCGATCGTTGATAGCCTAGACGCTCTCAGCATCAGATACTCCAATCCTGATAACCTGCTAAGATTCTACGATCGCCTGCGACACCTGATACCCTTTTTAAAGCGCTGCTTGGAATTTGTGATTTATGTCTGCATGGCAACATTGGTGATTCAACAGGTGCAGTTAATTGCCAACGTCGCAACTTTTGGCCCGCGAATGATCAAGATAATCGGTATCATCTTTATTAGTCGCGTGTTGTTTGAGGTCGTTTACTTACTTATTGAAGAGATGCTGTTCAAAGACCAGAATCTAACTGATATTCAAAGAAGTAGACGCCTGACGCTCGTTCCTCTGTTTCGTAGTTTCTTACAATACTTAATTTACTTTGGTGCTACAGTTTTCATTCTCTATGCCCTAAGTATCGATCCAACTCCCATACTTGCGGGTGCTGGTATTGTCGGCATTGCTGTAGGGTTAGGGGCACAAACACTAATTAATGATATTGTCTGCGGCTTCTTTATTCTGTTTGAAAACTACTATTTAGTAGGTGACTATATTGAAGCTGGAAAAGCCGAAGATAAAGTTGTCGAAGGTATTGTCGAGGCGATTGAACTCAGAACTACTCGTGTCAGACATCCTAATGGTCAATTGCAGATTATTCAGAATGGGAATGTTGGCTCAATTACTAATTACTCCAAACAGTATATCTTTGCAGTAGTAGAAGTTGGTGTGCCTTATGATTCCAACTTAGCGCACGTGTACAAAGTCATTGAGGAGGTGGGACAGCAGTTAAAAGCAGACGATCCAGATGTACTCGAAGGCACACAGGTGGATGGAGTCGAAAGTCTGGGAGAGTCTAATTTATTGCTGCGAACATTGACGAAAGTAAAGCCAGGAAAACATCTTCAGATTCAGCGCGTTCTTCGGAAGATTTTTACGAATGCACTGCTACGGGAAGGAATTGTAATTCCCGTGCGCGCTGAAAGTGTAGAAGGTTAATTTGGCACTTTCTTTTAACAAGAAATAACTCAGGAGTCATTTAATTTGGGATTTTTCCTTCAATCAAAAATCCCAAATTGGCAGAGCAACTTATTTGAAATTGCAATAATTGAAACAGGCACTAATGAATTATACTCTCATCGCCCAAGTCGCAGAATCTGCATCAAAAGCTTCTGTTGTAGTACCAGCACCTCCGACTTTTCCAACGGCTGCGCAAATTAGCTCTTTCTTTTATACATTCGGTGCATCTATAGTTATTGTATTTGTACTCTATATATTACTTTTCTATCTACTGCGATCGTTTCTGCGCCGCACAGAAAAAGATACAGCCCTGTTTATCCTTGGAATCTTGCAAATCCCTGCGATCGCTATTTTTATCCTTGCTAGTCTAAAACTCTCTCTGACTCAACTCGGATCGGGGGTAATCATTAATTTGATCGATCGAGGACTCACGGCTTTCCTAATTCTTGGTTTCACTTACGGCATAACTTTATTGTTTACAGAAGCAGCAGTCTACTACTTAAAAGACTACGCCCGAAAAACTGAGGCTGTCTGGGATGATGTACTAATTCCACTCCTACAAAATTTTATCCCAGTCATCACTTACCTCATTGGCATATCTCTGTTTTTCAGCACCATTGGGGTTGATTTAACAGGAATTGGGTTAGCAATAGGTAGCATCACTGTAGTGTTGGGATTAGCAGTAAAAGATATTTTAAGCGATTTTTTCAGTGGGTTAGTTTTATTAGTTGATACACCCTTTAGATTTGGAGATGTTATCTCCATGCCAGATGGTTCAATTGCAATTATTAAACACATTGGCATCCGGGTGACAAAACTATATTTGATTAATGAGCATTGCGAGGTATATACACCAAACACGACTTTGGGAGGTCAAAATATAGTCAATCTCAGTCGTCCTACAACTCACTACGCTTATACTATTAAAGTGTCAGTTAGAGTTGATGCTGATGCAGTGGTAGCAACAAATATTCTCCAACAAATTATCCTCGGTCATCCAGACACATTAGGCGATCTTGATGAAAAAATTCAATATTTAGATAGTTTTGCTGCATTGACAGAAGCCGAAGATGATAAACTGTCAAAAAAAGAAGCAGGGCGGCTGCGATTATTAGTTGAAAAAGATGTGAACACGCAACTGCAAAAAGTTGAGCAAGCATTTGAAGATTTTGTTAGAGAAGTTAAAAAGTTAGAAAAGGGTGGATTGAATTCAGAGGAACTGAAAACTCTCCAGAAAAACTATCTAGAAATATTGAACATTGTAGGGCTGGTAGTTATCACAGAACGTAAGGGTAAACGTCTGCGATCGCGCCTAGAAGAACAAGAGCCGACTGAAAAACAAACTCTAATTGGCTTGATTCGCCAATGGTATCAAACTTGGTTAAAAGATCCTGATTTAGTAATTGAAGACCAACATCTTTTACCAGACGAATGGGAGCAAAAAATTGATCTTCTGAAAATAAAACTAAATAAATTATTTCAAAAGATTTCCAATCCTGGAGTAGATGAAACTAGACTAGATGACTATTCATTAAAATTTGTCGAATGGTTACATGATAGTTTTAAAGAGTCTAATACTGCCTGGAAAGAACCACAAGTTCAGCTAACTGATATCCAAGGCTCTGCTATGCAATTTTCTGTGCGTTTCTATGTTGATAATATTCAGTTAGAACACTGGCGACGTGGAAACCGTGTCCAAAATGAGGTACGTCGAGAGATGGTAAGGCGGTTAAGACAAGCCTATATCTACACACTAGGATAATTCAGTCAGTGAAACCAGAGAATAGCGATCGCTCGTGGATTACGCGATCGCTGTCTTATTAAAATCTCATCTTTAAACTCAGTTATAAAAAAACAAGGGTTTTGAATCATATTTTAGAATAAGTGATAACATAATAAATTTTAAAATTAGTAAAAACGTGCTGATTTATACAAAAAATCAGTAGTGATTGTTATAGGCTTGAAAAGTCCTTTACTTTTATACTTTTGGCGAAACTTCACCGCCAAAAAAGCATCAGAGCATAGGAAATTACCTGTTACCAAATGCGATTGATACTTAATCAAACGCAAACTTGGTTAAGTTAACAGATTCTTGTCAACACAATAGGTGATTTCCTACGCCCTGGTTATTTCTTGTAATTATTTTAGCTCAATGTCTTTAAGCGATATCAATGCTGTCTCAAAAGCTTTGGCAGTTTGTGCACTTGCCAAAGATGTTATGAACAAAATATGGTTGTAAGTTGCTAAAATTAGCACCTTCATTTATTGATTAGGCAAAACAGTTCTGTTAGCAGTAGCGTGGCGTTTAACCCGTTCCCAGTTCTGAGTAAAGATGTTAGATTCCCAACTTCTTTACTCAGCACTACTACCCCAGTCTTTAGTTTTTAGTCCCCATCAGCCTAACCAATTAATTTCTGCCAGCTAGCAGGGCCGATAATGCCATCGGCATCTAAACCATTTTGCTTTTGAAAGTTTTTAACTATAACCTCTGTTTGCGGCCCGTAGACGCCATCATTCTCAACACCTAAACGATATTGTAAGTATCTGACAACTGCACCACCGGCATGGTTTGGTCTGATAATTCGTTTCGCCAAAATTAGATTTATGGCATTCCATGTAGTTGCGTCAGCAATTCCAGTCGCCTGAACTCCGACAATAGTCTGAAATTTTTCTACGGCAGATTTTGTGCTAGCCCCCGTGAAGCCATCTTCCACTAAAGCCTTACCATCTTTATCGGTTATTTTTAGTCTATTTAAGGATTTTTGCAGTCTGAGAACAGTCGCATCTATATTCTCCTCTTCATCTGGTACAGGGTTAACAGGGGCACTTGGCACTTTACCAGTTAAGCCTTTGACAATTGCATTAGCCATTGCTTCAGGATTAAAAAGATTCATATCTTTTTGCGAATCGATAAAGCAACCTTCTATCAAGATAGCAGGCATATCTGTATTTTTCAGAACAAACAAGTGGGAACCACTCTTAACGCCACGATTAAAAAATCCTAACTTGATGATTTCATCTAATACAGGTTTAGCGATTTTTCTACCTGTATCGCTAGTTGCAAATACTTCTGTGCCGTTAGCTTGTCCGTTAAAGCAGTTAAAATGAATCGAGACGTAAATATCTACTTTACTGGCATTAGCTGTAGAACATCTTTTTGAAAGTGAGTCCCGGACTGTACTAGCACTACTTGGTCTACATACTACAACTTCATTTCCTAAAGCTCTTAACTTGGCTATAACTCTATTACCTACATCTAGAGTTAAATTATCCTCGAATTTAATACCTCTAGCTCCTGTATCTGGTGGACAATTGTGCCCGCTATCAATTCCGAATTTCATTAGTTCATCCTCAATTTACTTGTTTTTACACTAGTTCAAAACTCTTATAATTATATAATACAAAGTTTGGTTAATAACTTTGTGAAAATACTTGTTAGCAATGGCTGCATTATTTTCAGCATTCCTACACTATTAAACCAAATAAGTTTTTGTGCGAACCTGAGCAGCAACTTTTATTTGGTAAAATCCACTAATTAAAAGCCATATTGCAACCAAAAACACAACTATTATAAGTTATCAGTATCGAGAATAACCAGTAAATTTTCCCAATAAATTGAAATCTAGCAATTGCCTCCATTATTTAGATAATAACGCTTTATAAAAGTGGAAAGCCATGACAAATGTACTTAGTTAGATGCCCAAATCCCTAAACCGAACACACCCCCTGATGTGAACCTGGGTTTATAAGGTCGTAACCTCTTGACAGACTCTACCCTTGGCTTCATGTTAACCCTGAGCAGCTTAACACATAATACTTTACAGTATTAATGAATACGCGTTCGCCCTTGGCGTTGGCGGAGCCATCGCTTCTAAACACCTGTGCGAGATTTATCAGATAAACTGCTCAAGAAACGAGGCTCAACATGGGATCTTTAAATTTTGTGAAGCTACTAGAGAATTCCATCTAATGAACCCGGCTGAGGGTGGACTCTTTGTTTTATAGGGGAAGATCAATCTAACAAACTTGCAGAACTCACGCAAGAATTGAGAGGAGAATTTTCTGCAATAGGCGATGGGAAAGAGATTTTGTCGGGTTTTTCCTATTGGGGAATCGGCCCAATCATCGCCTGGGATCGTGCCTGTAACGATCGCTTCTATCTCGTGATGAAAGAAAGTATAGAGTCTTTTAGATATCGATGGCATCAAATTCATTCTAATAATATCAAAGATCAGAAATATCATTATGTAAGTTTAGTTGTCGGCACCAGTGAAAAAGACCAACATATTTTAAGTTGATGTTAATCAGTTTAATCGGAGATTAGATATTACCGAGTTGCGTACATTCACAAACTTGTCACCACAAGAAATCCGTTCGCTATATGAAATGCTACAAGAATCGAAAGAGTTCAGTAATGTACTTAATTTGACCCAACCACAACTTTTTTGAAATCAAAATATCCAAAAGGTAATGGTGATAGTGAAGTTCTAACTCCTTCAAGGAACTACTGACTGGAATCTGTGGGTAGATATTTAACAATCAGCCTGAAAGCACGTTTAAAATTTAAGTAAAGAAATATTTCGTAGCTTACAGGCATGAAACGCATCGTCTTGATTGCTGGGTTTGAATCATTCAACGCTGACTTGTACAGAAAAGCAGCCTTTTTGGCTAACTCTCGCTGTCCTGAGTTGGATATTCGGGTATTTAGCGATCGCGATCTTACCAGTCAACGTGCCGAAGTAGAAGCAGCACTGCGTGACGCTGATGTGTTTTTCGGTAGCCTACTATTTGATTATGACCAAGTTGTGTGGTTGCGCGATCGCATTGCCCAAATTCCCATCCGCCTAATCTTTGAGTCAGCCTTGGAATTGATGAGTTTAACCAAGTTGGGTGACTTTGCCATTGGCGACAAACCCAAAGGAATGCCCAAACCAGTTAAATTCATCCTGGACAAATTTAGCAACGGACGAGAAGAAGACAAACTCGCTGGTTACATCAGCTTCTTAAAAATTGGCCCCAAACTACTGAAATATGTCCCAGTGCAAAAAGTCCAAGACTTACGCAACTGGTTAATTATCTATGGTTACTGGAATGCTGGCGGCCCAGAAAACGTCGCTTCATTATTCTGGACACTAGCAGAAAAATATTTAAATTTAAAAGTCGGCGACATTCCCCCGTTAATCGAAACCCCCAACATCGGATTACTCCACCCCGACTATCAAGGGTTTTTTGAATCACCCCACGACTATTTAGAATGGCATAAAACCCATTGTAGAGACGCGATTCATCGCGTCTATTGCGAAGACGCGATGAATCGCGTCTCTACAAAACCGATTGTAGGAATTCTCCTTTACCGCAAACACGTCATCACCAAACAACCCTACATTCCCCAACTAATTCGCAGTTTTGAAAAAGCCGGCTTAACACCTTTACCCATCTTCATCAACGGCGTAGAAGGACACGTGGCGGTACGAGATTTAATGACAACCAACTATGAAATTCAGCAACGACAACTAGGCAATATAGAAACTCCCTCACTATCAAGTGAAGCAGTTAAAGTAGATGCGATCGTTTCCACAATTGGCTTTCCTCTGGTGGGTGGCCCAGCTGGTTCAATGGAAGCTGGCCGTCAAATAGAAGTTGCAAAACGCATCCTTACTGCCAAAAATGTACCTTATATTGTTGCTGCACCATTATTAATTCAAGATATTTCCTCGTGGACGCGTCAAGGTATCGGAGGATTGCAAAGTGTAGTGTTGTACGCCTTACCAGAATTGGATGGGGCTATTGATACCGTTCCCCTCGGTGGTTTGGTGGGCGAAAATATTTATCTGGTTCCCGAACGAGTGGAGCGATTAATTGGTAGGGTAAAAAGTTGGGTGGCTTTGCGGCAAAAACCTGCATCGGAACGCAAAATTGCCATCATATTATATGGATTTCCTCCAGGTTATGGTGCTGTGGGAACAGCTGCATTATTAAATGTACCGCGTAGTTTGCTGAAGTTTCTCCACGCACTTAAAGAACAAGGTTATACCGTTGGAGATTTACCAGAAGATGGGGAAGAATTGATTCGCTGGGTGAAAGAGGCAGATGAATCTAATCCTCTTGTGGGGTGGGCATCTTGCCTGCCCCTAGACAATGGCAGGCAAGATGCCCACCCCACAAGTACTGTTAATGTTCGCACTCTAGAAAAATGGCTGGGATATTTGCAAACATCTCGTATCGAAAAACAATGGAAATCTCTCACGGGAACTGGAATTAAAACTTATGGTGATGAATTCCAGATTGGCGGCGTGCAATTAGGCAACGTATGGATAGGTGTACAACCACCTTTGGGGATACAAGGCGACCCGATGCGTTTAATGTTTGAACGAGATTTAACGCCACATCCGCAATATGCTGCTTATTATAAATGGTTGCAAAATGAGTTTGAAGCTGATGCTTTAGTTCACTTTGGAATGCATGGAACAGTGGAATGGTTGCCTGGTTCTCCTTTGGGTAATACGGGTTATTCTTGGTCGGATATTCTGTTAGGAAATTTGCCTAATCTATATATATATGCGGCGAATAATCCGTCTGAATCGATGTTGGCGAAACGTCGCGGTTATGGTGTGTTGATTTCTCATAATGTACCGCCTTATGGTCGCGCAGGTTTGTATAAGGAATTGGTGGCGTTGCGCGATTTGATTTCGGAGTATCGGGAAGATCCACAAAAGAATTATGTGTTGAAGGAAGGGATTTGTAAGAAAATTGTAGATTCTGGGTTGGATGCTGATTGTCCGTTTGAGGATGCGAGGAAGCTGGGGATTGCGTTTACGCCGGAAAATGTGCGGATGTTTAGCGGTCATGCTTTTGATGATTATTTGGTGGAGTTGTATGAATATTTGCAGGTTTTAGAAAATCGGTTGTTTTCTTCTGGGTTGCATACTTTGGGGGAAAAGCCGAATGAGGAGGAGTTGGGGTCTTATTTGGAGGCTTATTTTGGGGAGGAGGAAAGAATAAACGAAGAAAGAGAAGAAGAGGAAAGGTTAATAAGGGATTTGTTAATGCAATCTACGGATGAGTTAACGAATTTGTTAAGGGGTTTGAATGGGGAGTATATTCCGCCTGCGCCTGGGGGGGATTTGTTAAGGGATGGGGCTGGGGTTTTGCCAACTGGGAGGAATATTCATGCTTTAGATCCTTATCGGATGCCTTCACCTGCGGCGTATGAACGGGGACGAGAAATTGGTCAAAAAATTATTGCCCAGCATTTGGATGAATATGGGAAATATCCTGAAACGGTGGCGGTAATGCTTTGGGGATTGGATGCAATTAAAACTAAGGGTGAATCTTTGGGAATTCTGTTGGAATTGGTGGGGGCTGAACCTGTTAAGGAAGGAACTGGTAGAGTTGTTCGTTATGAATTAAAGCCGTTGGCTGAGGTTGGACATCCCCGCATTGATGTGTTGGGTAATTTATCTGGGATTTTTCGGGATAGTTTTGTAAATATCATTGAATTGTTGGATGATTTATTTCAACGGGCGGCTGATGCTGATGAACCGGACGATCGGAATTTTATTAGAAGACACGCTTTGGCTTTAAAAGCCCAAGGTATAGAAAATGCATCGGCGAGGTTGTTTTCTAATCCGGCGGGTGATTTTGGTTCTTTGGTGAACGATCGCGTGGTTGATGGTAACTGGGAATCTGGTGAGGAGTTGGGCAATACTTGGCAAAGTCGCAATGTATTCAGCTATGGGAGAGAAGATAAAGGTCAAGCTAGACCGGAAGTTTTGAATACTTTGTTAAAAACTAGCGATCGCATTGTTCAAGAAATCGATTCGGTAGAATATGGTTTAACTGATATTCAAGAATATTACGCTAATACTGGCGGTTTGAAAAAGGCAGCAGAAAAACAAGGCGGTAGGAAGGTTACAACCAGCTTTGTAGAAAGTTTCTCGAAGGATACTACACCCCGCAATTTAGATGATTTGCTGCGAATGGAGTATCGCACTAAATTGGTAAATCCCAAATGGGCGCAAGCAATGGCAAATCAAGGTTCTGGTGGTGCTTTTGAAATTTCTCAACGGATGACGGCGTTGATTGGTTGGGGTGGTACTGCCGATTTTACCGATGATTGGGTTTATGACCAAGCGGCTGATACTTATGCTTTAGATGCAGAGATGGCGGATAAATTGCGTAAGGCAAATCCTGAAGCTTTCCGCAATATTTTAGGGAGAATGTTGGAAGCGCATGGGCGGGGTTTCTGGGAAGCTGATGGTGATAAGTTGGATAAGTTGCGCCAGTTGTATGAGTTGACAGATGAAGAGTTGGAAGGTGTGACAGTTTAGAAGGTAGATGCGTTAAAAGTTCAAATCAAAATTATTGTAGAGACGGCGATTTATCGCGTCTTTGCTTAACGGAACCGTATTGAGAGCGATGTCTACGACGGGCTACGCCTACGCTATTACGCTTGAAGCTGTAAAAATTTAAACCTTTGCAGCTAAGATTACTTCATGTATAAGAAAGGCTTAAGTTTTTCTGGCAAATGTATAAGCCGTTGCTGCAAACGCTTAATACTTTGCAACAAATGCTTTTCCATGTATAAGAAAGGCTTAAGTTTTTCTTGCAAATATATAAGTCGTTGCTGCAATTGTTTAATGCTTTGCAACAAATGTTCTTCCATGTATAAGAAAGGCTTAAATCATTGCAGCAATTGTTGTAACGAAATTATGAATCTATTTAATACTGAAAATAAAATATAGTCTAAGTAAAATTAACTAAATTTTGAGAAATGTAATTGCAACTGATTTGCTATATTTTCCCATGACAATCAGAAATATTTTGGTATAAAACAGTACTAATAACCTAGTAGCAGAGATGCATTATGGCACGTCGTAAAAGAAATTCCACCGCTTTAGAACGAGCCGATCGCCGGATTGAAAGTTTGCAATCTATCAGTGTAGAACTTGACTTTGGCCAAGGATTGACTATACAAGCTTATACCATGACAATTAACGATCTCCGGTCTAAGCTTGCTGCCTACAACACTGCGTTATCTACCATTGACAAACTCACAGATGATGTGAATAATGCCGAAAAGGTTGTAATAGCGATGTCAGAACAAATGTTACTAGGAGTTGGCAGCCGTTACGGTAAAACCAGCCCAGAATACGAGATGGCGGGTGGTGCTAGACGAGGTAATACCAAGAAGAAGCAAAGCGTACTAGGCAATTCCCAAGTCACCAATTCTTTAGCAGCTGATTCTGTTAACGTTACTTCTGCAAATGGATCTATGAATGGGGTATCGGGTGCGGGTGCGATCGTCAGTTGAGTAAAATCCAATAGGGTTTAGTGTCAACTTAAGCTCAAACACTCAATTTAACTTGGTTTGAGATCCCCCAACCCCCTTAAAAAGGGGGCACTAGTTTTCACCTTTTTAAGGCTAGGGTGTGTATACACAAATCAAATTACCCCCCTTAATCCCCCCGATGCATTGGGGGAAGACCGGAAATCTATGTTCCCTCCCCTTTGCAAGGCTACGGTGTACACACAAGTCTTCTAGAGTTGCCTCATAGGCTTTTGATCCCCCCAACCCCCCTTAAAAAGGGGGGCAGAAGCCTGTCAAAGTCCCCCTTTTTAAGGGGGATTTAGGGGGATCTCCAAGGATTTTGAGTTTATACAGAGATGTGTGTACATCGTAGCTTTGCAAGGGAAGGGTTAGGGTGGGGGTAAAACCTTGGTTAATCAACTATTTCAGACTTGTGTATACAGCGTAGCCTTGCCAAGGGGGGTTAGGGAGGATCAAAAATCTAGGTAGTACATCGAAAAATTTTGAAATGAGCGCAGCCCGCCAATTACTTCCTTTGTAGGACGGACACCATAAAAACGATTGAGCGTTTTATTGTGTAGTATATAAAAGAGCGCTTAAAAGTCCTCGGTCAATTGACTACTATGGTTGCAGACCACAGCATAGATTTTCAAACGTATCTAGAATCACTGAGCGAGGATTGGCAATATTTATACACGCCAACTGATGCGCTCGACCGTCAAAGACTTGAACCCAAAAAATCGCGCAGACGCTTAGATTTGAGTTTGATGGTGCAAACAGTACCACAGCAACCAGAAGGTGAAGCACCAGACACAGAAAAAATTGAACGGTTGAATATCCTCGAAGGGTTACGGAAGTATGCACCCGTCCATGTATTGCTAGTAGGAAAACCGGGTTCAGGGAAATCTACAGCTTTAGAGCGTTTGTTGTGGGAAGAAGCTCAAAAAGGGAAACAAAGAAAACCAAATCAGAAAATTCCCGTGCTAGTGGAGTTAAGGCGCTACACAACTTCGGTGCTGGATTTAATTCGGGACTTTTTGACTAGCTATAACTTAAACCTAAACAGGACAGAGATTGAAAATCTACTGTTTACAGGGCAATTTTTGTTACTTGTAGACGGTTTGAATGAATTACCTAATGATGAAGCTAGACGAGATTTAGACGGATTTCGGCAGAAATACCACCGAGTCACGCCGATGATTTTTACTACGCGGTATTTGGGGGTGGGGGGTAATTTAGGTATTGAGAAAAAACTGGAAATGCAACCCCTTACAGAAGCGCAGATGCAGCATTTTGTCCGCGCCTATTCAGAGGTGGGTGATGAAATGCTGCGACAGTTGGCTGGACGCTTGCGAGAATTGGCGGAAACGCCGCTGTTCTTGTGGATGCTGTGTGAAGTATTCAATGATGCTAAACAAATTCCTACTAGTTTAGGTAAGTTCTTTCGTTGGTTCTCTGGAGAGTATTACAAACTCAAGGAAAATGTACCAATTGCTGAAGGGTTACGTAACTGGCTGCCTGAGTTATTGCAGCATCTAGCATTTGTAATGATGCAAGGCGACAATTCTATAGAGTTACGATTAACTATTTCTAAACAGCAAGCTAGAAATATTTTAGGAACATTTTTACAAAATCAAGTACCTTCTAGTGATGATTCTGCAAAACGCTGGCTAGAAAATTTGCTCAGGCATCAATTAATTCAGTTGCGAACAGATGACCAGATTGAATTTCGCCACCAGCTAATTCAGGAATACTACGCCGCAGAATGTCTACTCTTACAGCTTAACAAGATTGGTGATGAAAAGCTGAAAAAAGATTATCTGAATTATTTGAAGTGGACAGAACCGGTAGCGTTGATGTTGGGGTTATTGGCTGATAAAAGACAGGCTTTACGAGTGGTGAAGTTAGCTTTAGATGTGGATTTGAATTTAGCGGCAAGGTTGGTAGGAGAGGTAAAACGGGAGTATCAAAAAGAAATAGTCGATTTAATTTTAGAGTTAAACATTCATAATTTACTTAAAGTTGAGTTTTTGGGTATCAGTCCCTCTGAATATGCTGTTACTTTTTTAAGTAATTCGTTGCAGGATGAAGATTTCTATGTTCGTATGAGAGCCGCAGATGCGTTAGGAAAAATCGGCAACCAAGAAGGGGTATCTGCCTTAATTAAAGCTTTGCAGGATGAAGATTCCGATGTTCGTATGAGAGCCGCAGAGGCGTTAGGAAAAATCGGCAACCAAGAAGCGGTATCTGCCTTAATTAAAGCTTTGCAGGATGAATATTCCGATGTTCGTATGAGAGCCGCAGAGGCGTTAGGAAAAATCGGCAACCAAGAAGGGGTATCTGCCTTAATTAAAGCTTTGCAGGATGAATATTCCGATGTTCGTATGAGAGCCGCAGATGCGTTAGGAAAAATCGGCAACCAAGAAGGGGTATCTGCCTTAATTAAAGCTTTGCAGGATGAATATTCCGATGTTCGTATGAGAGCCGCAGATGCGTTAGGAGAAATCGGCAACCAAGAAGCTGTATCTGCCTTAATTAATGCTTTGCAGCATGAAGATTCCGATGTTCGTATGAGAGCCGCAGATACGTTAGGAGAAATCGGCAACCAAGAAGCTATATCTGCCTTAATTAAATTTTTGCAGGATGAAGATTCCGATGTTCGTATGATAGCCGCATTTGCGTTAGGAAAAATCGGCAACCAAGAAGCGGTATCTGCCTTAATTAATGCTTTGCAGCATGAAGATTCTGATGTTCGTATGATAGCCGCATTTGCGTTAGGAAAAATCGGCAACCAAGAAGCGGTATCTGCCTTAATTAATGCTTTGCAGGATGAAGATTCTGATGTTCGTATGATAGCCGCATTTGCGTTAGGAGAAATTGCTGGCTCTGAAGTTTTGCATTATATCTGGGAGTTACAATTAAAAACTCCGTCAGAAGATAAAAGCGACGCAATTTCTAAAATTCAAGATCGGTGCAAATTTTATAACCATGAAGTTTGTTATTCTGTCTTGAATGAGGAAACAAACAACGCCGAGCTTTCAACTAGTTTTCCAAACACATTTAATCAAACATTTATAATTATGTCAAAAACTCGTAAAAATGATTTTACAGGTGCTACCTTTAGCAACATCACAGGCAGTGTTACAGGAAATATCCAAGGTGATAACATTGGCACTCAAAACAATTACCCGTCTACACAAGATATTGCTAATTTAGAAACTGTGCTTGAGCAGTTGCTTGAGAAAATGGAGCAGGATAAACCGACTGTAATCGATGCTCAACCTATTGTTGCTCAAGCTGTTGAGAGTCATCCAGTACTTAAAAATAGGCAAGCGATTGAGCAAGTAATCAAAAATAATCCAACGCTTAAAGTACGTTTGCAAAGAGCAGTGACAGCAGCAGGTATTGAAACTATAAAGATTTTGTTTGCTCCTGCTGGGATTCCGATTGAAGCGATTAGGGCTTGGAATGAACCTATCTAGATGTGCCTTCTTAGAGAATGTTTGAAAAGTCCTTTTGTCGGTATCAAAAGTTCTAGATCCCCCTAAATCCCCCGATCAATTGGGGGACTTTGATTCCGGTTCCCCCCTTTTTAAGGGGGGTTAGGGGGGATCAGTAAGTGTCTAAAATCACAGCTAACTACTTTTCAAACAACCTCTTGGAGTTGCCGGATATTTCTGACTTTAGCAAACCTCAGTTATCAGTTAAGATTTCTTGATTTGCTGGTTTCGTCAAATTCCAAAAATCATAAAATGTAATGTTAATTGTCATTGTGTGTTTGACTGTGCGATCGCTTACTCGCTTAAGTTAGGCATCGCCGATAATTGATGTTCCACAACAGAGTCCGAGTAGCTATCATTAGCTAAGTGGGACGCCAGATACATCTACGGCAATACCATGTAGTTAGCAGTTTTTGTTAACTGCTTACACTCGCACCCATAAAAATTAGTTTGATCCACTTTTTATTCCCTGCTCTCTATTTTGATACGCATTGGCTAAAAGTACTCTAAGTAGGTACGGGGTGCAAAAAATACAAAAAACTCTTTAAGAATCAAGATTAAGGATAAGGCTATGGCAACCGAACAGTTAACTAGAGACAGCGACAATCTAGATTTAAATCACCTACTAAGAACGCTGAATGCTGTTAAACAGGGTGATTTCTCTGCTCGGATGCCCGTAGACCATACTGGTGTAGCTGGTAAAATAGCTGATACGCTCAATGATATTATTGACCAGAACGAGCGGATGGCGGCAGAACTACAACGGATTGGTAACGTTGTCGGCAAAGAAGGCAAAATTGCTGAACGCGCCTCTCTCGGTGATGTTCGTGGTTCTTGGTCAGATTGTGTTACTTCTGTCAATACTCTGATTACAGATTTAGTTCAACCAACAGCTGAAACTACTCGTGTAATTCGATCGGTTGCCAATGGTGACTTATCGCAAACGATCGCAACAGAAATTGAAGGCAGACCTCTGCAAGGTGAGTTTCTCCAAACTGCTAATATCGTTAACACGATGGTAGATCGCCTTGGTTCTTTTGCATCGGAAGTAACGCGGGTGGCGCGGGAAGTGGGAACCGAAGGTAAGTTGGGCGTTCAAGCCGAAGTGCAAGGTGTGGCTGGCACTTGGAAAGATTTGACTGATAACGTTAACTTGATGGCGGGTAATCTCACCGGACAAGTTCGCAACATTGCCGAAGTTGCAACTGCGATCGCAAATGGTGACTTATCCAAAAAAATCACTGTTAATGTCAAAGGCGAAATTCTGGAACTAAAAAACACCGTCAACACGATGGTGGATCAACTGAATTCTTTTGCGAGTGAAGTGACGCGAGTTGCCCGTGAAGTGGGAACTGAAGGGAAGTTGGGCGTACAAGCAGAAGTTAAAGGAGTGGCAGGTACTTGGAAAGATTTGACTGACAACGTTAACTTGATGGCAGGAAATTTAACTGCACAAGTCCGTAACATTGCGGAAGTGACAACGGCGGTTGCAAATGGCGACTTATCCAAGAAAATTACTGTTGATGTCAAAGGCGAAATTTTAGAGTTGAAAAACACCGTCAACATCATGGTGGATCAACTTAATTCTTTTGCATCGGAAGTAACAAGAGTTGCGCGTGAGGTTGGTGCAGAAGGTAAATTAGGTGGTCAAGCAGAAGTGCGCGGGGTAGCGGGTACGTGGAAAGACCTTACCGACAGCGTGAATTTCATGGCGGGAAGCTTGACGGCACAGGTGCGGAATATTGCCGAAGTTACTACGGCGGTGGCAAATGGCGATTTATCTAAGAAAATCACTGTGGATGTGAAAGGCGAAATTCTGGAACTCAAGAATACCATCAACACAATGGTGGATCAGCTTAATTCCTTTGCATCAGAAGTAACAAGGGTTGCGCGGGAAGTGGGAACTGAAGGTAAGTTGGGCGTACAAGCAGAAGTCCGAGGAGTAGCGGGGACTTGGAAAGATTTAACTGATAACGTTAACTTAATGGCGGGTAATCTCACCGGACAGGTGCGAAATATTGCCGAAGTTGCGACTGCGATCGCAAATGGCGATCTATCTAAAAAAATCACCGTCGATGTTAGAGGTGAAATTTTTGAACTCAAGAATACCATCAATATAATGGTGGATCAACTCAGTTCCTTTGCAAGTGAAGTAACACGAGTTGCGCGTGAGGTGGGAAGTGAAGGTAAACTGGGTGTGCAAGCCGATGTGCGCGGCGTAGCTGGTACTTGGAAAGATTTAACTGATAGCGTAAACTTCATGGCGGGAAGTTTAACGGCACAGGTGCGGAATATTGCCGAAGTGACTACGGCGGTTGCAACAGGTGATTTATCCAAGAAAATCACTGTCGATGTCAAAGGTGAAATTCTGGAACTCAAAAACACCATTAACACAATGGTGGATCAACTCAATTCCTTTGCATCAGAAGTAACAAGGGTTGCGCGTGAGGTGGGAAGTGAGGGTAAATTGGGCGTGCAAGCAGAAGTGCGCGGTGTTGCTGGTACTTGGAAAGATTTAACTGACAGCGTGAACTTCATGGCGGGAAGTTTAACGGCGCAGGTGCGAAACATTGCCGAAGTAACTACCGCCGTTGCAACAGGCGACTTATCCAAGAAAATCACCGTTGATGTCAAAGGTGAAATTCTGGAGTTGAAAAATACCATTAATACAATGGTGGATCAACTTAGTTCCTTTGCAAGTGAAGTAACAAGGGTTGCCCGTGAGGTGGGAACTGAAGGTAAATTGGGCGTACAAGCAGAAGTTAAAGACGTTGCGGGGACTTGGAAAGATTTAACCGACAGCGTAAACTTCATGGCGGGAAGCTTAACGGCACAGGTGCGGAACATTGCCGAAGTGACAACTGCGATCGCAAATGGTGATTTATCGAAAAAAATCACTGTTGCTGTCAAAGGCGAAATTCTCGAACTCAAGAATACCATCAATATAATGGTGGATCAACTCAACTCCTTTGCAAGTGAAGTGACGCGGGTTGCGCGTGAGGTGGGAAGTGAGGGTAAACTTGGCGTACAAGCAGATGTGCGCGGCGTAGCTGGAACTTGGAAAGATTTAACTGACAGCGTGAACTTCATGGCGGGAAGTTTAACGGCACAGGTGCGAAACATTGCTACAGTGACCACGGCGGTGGCAAATGGCGACCTCTCTAAAAAAATCTCCGTTGATGTCAAAGGTGAAATATTGGAACTCAAAAACACCATTAACACAATGGTAGATCAACTCAATTCCTTTGCAAGTGAAGTGACGCGGGTGGCGCGGGAGGTAGGAACCGAAGGTAAATTGGGCGTACAAGCAGAAGTTAAAGGAGTGGCAGGTACTTGGAAAGACTTGACTGAAAGTGTAAACTTCATGGCGGGAAGCTTGACGGCACAAGTGCGAAACATTGCCGAAGTTACGACGGCGGTAGCAAACGGCGACCTTTCCAAGAAAATCACCGTCGATGTGAAAGGTGAAATTCAGGAACTTAAAAACACCATCAACACAATGGTGGATCAACTAAATTCTTTTGCATCAGAAGTTACCAGAGTTGCCCGTGAGGTGGGAACCGAAGGTAAATTGGGCGTGCAAGCTTACGTCAGAGGAGTTGCAGGAACTTGGAAAGATTTAACAGACAACGTTAATTCAATGGCGGGGAACCTCACCGGACAAGTTCGCAATATTGCGGAAGTTACCAAGGCGGTAGCTAATGGCGACTTATCTAAGAAAATTACTGTCGATGCCAAAGGCGAAATTTTGGATTTGAAGAACACCACCAACACAATGGTGGATCAACTCAGTTCCTTTGCAAGTGAAGTAACGCGGGTGGCGCGAGAAGTGGGAACTGAAGGGAAGTTAGGCGGACAAGCGCAAGTCCAAGGTGTTGCGGGGACTTGGAAAGATTTGACGGACAATGTTAACTCGATGGCGGGAAACCTCACAGCACAAGTACGCGGTATCGCCAGAGTTGTAACGGCAGTTGCTAACGGTGACTTGAAACGGAAATTGATGTTAGATGCCAAGGGAGAAATTGAAACTTTGGCAGAGACAATCAACGAGATGATTGACACTCTAGCGACGTTTGCCAATCAAGTAACCACAGTAGCGCGGGAAGTGGGAATTGAAGGGAAGTTAGGCGGACAAGCAAGAGTCCCTGGTGCGGCGGGAACTTGGAAAGATTTAACTGATAATGTGAACGAACTTGCTGCTACACTGACAACTCAGTTGCGAGCGATCGCAGAAGTTGCTACAGCTGTAACTAAAGGTGATTTAACTCGTTCAATTGCCGTCGAAGCATTAGGGGAAGTAGCAATACTCAAAGACAACATCAACCAGATGATTGCCAACCTGCGGGAGACAACGCAGAAAAACACCGAACAAGATTGGTTGAAAACTAACCTAGCCAAGTTTACCCGAATGCTCCAAGGGCAGCGAGACTTGGAAACCGTATCTAAACTCATTCTATCAGAACTAGCACCCTTGGTAGGAGCGCAACACGGCGTATTCTTCCTGATGGAATCTGGGGAACATACACCATATTTGAAACTAATCAGTAGCTACGCTTACCGCGAACGCAGACATCTAGCTAACCGCTTCCACTTGGGTGAAGGTTTGGTGGGACAATGCGCCTTAGAAAAAGAGCGAATACTGCTGACGGAAGTACCGAACGATTATGTCAAAATTTCCTCTGGTTTAGGAGAAGCCACGCCCCTGAATGCCGTGGTGTTACCCGTACTTTTTGAAGGACAGGTGACAGCAGTGATTGAATTAGCATCCTTCCGCCGCTTTAGCGAAATTCATCTGACATTCTTCGACCAGCTTACCGAAAGTATTGCGATCGTTCTCAACACGATCGCAGCATCGATGCGAACTGAAGAATTACTCAAACAATCGCAATCTTTAGCTGAAGAACTCCAAACCCAGCAAAGTGAACTCCGCGAAACCAACAAGCGCTTAGAACAACAAGCCCAATCACTCAAAACTTCCGAGGATTTACTCAAAGGACAGCAAGAGGAACTGCAACAAACCAACGCCGAATTAGAAGAAAAGGCAGAGTTGTTGGCGATGCAGAAGCAAGAAGTCGAGCGCAAAAATCGCGAAATTGAACAAGCAAGACTATCTTTAGAAGATAAAGCTGAACAACTCGCCCTCTCCTCAAAATACAAATCAGAATTTCTCGCCAATATGTCCCACGAACTGCGGACACCGCTGAATAGCTTGTTGATTTTGGCGAAATTGTTGACAGATAATATCGATCAAAATCTTACCAGCAAGCAAGTCGAATACAGCCAGACAATTTATTCAGCCGGTACTGATTTGTTGACGTTAATCAATGACATTCTGGATCTCGCTAAAATTGAATCTGGAACCATGTCCATTGACATGACTCAAATGCCATTGGCAGAGTTGGGCGAGCAGATTGAGCGCACCTTCCGGCAAATCGCTCAGAGTAAAGGATTGGCTTTCGCAATTGAATTGACTCCCGAATTGCCACCCACTATCTATACAGATGTCAAACGCTTACAACAGGTGTTGAAAAATCTCCTCTCCAACGCTTTTAAATTTACAGAGCAAGGGGAGGTACGCTTACGGATTGCGGTAGCCAAGCTAGGGTGGAGCAACGACAACGAAACCTTAAATTGTGCCCAGCTTGTAATTGCCTTCTCAGTCAGCGATACAGGCATTGGTATTGCCCCTGAAAAACAGAAAGTGATTTTTGAAGCATTCCAGCAAGCCGATGGCTCTACCAGTCGCAGATACGGCGGCACCGGATTGGGCTTATCAATTAGCCGCGAAATCGCCCGTCTCTTCGGCGGCGAAATTAAACTAATCAGTCAACCCGGTGAAGGTAGCACTTTTACATTCTACTTACCACAATTGAGTGCTGAGTTCCGAGCGCTGAGTCCTGAGTCTAGATCGACACTCCTCACTCCCCACTCCCCACGGGCTGAACGCCCCGCTACCCCTAACAGCACTCAGCACGGGCTGAACCTTAGCTATCCGCTAACAGCACTCATAACTGACGATCGCACGACTATAGAAAGAGGCGATCGCGTCTTACTAATTGTTGAAGATGACGTTAATTTTGCGCGTATCCTTCTAGATATGGCGCAACAACAAGGATTCAAGGTGATAGCTGCCCAAACTGGTAGTACAGGTTTGATGTTAGCGCAGCAATTCCTACCTTCAGCCATTTTGCTAGATATCCGGTTGCCAGAAATGGATGGTTGGACGGTATTGGATCGTCTCAAACATGACCCAAATACCCGCCACATTCCCGTACATATCATGACTGTTGAGGAAGGAAAACAGCGCGGTTTGCAACTAGGTGCGATCGCATATCTGCAAAAGCCCTTAACCAGCGAGACAATATCCGAGGCGTTAACCAAAATTAAAGGTTTTGTCGAGCGCCAGGTGAAAAATTTATTGGTAGTCGAAGATGACGACACTCAACGGCTGAGTATTGTTGAGTTGATTGGTAACAGCGATGTTTCGACCACTGCTGTGGCTAACGGTGCAGAAGCCCTAGAAGCTATTCGCGCCCAGCATTTTGATTGCCTCGTTCTCGATTTAGGGCTACCCGACATGACCGGGTTTGAACTAATTGAGCAGATAAAGCTTCTACCTAACGGCAAAACTTTGCCAATTATTGTCTACACAGGTAGAGAAATTAGCAAAGCTCAAGAAACAGAACTCAGACGGATTGCCGAGACAATCATTATTAAAGATGTGCGATCGCCCGAACGTCTCCTCGATGAAACAGCATTATTTTTACACCGAGTCCAAGCAAATTTACCCGCACCTAAGCGCCAAATACTCGAACAACTCCATTCACAAGACTACTTACTCACTGGCAAAAAAGCGCTAATTGTAGACGACGATATGCGTAATATCTTCGCGCTGACAAGTATGCTGGAGCGTTATCAAATCCAAGTTGTATATGCTGAAAATGGCAGAGAGGGAATTGCCTTGTTAGAAAATACACCAGATATTGATGTGGTTTTGATGGACGTAATGATGCCAGAAATGGATGGTTACGAAACAACACGCACGATCCGCCAAAACGAGCGATTTAAGTCTTTGCCGATTATTGCACTGACCGCTAAAGCTATGCAAGGCGATCGCGAGAAGTGTATTGAAGCCGGCGCATCAGACTACATTACTAAACCCGTAGATACCGAGCAATTGCTTTCACTGTTGCGTGTTTGGCTATATCGTTAACGGCATCAACAAGAGAAATAATTGTTCACGAGTATACAAAGCACTCGTTAACGGAGTTCAAAGGCTCATTAACGCGATCGCCTTCACCAATTCTTCTGGATCTACAGGCTTAGAAATATGCTGTTGAAATCCGACAGCGATCGCTTGCTGATAATCTATCTCTCCAGCATAAGCAGTTAAAGCGATCGCCGGAATTGTCCCGCCTTGTTCTGGCTTCAAACTCCTCACCTGTTGCATCAGCATATAGCCATCCATTTCTGGCATCCCGATATCACTGATAATTAGATTTGGCTGGGATTGACTCAATGCAGTTAAAGCTTCAATGGCTGAGGCGACAACGGTAACAGTTGCCCCATATTGCTCCAACATGAAGGGCAAAAATTCTCGCATATCTGCATCGTCATCCACCACCAGAATCTCTAAACCAGCTAGCGGCGAAGACTGAGCCGCCACTAATGAGGAATTATCTTTTGCATCCTTGATTCCTTTGCTTTCATCCTGTAAGTATGGAAATCTGACGGTGAAAGTTGCTCCTTTACCTTCGCCCAGACTTTCTGCTTGCACACTTCCTCCATGAAGTTCTACCAGATGGTGGACGATCGCTAATCCTAAACCTAAACCGCCAAATTTTCGAGTTGTCGCCCCATCTGCTTGACGGAAAGACTCAAAGACATAAGGTAAAAACTCACGTGCAATCCCTTTTCCTGTATCAGTTACATGGATTTGCACTTGTGAGCCAACTTGCTCTAATTTAAGTTTTACCTGTCCGCCGATGGGAGTAAACTTAATGGCATTAGAAAGGATATTCCAAATTACTTGTTGCAATCGATTGGCATCGCCTAAAACTTGCCCGACACCAGATTCGAGACTTGTCTGAATCTGGATAGACTTAGCCTCCGCCGATAAACGCACTGTCTCGATCGCAGCTTCAATGACTGATACCAAATTAATTCGGTCAAAGTCGAGGTGAAGTTTACCTTGAAGAATCCGGGAAACGTCGAGCAAATCTTCAATCAATTGAGTTTGCAACTTGGCATTGCGCTCAATGGTTTCTAAGGCGCGATCGCTTGTTGCTTGGTCAAGTTTACGGGTTCGCATCAGTTTTGTCCAACCCAGAATCGGGTTGAGTGGTGTTCTGAGTTCATGAGACAAAACAGCGAGAAATTCATCTTTGATCCGGTTTGCCGCTTCCGCAGCGCTTCGCGCCGTTAGTTCGGCTTCGTAGAGATGGGCGCGAGCGATCGCTTGGGCGCATTGTTGAGCAACAGCAAAGATAAATGCTCGATCTTCCTCACTAAGTTCTTGAAGTTCAGTAAATCCCAAACTTATACCGCCTACTGCCGAACCTTCTACCATAAATGGAATAGAAATCCAGGCATCAATGTCATATTGGGTGTAAGCTTCAGCTAGATGAGGGTAACGAGCTATTCTATTTTGTCTCGATTCAGCCCAAACAGGTTGTCCAGTCCGCACAGCTTCGGCTAAAGGGGAAGGTGAATCAATAGAAAAATGTCGCCAAGTGTTTACTAAATCTTGGTTGTAGCCAAGCGCACGCACAATTTCTAGTTGAGTTTTACTTTCATTCACCAAGGCGACGAGGGCAGAACTGGCTCCCAAGCCAGCCATGCTCTGCTCTACAATCACTTCAGATACTTGGGCTGGTGTCAGGGATTCCGAAAGGGCAGCCGTAATCGATTGGAGACGGGCAATGCGCTCCAGGGCTACTTCTGCCGTTTTTTGTGCTTGCTGCGCTTCTTGGTAAAGACGGGCATTATCGATCGCGATCGCTGCTCGATGGGCAACATCTTCCGCTAGTAACAAATCAGCTGTGCTGTAACGACGTTCTGATTCCGCAGTAAAAAAGGAAATTGCACCAAAAATTCTTTTTCGGACCATCAAGGGAAGAATTATACATGACTTTAAACCAATTTCACGGGTAATCCTTAGATGTTCTGCATCTGGGATGCCTGCTGCTAGGAGTGCATCTGAAATTTCAGTTACCATTTCAGGAATTCCTGTACGCAGTACTTTGGGCACGCCTTGAGGTTCATCCAACTTTCTCGGATAATGCTGATGAAGTTGCCAACCGAGTTTAACTTTCTCTGGATCTCGGTGGGCAACTGCTACCCGATTAATTGATTGGTTGTCTTGCAAGAGATCGACACTGCACCAATCGGCGAAGTAAGGCACAACCAGATTGGCCACACTTGCTAGCGTGCTTTCGTAATCGAGAGAAGAGGCGAGGGTTGCACTGACTTGAGCTAAAAATGCTGCTCGTTGCTGATTAACTTCTGCTTGTTGTCGGGCGGTTTGTTCTTGAATCAGTTGGATACGTTCCGCTTCAGATTGTTTGCGATCTGTGATATCTTGCTCACCCAAGATAAAGGATTGGATTTCTTTGGTTGTCTCTAATTGCTTCAAACACTGTTCTAGATCGAATTGCAAACTTAAAGCGCTCTGATATCTCTGTTCTGCAACTTTCGACAGCAATTTCATGATGATGTCACAGAGCATTTGGGGAATATCAGAGTTTAGCTTGTTCGGACATAACGGAGATTTGGCAATATGACAATGTACCCACTCTAAGGGGTCTTTACCTTGAAATGGTAGTTGACCTGTGAGCATTTCATAAAAGGTGACTCCCAGAGAATACAAATCGCTGCGACGATCGATTCCTCGATTAATTTGCCCAGTTTGCTCAGGTGATAAATAAGGTAAACTACCTTCAATACGACTGGAACTGCTAATTATTTGCTGTTGGTATGGAATAAAAGCAGCAATTCCAAAATCGGTAATTTTTACCTGATTAGTTTCGAGATTAACTAAGATATTTTGCGGTTTAATATTTTTGTGGACAATTTGATAAGTGTGGATTTGTGCGAGTTTGCTAGTGATTTCAATAGCAATCTTTAGAAACTGAACAGGCTGTTGAAATTGACCTAGAAACTGGTCGAGCGATCGCGCCTCAAAATCCTCCATAATTAAATAAGGAATTCCCTGATGCATCTCTAAGGCGTAGACTTTGACTGCTGCTGTAGTATTTAACCTTTGAGCGATCGCATACTCATGTTTGAGTTGTTCAATATTATTAGGTGTACACTGTTCTGGACGTAGCCCTTTGATAATTACCGGGCACTGTTCTTTAACCTCGATCCCCCGGTATATGACTGCTTTTACCCCTGTTTTTAACAAAGTGACAATTTTAAATCCGGGTAATGCAATCATCATGCCAAATACTCCAGCCGTGCTTCTTCAGGGATAATCCGAGCTTAATTGTATTTTAGATACATTTCCTTGGGCAGATGAAATTTAAATGATATCAGCTTCGGATAATCACTTCTGCTGACTCAAAAACCAAAAGTAAGCTAAAATTCAAGCAGAGTAAGCATTTCCCGCTCAGAAACTCCCCATGTTTGATAACCTGCAAACCCAAATTTACCAATTAGAACAATTTGCCAACAGCCTTGTTTCTAGCCAACTGACACACCTTAGCGTGGTAAGCGTTGGTATCATCTTTGCCGCTGGCTTGCTTACCAGTCTCACACCCTGTATGCTTTCTATGCTGCCAATTACCATTGGTTACATCGGTGGTTATGAAGCCAAAAGCCGCTTGCAAGCAGCTGCACAATCAACTTGGTTTGCTTTAGGTTTAGCAACTACATTGGCAGGACTAGGCATAATAGCAGGTTTGGTCGGAAAAGTCTACGGTCAAGTGGGAATTGGTTTGCCGATTATCGTCAGCATTATCGCTATTCTCATGGGGCTGAACTTATTAGAAGCACTGCCTATACAATTTCCATCCTTGAATGAAACGAATTGGATTTCGCCAGATTTGCCAACAGGATTGCGTTCCTATCTACTGGGACTGACTTTCGGCTTAGTCGCATCCCCTTGTAGCACCCCTGTTTTAGCGAGCTTGTTAAGTTGGATTGCTAGTACACAAGACTTAATTTTAGGCGCTGTTTTGCTACTTTCTTATACAGCTGGTTATGTAGCACCGTTGATTTTAGCGGGTACTTTTACAGCTTCAATTAAAAAATTACTGGAATTGCGTCGCTGGTCTGGTTGGATTAACCCAGTTAGCGGGGCGCTATTGGTAGGATTCGGTGTATTTTCCTTAATTTCTCGGATTCCCCTCGGCAGTTTTTAATATCAATACCTTTGTTAGATTTTACACCTAATGACTTTAGAAGATTCAGCGTCCCAAGAATTAAAATGGTGGGCGATACCTGGGAAGTTCTTACGCCAAGAGCTTTTGCCTGTACTGACTAATTTACGATTAGCGATCGCACTACTGCTATTGATTGCAATCTTTAGCTCTACCGGCACTGTAATTGAACAAGGTCAGTCACCCGCATTTTACCAAGCCAACTACCCAGAACATCCAGCTTTGTTTGGTTTCTTAACTTGGAAGGTAATTCAAGTAGTTGGATTAGACCATGTATATCGTACTTGGTGGTTTCTGGCATTACTCATCTTATTTGGCACTAGCTTAACTGCTTGTTCATTTACCCGTCAGTTGCCAGCCCTAAAAGCTGCCCAGCGGTGGAAATATTACGAAGAACCACGACAATTTCAAAAATTAGCTTTAAGCACAGAACTAGATACTGGTTCCCTAAATTCTCTCAGCCAAATATTACAGAAACACCGCTATAAAATTTTTCCAAATCAAGAAAAAGAAAATCTCCTTTATGCCCGCAAAGGAATAGTCGGACGCATCGGCCCAATTATTGTTCATATTGGCATCGTTGCTATTTTGCTAGGGGGAATTTGGGGGGCAATGACTGGATTTCTCGCTCAGGAAATGGTTGCTAGTGGCGATACATTTCAAGTCACAAATATTGTCGATGCTGGGCCAATAGCCGCAAAAATCTCGAAAGATTGGTCTGTGCGAGTCAATCGTTTTTGGATTGATTACACTCCATCTGGCGGCATCGATCAATTTTATTCAGATATGTCTGTCTTGAATAATCAGGGAAAGGAAATTGACCACAAGAAGATTTTTGTCAACGAACCTCTGCGCTATCAGGGCATAACTTTCTATCAAACTGATTGGGGAATTGCAGGTGTTCGCGTCCAATTTAACAACAGCCCAATTTTTCAGCTACCGATGGCGCAATTGAACACCAACGGTAACGGGCGCATTTGGGGAACTTGGGTTCCTACTAAACCGGATTTGAGCGAAGGTGTCTCTTTGTTAGCTAAAGACTTGCAAGGGATGGTATTAATTTATGATGCCACTGGCAAACTTGTTGATACAGTCCGTGCTGGGATGTTCACCGAAGTTAATGGCGTGAAGCTGAAAATTTTGGATGTTATTGGTAGCACTGGCTTACAAATTAAAGCCGATCCAGGCATCCCAATTGTTTACACAGGGTTTGGCTTGCTCATGCTGGGTGTGGTGATGAGTTACTTTTCCCACTCGCAAATCTGGGCATTGCAAAAAGGCGATCGCTTGTATATTGGTGGCAAAACTAATCGCGCCCAAGTTGCTTTTGAACAAGAAGTTTTAGATATTTTAGACCGGCTGAGTTCACAGCCAAAAGGTGAGGAGAAAGAGGCGGCGATTGAAGTTTAAACGCGGAGGGGAGGCAGCGCGTCTTGGGGGTTCCCACGGCAGTCGCTCATGGGGGGAACCCCCAAGACCGCGCTGCCTCCCCGTTGTAACGACTGCCGTCGCGCAAAGGAAATCGCAGAGTAACGCAGAGGATGACTTTGCGTTACTCTGCGTTAACCTCTGCGCTCCTCTGCGTTTCAAAGTTATTTACAATTAATTAGAAAATTACTAGAGGTATTTATTCAACATTGGAACAAAAGATTTCTATATCTGCTCAACTTCAATTTAAGGGACGCATTTACCTTTTACCCCTAATCGCTATCTTGTTAAATATCGCTTCTTGCACTGCGAATAATCAAAACATCAACCATATTTCTCTCGTTGGTGCAGGGGCAAGTTTTCCTGCACCTTTGTATGAGCGCTGGCTTGCAGATTATAACCAGCAACATCCTGATGTACAAATTAACTATCAAGCTATAGGGAGCAGTGCTGGAGTGCAACAACTCATCGAAGGTACTGTGGACTTTGCAGCTAGTGATGTGGGAATTACAAATGAACAAGCAGGCAAAATCAAACGGGGAGTGATTGCTTTACCTCTAACAGCCGGTTCTATTGTGTTGGCTTATAACCTCAAACCAGTTGCACAGCAGTCGCCTCAAGTAAATGTGCCAACTGCTCTCAGGCTACCACGCCAAGTTTACGTAGATATCTTTCTCGGAAAAATTAAGAATTGGAATCATCCTAAAATAGCCGCAGCTAATCCAGGTGTAAGTTTGCCCGATTTACCAATTCAAGTTGTCCACCGAACTGATGGTAGTGGAACTACAAGCGTGTTCACACAACACCTAAGCGCCATAAGTCCAGAATGGAAAAGCAAAATTGGGGCTGGTAAATCGATAGCATGGCAAGTGGGAGTTGGTGGAAAGGGTAACGAAGGTGTTACCGCCCTGATTCAACAGATACCAGGAGCTATTGGCTATGTAGAATACATTTACGCCAAACAAAATAAGCTTCCTGTGGCTGCTTTAGAAAATAAATCTGGTAATTATATTACGCCGACACCAGAATCTGTAGCACAAACTTTAGAAGCAGTGAAATTACCAAGTGATAACTTGATTGCTTTTATCACCGATCCTACAGGTGCCCAGTCTTATCCCATCGTCACTTACAGCTGGCTTTTAACTTATCACCAATATCCAAACCGAGTCAAAGCTCAAGCACTGAAAAACTTTGTGAATTGGGCTGTGATTGACGGGCAAAAATCCAGTTTGGAACTTGGATATATTCCTTTATCAAAAAAAGTTGTGATTCAAGTGCAATCTGCCGTGCAGAAAATTGCTGAATGAAGCTGATTAATTCCATCTGCGCTCATCAGTAATGATGTTACTTTTGGTGACGCACTTCAACTACAGTATGTACATTACCGCGAGGCGTGAAATCTGCTTTTACCGTGACTTCCAACGGATCGCAAGCAGCCACAAAATCATCCAAAATTTGATTAGCAGATTCTTCGTGGGAAATGTAGCGATCGCGATAACTATTAATATAAAGTTTGAGCGCCTTCAATTCCACTACCCGTTCATTAGGAATATATGTAACGTAAATTGTCGCAAAGTCAGGATAACCGGAAAACGGACATTTACAAGTAAATTCCGGCAAAGTGATGCTAATGTCATATCGCCTCCCCACACGCGGATTCGGAAAGGTAATTAGTTTACCTTCCGCAATGTCGCGTTCGCCATACTTCATTTCTTGGTTTGCCTGGGATGCACTTTCAGATAATTTATCAGTTGTCATTTCTCAGTTGTTAGTTTTTAGTTGTAATTTGTCATTTACTCCCCCTGCCTCCTGCCCCCTGCCCCCTGCCCCTTTGCCTCTTAATACTCTTCCTTCTCCCAGTCTGGACAATTCTCATCCTCACAACCGTGGGGATGCATAGCACAAACTAATAAATTACCACCATAAACTTGACCGTGGTAATGACTACAACCAATACAGGCAGGATTTTTTTCAGATGTAGGTTCAACTGAATAAGGAAAACCCGGATCGACATCTCCTACAATGTCTTCCAGTTCCCAGTAAGCTTCTAACATCGGTTCAGCCAAATCCTGTAGATACTGATCCACTTCCGTAACAATATTATTGTGTACTTGCTCGCTGACTTCTTCCGTTAGCTCAAAAAATGCGTCTACCACTTCACTCATTCCCAGGAAGAAGCGCTCTACTTCATCAGCCACTGTTTCGACGATTTCTACTAAATCTTTTTGCCACTGTTCCATAAACTTGACACCTTTGCAGGCTATAAACAGGACGCTTTGTGCTATCTGGCTTGAAGCACTAAAATACACACTAGGCAATGTATCTTATCAAGTTTTTATCTGAAGTGTCATGTCAAAATGCCACTTTTTACTTATATGTCGAGCAAACAATGCTTTTTATCGATCGCGTTGCAATCGTTTTAACTCGTCTTGCAGCTTTAGCACTTCATCGCGCAATTTATCTACATTCTCATCATTTGACGCCTCTTTCACCGTTGGCTCTTCATCTTCCTCTAAAATTTCAATGCGGCGAGGTTGAGAAGCCGGCGTTTCTGGTGAGGTTTCAACAGATGGTTGCGCTTGTTGGGCTTGCTTCATCATGTCCTCAACGAAGCGGCGGGCTTCTTCGGTGTTCATTTCGCCCTTTGCCACCATTTCATCTGCCAGTTTTTGGACTTGCGATCGCACTTCGGCTAATTTTCCCCCTGCTTTCTCACCCGCGTAAGAAGCTAATCCAACACCGAGGTAAAAAGCTTTTTGAACAATATCTCCAAAACCAGGCATGGTTGCTGACAGCTCCTAAAAATAGGGCGACCCGGAGACTACGCCTACCACAAGCCTCCCGTGTTGCTGCTACCTTCCGGTTCTGACAAGATTTGGGTGTTGCGATCGCATAGATCCAGGTCTTCAATAACCATAACATGAAAAGTCAGTAAGTGTGTGTCATTCCATAACAATTCGCCATTCATAAAGCTGATAGTTGACGCAGCCGTGTTTTACCAAGGGATCATCAGCTACAATCGTTTCTGCTTCCTCCTTTGAGGCAGCCTCAAATAGTAACATTCCGCCTCTTTGTTCCACCCAATAGCCTGTTCGGGCTTTGTGTCCTTTAGTAATCAATTCCCGAATGTAGGCTTTGTGAGCAGGTACATATTGGTCAAAGGTAGGTTTATCAACTTTCCCCTCTTCAATTTTTACAAACCACGGCATTGGCTTCTTAACTCCAATTACAACAACATCCTGCTTTAGTTATGACTATTTTTGAGTAGCATTTGAGTAGCAATATACACGAACTATAACGATTTACTGAAGATTTCACTAAAACAGCAGAAGCAACGCATCTGTGAATGTTAGACTTCTAGGTGCGATCGCAGATCATCCAGTGGAGATGCCGAGTTCGTGGGAATCAGTGGTTTTGTTGGTGTGGGCTTATCAGGAATAAATTCAAAGCGAATTCGGATTTTACCTTTCTGCCAGCCGCCACCCTGAGCCAGTAAAACCTTACAGTTCACGCCATTTGCAGCCCAGGCTTCAGCCTCGTCCTGTTGTAAGCTGGTGTTCTGAAATACCAAATTTACCACAGTCTCCATCAATTCTTCACCTGTTGATGTTGAAGTCCCAGTCAAGTTAGCATCCTGAGTCATAGAAACAACATCCTCATCGGACAGAAAAATTTGATCGCTCATTTAATTTTCTCTTTCGGTAAACAATATGGCGGAGCAAGTCCCAACTCGATCCGCCTTTCCTAAGTTTTCCCATTAACCACCAATTACTAAGCAATAAAAATAATTGGCGTTGCTGAATTAAGGGATGATTCTTGTGGGGTGGGCATCCTGCCCGCCCGGAAATACAAGGGACGCTCATGTTGCCCATCCCACAAAAATAGTAAAATCATCCCGCAAATATGCAACCCCAAATAATTAATTATGAGTCGTTTTTTTGTCGCCCTCATACCACCGCAAGATATTCAAGACTACGCCAACGAGATTAAGCAGTACTTTGCCGATCGCTATACTAGTAGCGGGGCGCTAAAGTCTCCGCCTCATATTACCCTGCAACCGCCCTTTGAATGGGCAGATGATAACTTGCCACTGTTAGAAGCATCCTTGAAGGAGTTTGCCAGTGAACAACAGCAAGTAGCAATTACACTGAAAGGGTTTAATGCCTTTGCACCTCGTGTCATCTACATTAATGTCGTCAGAAGTCAAGAGCTTTTAACTTTGCAAGCTGATTTAATGGCTTATACAGAAAGCAACTTGAGAATTGTTGACAAGGTTTCTAAAACCCGCCCTTTTGCACCCCATTTAACGGTTGCATTTCGGGATTTAACAAAGCAGAATTTTAAAGCTACTTGGCCAGAATTTGAAAATCGTCAGTTGTATTTTGAGTTTACTGCTGACAAATTAACCTTGCTGCTTCACGATGGGAAGCGCTGGAATATTAACCGGGAGTTTGCTTTTTTCGCTGGTAGTAATTGAGCGATGTTTTTGCGATGGCCGCTGGCGCTGTTTGATATTGGAGCTACCTTGACGATAATATCCAATATTATATTTACCTGAAGCCTTTTGTAAAATTGTCTGCGCACATCTGTGTGTCCCTAACACGTAGTATCATTAATAGTTGAGAATAAGCGATCGCATCTCTTTCTTTTTCACCCTCTGTAGTCGCATACGTCGAACGTCTCAAAGAGTTGCAGCTTGTCGTCACACATCGCTTAAGCTTCGGAACGTCTTGCAAATAAGAAATGTTAGATTTATTTATTTCTACTTACCTAATTTTTGTAAAACCAGATACATTAAATGGTAGTTTAATCGCAAAGGAACCAAAAAGTATGGCCGTTAGTAGCCCTGAAGTGATCCGTCATATATTGATCGGATTGGGATATTTAGCTTCTGAGATTGATCCTAAGCCGGATCTGACTAAATTTGCTCCCTGGAAGCGGAATAACAACTCCTTGACAGACGATCCTACTGAAGAAGCTATTAAAAAGTTTCAGAAACAGTACTCACAAAAACTTGTGGTTAATGGTAATGCTGATGTAAAGACTCGAACTGTTATGGAAGATACAGTGAAAGGGCTTCAGAATAGATTGAAGTTTCACGGTTTTGCAACCAATGCCGAAATTCCTCCAGATAAGCCTTTTTATGGACCAGCTACTTATACAGCAGTCAAGAAATTTCAGAAATCTCAGGGTTTAACTGAAAATGGGATTGCTACTATTGAACAGCGGCAAATTCTACAGCAACCAAGTCTCACAGATAAACCCCAGACTCCGCCTCAGTCACAACTAAAGCTGATAGATTTGTGCTTTCAATTCAAAAAAAATCCTCAAAGTCCTTCTTACATTGCAGCGTTAAATAACTTACAACAAAATCTACCCAAGGACGTTTTACACAAAGTTACTAACAAATGGAGAGGGACAAACGATCAAAATCCTGAGATTGTCAAGCTGACTAATCTTTTTACTTATTATGATGACAATAATGCAAACCATCGTGATGCACTAAATCACTTACAAAGTCAGATTACCCCAGCCATCTCTCAAGCATTTTTAAGTCTTTGGAATAAGAAGTAACAAATGGAGCTTACAGCAGAATTCAGAACTAAAACTTTGTATCTCATCAACTTGAAATCTGCTGTATATAGGCGTAATCTGCTTTTCCACATCTGATACCAATTCAAAAAATGTTTACGACACATAAGCTCACCTGCGCTGATAGCGCACCCCTTAGTAAGGCAGCAGGGTTGGTGATATCTATTATCTGTTGCATTCTTTTTTCAAATTGGTATGACATACGAGAATTAAAAACCAGGTTTCTGAATCTCTGCTGAGTCGGAAACCTCGTTTTTTAACAATTCTGAGTCCTGAATTCTGATTTAATATTCAATTCCCGGTTGTGCTTTCACACCTTGATCGCGGAAAGGGTGCTTAATTAGAGTCATTTCAGTTACTAAGTCAGCACACTCAATTAAAGCAGGTGGTGCGCCTCTACCTGTGAGAATAACGTGTTTGTTAGCGGGTTTTTGTGCCAAACCTGCTAAAACGTCTTCTACTGGTAAATAAGCCATTTTGAGGGCGATATTGATTTCGTCTAACAACACTAGATGAAAGTCTGGGTTGCGGATGTATTCTAATGATTTTTCCCAGGCGGCGCTAGCTTTGTCAAGATCGCGATCGCGGTCTTGAGTCTCCCAGGTAAAGCCTTCACCCATTGCGTGGAATTCTATCTGGTCTTCCCAATAGCTGAAAACCCTTTTTTCGGAAGGTTCCCAGCTACCTTTGATGAATTGAATGATCGCTACTTTATACCCATGACCGAGCGATCGCAACACCATCCCCAAAGCCGCAGTGGTTTTACCCTTACCGTTACCAGTATTTACAATAATTAACCCTTTTTCTGGTACAGCTTCTGCTATGCGCTTGTCTTGCACTTCTTTACGTCGCTGCATCTTTTTGCGGTACTGTTCATCAGTCAGAGATGAAGACATTACCTCATCAATCAAGCGTCCAATTTCTTGGTCTGGGTTCAATTCTTGCGGTGTATCGTTTTTCATCAAGCTTGTCTAGAAATAACTGTTAAAAGTGTTGAAAATGAACCAAAATCGCCTTACTTATCCAATTTCACTTACATTACTTGATTAGAAATGTCCAGTAAGCTTTCATGTGAAATATTAATAGTGTGTTAGCTTTATTAACGATTTGCAGACAACTGGAATTATATATGATACACAAATGAACTTATAATTTGAGTTTACTATTACTGTTTTAAATAATCTAATATGTTCATTAAAGCATTTTACCAGTAAAACTTTATTATTATCTTCTTTAGTACAATGATAAGTTAGATACTTTAAGTATCATAAGTATAATGTCTAATATCAGGAGTTATGCATTTATGGATATTGTTGTTTCTATTTTTCCCATAAAGCCTGCGTATCTTCTGGTTGCCCATCATAGTTGAGCAATTGGTCTGAAATTATCATCCATGATTGGGCACTGCGTGTCCAAATGTTACCCACTGGGCGTAATCAACTTGTATCATCTAAGGTTCCAGCTTTGACATTGATAGTATTTGAATTGTAAGTCCTTTCATGGAACAATCGCGTTCCGCAGTCGCCACAAAATAGGTTATTTACTTCACGTCCACTATCATTTTTCCGAGTCCAAGCTTTTGGTTTTCCCTGAACAATTACAACAGCATCTCGTAATACTGTAAGAGACATTCCAAAAGCACTAGAAGATTGTTTCTGACACTCCTTGCAGTGACATAGATAAAGTGTTAACGGTTCGGCATTAATTTCATAACAAATCTGTCCACATTGACAACCTCCAGTATATGAAAGATTCACAGATTTTATCTCCTGCTAATTTGTATTGCCTTATTGTAACTAAAACTATCTCAATCTTAAAGCGGGTTTTAATAGACACAAACAGAAGAGATGAGAATACGAGAAACTTTTGATTATCTACACTTTCCTAAATCTTCTTCATTCTTCATCCTCATCCGATTCATCATCCTCACTCCAATACTGTTGAGGTGCATTTCCGTAAACTTCTAAAATCTTCGGTTTTTTGATTTTGTTATCAGGTGGATTAATTGTTTCTAACTGCACATCAAATTTCCAGTTGTCACCAAAATCATAAAGATAGGTCATTTTACCACCCGGTTCTAGAGATAAATCACCAATCTGCACTTGGTCGGCAAATGGGGGTGTTTCCATGTAGGCATGACCGATTTTTATGATGCGACCAAAATGGTCTTTATAACTAAACTCGTACAGGTGATCGTAATCAAAATCAAAAGCATCGAGAATTATCTCTGCTAGCCAGCTTAATGGTTTTTTTGCTGGTATGGCAATACGTCGCCAAGCCTTAAAAAGGGATACTTTGAAAATATAAATACCATCAGTGAAGCCTTGCTTGGGAACAAGTAAATTATGCTCCCATTCTGGAAAAAAGGGTTGAAAATGTGACTGCAATTTTCCAAAAGTCACATTCACATCATCCTGTAATTCTCCTCGTATACCCAGTGGAAAAAGTAATTGCAACAGAGCATCACCAAAGGGTAAACGTTGTAAACTAGTAATACGCCACCCCTTACTTTCTTGTGGTTTGCCATGTTTTATAGATAACAATCCAAATAACTCTAACAAGGCAACATTATGCAGTCCGGGGTAATAACTAATATTGTTTTGATCTTCATATTTAGGAAAATTTAAACCTTTATCTGGGACGCGAGGCCAAAGTTGGATACATCTAAATAAGTTCCCTAATGAATCTTGATGTTCGCCCAAAACTTCGTTATTTCCCCAAATCAACCAAGCTTCTAATAAGTTGAAATAGCGTTCTGTTAGATTGAGGCTTGACCATGATTGCAAAGTTGCTGCATCTAAAACTAAAACCTGCTTCTTCCCTTGGGATTTAATCTGGGCTATTCCAGAACTGCGTAATAACAGATATAGTGCATTAATGTAGGGGTATGATTTCTGTACGGGGCGTTTGAGTTTAGTTTCAATTGGGTGACTTAACCGAGAATTAACTTCTGATAGGACTTTTAGCGGTAGCAGGTTATTAATACTACTAACTTCCACTCCGTTTTGTTGTAAGAAATCTATCAGGGTTTGAAAGTCATGCAGAATCGTACCGGGTTGATTTTCATCAATAGTGAGTTCTTGGAGGAGTTGTTGTTGTGACTCTGCAAGAGTTGGCAGTTCAGGATTGAGTGTGCGTTCTAGTCGCGCAAATAAATCTTCCATAAATAAAAATTCTAAATTATAAATTCACAATTTAACCTTCTGTTTAACTTGTTTTCTTTATACTATGACTACAGAAGTTCTCCTGATAAACATTGACCTGCGAAGTCTCACAACAGGACTATCAACACCCTAAGTTTAATGAAATGTGAATGATAATATTTTCACCTTATACTTGACAATCCCAGAAATTTGATATGAATAGTAACACTCGCCTACAGATGATTTTAGCTGATACACGTATTAATACAGTATTACCTGCGATCGCTCAACTAAATCTACCTAACTGGTGGTTAGCCGGGGGTGCAGTCCGAAACACCGTTTGGTCTTCAATTTTTGGTAATGACTGTGGGTTAGGTATTAAAGATTTTGATATTGCATTCTTTGATATAGAGGGGAACCGTTCTCAAGAAATAGCAGCAAAGGCGACTCTCACAGAACAATTTCCTGATGACGAGTTTGATGTCAAAAATCAAGCCAGTTTTGCTCGTTGGCGTCTTGGTAGCAGACCTTATACTAGTACAGAGGATGGCATCACGGATTGGCTGCACACCGCTACTGCTGTGGGAGTTCGACTAAATGCTCAAAGACAATGGCAATTTTTTACACCCTACGGGTTAGATGACCTATTTGGCGGCATTATTCGACCTACGCCAACGCATACTCATAATTTGGATGCCCATAATAAGGCATCTGGATTTTTACAGAAGTGTCCTTATCTGCGGTTGGCCTAAAAGTTACAGTCAGATTTTAGCCGTTAGTTTCCGTTACCAGGAAATAATCGCTTTTTAATTTACAACCCTTTAATACTGAAGCGCAATGTTAATAATTTTCTACGTACTGGGAATATTAAACTAGAATCTCTTTCACGATAGAACAGGGATGATGCTAATTTTATAACTTTATAATCAAAAATCAATGCCAAATCTTACTGGATACCAAATCAACTCGACTCTCCACGAAGGAATCCAAACAATTATTTATCAAGCACAAACGCCAAAGACGCAACAGCGAGTTATCCTCAAGTTACTTAAAAATGAATGTCCGACCCTTGAAGCCTTTACTCGCCTTAAAAATGAGTATCAAATTCAGCAAGGTTTAGACCATCCCAATATAGTTAAAGCTATCAGTCTAGAAACCTTTGAAAACCGTGTGGGATTATTGTTAGAAGACTTTGGTGGTCAGTCTTTATCTCAACTGCTCCAAACAAAAAAACTTGACTTAATTAACCATTTAAAAATTGCTATTCAACTGACTCAAGCTTTAGATTATTTGCACAAACACCAGATTATTCATAAAGATATCAAACCCAATAATATCATAATTAACTCCCAGACAGGTATTGTTAAACTCACCGACTTTGGTATAGCCTCCCTTCTCAATAAAGAAAATCCTCAATTTAATAACCCTAACTGCGTTGAAGGCACACTTGCCTATATGTCTCCTGAACAAACTGGAAGAATGAATCGCATTCTTGATTATCGTACTGACTTTTATTCCCTTGGTGTGACTTTATATGAAATGCTCACTGATAAAACACCATTTGTTAGCCAAGACCCCCTAGAAGTAGTTTATAGTCACATTGCAGTTCAAGCGAGAAACCCACAATCATTAAATTCACAAGTTCCTACCGCCATCTCTGAAATTGTGATGAAGCTGATGGCAAAAAATGCGGAAGACAGATATCAAAGTGCTACAGGATTATTAGCAGATTTAGAATCATGTCTCAAGCAGTTAGAAACTAAGGGAATCATTACTGATTTTGTTCCAGGTCGTTTGGATATATTGAGCCAGTTATTAATTCCTCAAAAATTATATGGTCGTAAAGAACAAGTTAATGAACTTTTAGCTGCATTTGAGCGAGTTTCATCTGGAACTAGTGAAATGATGCTAGTTTCTGGTTATTCTGGGATTGGCAAATCAGTTCTAGTCAACGAAGTTAATAAACCGATTACTCGCAGACAAGGGTACTTTATATCTGGTAAATTTGACCAGTTAAAACGGAATATACCTTATGCTTCTTTAATTCAAGCCTTTGCATATTTAATGCGGTATTTGCTGACCGAGAATAATGAAAAAATAGAAGTATGGCGTAGTAAAATATTATTAGCTTTAGGGACAAATGGAAAAGTTATTACTGACGTAATTCCAGAAGTAGAATTAATCATCGGTACACAGCCGGAAGTTACCCAAATTGGTGCAACAGAATCACAAAATCGCTTCAATCATGTTTTTAAAGAATTTATCCAAGTTTTTACTCAAAAAGAACACCCATTAGTCATATTTTTAGATGATTTACAATGGGCAGATTCAGCTACTTTAAATCTAATTCAACTGCTCATAACTGATAGCGATAGCAAATACTTTCTATTTATTGGGGCATATAGAGATAATGAAGTTAGTTCAGCCCATCCTTTAATTCAAAAGATGGAAGAAATTAAAAATAGTGGTACGATTGTTAATAATCTTATATTGCAACCTTTAAATTTAGATAATGTAACTCAGCTAGTTGCCGAAACTCTCCAAGAAACAGAGGTTAAGCAGGATGAAGAAACGAGAGCCTTTAACAAGGAAATTATTAAGCTAGCTGAGTTAATTTGTAACAAAACAGGTGGAAACCCATTTTTCATAACCCAATTAATTCAGGCACTTCATCAAGAAAAACTGTTAAAATTTGACTTTGCTAATGCTAAATGGCAATGGAGTTTAGAGGATATTCAGGCAATTGGAATTACCGATAAAAATGTAGTTGAGTTAGTTGCCAGCCGAGTTGAGAAACTACCAAAGCTTACCCAAGATGTTTTAAAATTAGCAGCTTGCGTAGGCGACAGATTTAGTCTGGATATTTTATCGATAGTCAATGAAAAATCACCTTCTTTGACAGCGAATGATTTACACTCGGCTTTGCAAGCGGGATTAATTCTGCCTTTAAGTGAAGCTTACCGCATTCCTTTAGTTTTTAATCAAGAAGAAGCGGTTAATTTAAATTTCGACACTTCACGGGTGGGTTACAAGTTCTTGCATGATAGAGTACAGCAAGCAGCATATTCCTTAATTCCAGAAGAACTTAAGAAATCTACTCATTTGAGAATTGGGCAATTGCTTCTTCAAAATATACCTAAAGAGGAAATAGAAGCTAATATTTTTGATATCGTCAATCAGTTAAATGTAGGTATTGTTAACCTGATAGAACAATTTGAAAAAACTGAATTGGCACGATTAAATTTAATTGCAGGACGAAAAGCTAAAGCTTCTACAGCTTACGAAGCTGCTCTTAAATACTTCAGAAATGGGATAGAACTTTTAAATATAGATGCTTGGCAAACGGAATATACCTTAACCATTGGTTTATATGAAGGAGCCGCAGAAGCAGCCTATTTGGGTGGTGATTTTGAGCAGATGCAAAAATGGGCTGAGGTGGTGCAGCAAGAAGCCAAAATCCTTTTAGATAAAGTGAAAGTCTATGAAGTACAGATTATCGCTTCTATCATTCAAAGCAAGCAATTGGAAGCTATTCAAACCGCAGTATCAATTCTGCAATTGTTAGGAATAAGTTTTCCAGACGAACCGACATCAACTGATATTAAGCAGGGGATGGATGAAATTGCTACTTCTTTGAAAGGGAAAGCCATTGCAGATTTAATTAATTTACCATTAATGAACGATCCTAACAAGATTGCAGCCATGAGAATCTTAATGGGAGTTCTACCTGCGGCTTTTCAAACTGCTCCGGCAATGATGCCAATTATTGTCTGTAAAATGGTTAATTTGTCTTTAAGGTATGGAAATACGGCTGTATCTGCTTATGGTTATAGTCTTTATGGATTACTTCTTTGTGGAATTCAAGGAGAAATTGATTCTGGCTATGAATTTGGGAAATTAGCTTCACGTCTGGTGTCACAATTTAATGCTGAAGAACTTAAGGCGAAAATTCTGACGGTTGTTAGTGCCCATGTTATGCATTGGAAAGAGCATATTAGAGAGACATTAACATCATCAATGTCAGGATATTCTAGTGGTCTGGAGACTGGAGATTTAGAATATGCTGGTTATTGTGGTTACATTTATCCCTATCATTCATTTTGGCTTGGTAAAGAACTTTGGGTTCTAGAAAAAGAACTGATAGCTTATTGTGATTCGCTGAAAAAAATCAATCAACAAGTAGCTTTCACTTGGAACTCAGTGTATTTGCAAACAGTTATGAACTTGAAAGGAAATTTTGAAAATGCGGACTGTTTAATTGGAGAAGCCTACAACGAGCAAAGTATGCTCCCAATTCATCAGCAAGTAAATGATCTTTACACAATTAACCATTTATTTGTTAATAAGCTAATGCTCTCTTACATATTTGGAGAGTATTTTAAAGCTGTAGAAAATGCTGCGATCGCAGAAAAATCTTTAGGTGGTGTTACAGGTTTGTTTGTTGTCCCAGTGTTTTATTTCTACGATTCTTTAGCCCACTTGGCAATATATCATACTGCTAAAGAGTCTGAGAAGCAAGCTATTCTAAAAAAAGTTCAAGCTAATCAGGAAAAGATGGAACTCTGGGCTACTCATGCTCCCACCAATCACTTACACAGATTTTATCTCGTGGAGGCAGAACGGTGTCAGGTTTTGGGTCAAAAGCTAGAAGCAATGGACTATTATGAAAACTCGATTGCCAAATCTCAAGCAAACGGTTTTCTCCAAGAAGAAGCTTTAGCCTATGAGTTAGCTGGAAAATTCTATCAATCTTTAGGTAAAGAATTAATTCATCAAACTTATATAACTAAAGCCTATTATGCCTATATTCGTTGGGGTGCGATCGCTAAACTTAAACACTTAGAATCAAAGTATATTTTCCTGGTAGGACAAACTACTACTATAGAGAACACTAGTTCAAAAATTGATACAACTCATATTACAACAAACACTACTACTAATAACAGCTTGAGCGATTTTCTAGATTTTAATGCATTCATCAAGTTTTCACAAGCAATTACCAATGAAATTGTTTTAGAAAATTTATTGGGTAAGCTGATCAAAATTTTACTAGAAAACGCTGCTGCACAAAAAGCAGTACTACTCCTACTTAAAGATAATCACTTATATATTGAAGCTTCGGGAAATGCTACTAACGATGTGGTGACAGTTTTACACTCTATTCCTGTTGAAAACTATCAGGACTTACCGCTCTCTGTGATTAATTATGTTCTCCGAACTCAGCAATATCTTGTATTAAATGATTCAACAACTACAGAACCTTTTAACTTTGATATCTATATTCAAAAATCTCAAACAAAATCAATATTTTGTTTGCCCATTATGTATCAATCACATCTTACTGGTATTATTTATTTAGAGAATCAGTTATCATCAGGGGCTTTTGTTCTAGAAAGGGTAGAGATATTAAAAGTCTTAGTTTCTCAAATGGCTATTGCTATAGAAAATGCCAGCTTATACACAAAAGCGCAAGACAAATCTAAGGAATTAGAACAATCGATAAAAGATTTACAAGAGGCGCAACTACAACTAATCCAAAGTGAAAAAATGTCTTCTCTAGGAAATTTAGTTGCAGGCGTAGCACACGAAATAAACAACCCCATTGGTTTTATTACAGGTAGTATTGCCCAAGCAAAAGATATTGTTAAAGATTTAATAGACTATCTGCAACTGTACCGAGAACAATTCCCCAATCCTGGCGCTGAAATTGAAGAAAAAGCCGAAGAGATAGATATAAATTTTCTGATAAAAGATTTACCTAAAATGATTGATGGTATGACAGTGGGAACACAGCGCATTCGTAATATTAGTACCTCTCTCCGCACGTTTTCTCGTGCTGATACTACCTCTAAAGTATTAGCTAATATTCATGAAGGCATTGATAGTACTTTGCTGATTTTACAACATCGTCTGAAAGCCGATCGTAATCGTCCTGCCATTTACATTATTAAAAAATATGCAGATATCCCATCAGTAAAATGCTATTTGGGACAATTAAATCAAGTGTTTATGAATATTATTGCAAATGCAATTGATGCTTTAGAAGAAGCAAATATAGGACGTGATTTTTTAGAAATTCAAGAAACATATCCTAATATTATTACGATTGAAACTAATCTACAAGTAGATAATGAAAATGTAGTAATTAAGATTCAAGATAATGCCAAAGGAATGCCTGAAGAAGTTAAATCCTGTATTTTTGAGAATTTATTTACTACCAAATGCGTAGGAAAAGGTACGGGATTAGGATTATCTATTAGTCGGCAAATAATAGTTGAAAATCATGGTGGAAATTTGATTTGTGAATCAGTTTTGGGAAAAGGAACACAATTTATAATTTCTATTCCTATTTTGGGAGAATAAAGGATTTTTGATAGTTGTAGCCGGATTCTCGACTTTTCAAATAAGTTGAGAGGGAGCATCCCAATGAATGCAAATTTACCAAATTAGAATTAGTCATTGCGAATGGAGCGTTCGCAATGACAAAATATGTTTTTACACATTTGGGATGCTTCCAGTTGAGAATTTTATCATGAATCTTTTAGGATTGCTAGAGTAATTCTATTTAGTTTTTTATAATTGGTAGAATTAATTTCATTTTACTGTTAATCAAACTATGTAAGTGGTAACTTTATTACTTAATCAAATCAACACAAACTTAGTTGCAATTAACACTTGTAACTTATTAATTAACTGTTATAACTAATTGTATACATCAAATCTTGTACATAGATACTAGAAAATACATTTTCTAGCGGGTATAAAACGTAATTGCTAGCGAAGTCTGCAAGCATTTAGTCAGTTTTTATGAGCTAAATTTATTAGCTCAAACTTTAGTTTTTGGTAAAGTACAAGATGCGAAAATCGTAAATAATTAAGGGAGTCATCTTGTGGAAAAGAGAAGAGAAAATAGGGGAATAGTTTCCAAGGCTATTTCGTTTCTGTTAAATCGTATAACTTTGATTGTGCTTGCAGTCACTCTTGTGCTGTTTGTTGGAGGTAAGTTTGAGGTAGCAAGTGCAGCTCAACCTAACACAGAACTAGAAATTCAAAAATTAACATCCTGTTACGCTCTGGGAACTGACGCCATTGGTAGAGGAAATCTCCAAGAAGGAAAGAATATTTATCGGGATTGTTTTACTCAAGATGCAGTTCTCACTGCCATTTTTCCTGATGGGGCAACTCAAACAAATTATGGGACAGATTCTTGGGCAGATTTTGTTTACTCAGTATTTCAAGGAAATGGTTATACAGCTACTCAACACTTGATGGGTACAATAAACATTTCAGTTCAAAATAATCAAGCAACGATGACTTCTTACCTCCATGCGACTCACAAACGCTCGGAAACCAGCATTGATGTTGCTAATGGCACTTATGAAGATCAAGTCGTCAACAGAAATGGGCGCTGGAAAATTCGTAATCGTACCCTTAAACTGATTGATTTCTTGAATCTTAGTTCGCCAACTACTGCTTCTTCAAGCACTAATGCCCGAAGTGCTAATTCCTCAGCTACCTTTGTAAGACCAAATATACCTCGTTTAAAAGAATAATTTTTTAGATTGGAATAACACTAATACGGGTTGGATAAGTATTCTTTACCTCCCTGATGACCTGAAAAAAGGGGTGAATTAAAATATTCACCCCCTTTTTATTTGCCACTTGAGCAAAATATAGTGCAAGATAAACAACCTTTGCAGTCAGTCTTTATTCTGTTTGATATATGAATAGAGAAGTTCGCGATCGCTCCGAGCATTGACAATTAAACATGGGCTATTCCCGTGACTTCCATTACTTACAATAACTACAGTAATACCCATCCGTGGACAAACTCCTAAACAACTGCTGCTAACTACCCGAAATTCACCCCATAATCCCTCAAACTTTAAACGAGATTTCAACCAATTCTCTAAGTCTTCGGAAGCGGTTGAGCCTGACTGCTCGTTTGCACATTGCGAACACACAAGCACCAAACCAGACTCCCATCGGGGAGAAACAGTTGGAATAGAAGGTTCTAATCGAGTATTTATTAGATGCGATGGTTGCTGAGAATTGGATGCAGACCTCTTGAGGATACGTTTGAGTAATGCTTTAATACGCTGTAGGAATTTTTTCATGGACTACCCTACCTATTTCTCTGACAAGATAGTGTAAATTTCCTGTTTAGTCTGTTCTAGTAGATCGCCCAAGAAATGCTAGTCTATGCCAAGTCGTTTGTAGACAGGATGTCAAAGGGACATGATATTACTATCTTTAATTGCAACTCAGTATTACAATCTAAGGGTTCCCACTCGCTGGGGAAACTATATGGAATTAAAACATGACTAAGCTGATCGAATACGAAGAAGCCAGCGACGAAGTACGTGCAGTGTATGACGACATCCGCGTTACACGTCAGAATGACTACATCAATAACTTCTGGAAAGCCATAGCCAACCATCCTCCTACTCTGCAACGAACGTGGCAAACGTTAAAGGAAGTGATGGTTAGCCCTGGTGAGATCGATCCACTGATGCGCGAATTGATTTATATTGCCGTGAGTGCGACGAATGGCTGTGAGTATTGCATCGCCTCGCACACAGCGGCAGCGCGTGCCAAGGGTATGAATGATACTATGTTCGGGGAACTAATGGCGATCGCAGCTACTGCCAATATGACCAATCGCCTCGCCAACGGCTATCAGATTCCGGTGGACGAGAAATTTAAAACGTAGGAGTTGAGCCTTGTCTATCGCTGTTTAAAAATAAGGTTTAGCAAAATTATTTACTATGCCCAAGGTTCAGATTAACGGGATTGATTTGTTCTACGACATTAAGGGAACGGGTGAGCCTTTACTATTAATAGCTGGCTTCCTTTGCGATCATGCTTATTGGTCGCTGATTATGCCATCGCTGGTTTCGCAGTATCAAGTCATTCGCCTGGATAACCGAGGTATGGGGAGAAGTTCTGCTCCCGAAAATCCCTATAGTCTGAAACAGATGGCTGGTGACGTTGCAGCATTGCTCGATCGCATCGGCATCGATCGGGTGCATCTAGCAGGTCATTCAATGGGTAGTCAGATAGCCCAAGAGTTAGTATTAGCACACCCTGAAAAGGTAAAAAGTCTGATGCTACTTTCATCTGTGGCAAAAGGTGATGCATTATTCAACAGCATCATCGAGACTTGGGGCGAACTTCCTAGTAATGTAGACCTGAAACTTTATGAAAAAGTCGTTTTGCCCTGGATATTTACAGATGCATTCTACTCAATTCCTGGAATGATCGAAGGTCTGATTGAATTTGCGATCAGATATCCTTTCCCGCCTGCAACTTATTCACTCTATCATCACAGCCAAGCCATCCTTAACAGTGATACAACAGGCCGCCTCAAACAAATTTATTGTCCTACCTTAGTTATGGTTGGTAAACAAGATATTCTCACTCCGCTAAAGTTTTCTCAGCAACTTGCTCAAGGTATTCCCAATGCTGAACTTGTAGTCATCGAACGTGGTGGTCATGGCTTCTTGATTGAGTCACCGGATGCTGTAGTTTCAGCTATGCTCAATTTTCTAAGGAAGTTGAAGCCAGCTTATAGTAATTTTTGATTATTAAGATTAAGAGAGTTTACCAAAACCACCGCCGCCAGGAGTTTCTATCACAAAAACATCTCCAGTTTTCATCTCTACTGTTGCTGTGCTGTCTAAATTTTCTTCAATTCCATTCTGACGTTGTATCCAGTTGCGGCCTACTTTTCCTGCTTCCCCACCGTTTAATCCAAAGGGAGGAACAACCCGATGACCAGAGAGAATATTAGCTGTCATCGGTTCTAGAAATCGAATGCGGCGGACAACTCCATTACCACCTGAATATTTTCCTTTGCCACCGCTATCAGGGCGAAGACTAAAGCTTTCTAAAAGTACAGGATAACGGGTTTCTAAAACTTCTGGATCGGTCAAGCGGGAGTTAGTCATGTGAGAATGAACGCCATCAGTGCCATCAAAATCAATTCCGGCACCAGAGCCGCCGCAGATAGTTTCATAATATTGATATTGCTCATTACCAAAAGTAAAATTATTCATCGTTCCTTGAGAAGCAGCCATAACACCCAAAGCACCATATAAAGCATCAACAATAGTTTGAGATGTTTCTACATTACCCGCGACTACTGCGGCTGGATAGATTGGGTTGAGCATACAGCCAACCGGGATAATAATTTCTAGAGGATTAAGACACCCGGCATTGAGAGGAATATTATCATCAACTAAAGTACGGAAGACATATAAGACTGCTGCTTGAGTTACGGCTTTGGGAGCATTAAAATTACTATTTAGTTGTAGAGAAGTTCCTGTAAAATCAATGGTAGCACTACGGTTTTCTGGGTGAATCGTTACTTTAACTTGAATTTGTGCTTCATCGTCCATTTTATAAGTAAATGAGCCATTTTTAAGAACTGCGATCGCACGTCTAACAGATTCTTCAGCATTCGCTTGTACAAATTTCATATAAGCTTGAACAGTATCAAGACCGTATTGCAAAACCATTTTACAAAGTTCTTGAACTCCTCGTTTATTGGCGGCAATTTGTGCTTTTAAATCAGCTAGATTTTGGTCAGGGTTCCGAGCCGGATAAGTATGATTTGAGAGGTGCTGTCTGACTGCTGATTCTCGAAAATTTCCTTCTTCAACTAAGAGAAAATTATCGAAAATAATTCCTTCTTCTTCAACTGTGGTACTGTGGGGAGGCATGGAACCGGGAGTAATTCCACCGATATCAGCTTGGTGTCCGCGAGAAGCGACGTAGAATAGGGGAGTAGATGCAGAATTTTCTCCACTTTCTAGAAAAACAGGGGTAATTGCAGTTACGTCAGGAAGATGTGTACCGCCGTTATAGGGATTATTTGATAGATAGACATTTCCCCGTTTTAGGGTGTCGCCTTTATCGTTAATTAAACTGCGGACACTTTCACTCATCGAGCCTAAATGTACGGGAATGTGGGGGGCGTTAGCAACTAGTAATCCAGAAGAGTCAAAAATAGCGCAGGAGAAATCTAGCCTTTCTTTGATATTTACAGATGTGGCCGTGTTTTGTAACACAATTCCCATTTGCTCGGCGATAAATTGATAGAGATTTTTAAAGATTTCTAAGCGAACAGGATCGGGTTGAGATGTTGTGTACATTTTTAATTTCTATTTGTTTAAATTCAATGAATTACTTAACATTTGTTGATATAAGTTGAGTTAAGCAAGTGCAACCCAACACAAAACTTGATTGATGTTGGGTGTCACTTCACATATTATGTTCTCGACCTATAAACCTCATACATTAAAAGGCTACCTGCTACAGCAAGATTGAGGGAGTCAACCGCACCTACCATCGGAATCCGAACAAGATGCTGGCATAAGTCTCGCTGTTCTGGGGTTAGGCCTTGGCGCTCCTCGCCCAGGAAAAGAAGAGTAGAATTGGGATAATTAAACTGATGAAATTCAGACATCCCATCTGGTGAAGCACCAATAACAGGACAGCGGTGGTTCTGTACCCAGTGACGGAGCGCAGAAAAGCTTGTGCGTACAAACTTCTGGTTAAAGAGCGAACCCATAGATGCCCGAATAACATCGGGAGCAAAGGGATCTACGCTATCTTTGATAAAAATAAAGCCAGCACCGCCAACGGCTTCTGATGTGCGAATCAAGGTTCCGAGGTTTCCTGGCGAGCGAACAGTTTCAACAGCCACCCAGCACAAATCAGGTTGTGGCGAGATATCACGTAGTTTGAACCAGCGCTGACGAACAATTGCACCAACTCCAGAAGCACGTTCACTTTGGGAAACACGTCGAAACTGTTCGGGTGTAAGGCTGATGCAAGGAACACCAGAACGCCGAGATTGCCGAACTAGTTTCCGTGCTAAAGGTGCTGTGAGCAGTTTCTCACTAAACGCGATCGCTGAAATGTCAAAATCGTTGTCAATTACTTTTACAAAGTTACGCACACCTTCGATATAGAATAATCCAGAGGCGTCACGATGTGCGCGGTCAAATTGGAGCCTTTTAACTTCGGTTAGCGTAGCCTCGACATCTAACCGTTCATGGCTGGAACTATTAACACCAGCCATCCTCCTTGAGCAGAGCTACTTGGCTCTCTAGATAAAAAACTTGAATTAGCATGAGATATTGCGGAAACTATACCGCAGACATCAACTTTACTGCGATCGATATTAGCACACTTTTATTCTAAGTCAGGTGTATTTAACTTTCTATCTAGACAAAGCTAGCAAATTTCCAAAGGAAGAGAAGATAAATTTAACATTGAAAATCTCCGAATATTTTTCTGAAACTTAGCATTTTCGGCTAATGAGATTAAATCACAAATTTCTATCTAAGACGTTGCAAAATTAAATGATTGCGTTCAGTTAATCTGGCTTCCCAATTAGGTTCAACTACAATCGTACTAATTTTTTCAACAACGATCGCAGGGCCATTAATACTATCTTCTGGTTGTAAATCTTCCCGCCGATAAACAGGAGTATCGTGCCATTTATCGGCAGCAAACATCTTTACTGTCTCAACAGATACAGGGGCTTCATCTAAAGAACGGGTACGAATAATTAAAGGTTCTTCGGGAGTATCCATTTTTTGAATTACTTCCACTGAAGCGGATTCGACAATTAAGGTTTTCTCTAATTGAATAAAACCATAGCGAGATTGATGTTCAGGCTCAAACTCTTGTCGCATCACTACCACATCATCGGCAAAGTTAACTGTCAAGGTAGAGTTAGTCCCCTGATATTTTAAGTTAGTTTTTCGGATTACTTCTACTTGACTCAATGCCTCATCTATTTCACTTATAGCTTGGGTTTCTAAATACTTCATTAACTGCTGTAGTTGAGGGATTAATGCTTGAGTTAAAGGTTGTTCAACTCCTCCTTCTCTAATTGCCCGTATATCAGCTAATCCCATTCCGTAAGCAGAGAGAACGCCAGCATAAGGATGTAGAAATATTTTTTTCATTCCCAAAGTATCGGCAATTAAACAAGCAACTTGCCCACCTGCACCACCAAAACAACAAAGCACATATTGACTGACATCATAACCGCGTTGCAGACTGATTTTTTTAATTGCATTCGCCATATTTTCCACTGCGATCGCAATAAATCCAGCGGCTACTTGTTCGGGAGTACAATCATTTAATGTAGCAGCTTGAATATCTTGGGTTAATTGGGTAAATTTTTGAATAACAATATCTTTATCTAAAGGTAAATTCCCATCAATGCCAAAAACTGAGGGAAAATATTGTGGGTGAATTTTACCTAACATCACATTGGCATCAGTAACCGCTAATGGCCCGCCACGTCGATAACAAGCAGGCCCAGGATTTGAACCAGCAGATTTAGGGCCGACACGATAACTAGAACCATCAAAAAACAGAACTGAACCACCACCAGCAGCAATGGTATTAATTGCTAACACAGGAACTCGCATCCGCGCCCCAGCTATTTCTGAATCTAGTTGTCGTTCATACTCTCCTTTAAAGTGGGCAACATCTGTACTTGTCCCTCCCATATCAAAGGTAATAACTAACTCGAAACCTGCCCTTTTACTAGTTTGCACTGCGCCGACAATACCGCCAGCCGGGCCGCTTATAATACTATCTTTTCCTTGAAATTGTTCGGCTGCGACTAAACCGCCATTAGATTTCATGAACATTAATTTTACTCCGGGTAACTGACTTGCTACTTGGTTGACATAGCGCCGCAGAATAGGAGTTAAATAAGCATCGACTACTGTTGTATCTCCTCGGCTAACCAACTTCATTAAGGGACTAACTTGATGGGATACGGATATCTGCGTAAAGCCGATTTCTTGGGCAAGCTGGGCTATTTGTTGTTCATGATTGGGATAGCGATCGCTGTGCATAAAAATAATAGCACAACTCCGAATTCCTGTATGGTAAACTGCTTGTAAGTCACTTTTGACTTGTTCAATATTTATAGGGATTAATTCATTTCCGTTAGCATCGTAGCGTTCATCTATCTCAATGACCTGCTCATAAAGCATCGTTGGTAAGATTATCTGACGGGCAAAGATATGAGGACGGTTTTGGTAGCCAATTCGCAGCGCATCTTTAAACCCTTTAGTGATGAGAAGAATAATGCGATCGCCTTTCCTCTCTAATAACGAATTTGTTGCTACTGTTGTCCCCATTTTTACTACTTCTATCGCTTCAGTAGGAATGGATTCGTTGCCGGAAATACCCATAATATCCCGTATACCTTGGATGGCTGCATCTTGATATTGTTCGGGATTTTCTGAAAGCAGTTTGTAGACTATAATCCATTGCTGATTAGGCAGAGTCACAATTAAAAAACGTTCAGGATGTCTTGAGAGTCTGTCTATAATTGCTTGATTGTTAGTAACAGCAACAATATCTGTGAATGTACCACCGCGATCGGCAAAAACCTTCAACATTACTCTGTTTCCTGTATAATGATAAAAAATTACGAAATAGCTCTAATATCCGTTGTCAATTAATATTCATCTACAAATTGAGGATGAACCCAGAGAAATTCACGGCGTTTGTTTTGCACCCGCACTAAACCACCAAAACTAGGATCTTTTTCTTTCAATAAGGCGTGTAATTCTCGCAAAATCGAGCCTTGAGCGCGGATTGCATCGCCTTCCAAGAAGGAGGCATCGCTCTTGGACTTTCCAGCCAAAGCCATATCACTTCCCTTTAAAGTAGACTCGATGCTTTTCTGTCCTAAATCGAGTTGTTCTTCAATGGCTTTGTAAGTGGTATCATCCAGTATAAATTTGGTTGCTGAACCTGCCACAGGTAAGACTAGGCTTAGGGTTCCGGTCAAAATTCTGAGATAGGGGACTGCCTTGGTGAACCAATCACGCGGCAGGTCTAATTCATAGACTCCCTTTTTCTTGTCGTTGGGATTTAAGGCTGGAAGTGGTTGACGTGCGTGTTCACACCAGAGGGTGAGTTGAAACTTGGCACTCATCCATTTGGGGCGATCGAAAAATTTCGGATCGATAGGCTGAAAGCTGAACAGGCGCGGGCCGTCTTTGGCTTCATCGGTGAGCATCTGCATCAGTTCTGCAAACTGCTGATCGACCTGGCTTAAAATGGTGCGTTGCTCCTGAGATAATACCTGAAAGCGTGCTTGATCTAGGCGATCGTACATAACCAAATCTTTGCGGATGATGTTTAACTCGTCTTTTACAATGTATCGGAACTGCTCAATGCCAATTTCTTGCAATGGAGGTTGAGTAGTGGGTGCGTTATTTAGAAGTCGGTCTATGTTTTGCCATTCGCCACACCCGGAAATGGGACACGGGAATTCATGACGATTTTTCTTTTTGCTTTCAATTAGTTTCTGTACTTCAAACAGTCCGTTTCCAGGGACATTCATACCGCAAGTTTCAATGCAGGGAACCATCACATTACAACGCAATCCTTCCCAGAAATTCTCGACTAGCCATTTAATCTCTTCCGTAAGATAGGACAGGAACCTTTCTGGATAAGCTGCTCGCACTGTGATTTTTACATCTGTGCCAATATACTCTAGTAATGCCCGACCGTTGTAGTCGTTGTCAAGCATTAAGCCCCGTTGCCAGTGGATGCTGTCTTCGTAATTTGCCCGTCCCAGTGAGTATTTGTGCAACCGAACAATCAACTGGTAAAATAATCCTTCTGCTACTGCAAACTGTCCGCGATCGTCTACAATGCGGCAGATTTGCATCTGTTGTCTGTCTCCCGCTTCCGGTTGTTCTCCCCAATTAGTAGCGAATTTCTCCGGGCGTGTGTCGGGAACAAGTTGAGCTATAAGGCTGGTATTGCTAGTTTCTGACCGCTCGAATACGACTTTGTAGGATAAATCAAAGCGTTCCATCAGCCGCAGAAAGATTGGATGCAATTTTGAGGGGTAGCCTTCCTCGCCTTCAAACGGCGGATGGCTCCACAACTGACTGAGATACTCAAATTCCACCAAACCGTTGCGTCTGCGTGTCGCTTCATCATCCAGCACGAAACTGATCGCCTTTGCCAGCCAGTCGGGTTTGAGGATGACGATATTGCGTAGTATTGAGTCGTTATGATAATGGATAAAATGCCCTAGTATATGGGAGATGCGAAGGAACAGTTCTGCTTGCTCCTCAGCGATTCCCTCTTTAGCGCAGATGGCAATGACATCATTGTAGGGGAGATAGGCTTTGTCACTTGTCTGTAAGGTTTCCCGCACCCGTTGCCACTTGGCGGGAACGGAACGCCCCATTTCGGGAAGAGATGCAGCGACACCAGCAATAGCATTTTTTAATTCTGCAAGCCCAGTGCAATCCGTCGTATCCTGGTTGGGTTTGCTGTCTATATGGAAGAAATCGATTACCGTATCTTTGCCGAATTGATCGAGAATTTCTTGTCTGTTAATGTCCGGTTGTCGCTGTCCAGGGCCACCGTGCGTTGCAACTATCAACACCTTTGCATCTGGTTCTCGATTTTTGATCAGTGTAATCCACTCTTTGACAAAGCCTTGCTGGGGGCCTTCCCGTGGTTTCCAGATAACCAGATACACAGCTGGCGCACTGAAAAACAACTGGTGCGTTGGTCGATAAACCCGTTGACCGCCAAAATCCCAACCATTGAGTGATATCTTTGTGCCACTATCGGGATTGGTGACGATTACAGGCTTAATCTCAATTCCGTGAGTTGTGGGGCGACCATCTACCCATTCATCTCCTCGCAATGCACCTAACAGACAACTCTTGCCCACTTCACCCTCGCCAATTAGGATCAGTTTGGCTTCATTCAGAGTTATTTGTGCTTCTGCCTTTGCCCGCAGGTATTGGAAGACTGCTTCAGTGCCTTGTTCGTAGGCAGCAGCAAGGTCAGGGTTAAGAGGGTTGTTCCGGAGGTAAAGCACTTGCAACTGAGTCAGGGATGCGATTGCTTTTGGCAGTTGGGTCAGTTGGTTGTTTTCAAGGTTAAGCTTTTGCAACTGAGTCAGGGATGCGATCGCTTCTGGCAGTTCGGTCAGTTGGTTGTCGGAGAGGAAAAGCGTTTGCAACCCAGTCAGGAATGTGATCTTTTTTGGCAGTTCAATCAGTTGGTTGTTGTTGAGGTAAAGCTTTTGCAACCCAGTCAGGGATGCGATCGCTTCTGGCAGTTCGATCAGTTGGTTGTTGTCGAGGTCAAGCACTTGCAACCCAGTCAAGGATGCGATCGCTTCTGGCAGTTGAGTCAGTTGGTTGTTCTGGAGGAAAAGCTGTTGCAACCCAGTCAGGGATGCGATCGCTTCTGGCAGTTCGATCAGTTGGTTGTTCCGGAGGTAAAGCCGTTGCAACCCAGTCAAGGATGCGATCACTTCTGGCAGTTCGGTCAGTTGGTTGTTGTCGAGGTCAAGCTTTTGCAACCCAGTCAGGGATGCGATCGCTTCTGGCAGTTCGGTCAGTTGGTTATTGTGGAGGTCAAGTAGTTGCAACCCAGTCAAAGATGCGATCGCTTCTGGCAGTTCGGTCAGTTGGTTATTGTCAAGGTCAAGCTCTTGCAATCCAGTCAGGGATGCGATCGCCTCTGGCAGCTCGGTAAGTTCCATGTTGCTGAGATCGAGTTCTATTGCTCCCTCTTGCCGTGCCTGTTCAATACGCTGCTCTGCTTCCCAATAAGCTCTATCTCTTGCCATGACCAAATCCTTTTTCTCACTACCAAAATTGCAGTAATAGCCAGACTTTTTCTAGGTAACAGCCTATACAGGCGGTTTAGCGAGAAAATCTCAGCCTAACATTCTAGCAACGCTAAGGGTGAAAACTTAACCACGTCAAATAATAATATTGACAATTAGATAACTTGCTGATTTAACGGAATTACAATTACAAATTCTGTCCCCTTTCCAGGAGCAGAAATACATTGTAATTTTCCCTGATGCTTTTGGGTGATAATCTGATGACTAATAGATAAACCTAACCCAGTACCTTTATTAACTGGTTTAGTCGTAAAAAATGGTTCAAATAATCGTTTTTGTACCTTTTCGGGAATGCCTATACCATTGTCGCCAATGCAAATAACTACCTGATCTTCGCTAGTGAGTTTAGTCTGAATGCTTATCTGGGGAGTAGAAAGCGCTTTTTCCCCTACTTCCCACTCACCATTTTCTACTGCCTCTTCTAAAGCATCGATCGCATTTGCGATAAGATTCATAAATACTTGATTGATTTGTCCAGCATAACATCCTACTAATGGCAAGTCGCCGTACTCTTTAATCACCTCAATTGTTTGATTGTTAGATTTAGGTTTGAGGCGATGTTCTAAAATCATCAATGTATTATCTATACCCTCATGGATATTCACAGCTTTCATCTCTGTGTCATCTAACCGAGAAAAGTTTCGCAGAGATAAAACAATTTCTGTGATTCGTTCTGCGCCAACTGTCATAGAAGTGAGCAAGTTGGGCAAGTCTGCAATCAAGAAATCTAAGTCGATCGCTTCTGTTTCTTGTTGAATTTCCTTTGCTGGATTAGGATAATTTTTCTGGTATAGTTGCAGCAATCTTAATAAATCTTGGATATATTGATTGGCATAGCCGACATTGCCATAAATAAAATTGATTGGGTTATTGATTTCGTGCGCTACACCTGCTACTAACTGCCCCAAACTTGACATTTTTTCACTATGCACCAGTTGAGATACTAGCTGCTTGGCCTCTTGGCGCAATTGTGCTTCTGAGTATCGCAATATCTGTTCTGCTTGTTTGCGCTGGGTAATGTCGTGGAGAATAACAACATACTCCTGAAAATCCTGATGCGGTCGGTCTGAAATGGAAACTTCCAGAGTTTTGTTTTTCCCATTACCGATTAAAATTTGTTCGCTACGCTTTGTCCACTGCTCTGGATAGGAGACTAATGCAGGTAGCCATTTGTTGAGGTGATTTCCTGGCAACTCAGATGGGTTGACACCAAAAAACGATTCGGTGGCTGGGTTAGCTTGCTGGATAATGCCTTGATTATCTACAACTAAAATACCATCTTGGGCGACAGTAAACAAGTGTTCGGCAGCTTCTCTTGCTTCTGCGATCGCTACTACTTGCGGTAAACTTGTCCAACAAGCGATCGCTACTCCCACAAATGCCACGCTCATCAGTAGCACCACAAATATATTCTCACCGCCCGCAGTTGCCACTTTATTAAGTTTGACACCAAATAACCAGCCAACTCCCACGGCGCTGCACAGTAAAAAAATCAGGATGCTCACCTGAAGAATTACTGAATCTTTAATGATTACTACAGGGCGTGTGCGATATCGCCGCATCCACCAATCAGGATGGAATGCAGGGAAATCCACACGGCGAATTACCGCATCTATTCCCATAACACTAATGGGAAATAATAGCCCAATTAACAAGTTGAGCCAACCCCAAGCAAATCCGCCCACGAAGAGCACCACAACTTCTAACAGCAGAATGCCCAGAGATATGCGAGGAAATAAAACTTCTGGGCGATCGCGCCGGAGCCAAAGCCCCAAATGCAGTAACATAAAGGAGACAAACCAACCGATGTTACCAACAGCGACGATTCGCGCTACATCTCCCCAAATCAGATAGATTAAGCACAACACCAGTGTCAACGTCAATGCTGGGACAAACACACCCCGACGTGAGACAACAGAAAATACTGGTGAAATGTGGTTATCTAAAGCCAGTTGATACAAAATTCGTGGGCAATTAGAAACTACCGTTGCCGAACCTAAAAGACTTGCAGCTACTAACAAAAAAGAAACACTTACACCAGCAAATCTTCCCCAAAAGGGCAGGGAAGCTGCCACAAGATTTAGGAAAGCATTGTCTTTTAGGTCGGGATTTGTCGCCAACCGCATTACTACCCAAGACCCTCCCAAAAAGATGGGTGGCATCATCCAGGCGGCAATGTCTAGAAACCGCAGTGTTTGAGTGGGGTTGCGGCTATCGGCAACAAATGAAGAAGCTGTTTCACAGCTGTAGGTTGCGTAAGTGACGAAAAAGAACCACTTTGCCCAATCCACGAAGCTCAAAGATGACCAACTGCTAGGAAAAAACCCAGGACTAACAGGAGAAAACGCCAACCAGCCAAGACCTTGCACGCAGAAGGTCATTAGCAATCCAAAGGCTGGAATGACAAAAAACAAATGTAAAATACTCAGGGCGCGAGTCCCACTAAACGCCACGATAAAAGGTAACAGTGTAAAGCTAATATCCAGAAATATGTCTGGACAGGCAATACCCAGCGCCTCCAAATTTACTTTAATTAAATCTCTGAGTACGATTGTATTCACTGACAGGTAAGAAACCCAATTGAGGAGGTATCCAATTGCTGCATAACGAGCTAGTCCTGGGTAGTTTTGCAGTAGCTTGGTAGCATAGTTAGGTGTTCCTCCAGCTACATTGATGAAATGCATACCTAAACGTTTTACTTGATAATTAAGCAGCATTCCGAAAATTACCGCAGGTATCCAGACAAAGATAGCTTGGGAACCGAGAGCAGCATGAATCGCTGGAACCAATGCTGTCCAAGAAATATGAGCTGTCAAACCAAAGCCCCAACTTTCAACAGCACTCAAGCTTCTAGTTAAGCGAGGGTAAGAAGATTGGCCCAATGTGGAATGAGCAAAATGGGACATGATTGGCAGTGTTGGGTGGGATACTTTAATTAAGCTTATTAGCTAGAGTTCCCATCTCGTAAATCTTCTGAACAAAAACTTTCTGTACTGAATCATACTTAGATGTTAATACATCTATTACTAGATAAAATTCACTTTACAACACCAGTGTTTATTGCTCTCATCCCTCAACCCCTTCTCCCAATTTGGGAGAAGGGGAGCTAATTTCAAAGTCCCTCTACCTTAGGCTACGGTGTACACACAAGTTGTTGACCTGCACCTTAATTGCATTGACTTGCACCTTAATTGCATCGACTTGCACCTTTGTTGCATCCACTTGCAAAAATTAATCTACCCTACGTTACGTAGTAACTTTAAAAGATTTGTGTGTACACCGTAGACCTTGGGAGAGGGATTTAGGGTGAAAGCTCATTGATTCGTGCAAGAAATCACTTAGCTAATTTTCGAGCGTGTATCTGCCAACGCGGGAACTTTAACTTCTGTTTCGGTTCCTAAGTCGAAGTCATACTACTCGTTACGCCATTCCAGGCGAAACTTTAAACGCGTCCAGTTGGGTGGTAGATTGGGACAGGCAACGGGGCCAAATTGAGTCATCCGAATGCCGCCAAACCCGAAAACTACTGCTTGCCATACTCCTCCAGCACTGGCGGCGTGAATTCCTTCGGCTGCGTTCAGTCTCACATCCTCTAAGTCTACCAAAGGCGATCGCAGAAAGTGTGTGTAAGCTTCGGTTGGTTGATTGAGGTCGCAAGCTAAAATAGCGTTAATGGCTGGGCCTGGTGGCTTCAATTCCTAGCAAACCTTGCAGAGATTTGCTGCGCTGTTCGTAATCAGCAAGGTTAACGTCTTCTAGCTGGAAAAAGCTTTCAAATTGCTCAATTCAACCTGCTTCATCAGCTTAATTGACAAATAGACGCTCTTGAATTTCCGCCCAATGGTGCAGACGCTCTGTAGTTAAGTTGAGTTTTTGCACCAGTTGGGCTGAAGTTTCAGGATAAGCTTGTTTGAGCCAATCTCACAGCGCCAAAGCTGACTGCAAATGCCACTGTACCATGAGATTGGTGAAAGCATTATTATCGCGTCTTTGTCTTTATGATGGACGTTAGTCATATTTTGGCTGGTAAAATCTACAGTGCAGTTAAGTAACGTTTTGTTCTTTTACCAGAAGTGGTATATTGGCACTTGACCCGACCGAGTACAAACTATGCATAAGCCCACAGGACAGCAAACTAGAGGTGTTGTACTCAGTAATACAGGACAGGAAGGGAAAGTGGGCAAATGAATAAAAATACTGGGCAAGGTAATGTTTTTTCCCTGTGTAAAGGCGTACCTCTAAGTCGCATTTTGGTAGCGTTGTTTTTGCTGCAAATCTTGCTAGCTGTGGGATTGACTGCATACTTATCAATCGGCAACGGGCAAAAGGCAGTCAACGAGGTAGCTAGCGAATTACGTCATGAAGTTGGCAATCGAGTCGAGCAGAATTTACAGACTTATTTAGCAACGCCGCGTCAGGTACTACGCAGTAATCAAAATTTGATTAACATGGGGTTGCTGAAGATAGAGAATCTGACAACCTGGGAGTCATATTTAATAGAGCAGTTAAAGATTTTTCCCGATGCGTTGGCAATAACTGCAAGCAATGAACAGCAAGAATATCTAGCGGTAGAGAAGATCAACGATCGCCAATCTTTACTCAGAAAAGCCGGAAAGTCAACTGGGTACGACCTCTACACTTACATAATTGACTCTCAAGGTGAACGTACTCAACTACCAGAAGCGATCAAAAACTATGATGCGCGATCGCTTCCTGATTATCTCACAGCAGTTACCGCTAAAAAATTCAGCTTTAGTCAGATTTTTAGTCCCCGCACTGAACCAACACTCTTGATTAGTGCTTCTCTTCCCATCTATAACTCCCAAGGGGTATTACTCGGAGTCAACAGCACTCTCACTGACTTATCACAAATTGGGGATTTGCTGCAAAACATCAAGGTTGGCAAGTCTGGACAGATTTTTATTATGGAGCGATCGGGGCTATTAGTTGCAAGTTCTACAACTGAAGAACCATTCCGTTTCCAAAATGGTAAGCCCATTAGGTTGAAAGCTTCCCAAAGTGGGAATTATTTGACTCAAGCAACTGCTAAATACTTAAAAACTAAATTTAATAACTTTGACCAAATTCAAAGTTTACAACAACTAGATTTTTCTTTTGACGGCAAACGACAATTTTTAGAAGTTAGACCATTACAAGGCGAACCAAATGTCAACTGGTTGATTATCGTGGCTGTCCCAGAAGCAGACTTTATGGGAAAAATTAATCGCAACATTCAAACTACCATTTTTCTCTGCTTGGGAGTGTTGGGACTAGCGATTATATTGGGGATTGTCACCGCCCGGTGGATTACTCAGCCAATTTTGTACTTCAGCACGGCGACAAAAGATTTAACTGACTTTGCCAACAGTGAAGACTCAGTGGTGAAAGTGCAGGGCATTCAAGAACTAGAGGTGCTGGGTGAATCTTTGAATGAGATGGCGCAATATTTACGCAAAACCTTTACTGCACTGATTAGCAAAAATGAAGCTTTAGAACTGCAAGTTAAGCAGCGAACTCAAGAATTACAGCAAGAGATTCAAGAACGCATTAACAGTGAGCAAAAACTGGGGCAGTATTATCAAGTACTCACAGAATTGGCAAATCACAAAGCGATTTTTGAAGGAAATTTAGAAACAGCATTCAAAGTTATCACAGAAAAAGCAGCCAATGCCTTAGAAGTAGAACGAGTGAGTGTGTGGTTATTCAATAGCGAGCGTACGAAGCTACAATGCATAAGTCTCTATGAACGTAGCAATCAGAAACATTCGGCAGGTTTAGAACGCAACCTTGCAGATTATTTAATCTACTTTAGAGCTTTAGTGGCTTCTCGTACCATTGCCGTCTCTGACACTCGTACCGATCCACGGGTACAAGAATTATCGGATAAATTACTCGAACCAAATAATATTGTCTCCCTAATTGATACCAGTCTTTGGGTTGGGGGCAAAATGGTGGGAACAGTATTATCTGAACAAGTTGATATTCCCCGGAAATGGGAACTGAGCGAGCAAAACTTTATTAGCTCAATCGCGGAAATTATCGCCTTAACTTTAGAAGGATGCGATCGCAAACGCGCAGAATCCGCGCTAGGTGAGGCTAAAGAACTCGCCGAAGTCGCAAATCGTGCTAGAAAAACTTTTTTAGGAAACATCAACCACGATCTGAGGACTCCTTTAAACTCAATTTTGGGAATCACAGAGGCACTCAAAGATCAAGTGTACGGCCCTGTAAGTGAAGAACAGCGCCAGTCTTTAAATATCCTCGAATCTAGCGGTAAGAACCTACTAGAATTAATTAACCAAATCCTTGACATTACTGACACCGAATCCAGCAAAATAGAACTGCAACTAGCTGCTACTTCGATTCAGGGAATATGTGACTTCTGCTTGAGTTTTGTCAAAGATTTAGCCTTCCAGAAAAATATCCGGCTGAGGGCACAAATACCTGAAGAACTCGAACCCATCCAAGTCGATGAACGCCGCATTCGCCAAGTATTTATCAACTTATTGACTAACGCGATCAAGTTTACTAAAGAAGGAGGCGAAGTCTGGATTGAAGCCCAGCCAAGTTCCACCAATGAATATATCTTTATCAGTGTGGTAGATACTGGTATTGGGATGCTTTCCGATGACCTTTTTAAATTATTTCAACCTTTTGTGCAAGTTGAAACTGCCTCTAACCATCGTTCTTCGGGAACTGGTTTAGGATTAGTAATGGTGCAAAAAATTGTCGAGTTGCATGGTGGAACTGTCCACGCCGAAAGTCAGTTAGGTAAAGGTAGTCGATTTACTGTGAAGCTTCCTTGCAAAAAGGCAGGATAATCGAGAGTCTAGGCTATGTGACGATAAGTATTAAACGGTAATCCAGTGCGCTGCTTCACATCAATCAATGATTTATACTCACCTCGTTGCTGCCTTTCGGCAACAATTTGTTCTGCGATCGCACCATCCAATCCACAGGTAATTAATTCATCAGTTGAATATGTGTTTAATCGTTTCCAAGAAAAATCAGCTTCTTTTTTGTAGTTGTAGCCAAAAGTAATCAGTGGTGTAATGCGAGTTACCTGCTTTTCGGGAATTCCGGCTATTTCTATTAACTCTTCTATATGAGTAAAAACATATCCCTCATTCATCAATGATTCGATGTTATTTGCATAAACTATCGGTAGCCCTAAATAATTAACTAATTCATGTTTAGAGCATTCATTAATATCTATTTTATCACGACTATTCGCAACTAAATTTGCTAACTCTTGTTCTTCTGGAACTGGCAAATTCTTCGGATAACTTTTGATTAAATAAGATTTCTTGAGATAGAACGCAATACCAATTTGAGCCATCCAGACAGCAAAAGCTAAACTATTTGCCGATAAAGCTAAAGCTAAAATAGAGATGCTAATTCCTAGAACAACCCAAGTTTTCGTCTTAGATTTATAACCTGCATAGACAATCGCAAATCCCCCGAATGTCGGGATTAATGATAACCACACCCAAGCAGGAGTTTGTTGAAACCAAGATTTAGATTGTGAGATCATAAATCGACTAATGATTTTAATTTATAAAGATTTCAGAAGGTTTTGGCGCTTTTCTTCATACTCTTCTGCGGTAATTATCCCAGAATCAAAAAGAGTTTTTAAATCAGCTAATGCACTGGTTGCATCTTTTGCAGAGACGGCTCCACCTGTGCTTGCGATAACTTGATTATATTTTGTATTGAATTCGGGATCTGGCATCAAAACTAGGATGAAGAACTCAACAAAGGCTATTAAAGATGGAATACAAGTCCAAAAAAACAATAAGTACAAAATACCTGCTACGTTTTCTCCTAAATAAAATTTGTGGATTCCCAGCCACCCGCCAAAAAAGCAAAGTATAATTGCTGTAGATTTAGTCTTCATAACATTTACTTCCTTAATTAACTCTAATAAATATCTATTGGCATATAATACAACCAAATTTTTTGACCTTTTTTGATTATTTATGTGTTTTGCTAGTGATTTTTGCCGTCAAAAAATAAATAACGATTATACATAACTGAGATTCCATTAAGACTAAATATCCTTTCACTATGTAGTTTAAATCTAGGTTGGAATTAAAATAAAAAATTAGAGAACCAATTGCTAGATATGGAACTAAACGCAACTGATGAAGTTTGAGTTTGAGTCTTTGGTTATTCAAGTCGCTCATCAGTGGATAAAGTTATGTTGAGCAATAGTTGCTGATAAACAATCGATCGGTTATTACAAATTTGTTTGGTTTAACAGATATTGACTGCTATTTAAAGCTAATTTTAGTTAATTTTTATCTATTAAACCTCATGAATTTTACCGACTTTACTTATAGGCACATCAATAGATTTACGTAAAGTTTCTGATGACTAAAGTAAAATACACAGCATAAAAATCACTAAAGTTTTGCATTGTTGCTTTTCTAGACAACAAAACTATGTAAAATTCAAGTATGACACCGATCGGGAGTTCTTGTTCATGCCTAAAATCTTGCTAAAAACAAGCTTCAGTAGCGGCAGACTTTAATTTTAGGACGCTTTTATACAGTTGTAGCATTCTTAGCAACTGCTTCCTCTGAAATCGATCTCAAGCGTGTTGCTCTGCTTTTACGGATGCGATCGCTTTTGCGAACACCACCCGCCATCTGATATTCATGGCTATCTTTGCCGTACTTAAAAGCAACTCCTAGGAGCATTTTTTCACTCAGATCGCTCAAAGTTTTTTCCAACTCTTTCATCTCACTTTTATAAGAGTCAATCACAGCCAGAGTGGTATTATAAGCATCTATTTTACTGCGGTACTGTTGAATAACTTGTGCGACATTTTGCAAGTTGCGAGCATCCCCAAAATCCATGCTGGGATCGATTGCTTTGAGTCCGGCGATTCTCAATTCAGCTTTTTCTAGAACGCGATATGTACGCTTTTGACGAGGCATAATGATGTTATTTTTAAGTGTTATAGAGCTAGCTTGCCTTACTAAAGCCTAATTTTGGTTGGGTAAAATCCACATACTTTAGTGTTTATTGTAACAATTTACTCAGCAATATTAACTAAATCTATGATGTTTATAACGAAAATCGTAGTGATAGTAACTAAATTTGTAAAATTGTAACGAAAATTATGATGTTTGTTACAAAAATTGTAGTGATGGTAACTAAACTTGTTATTGTTAGTAACAAATTTGTAAGATTGTAACAAAAATTGTAGTAGTGGTAATTAAAACAGCTTCACCTAAGCGATCGCTCTACTGCGATTGTTAAATATCCCTGGTTTCATCCTGGCATATCTCAATGAATGTAACTGCGATCGCTAAGAAACTTAACCAGATAATCTAACTTCCAAAGAAATGCCAAAGTTATAACTTGTTAATGCCTACAACAGCCAAAATCATTGACACGCTAAGTATCTATACAATACCATTATTATAGTTAAACCTAACGATAGAGTTGATTAAAATACTTTTTCCAGAGAATAATAGATAAGCAATATTAAAATAATTTGGATAAAACAAATGAACACCAAAATTATTGCTTTCTTAGGGATTACGGCAGCCTTTACAAGCTTAGGAAGCCAAGTCTACGCTCAATTGCCAGCATCAAACTCAAATCCCGGACAATATAGATTAACTGGTGATTCTCTACTTGGAATCGATAAGAAAACAGCCCAAGATGACTTTAGGAGTTTTTTTGAGCAAACTAATCCAGCAACTCTTTCTAACCGTAATAATAGAAGAGAAAATAAAACTCCAGCCAAAATCCGCTTTAACGAATCATTATCACAGCCAGACACTTCAATTTTCTTAACACCGGCTCAGTCAGACAGTGACAATGATGGATTGCAAGTCCAGTTAGATATAGGGAGAGAGTAAGCAAGTATAAAGGCTGACGTTGTAGTTTTAATTAATTATGCCTTGCCCAAAATGTTTGCTGATAATTTGTCAAGTTTCAATTAGTAAGGTAAACAAGTTCGTAGTAAAGACTTTAGTCTTTAATTTTCTAAGCACTAAAGTCCTTGCTATAAACTTTTCATTACTAGCTTAAATATTTTAATAGGCACAATTACAATATTGTGACTACATCATTTTAACTCTTGTATTTATACTTAAATCAAAACAGCTTTATTATAAAATATCGTTCAGACAACGGCAGTTTTAGCCAATCGTTTTGTCTCCTCTAACAGAATAAAATTTTGCACCTGACTCAATCCGCCTTCCTGAGTCGATAATTATGCAATCGTTTTGCAGTAAAATTAATCGTCAAGATAAGAGGAGGGCTTTGAGATGACTCGTGTCATCATTGTGCGCCACGGTCAAAGCGGTTATAACACCGAGCGGCGTATCCAAGGACGCACTGATGCGTCAACATTAACCGAAAAAGGTCGTAACGATGCAAGTCTAGTAGGCAAAGCCCTCAGCAATATCTTATTTAATGCGATTTACAGCAGTCCCTTACAACGAGCGAAACACACAGCAGATATTATCCATAGTGAGTTAGCGACTCATGCTGAACAATCTGCTGTACTCCAAGTTTCTGATTTGCTGCTAGAAATCGACCTACCTTTATGGGAAGCACTGCTAACTTCTGAAGTCAAGCAGAAATTTGCCGAAGACTACCGCACTTGGCATCAACGTCCCGACGAACTGCGGATGCTGCTTAATGATGCACAAGGAACAAGAGAACACTTTCCTGTTCTTGCTTTATACGAACAAGCACGGCAGTTTTGGCAAGAAATTTTGTCTCAACATCAAGGCGAAACTATTCTCATCGTGGGACATAACGGAATTAATCGCGCCCTGATTAGCACAGCGCTAGGAATCCCTCCCAGTCGTTACCACTCAATACAGCAATCTAACTGTGGCATCACCGTATTAAATTTTGCTGGAGGATTGGGCGAACCAGTCCAGCTAGAATCCTTAAATCAGACGCAACACACCGGAGAATCTTTACCCTCATTGCGACCGGATCATCAAGGAGTACGATTGTTGCTAGTGCGTCATGGGGAAACTGACTGGAATCGCCAAACCCGGTTTCAAGGTCAAATTGATGTCCCCCTCAACGACAACGGTAGACAACAGTCGCAAAAAGCAGGCGAATTTCTCCAAGACGTAGAGATTCATTTTGCTGTCAGTAGCACAATGCTGCGCCCTAAAGAAACAGCAGAGATTATCTTAAAACAACATCCGAATGTCAAGTTAGAATTGCAAGATGGTTTAAGAGAAATCAGTCATGGTCTCTGGGAAGGAAAATTAGAAACAGAGATAGAGCAAGAGTTTCCGGGAGAATTGCAGCGATGGCGGCTGATACCAACGCAAGTGCAAATGCCTGAAGGGGAGAATTTGCAACAAGTGTGGGAGCGTAGTGTTGCAGCTTGGCAATCAATTCTGCAAGCAGCATCAAATAATCAATTCAAAACTGTATTAGTAGTAGCTCATGACGCTACTAACAAAACCTTGCTTTGTCACATTCTGGGTTTATCGCTGGAAAACTTCTGGAGTTTTCGCCAGGGGAACGGTGCAGTTAGTGTTATCGACTACCCTGCTGGAATCGATGGTTTACCAGTACTGCAAGCGATGAATATCACCTATCACTTTGGTGGAGGCGTACTTGATAAAACAGCAGCGGGAGCGTTGTGAGTGCTGAGTGCTGAGTGCTGAGTGAGGAGTGAGAAGTTAGGAATTACGAATAAATTTATAAGCAAGGAATTAGAAGTGAGGAATAAAGTTAGAAGCAATGATTGAGGAACAAATAACTCATAACTCCTAACTCCTAACTCATAACTTTTCACTCTCACTCTTGACTCATAACCCTTAACTCATAACTAAAAACTTTTATGACTGAACTGCTGCAAAAAGTACGAGTGATTGACCCTGTTTCTGAAATCGACGAACTCTTTGATGTGCTGATTGCTGATGGTTATATCCGAGAAGTGGCTTCGCACATTTCTGACATCGCTTCCGATACTCAAATCAGAGATTGTCAAGGATTAGTTCTCGGGCCTGGATTAGTTGATTTGTACAGCCACTCTGGTGAACCTGGCTTTGAAGAACGAGAAACCCTTTCGTCTTTCTTACAAGCTGCTGCTGCTGGCGGCTTTACTAGAGTTAGCATTTTACCCGATACATCCCCAGTTATTGATAACCCTGCGCTTGTGGCACAGTTGCAGCAGAAGAGGGTAGAGGGGCAGAGGGGCAGAGGGGTAGAGAAGAGTTTGTCTCCCCTGTTCCCTCGCTCCCCTGCTCCCCTGCTTCATATCTGGGGTGCTATCACCGTAGATGTTGCTGGGAAACAGATGACGGAATTGGCAGATTTAGCGTCGGCTGGAGTTGTTGGTTTTACTGATGGTAAGCCTTTAGAAAATTTGGCGCTGGTGCGGCGAGTCTTAGAGTATCTCCAGCCGTTGGGCAAACCAGTTGCATTTTGGCCTAGCGACCGCCAGTTAACAGCAAATGGTGTAATGAGAGAAGGGACAAATGCTCTCCGTTTTGGTTTACCCCCAATCCCCGCCAGTGCTGAAACAACTGCGATCGCAGCTATGCTGGAATTGGTTGCAACCATCGGTACACCAGTCCATATCATGCGTGTCTCTACAGCTCGCAGCGTGGAATTAATTGCTTCAGCTAAAGCGGCTGGTTTACCCATCACCGCCAGCACCACCTGGATGCACCTTTTACTTGATACTAAAGCAGTTAAGAGTTATAACACCAGCTTGCATTTAGACCCGCCTTTAGGAAATCCTCGTGATATGGTGGCGTTGCGTGCGGGGGTACGTGTGGGTGTAATTGATGCGATCGCTATCGATCACACACCCTATAGCTACGAAGAAAAAGTCCAAGCCTTTGCCGAAGCGCCTCCAGGAGCAATTGGTTTAGAATTAGCACTACCTCTTTTATGGCAATATCTTGTTGAAACTGAGGAATTTACAGCTTTAGAATTATGGCGGGCATTGAGTACCAATCCAGCAGAGTGTTTGGGGCAGAAAGTAAGTGCAATTCTACCTCATCAACCAGCAGAACTTACTTTATTTGATCCCCAGAAACCCTGGAAAGTCGAACGTAAAAGTCTTTATACACTTTCACAAAATACACCTTGGTTAGGACAACAGTTGAAAGGTCATGTTGTGCAAACTTGGTGTTGAAAAAGCGTACTTAAAACTACGGAATATAACTCAATACGGTTCAGTTAAGCGTAAGACTTTTTTTTAACGAACCGCAAAGGACGCATTCGCGCAGCGTCTCGTAGAGAAGGACGCGAAGGAAGAGAATAAAGAGAAGCTTAACTGAACTGTATTGGAATATAACTAATCCCTAAAAGATTAAGATAGATTTCCCTTACTGCCTGAATTACTATTTTGTAAATTTCTATTTTACTGTATCTCTTCAATTGCCATAGTCTTTTGAGTAAATGACTAAGCTTTAAAACATCGGACTATGTTCATAAGACTAACCCTTGCGTAGGCATCGCACCAGCTTCACGATATTAGCGATGATACAAGGCTTATAACATCTCCTCAAGAACCTCATCAGTCATCTTAATTTGGTTTTTTCCTATATTACGCTTCAGCAAAAAAATACCTGCATCATGTGCTTCCTGACCACCGTGACTAGAGCAAGCATCCTCGATAATCACTGGTTCAAGACCACGCTCAAAAGAATCAATTGCTGTTTTGAAAATACAGCTATCAGTTGCAATTCCACAAAGATATATTTTGCTGATTTTATTAATAAAAATAAAACTCGAAAAACTTTCCGTAAATGCGGAGTAATAAGGCTTGTCAAAAATATTATTTGTATATGGCTGAAGTTCATCAATAATGCTCGTCTCTGATTCTTGCATCAATCTTGACCAATGAATTAGTTTTACATAATTACTATCAGCAGTATTGATAAATCTTGTGAATTCAACAAGTTTTCCATCTGCTAAAAATCGCTTGATTAGTTTAATAATAGTAGGAATAATATGTCTGCATTTCTCAGACATAAAACCGTTTTGCATGTCTACTACAAGAAGTATTTCGCTCATTTGTGCCAGAATTTATTTAGATTAAGAATTACGACGTGAAACAAAACAATATTATAAACTCCATCTGCTAGAGTTGTAGGCGATGTAATACAACAGATCGTGGAACGGACAAAAGCGCCAAATCCTGATCGTGTTAGGGAAATTTGCTAGATTATTGCCAAGCGGAACAAGTGTGTTTTATTGCTTCTAGAGCAACCCTGATTGAGCAAGTTATGTCTTAGATTCAAGACTCTCCAGGCTGAAGCCTGGAGAGTGTCACATCAGGCTATTGACACGATGATATCGAGCTATAATTTTTTTGAAACGCGATCGCGTTTGTATTTTTAAGTTATGAGTCATCCTTCTTGCCTCACGATCTTGCTGATTGATGATTGCGCTGAAGATCGGGAAGCATATCGTCGCTTTTTAGAGCAAGACAGCCTGTATACCTACCGCATTTTGGAGTTTGAGACGCCAACGCCAGCACTGAAATGGTGTCAACAGGAGATACCAGATATCATTTTGCTGAATTTTTTGTTACTCGATGGCGATGGGCTGAAGTTTATTCAGCAGTTTCGGGAATGCCATAGCAATACCCAAACTGCTGTAATTATGCTGACAGCACAAGGGGATGAAATTACTGCTGTCCGTGCGATGAAAAGTGGTGTGCAAGATTATCTGCTTAAAAAGAAACTCACGGCTGAAGTTCTTCAAGGTGCAATTCATCATGCCATTGAACGGATGGATTTGATTCGACAGTTAGAACAAAGTCAGGAACAACAGCAACTGATTGCTGCGATCGCCTTACGGATTCGTCAGTCTCTTAAACTAGAAGAGATTCTGCGTACCATAGCAACAGAAGTACGGCAGTTTTTGAAAGCAGACCGAGTAGTTGTCTATCAATTTCAGCCGGAGATGAGCGGTACAATTGCGGCAGAGTCAGTGCTTCCAGGTTGGACAGTGGCTTTGGGACAGCAGATTTTGGAGACCTGCTTTCAAGAAGGAGCCGCAAGTGATTATCGCCAAGGGAAAAAACGAGCAATCGACGATATTTATCAAGCTGGCTTAACGAATTGTCATTTGCAACTTCTAGAACAATTTGAAGTCAAAGCCAATTTGGTAGTACCTATTTTAGTCAAAGAGCAATTATGGGGATTATTAATTGCTCATCAATGTAGTGCATCTCGCCACTGGCAATCAGTAGAACTAGATTTGTTGGATCAACTAGCGGTGCAAATAGCGATCGCCATTCAACAGGGAAGTTCTTCTGAACAACTACAGGCAGAACTGGCAGAACGCCAACGGACAGAAGCAGCGCTAAAAGCCAGTGAAGACAAACTCAAGCTTACCCTGAATTTTGCTGGTATTGGCTATTGGGAGTTGAACCCAATCACCAATCAAATATTTGCCAGTGAGAATGCAATTCACTGTTTTGGTTCCGATTTGAGTGATGTGAACTGGACTTATGAAAAGTGGCTCAATCAACTACATCCAGAGGATCGGGAATGGGTTGAGCAGGAATTGAGGCAGGCGATCGCCACCCAAACCGATTACGCTGTGGAATATCGAGTTGTCTGGCAAGATGGCAGCATTCATTGGGTATCGGCAAAAGGACGGGGAGTTTACGACACAACCGGACAACTACTGCGAATGCTGGGCGTACTAATAGATATCACAGAACGCAAGCTCTCAGAGGAAGACCGGCGGCGTGCCCAGATGCTGCGAATTGAATTACATCTTCTGGAGCAGATTCTTGAAATCGGGCTAGCAGGTTACTGGGACTGGGATATTCCCGGCAATCAGGAATACTTGAGCTTAACCTTCAAGCAGATGTTTGGCTATGAAGATTATGAATTATCAAATACACCAGAGAGTTGGCAACGCCTGATTTTTCCAGAGGATTTACCAGGTGTTCTGCAACTTTTTGAGCAACACGTCCAAAGTCGCGGAAAAATCCCCTTTTACAATGAGGTGAGATACCGACATAAGGATGGTTCTACCGTTTGGGTCATTTGTTCCGGTCGTGTAATTGCCTGGGATCGAGACGTCAATCCCTTGCGGATGATTGGTTGCCATGTTGACATTACACAACGCAAACAAGTAGAAGCTCAATTATTAGCGATCGCTAATTTGCAACAAGCTATTTTAGATGGCACCGACTATGCCATTATTCTTAATAACTCAAATGGTATCCAAATTTTCAATGCGGCTGCTCAGAAAATGTTGGGCTACAAAGCAAATGAAGTTGTTCGGCAAATAAGTCCAACTACATTTCACGACCCAGAGGAACTCAACCAACGAGCAGCAGAACTCTCGTTAGAATTGGGTAGGGAAATTGCACCCGGTAGAGATTTTTTTACTATTGTCACTCAAGACGGAAGCACCTATGAAAACGAATGGACTTATATTCGCAAAGATAGCTCTCGTTTCCCTGTATTTCTGTCGGTGAAAATTCTCCAGGATCTGGAAGGACAGAATATCGGATTTTTGAGTATTGCCAAAGATATTACCCAGCAAAAACAAATAGAGACAGCCCTTCGAGATAGCGAACTCCGTTATGCACATCTGGCAGAAGCGGCTCCTGTAGCTATTTTCCGGCTGGATGCCGTTGGTAACTGCATCTATGCTAACGACCGCTGGAGTAAGATGAGTGGTAGACCAACACAGGCAGCATTGGGGATGGGTTGGTTACAGGCCTTGCACCCAGAAGACGCCGAGCGTCTGGGGAGGGAATGGTCTCTAAAATTTAAGCAAGAACGTGTTAACCCAAGGGAATTCTATCAGAGTGAGGGCAGACATCTACGCCCAGATGGCAGCATCAACTGGTTCTATATCCAAGTACTACCTGAAATCAACACCAACGACACCATTATCGGCTACATCGGCACACTCACAGATATTAGCGAACGCAAACAAGCAGAAGAACAGCTGCATCGTCTCTCCGAACGCCTAACCATAGCAATCGGCTCTGGAGGATTTGGTATTTGGGAATATGATTTCGTCCAGGCAAAGCAGATTTGGGACGATCGTATGTACGAACTATATGGAGTGAGCAACGCTGATTATAACGGTTCTTTTGATGCTTGGTTGAACTGTCTGTACCCGGACGATCGCCCTTATATGCTAAGAACCATAGAGCAAGTTCTGCAAGGAAAGCAAGAATATAATGTCGAGTTCCGCATCGTTCAACCAAGTGGAGAAATTCGTTATCTGAAAGGGTATGCTATTGTCAAGCGTGACCAGCAGGGTGAACCTGTACGGATGATTGGGGTTAACTATGATATCAGCGAACGGCAAGCCGCGCTACGCGATCGCAAACAAGCCGAACAAGAACTCATCCACAATCGGGATTTGCGAGAAGCAATTTTTAACGAATCAGCCGATGCCATTTTCCTGGTCGATCCGCAAACGCTGCTGACTCTAGATTGCAATCGGCGGGCAGTGGAAATGTTTGAGGCGGTTGACAAAGCTGAATTAGTCAATATCAATGGGCAGACACTCCAACTGCGTCCATTCACTGCCAAGGAAACAGATGCGATCGTCAGAGATATGCAGTCAAAAGGTGTCTGGAGCCTAGAGATTGAATATATTACTCTTCAGGGTAAGATTTTCTGGGGAAACATTGCAGCCAAACCGATTACTGTCGCCGGACGTACCATGCATCTAGTCCGAATAACTGATATAAGCGAACGGAAAGAGGCACAAGAGGCATTGGCAAAATATGCCCATGAAGTTGAAGATTTGTACAATAATGCTCCCTGTGGCTACCATTCCCTCGACAGCGAAGGCCGATTGGTCAAGGTAAACGAGACTGAACTGCAATGGTTGGGTTATACCCGTGAGCAAATGATTGGCCGACCTGTGGTGAATTTTTTTACCCAAGCCAGTCGCTTGTCCTTCGCGCAAAACTATCCTCACTTCAAAAAACAGGGTTCAGTGAAGGATTTGGAGTTGGACATAGTTTGTAAAGATGGCACAGTTTTTCCAGTGCTGGTAAGCGCTACTGCTGTCAGGGATGCTGAGGGAAACTATCTATACAGCCGCACCACCCTATTTGATATCCGTGAACGCAAACAAACCGCGCAAGAACTGGAAGAATCACGCAAAATGCTGCAAACGGTACTAGATACATTTCCGCAACGTGTTTTCTGGAAAGACCGCCAATCGCGGTTTATTGGTTGCAATCCAGCATTTATCCGCCATTCTCAACTGACAGCCCATGAGATCCTTGGCAAGACCGATTTTGAATTACCTTGGGCAAATTTGGCACACCTCTACTGTGCAGACGATATGATGGTGATGAACACTCGAACACCTAAACTAGGCTATGAAGAGCCATTTGAAGGGTCTAATGGCGAACAACTCTGGCTGCGAACTAATAAAGTTCCCCTAACTAATAGTGCAGGTGAGGTGATTGGCGTAGTAGTATCTCACGAAGATATCACAGAACGCAAACAAGCCGAAGCACAATTACGGCAAACGAATGAGCAGCTTGCTAACGCCAATATGGAACTTGCCCGCGCCACTCGCCTCAAAGACGAATTTCTCGCAAACATGAGCCATGAACTGCGAACACCTCTCAATGCGATTTTGGGTATGTCAGAGGGCTTACAAGAAAGTGTATTCGGCTCCATTAATGAAAGACAAGCAAAAGCGATCGCCACTATTGAGCGCAGTGGCAGACATTTACTAGAACTAATCAACGACATTCTAGACTTGTCTAAAATTGAATCTGGCAAACTGGAACTGCAACTAAGTGATGTTTCTGTTAGGAGCCTGTGTGATACCAGCCTTGCCTTTGTCAAACAGATGGCTTTGAAAAAAAGTATTCGTCTTAGTACTCATATTTCTGACAATATTGACAGCATCCAAGTAGACGATCGCCGCCTGCGTCAAGTACTAATCAACCTGTTAAGTAACGCCGTCAAATTTACGCCAGAACGGGGATGTGTAACGCTAGAAGTCAGGCTGGAGAGGGCAGGGGAGCAGAGGGGCAAGGGAGCAGAGGGGCAGGGGAGCAGAGGGGCAGGGGAAGTAAATTCTGCTTTGTCTTCCTCATCTTCCCCAGATATTTGCTTCCGTATCACTGACACCGGCATCGGTATCGCCTCTGAAGAAATTGGCAAGCTGTTTCAGCCTTTTATCCAACTTGACAGCAGCCTCAATCGCCAATACAGTGGCACAGGTCTAGGTTTGGCACTGGTACAAAAGATTATTAACCTACATGGAGGAACCGTCTTAGTTAGCAGTGAAGTTGGAAAGGGAAGTTGTTTTACCGTCCGCATTCCCTACCATAGCAGCGACAATCTTCTAAGAACGCAGGTAACTACTTCATTACCCAGCTATCCCTTACTTGTTGAAAATGCTCAAGTTTTAATTATTGAAGATTCTGTGGCGGCAGCCGATCAAATTACTCGTTACTTGAGCGAGATGGGAATGCAACCCATCATCTATTCTCAAGGTGAAGGAGCCGTAGAAGAAGTGCTGCGAGTTCAACCTGCTTTAATCATTCTCGATTTGCAACTACCGAACCTATCGGGTTGGGAGGTGCTAAATCAACTCAAGACCAACCCAAAAACCAAAGATATTCCAACGATCATCATTTCAGTTGTGGATGAGCATAGCAAAGGACTGGCTCAAGGAGCGTTTGAATATCTGGTCAAACCCATTACTCGCGCTCAACTTCAGGTAACTATAGAGAAACTACAACATCCTGCCCGTTTTAATTCGCCAAATCTAATTGTAGTGCCAGAAGTCTTTCTGGACACTCCCTTGATTTTGCTGGCAGAAGATAATCAACCAAATATTGACACAATGTCCGCCTATCTTGAAAGTCGAGGGTATCATCTCATTTTGGCAAACAATGGACAACAAGCTATTGACTTTATGAGAGTTGAACGCCCTGACTTAATTGTGATGGACATTCAAATGCCGGGAATGGATGGGTTGGAAGCCATCCGCCGCATTCGTAACGAACCACAATTTGTGCATATTCCCATAATTGCACTAACGGCATTAGCTATGCCCGGCGATCGCGAAACTTGTTTAGCAGTTGGGGCTAATGAATATTTGACCAAACCCATAAAACTAAAACAGCTTGTAACTACAATTCAACAACTTTTAGGAAGGTAGCGGAAATTCTCGATGGATAGTCAACCCTCTATTTTAGTAATCGATGATGAACCCGATAACTTTGATGTTATTGAAACTCTTCTCGATGGTGAAAACTACCAGCTATACTACGCTCCTAGTGGTCAACAAGCTCTAAACCGCCTCGATAGTTTTCAGCCCGATCTGATTTTATTAGATGTGATGATGCCCGATCTTGATGGGATGGAAGTCTGCCGACGCATCAAAGCCGATCCACAATGGCAAGCAGTGCCGATTATTATGGTGACAGCATTAACCGATAAAGAAGATTTGGCTCGATGTCTGGCGACGGGTGCAGATGATTTCATTAGTAAACCCGTTAATGGTGTGGAATTACGAGCCAGAGTTCATTCCATGTTGCGGATTAAACACCAGTACGACAGTATGCAAGTATTGCTCAAGCTGCGAGAAGACATGGTAAACATGATTGTGCACGATCTGCGAAATCCACTTACCAGTATTGTTTTAGGCGCAGAGATTCTGCGGTTGTCAAGTTTGTCACCTGAACAACAGCAAGGCAAAGTCGATCAAATTTTAGTTGCTGGACAACAACTGCAATCGTTAATCGATAGCTTGCTGATCGTGGCAAAGCTGAAATCTGGGAAAATGGTTCTCAACTATACAGAAGTAGACCTTTATACGCTGTGTATGTCAGCATTGGCAGGTATTGAGGCGATCGCTAATCAAAAGAACCTGACCCTGATACGCGAACTACCCGAACCTGGTGGTATTGTTGCAGTAGATGCAGTTATCTTTCGTCGAGTGCTGGATAATTTGCTCTCCAATGCCATTAAGTTCTCCCCGTCCAAGTCTCAAGTTACCCTACGGGGAGAGTATTTAGCAGCAGGTGGTGTAAAAGTGCAAGTCGCCGATTCTGGTTCGGGAGTAAGTCTGGAGTTACGACAAATCATTTTTGATAAGTATGAAATTGGAACTCCAATACCAGAAGTTTCGCAAATTGGTTTAGGATTGGCTTTCTGCAAAATGGCGATCGACGCACATTCTGGTACAATTACCATCGAAGATAATTATCCAAATGGTAGTATCTTCACTGTATTACTCAAAAATGAATAATTAACTCTCAAGTTACTGCATTTAAGAAATATAGTATACCCTTTCTGCTAATGTGATATCTAGCATAAATGGATCGTCATTACCTTTTTGAACAACTTCTAAATGGGGAAGTCCTTTAAGTAATTATGTTTGCACACCAAATTCCTCTGGATCAATTCCCCAATTTACCCAGCTAATTGCTTCACGCGCTGAATTTATATGTAGTGGAACTCGCAAGGCGTGAATAAACCCTGTACTAGGGCAAATCATTTTTAATAAATAAATCGGCTCGATATCCACATTTTTATCAATTCTTAATAGTGTATATTCTTGCCAGTTGTCTAATTCAATCGCTTGTAGTTCTTGGCAGATTCTAGCGTAACCGATACCCTCAATTAATACTCGCCGTAGTTCGGCGTTTTCCTCTGATAAAAGCCATTCCGCTTGCCATTGCTGTGGGTGAATTTTACCGTATTTTTCAGGTAAGGTTACGCCGTGGTAGGAGTACAAGCTATATCCATCAATAAATTCAATGGCTGGTTCGCCTTCCGCGTGGAGGCGATTTTGATTGTCAAACCGCAGATGAAGGGGGCGATCGCAGACAATACAAATATTTTTACCTGCGAAAATCCAGCCGCACTCTTTGACTACTGACTCAAAGGAATTCCATTTAGCTTGCTCATACACACAATTCAAAACCGAAATACAAAAATCATTAAAACTTGCACCGCAAGCTAATATTTCATATTCAATGCAGTCATCCTTGGCATTTTCCACTTCAAGTTGTAGTTGACTTTCCAATTGTCTGTCTAATTCGCTCCACAATTCCCAGCAATGGTTACAATTATTCAAACTATTCTCTAGTTTCATTGCTAATTCAAACCACAGTAGAGTATGAAGTTCGCCATCAATTTGTTTATATAATTCATCCTCTAGGTCGTTACATACGTTTGCAGGCGGTAGTTCATAAATACATAATTCCCCCCACAGAGCCGAACCACTATCCCAATCGCTACCAAGTTCTTGTAATAATTTGCTTAAAGTAGTTATCAAAGCAGCATTCGGGCTATCATAAAAAACTATCTCAGGTTCTTCCATACCAATCAAAACATAAGTAGCTTTGACTGCTTCCGCCGCTTTTTCACGATCAATTCGCTCAGTTGAAAGCGCGATCTCTCTCCACTTCTCCCGATAAACTGGAATCAAAGCCTCTTGCTCAGGCGTTAACTTTTCAATCAGCGACATATCGCCAACCTTCAGGCTCGTATTCCCGCTGAATTTTCACCATCCAGTCACCTTGAGGAATAGAAATAGCTTTATGCTCCTCATGGGCAAGCAATGCCGACTCTGAAAAAACACTTAAGTAAAGTGTGCTATCTTTTTCAGATAATTCCGCCTTACCCTCAGTAATTTGATGTTTGTGACCCGTAACTTCGCCTTCTGCCAAAGTTAAATGAGGTATTTTTTGTCCTTCAACCTGCTGCACAGGTAGTAAGATAACATCACCCTGACGAATTGGTAGCATAGTTCTGCTTTCCTAAGATGGGTACAAACCCCACTTCGCTTTTGCTCTCAAGTTTGATTTAATTTTGGCACAAGCTCTATGAAAGTAGGGCATTGGGTATGGAGAAGAGACAAGGTAGAAACTTGTTAAATAATTCCCCCTTGTCCCCTTGTCCCCCCATTCCCGATTCCCCAATTAAAGAATATTTTGAAAACTGTAGTCGCCAATTATGCGTTAGATAAGTTAAAGATTGAAATAGCTGGGAATTCAGACTCAGCGTACCCTCATTTATCCTCTGGGACAGACTGGGCATTAAGTTCAGCTGATTTTCTCCCAAGCAGACAGTTTATGTGAGGATTAAATCACCGCCCTAAGCGCGACTTAATCTTGACAATTTGCAAAAATTACCTCAATTTGACTGTTTAGCTTACTAGCTCTTCTTTTTATTGAAATTTCCATGTCAACTCTCGTCATCGTCGAATCTCCAACCAAAGCTCGCACCATTCGCAACTACCTGCCAGCAGGCTATCGGGTGGAGGCGTCTATGGGTCATGTGCGTGACCTACCGCAGTCAGCTAGTGAAATTCCTGCTGCCGTCAAAGGGGAATCATGGGCACAGCTAGGGGTAAATGTGGACGCCGACTTTGAACCGGTATATGTTGTCCCGAAAGACAAAAAGAAAATCGTCACCCAGCTCAAAGATGCCCTCAAAGATGTAGATGAACTGATTCTGGCAACGGACGAAGACCGGGAAGGCGAAAGCATTAGTTGGCATTTATACCAATTGCTGAAGCCGAAAGTTCCCACTAAGCGGATGGTGTTTCACGAAATTACCCAAGAAGCGATCAAAAAAGCTCTGAAAAACTGCCGCAATATTGATGAGCAGTTGGTTCGCGCCCAAGAAACGCGGCGGATTTTAGATCGACTGGTGGGCTATACCCTGTCTCCATTGCTGTGGAAAAAAATCGCCTGGGGATTATCTGCTGGGCGAGTGCAATCTGTAGCCGTGCGGCTTTTAGTCACTAGGGAACGCCAACGCCGCGCTTTCCATGAGGGTACGTACTGGGATTTGAAAGCTAGTTTGTCAAAGGAAAAAACCCCCTTTGCTGCCCAGCTGGTAACATTAGCAGGAACTAAAATCGCTAACGGCAGCGATTTTGACGCCACGACCGGAGAAATTACCGCAGGTCGCAATGTCTTGTTGCTAAACGTTGAACAAGCGGTAGCCCTCAAGGAACGCCTAACTGGGAAAACCTGGAATGTTAACGACATCGAAGAACGCCCTGTGACGCGCAAACCGTCGCCACCGTTCACCACCTCGACGTTGCAACAAGAATCTAACCGCAAACTGCGTCTCTCAGCTCGTGACACAATGCGGGTTGCCCAGAATTTGTACGAGCAAGGGTATATTACCTATATGCGGACAGATTCGGTGCATTTGTCAGATCAAGCGATCGCAGCTGCTCGGAGTTCTGTAGAAAAGCTCTACGGTCAACAATACCTCAGTCCCCAACCCCGGCAATACACCACCAAGTCCAAAGGCGCACAAGAGGCGCACGAAGCAATTCGTCCAGCAGGTAGCACCTTCCGCACCCCTCAAGAAACTCCTTTGGGTGGTCGAGAACTTGCTATCTACGATTTAATTTGGAAGCGGACTGTCGCTTGTCAAATGGCTGATTCCCGGCAAACTCAAATTAGCGTGCAATTGCAAGTTGAGGACGCTGGATTCCGTTCTTCTGGCAAACGGATTGAATTTCCTGGATACTTACGTGCCTACGTCGAAGGTTCAGACGACCCAGAAGCAGCACTGGAAGACCAGGAAGTAATTTTGCCGAATCTGAAAGTGGGCGATCGTCCGAATTGTACAGAACTGGAAGCAGTTGGGCACGAAACTCAACCGCCAGCTAGATACACCGAAGCTTCTTTGGTGAAAACTTTAGAAAGCGAAGGTATCGGTCGTCCCAGTACCTACGCCAGCATCATTGGCACAATCATCGACAAGGGTTATGCCCATTTGGTGACTAACGCTCTCATTCCCACCTTTACCGCTTTCGCCGTCACCGACTTGCTGGAAAAACATTTCCCGGACATTGTTGACCCCAGTTTCACCTCGAAGATGGAGCAAACCCTTGATGACATTGCCACAGGTGAAGTGAAATGGTTGCCCTACTTGCAGCAATTTTATCTGGGAGAAAAAGGGTTAGAAACCTTGGTAAAAGAACGGGAAAGTCAGATTGATGCCACCAAAGCGAGGACTGTAGAACTTGAGAATCTAGATGCCAAAGTCCGCATTGGTAAATATGGCCCTTATATTGAAGTCGAAAATGGTGAAGGAGTTATCACCGCTTCAATTCCCAAAGACCTGACACCATCTGACCTCGACCCCAAACAGGTAGAAGTATTGCTGCGGCAAAAAATCACCGGTCCTGACCAGGTAGGCCGCCATCCCGAAACTGGCGAACCGATTTATGTAAAAATTGGTGCTTATGGACCTTATGTCCAATTGGGTGACAAAACCGACGAAAACCCCAAACCGAAACAAGCCTCCCTACTCAAAGGTGTCACCCCAGAAACTGTTACCCTGGAGATGGCTGTTGGTCTGTTGGCGCTACCCCGGACATTAGGGGTTTATCCAGTTACTGGCGGCAAAATCCAAGCAAGTTTGGGACGCTTTGGCCCTTATGTGGTTCACGACCAGGGGAAGGAAGGAAAAGACTACCGCTCCCTGAAAGCTACTGATAATGTATTGGCAATTAGCCTAGAACGTGCATTGGAATTGTTATCCGAACCCAAAAAGGGACGCAGTTCCACCAACAGCAAGTCTAAGGCAGCCTTACGCGAATTGGGTACGCATCCAGAGGACGGGGAAACAATTAATATCTACGATGGCCCCTATGGTCCTTACATCAAGCATGGCAAAACTAATGTAAGTATCCCAGAAGGTCAAACGGTAGAAGATGTAACCCTGGCGGCGGCGCTGAGTTTGTTGGCAGCTAAGACATCGACTGGGAAATCGACTCGCAAAACGAGTAAATCAACGACTTCTAAATCTAAGTCAACAGCTAAATCCTCAACGACCGCTGCAAAGAAAAAGGGTACAGAAGGCTAGTGACAAGTCAAACAATTTTGGATTTTAGATTTACGCTAGAGTTAGCGACGTTCGCGCGCGCAGCGTCTCGCAGAGAAGAAGCGTCTTTTAGATTTATTTCGCCCATAACGGGCGAGGCATGAATCTCAAAATTCTCTTAATCCAAAATCTAAAATCTAAAATTCCTACTCAATAGTCTATCTAAAGTCCAATTTTTAACTCTTGACCCTTAATATCCATCCTTGATAGGATACAGTTCAGTAGGTTCAAGTGTGATACTCTAAAAAGTAAGGGAAAACACAACGCTAAATTTTAGAAGTGGCTTATGTCCCAAATGCGGGATTGTGTATCAGCCCGATTGGAAGCCAGAGGTGCGAAAGTATGTTTTTTTCTGCGTACCTGTTAATCAAAAATTGAGGTAGTATCTCAGGAGCGGTCAGTTCATGGACTATATAGAAAAGGTGCTGGAAAAGCTTAAGGAATTAGCTCGTAGGCTAATTGAAAGCCTATTAGGGCCAGAGGCTGAACCGGAACCGGAACTGATTCCGATTCCCGTGAACGATCGCTCGCGCCGTCGCCACTAACCCCAAAGTGGTAAACTCGACGTTACAACCCTTAAGTATTCTGGCACTGCATGGGCCAAACTTAAATTTGCTAGGACAGCGAGAACCAGGAATTTATGGTTCGTTAACACTAGCTGAAATTAACCGCCTGTTAGAAGAAGAAGCATTCAAATTACAGGCGAAAGTTTTTCCTTTGCAGTCAAATCATGAAGGACTTTTGGTAGATACTATTCATGGCGCGTTAGGGCAACATCAGGGAATTCTGATTAATGCAGGAGCGTATACCCACACAAGTGTGGCATTACGAGATGCGATCGCTGCTGTTAATTTACCCACCGTGGAAGTGCATCTGAGTAACATTTACCGTCGGGAAGATTTTCGCCATCATTCGTACATCGCCCCAGTTGCGATCGGGCAAATAAGTGGTTTTGGCGTTCAAAGTTACTTATTGGGCTTACAAGCTTTGGTGAATTATTTAAGAAAAGATTAAAAATAACTCAATTTTAAATTTGATATTTTGGATTTTGGATTAAATTATTCAATCCAAAATCTAAAATCCAAAATCCAAAATTGTATGCGTTACTCTCCTGTAAGTCGGTTTAAAGGAACTTTACTCGGAGCATTACTGGGGGAAAGTTTAGCTCCTGGTGGTAAAGTACAGTTTGAGAGTTACCCAGATTTAGGCAGAATGGCGGTTCTGGGTATCCAGAGTTTGATTGCGTTAGGTAGATTAGATTTAGATGATTGGATAGAGCGTCAGCAAGAAAAACCTCCTCATTTAGTAGCAACTGATGATATCTCGATAAAAATAATTATTGCCACACTACCAGTAGCACTTTTTTTTCACGAAAATCCAATTAAGCTCCGACAAAACTTGCTGCGTGTACTAAAAATCTGGGAGGATGATCCAGTAGTCAGGGATGGAACACTAGCAGTAGGATATGCGATCGCTCTTGCCTTAACTGAAAAACTTGACCCTATAACTCTTATCCCCCAAACAATTTCTTTTATCGGAGAAACACCGACATCAATACCAAAAAAATTATTAAGAGTCCAGAATTTATTAGAGCAAGGGGCTGGATTATCAACGGCGCAAGCTGAGTTTGCTAAGGAAGAAAAACTCAGTAACTCTATTGCGATGTCATTTTACTGCTTTTTGAGTACCTTGGAAGACTTTCGCCTTACACTTTTACAGGCTACTAATAATGACAATTCTCAAGTGCAAGATGCTACGCTTCTAAGCTCACAGGCTACAGGTGCAATTACTGGTGCTTTATCGGGAGCATATAACGGGACAGGCGGAATTCCCGTAAATTGGCAAGTCTTGCTCTTGCAGAGGAATTATCCAGTATGGGGACTAACTAGCTTTTCCCAAATGTTAGAATTGACCGATGCATTTGTGGCGGTGTGGTCAGGAGTGTATAATCTTACTTTAAACCCAAGGGAGTTAACAGAGGACGGATGTGAAGTAGCTCCGCTTTCAATTTACGCAGCTCCTCGCGTTATTCGATCGCGTTAATTCTTAATTAACCAGATAAGGGGTTAAAAGTAGGCAAACTTCCGCCACTGTGTATTAGTCTTATATACTGGAATTTTTCAGTAAACCCTCGGACTGATTCTGTAGCTAGCTATTGTGGCAAATCAGCAATAAAAAAGCCCCCGCTACCAAGTTGCAGCAGCCGCAGATCGAACTTTCCTGATAATTGTCTTTTTTTGAGCTATCAAAGTCGGCAATTGCAGGTATAGATAATGAAAATGCATCAATTTTTGCAGTTCTTGAACCAGCAATTGACTCACTGGCGGCGACAGTACAAAACACTACGCCGTAAGGGAAAGTTAGTGAGAAGTCCCAAAGGTAAAACCCATAGAAGGGAACTTCTAAGGACTATGCTCAAGAATGTATTCCTGTTTTTATCAAAAACCAATGAGAAAAGCAAACGTCGAAAACAAGAAAGAGCGCTAAGGGCAAAGGTAAAATCGGTTAAAACTAAGAGTAGTATTTGTGCAGTTGGTTTAGATTGGGCATATAAACAGCGTTACTCGGTGATTTTAGCGATCGCTGTAGTGTCCCTCACAGGTATTATTGGGTATAAATTATACAATCAAACTCAACTCCGAGTAGGACATCCCGCACCCCAAACGATTACAGCGCCTTACACAGCTAGCATCGAAGATCAGAAAAAAACCGAAGCCGAGCGCAAAGCCGTCAGCACAAGCTCCTTACAGGTGTTAATGCTTGATGCGCGAATCAACGAAAAAATCAACGAAAATTTGCAACAACTTCTAGATGATGGCAACGAAATTCGCGCTGTTGCTGGAGCTTTTCCTTTTTTTGATCCTGTAGTTTTATCTATCTCTACCCAACGTTATCTCCGCTCTTGTTCTGAGTTGGAATGGCAAGCATTGCTATCTGCTGTAGAAAATAGTAAAAATCAGCAGCAGAAGAGAATCGGACAAACCACCCCAGCCACACCCAATCAGAAACGCCAGCCGCGCATCACATCCAAATCTGATTCCCAGAGTCTAGAGAAGACAGAGCCAGTAGATTTTTCTCAAAACACTGATTTTACTCAAGCTGTAGCAGAACTAGAATCTTTCCGCCTCACAACTTCTGAGAAAAGCTTGTCCTTAATGATTGCCGAAATTTCCCAAACACGTCAAAGATACATCCAAGCCACTACCAAACTTTTAAAGTTAGAGACTGTTAGCACCGAAGCAGTATATGAAGAATCTCTACTTTTGGATTTATCAGATGTGGAATGGGAAAAAACCCAAATGGGAATCCATCAAAGTATAGAGCGGATTCTCACCCAAGGCATCCCAAAAGGACTGCCAAAAAATATCTTGCAAGATGCGGTGAGTTTACAATTACAGACTTTTGTACCAGAATCCGCTGAAACTTTGGCAAAAAATCTGTTGTTAGCTGTACTCAAGCCGAATCTGCAAAAAGATGAAGAACAAACCAGACAAAATGCTCAAAAGGCGGCGGCTGGCGTGCCACCCGTGATGGTGAAGGTACGGCATGGTGAGGTAATTGTCAAAAAAGGAGCGCAGATTACTGCATGGAACTTTGAGGTGCTGGAGCATTATCACCTGATTCGCCGGGAGATAAAGTGGCAGGAGTTGGTGAAGTTAGGAGGCGTGATTGCGATCGCTATTGGCATTTTTGTCTGGGTAGAACGCCATATTGATTACGAATTGCGACAACGCGATCGTCTGTTGGTGTTATTGCTAACTCTAAGTGTGCCAGGAGTAATCGTCATCGGATTGCCCTATACCACTTGGAGCGCCCTTGGTTTATTGTTGGGAAGCTTTTACGGCCCCACTTTGGGGTTGACAGTTGTCGGACTGTTGTGTCCGATATTAGGCATTAGTTTGGATATGAGCAAGGCTGCGCTTTTAGCTGGTGTTGGGGGAGGAATATTAGGTAGTTACATTGCCCAACGATTGCGATCGCGTGAAGAGTTAGCATTATTAGGCGTTGCGATCGCCTTAACTCAGGGTGGTATTTACCTGCTTGTTAAAATCTTAATTGGTCAAGTATTTGGTTCAACCTGGTATATTGTCTTCCAAGAAGCGGGATTGTTTGCTTTATCCGGCTTAGGGTGGAGTGTTGTAGCCTTGGGTTTAAGTCCTTATCTAGAAAAAGTTTTTGATTTAGTTACCCCAATCCGTTTAGCAGAACTGGCGAACCCTAACCGCCCTTTATTAAAACGACTTGCTACTGAAACTCCGGGAACTTTTCAACATACGTTGCTTGTGGCTACCCTTGCTGAAGCTGCTGCCAAAGAATTAGGATGCAATGTTGAACTAGTCAGGGCTGGAACATTATATCACGATATTGGCAAAATGCACGACCCTCTTGGCTTTATTGAAAATCAAATGGGGGGGCCGAATAAACATGATACAGAGATTAAAGATCCTTGGAAGAGTGCAGAAATTATTAAAAAGCACGTAACTGAAGGGTTAGTGATGGCGCGTAAACACCTTTTACCTACGGCGATTCAAGCTTTTATTCCAGAGCATCAAGGAACGATGCTGATTGCCTATTTCCATCACCAAGCCCAGCAAATGGCTCAGTCAGATCCAAGTTTAACTGTAGACGACGCAGACTTTCGTTACGATGGGCCAATTCCCCAATCACGGGAAACCGGGATTGTCATGTTAGCAGATTCTTGCGAAGCAGCGCTGCGATCGCTGCAAGCATCGACTAAATCTGTGGGAGAGAAGCGATCGGTTAAAGATGTCTCTACAGAACAAGCTTTAGCAATGCTGAATAATATTCTACGTGCCAAGTGGCAAGACAATCAACTCGTTGATTCAGGACTAAAACGGGAAGAGATGTCACAAATTGCCCAGATATTTGTAGATGTTTGGCAGCAATTTCATCACAAACGGATTGCTTATCCGAAGTTGAAGGCTAGTAGCACTGCGCGGAAATCGTAATGCGATGTCTACAACAGGCTACGCCTACGCATATCTGTTGATAATCTTGTTAAGAAGTTTTTTTGAGTCGCGCTGTTATGATAGCATATATGCTATCATAACAGCATGGCGATTAAAATTGTGGTTGATACCAGCGTTTTTATTAGTGCGCTTATTAGCTCTAAGGGTTCCAGTAGAGAACTGATTCGACGCTCCTTGAAAGGCGAATATCAGCCTTTGATGGGAAACGCTTTATTTTCTGAGTATGAGTCAGTTATTGGGCGAGAAGAAATTATCGCCAAATGCCCTTTAACGAGTGCAGAAATTTCTGCTTTACTAGCATCATTTATGAGTGTGAGTCAATGGATTTATATTTACTACTTATGGCGACCTAATTTAAAAGATGAAGCTGACAACCATTTAATTGAATTAGCTGTTGCTGGTAATGCTCAAATTATTGCCACTCATAATATTAAAGATTTCCAAAATGCTGAATTGTTATTTCCTAACTTATCAATCTTAAAACCTGAAGAAATTATTAGGAGTTAAACAAAAATGGCTACTTTAACTATTCGTTTACCAGACGAAAAACACAACAGATTAAAAAAACTGGCTCAAGCCAAAGGTATAAGTGTAAATAAGCTGATTGAAGAACTTTCCACCATAGCTCTAGCAGAATTTGATGCCAGTACCAGATTTAAGGCAATGGCCGCAACTGGGAATCCAGAAGAAGGTTTAAGAATACTTGCTAAACTTGATGCTCTGACGGAATAGAAATAAGAGAGTTTATAGCGGGATGATACAAGCACCCAGTTGAGGCGATTATGGGTGCGATGTCTACGACGGCCTACGCCTGTGCTTACCTGCTGATAACCAACATTAGAATTAAAAAAGTACAAGTTTTTAATTCAATTATTTAACGTCAGTTCGGGTTAAGGAGGTTTATTCAACGTTAACTGGCTGAAACGGTGCAAGCACGTTGACAGATCCCAGAATCAAGCAACGGTGTAATGAGGGTTTCAGCTTATCCCGAACTCAGGTTATGTAAATATAAAACGGTTAATGATGAGGTACAGATGACAATTACTGAGAATAGTGTAGTTAGAGAAATTCCACTTGACCAAATTGACATCGGACTGTCTCAAGTTCGTACTAGCGAGATTGACGAAGGTATTCAAGAATTAGCAGCCAGCATTGAAAAAATAGGACTCCTTGAGCCAATTGTTGTTTCTCCAAAAGCGGAAGAACGATATGAAGTAGTCACAGGTCAGAGGCGTTTTCTAGCACATCAGTATTTAAGACGTGAAACTATACGTGCTACAATACTTGCTGAACCAGTAGAACCAGAAATTGCAAAAGCAATTTCTCTAACTGAGAATATGGTTAGACAAAATTTGTCAACCAAAGACTACATTGATGCTTGCACAGCGTTATACATAAAATATGGGTCTATTAAAAAGATTTCAGACACATTAGGACTTCCCTATTATAAGGTAAGCCAGTATGTTAAATATGAGCAACTGATTGAACCATTAAAAGAAAAAGTTGAAAGTGGTTTAAAACTTGATGTTGCACTTCGGGCGCAAAAAGCAGCGACAGACTCAACTAGTAAAGAAGTTGACAATGAAGCTGCTATCATTTATGCCGAAGAAATGCAAAAAATGAGTGGTCTTCAACAACAACAAATCGAAAAAGTTGCGAATCAAGAGCCAAGCTTACCTCCAAAAGAAGTTATACAAAGGAGTAGGCGGCAGAAGCAAATAAATCTCAGAGTAGTAGTTGGCGACAAACTATATGATGCTTTAAATCAATTTACACAAGATGAGGAGATTGACCAAGATAATGCGGTTATAACTCTCCTTGAAGCAGCGCTTTCTGAACGGGGTTATCTCTAAGTTAAAAAACTTATGTTAGATTCACTTTCGTCTGAGGAACGGCGAGATTTAATTCTCTCTATTGGAACGCATAAGAAAAATCGCAGGCTATCTCCGATACAAGTTGCTCAATTATTAAATCGCTTGTATCAAATTCAAGGAATTTCCCTCAATCAAATCGCCCAGGAACTTGAATTAAAAGACCCCTCTATTTTGCGTAGGTTTCTTTTGCTATTATTGCTCCCGCCTGAAATACAACCTCTTGTCAATTGGGGAACATCACCAGGTTATCTGTCTTTTTCCGTAGCATCTGAAATTTCGAGGGTTAAAGAGTCTGAAAATATTAACCTTTTGGCTAAAGATGCGCTTGAGAATCAGAGGAGCAAAGAAGAAGTTCGTGCGATTCTTCAATGCAACCTGCGGGGAGGAGGAAGCTTAACTGACTGCATAGAAACAATTGACTCGACTCGATCCAAGGTTATTCACCATTATGTTTTCCTGGGCAAACTTCCAACTCTAGCTGATGGGAGTCAATGGGAAGAACAGTATAGTTTTGAGCTTCGAGCTATGTTATCTAAGCTAGTACATGAGGAAAACGTTCTTTCTACTGCTATCAAAAATGGCCGTTTTAGCTTTACATTAACCGAATCAGCTACTAAAAATCCTAAAGTTGCTCCCCATCTTACACCTCAGAAGGTCGAAGCTTTTGTCGCCAATTTACTGATGAAAAGGAGCAACAATGAATAATCTTCAAGGTGCAGCTACTGTTCGCAAAGATGGATGTATTCTTATAGGTCAGACTGTGACTTGTGATGGATTTGCTCCAGAGCGTTCTATTCGCATACAGACTAATATCAATCGCCTTAATGATTTCAGTACCAGTAAAGGACAGCAAAAAAAGATTGTCTTAAGTAAAGAAACTTATGAACAATTATTAGAAAAATCTCCAGATATAAAGTTTAGACGTGGGCAATTTGAAGTTCTTCCAGCCGATGGAAGCTGTCATATAGTCGAGAATATTCAAATATGTCTGTTTCCATCAGGTGATAAGCCCGGTTCAGTAATGCCAGTGGTTCGCACTGAAAATGGCGTTAATGTAATGTATTCGTCAGATTTATCTTGGACTACAAGTTCATTCGGGGTTTCTTTCCCTGAAATAGATGTTTTGGTTGTAGATGTAAAATCAGGCAATTTTGACTCTAATAGTGCTGATTGGAACGTAGTAATCTCATTAATACAAGCAGTACAACCAGCTTTTGTTATTACTTACAGTTCGCAGGATGGAAATGCTAGTTTACTGGCTGATTACATAGAAAATAACTTAGGAATCAAAGCAAGTTTTGAGGAACAGCCTGTAGGACTGGCTTGGGGAGGGACAGACGGAACAAGAATAACCAGTCAATCTGCGACTAGAACTACTCCTGTTAGCTCAACTTCCTTAAAACGGCTCATTGTTGTTGTTCCTTCTGAAAATCAAGATGCTGAAAGTTGGAAGCCGTTAATTGAAGAACTTAAGAAGGAAACTGCCCTAACTGAGAGTGAATGGCTACCTTGGGATAAGCATAATCTTCATGATTGGAGTTTTCAGAAAGGCATTAGCTTATGCACAGAGCTAAAAGCCAAAATAGATGCAAAGTGGCGACGCAAAGGCCCATTTGACGAGGTTATCCTTATTGGGCATAGCTTAGGTGGTGTACTCATTCGGCAGACTTACCTATTAGCATCTGGTATGTACCCTGATTATGATCAAAGTCCCTGGTATGAGTACGTCAGGCGCTTTGTTCTTTTGGCTTCACCCAATCGCGGTTTAGATCCTACTCAATCTCTAATTTGGCGAATGGTAATGGCGTTTGAGAAAGCTACATCTTTTTCCTTACAGAGATTGATGCCATTACAAGATTTTATTAGAGGCTCTGCCTTTATCACAAATTTGAGAGTTGAGTGGATTCGACATTTCAACGACGAATCTTATTATCCACTAACTATCGTTCAACTGTTGGGGGCAAAAGATGGAAAGATAACTCGTGATGACAGTGTTGATTTAGAACAGTTTCCTGATGCTTTTCATATAGATATTCCTGATGCCGAATACACGAATATTCACCGCGTAGATTGTGCAGAAGATAGTGAAGAAAGATATCATCTGATTAGGGAAGCAATTCTTAGCAATCAACCATTAGATGAAAATCCTAATTTAGCGCCATCCATTGCTAGAAATAATGTGGTATTTATTCTTCATGGAATTCGAGCTAGTAATAGCGGCTGGGTTGAGCAGATCAAAGAGAAAATACTTCAAGAAGATCCAGACACAGTAGTTATCACTTCTTCCTATGGTTACTTTTCGGCGTTTAACTTTGTTCTTCCTGGTCTTCGTCAAAGTAATATAGCTTGGTTTATGGATGAATATAGCTACTATTTTGCTAAGTATCCCAATATAGATTTTCATTTCATTGGACACAGTAATGGGACTTATATTCTAGGGGAAAGTTTGAGGAAAGTACCTGGAATGAAGTTCAAACGAGCTTACTTAGCTGGTAGTGTTTTACCACAAGAATATCCTTGGAAAAAGATATTTGACAAGGGTCAATTAGAGAAGCTATGCAATGCCCGTAGCTCTTTTGATTGGCCAGTTGGAATTCTGTGTAGTGGTTTACGAGGAGTAGGAATGGCAGATATTGGAACTGGAGGATTTGATGGTTTTTTGATGGGAGATGATCGATTGCAAGAATTGTACTATTTTAATGGAGATCATGGAAAACCTCTAGAAGAGAGCAATCATATAGGTATTATTAAATATATTTTAACAGGCATAATTTCTCAACCTCAAGGACTGAAATCTGAAGCAGAAATATCTAATTTTCAATTTTTTTCAAGGATTTCGCCTTTTATTAATCGTTCGGTTTTTATAGGTATTATAATAGTCAATTTTTTATTTATATTTTATAACTTTTCTGTGATAAAGTTAGCCATAGTTTTAATCTTCAATGTAGTAATTTTTTGGTTAATCAGAGTTTTATTAAGTGTGATATAATTTAAATCTCGCTAGTGTCAGGTTGGCTGGAACGATTTTTTCTACATAAAAGCCAAATGGCACTTATGGCTAAATCTTTACCATCAAATATGGGGTCCCCGTTCCACTTTTCTTAGTGTCATTCCGAACTGAGGTGATTTACATACATCCGGTGAGCTTGGTCGTTATACGCCTTCATTATTTGTGTGAATGTGACAAACCTAAGCGCTTGGGTTTATCAAGAGAGCGAGTAGTTACTATACTTTTGTCACCCCATAGCGCTTTACTGGGAAAGAGTTTTCCCATATTCAATCCTTAATTCTCACTACGCCGCACACCAGACAAAATAAAATTAACTGCCGCTTGAGTATGCTGCTCAATCATTTCTGGACTCAGCAGTTGCAAATCGGGTCTAGTATGCTTGATGTTTTCGTAAGCGTTGAAGTATAAATTACAAACTCCAATAATATGCAGGGTGGTGAAAAATGGATCGAGTTGACGGAAACAACCTTCCGCCATCCCGCGCTCTAAAATCTTGATGAGATAGCTAAAATTTTCTTGCCAGTTCGCCTGCTTGAAATACTTTCCTTGATTTTGGTTTGCTTCTTGAAACCAAAGCATCCCTCTGTGCGGATGAGCAGCTTCGTAAGCGATCGCTTCTTTAACAAGCAACTTCAAGGCTTCCTCTGGTGGGAACCGATCCAAATTTAGCTGCCCAAACCCTTCGTGCATCTCCACCGCCGGACGTTGTAGAACAGCTTGATATAGTCCTTCCTTGCTCTGGAAGTAGTAGTAAATCATCGCTGTAGTGACACCTGCACCTCTAGCGATCGCCCCTGTCCGCGCCCCTTGAAGTCCATTTCTGGCAAACTCCGCTTCCGCCGCATCGAGAATCTGCTTTTTCGTTGCTTCTGCATCGCGCACCTGACGCGGCTTTTTAGATGAGAATTTTGACTGCGTTGAACGACCCACATTGCTCCATCAGCATAACGAAAATATATTAACTAAAAACTTGGTTAGTAGTTGACATAGAAGATGAAATTTATTAAATTAATATTTACTAACTAAAAAATTAGTTAATTGCATAACTTGTCCATGCAGTAGCCGAAGTTAGCCGAGCAAATGCCCGGTAGTATTAGTTGGTCCATTGCAGACAAGACTTTAGTTATCCCAATTTACATTCAAAAGAGTGATGTAGAACAGGCGACACCAGCTTGTCTACAACCTTGAAGTTTCAAGATTACGTTACCTTTTGCTAACGCATCTAGCAACTTTTCAAAAAATTATCAAGATTTTGGAGGAAAAATGGAAGCAATTTTACCTGGTGCGCCTTGGTTAATCGCGCACAAATCTACATTAGGAGTGAATAAACCTAACAAAATCACATTAAACGGACAGGACTATGTTATTTGGCAAAACCAAAAAGGCGAAGTGTTTGCCCTTGATAACATCTGTCCGCACATGCAAGCACCATTATCAGGTGGCTGGGTTTGTCAGGAAAGAGATACTATTACTTGCCCTTTTCATGCACTAGAATTTGATGGGCAAGGCAGACTACAGCAAGGAGATAAAAAAGAAACTCAGCCAATTACCAAAGCATTAGAGTTAATTATTAGCAATGACTGCATCTGGGCTTATGCCGGATTTGAGCCAAGATTGCCCATCCCAGATTTGCATCAGAAAATTGTCGATGAATACGAGTTCATTGGAGTAACTGGGGAAAAAAGTATTGAAGGTGAATTTTTGAGTAACCTGATGGTTAACTATGACTATAATCACCAAAATGGTACTCATAAAGAACTATTTAAAATTACATCTTGTAATGTAAGTCATTTTGAAGAAAAAGGATACTCTGCCATAGTCAAACAAGAACTGAAGAGAGCCAACAACACACTAGGAGAAATTCTCAAAAATCCTATTTTGGGAATCTTCCCTAAAACACTTTCTAACACACTCGAATACGCTTTTCCTTCAACTACAGCTTTGTTGGCTAAAACCCCTATTGGTGATATTGCTCAAATTCATATTCTCTACCCGGAGACAGAAAAAATTACCAAGACGTTTATTTTGATGTATGCCAAAGTCGTCAATCCTTTGATGAAATTTCTGTTTAAAAACTCAGTTTTACAAGCAGCAGCCACAGTCATTGAACAAGATACAGGTGCAGTTGAGAGTTTGTATCCTCGGCAAAAACCGAAAATAAGATTGCCAAATGAAGAGATTATGTTCTATGCAGAAAAACTCTACCGTGATTGGTAATTTGTATTTACAAAGCTTAACTGCGCTTTACAATTAAGTAAATACTGTAGCTAATTTCTGCTAGAGGTACTTAAATATGCAGCAGCTAAAATCCGCCGAAGAAATTCCTGGTAGCTATGGCTTACCCATTTTGGGGGAGACTTTGGAAATATTTCGGGATTCAGAGTTGTATTTATGGCGACGATTCCAGCAGCATGGTTCAGTTTTTAAGACGAGCGTTATGGGGCGTAAACGTGCTTATTTAATTGGTCCTAGTGCTAATCGGTTGGTACTGGTGGAACAGGCGGAACACATGTCGTCGCGGATAGGGTGGTATTTCCTAGAATCAACATTTGGCAACAATATTTTATTACAAGATGGGGAAGAACATTGGTTAACTCGTCGCTTGATGTATCCAGCATTTCACGGAAAAGCGATCGCTACATACTTCGATACCATTCAAAATATTGTGCAAGACTTCCTCAAAGATTGGGGAGAGCGAGGAACGATTTCCTTAAATTCTAGTTTCCGTCAGCTTACCCTAATGGTTGCGACTCGCCTGTTCTTGGGAAGTCAGAACAAGAGTGAAGTTGAGCAAACCAGTCAGTGGTTTACACAACTGCTAGATAGCAGTATGGCGATATTGAAATGGAATGTCCCTTTTACTTTATATGGTCGCGGTCAAAATGCTAGGGGTAAATTAGTGGCTTTCTTACGTGAAGCGATCGCCCAACGTATCGAGCAGGGTAACTTAGAAGAATCAAAAGATGTTTTGGGATTACTCTTAGCCGCTGTTGATGAAGACGGCAATAAATTGAGCGAAGCACAGATAATCAATGAGGCACTATTATTACTATTTGCTGGACACGAAACGACAGCCTCTTTGCTGACTTGGGTAATCTTTGAATTAGGTAATCATCCAGAGTGGCGAGAGCGACTGCGCCAAGAACAATTAGCAGTTGTGGGAAATAATCCCCTTAACCTGTCCCATCTCAAACAACTTCCACAGTTAACCAACGTCCTAAAAGAAGCAGAACGGCTCTATCCGCCAGTGTATGCCTATAATCGTGGCGTCCTCAAGGATATTGAGTATGGAGGTTATCGCATTCCTGCTGGTTGGTTTGTCACTATCTCGCCGATGCTGACTCACCGTTTACCAGAACTGTACACCGATCCCGATCGCTTCGACCCCGATCGCTTTGCACCACCTCGTGAAGAAGATAAGAAACATCCCTTGGCACTACTGGGTTTTGGTCATGGTTCGCACAGTTGTTTAGGCATGGAATTTGCCCAGATGGAAATGAAAATCGTGCTTTCTACACTGCTTCGCCATTACGACTGGACAGTAAAACCGGATTATTGTGCGATCGCTCCAGTTCGTCAACCTTCTAAACTTAAAGATACTCTACAAGCATATATTGAGCCTTTAGGGACAAAGCATCCCTTGAATAGTCAAATATAAATCTTTGATGAAACAATGGTATGTTGGCTATAAAGTTTTGCAATTGCTGGTGTTAGTCTGTTGCCTGCCAGACTATTTTGTAGTTCTTTCGCTAAAGCAATGACTTCGTTACTTGGTTGAGTCATCTCATTTTGCAGAACTTCACCCTCTACTATGACATCAGAGTTTGCTTTTACAATCTCTGCATCATCTGGTTGTTGAACTATTTGGGTAGGAATATCTATTGAAAGTGTAAACACTTTCTGCTGGATATAGACAGTTGTAACAATATTTTCAACTTCATTAAGATGAATTTCAACTGCTTCGAGTCTTCTTTCTGTTGTATATTTTTCGTGTACTTTATTAGGAGATATCCAAGTTAGCTTTTTGACAGGATGCTGACCACATATATAACTAATTAAATAACAACTCTCGTAATTTTTATCAATTTTATTTAGCTTTATCTTTAGCTGTAAAGCTTGTAGAGCGTTTTTCCAGTTAAAAGATAAATCATCATTATAATCTTGCAAAATATCAATAATTTGTGGAATGTCAACTGGATATCCACTTGATTTATTTGCTTTTATATGTGCTTCAGATATCATGTTTGTGTCATGATTGGCTGTGCATTTTGCTTCGCAAATTAAAGAAGCAATAATTACTCCTTCACTATTACGCCGAAAAGCAAGACAATCATCACCTGTACGTCCAGGTTGTGGCTTTGCAGTTTCTCCAGTTTGCTTTAGAAATTCTAAATGCTGAAACGCTACTGGGTGGAATCGAAAGAGAAAAGCGGGAACTTCCCAATTATCTTGCCCAAAAGGAGCAAAATTTTCAGCAATAATTCCTGCAAATATCTCTCCAAAATAACCTTTGAGTGTCTGAATATGAAGACGCTCAGGATAGCCTTCGCTTGGATCGCTTTCTGAAAAATCTCCAAATGGAGCGAGAGAATTTCCTGCTAATTTACGAAGACGATATCGAGCATCTTCATGGGCTTTTTGAACAATTAATATTAATTCATTGAGAATTATATCTCGTTGGCTTTTATCTTCTTTGAGCAGACGATGTGTATACCGCTTATCTTCAGATTCGCTAACTGAGTTAGATAACCACTTTGATATTCCGTTAAACCTAGTTATTTTTTGTTTTTCTTTCATTTAATATACTCTCTAATATTAATCAGATTTACAATATAAGCTTTTAACTCAGATAATTTTAAAGGATATGTAAAATTTAATACTAAAAGATTAATAACAACCTAGTATGTCAACCAAGTGCTACGCTACAGTTAGCAAGATTGAGAGGCAACTATGACTGCCCTGATTCTGAACCTTAGTCCCACCATTGAGTTAACAGATGAGCAGTTCTTCCAACTGTGCCAAAATAATCGAGATTTGCGACTTGAGCGCACGGCAGAGGGAAAATTAATTATCATGCCACCAACTGGATGGGAAAGCGGAAATCGAAATAGTAGACTGACACAGCGCTTAGGTAATTGGGCTGACGCTGATGGCACAGGTTTGGCTTTTGATTCCTCAACGGGTTTTAAACTTCCCAATGGTGCAAATCGCTCTCCAGATGCATCCTGGGTAAGCCGCAAGCGATTAGAAGCTCTGAATCCAGACCCCGACAAATTCCTATCACTCGCTCCAGATTTTGCGGTAGAATTACGCTCTGCTTCAGACAGCTTAAAAACTGTGCAACAAAAAATGCAGGAGTACATTGATAACGGTGTGCGTTTAGGATGGTTGATTGATCCGCAAAACCAACAGGTGGAAATTTATCGCCCAGGAGAGGATGTTGAGATTCTGCGATCGCCTACTAGCTTATCAGGAGAAGATGTATTACCAGGATTTGTGCTGAATTTAGCACAGATATTGAGTTAGGCGATCGCTTTTTACTCACATCCCTTTTCAAAAGGCGTAGGCGTAGCCCGCACTTCTCTACGAGACGCTCCGCGTAGCTTGCTTCCCCGGAGGGGTACGACAAGCTCAGTGACCATCGTAGACATCGCTCAATTCCCCTCATTTCATAATCTGGCCAAATTGCAACTATAATTTGACAAAAATTTACAGTTACAAAGAAAAAATTAATATTGACTTAATATTAAAAATACCGTCTGCAATAACCCGATAACAAAACCTAAAACACCACCTAAAGTCACAATTGCCTGCAATTCATTTTTGACAATTCCTTCAATGGCAGCTTCCAAATCAGCAGGTGAAGTTGATTTTACCCGGTCAACGATCACTTCATCTATCGATAAAATTGGAATCGCCTGTGCCACAATTGCTTCTAAATCTTTTTCCAAATACTTCTCTAAAATTAGAGCCAACTCTTGACTCATTACTTCTAAAGAAGTACTGACAACTGGTGAAGCACTAACACGATTCAGCAGCACGACAGCAATATTTTCCCAATCAACAGAATCAGTTAATCCTTGTAAAAAATCGCTGCCACTATTTTGCAGGTAATGACGGACACTTTCGCGGGTGGTTTTTCGGAGTTGACGAACCGTACCCATTGGCAAGTTTTGTAATGATAAATTTTGCAGTAATTTCCGAATGCGATCGCGGATCTGCAAATCTTGAGTCAATTCCTGCAAGCGATTATTAGCAGCCTCCTTTTCATCCAAACAAAAAGTTCGTAGGCGTGTAAGAGTATTACGTAAGCCAAACAAATTTGCTACTACCCAATAAGTCCCACTGGTTTTTTCGCGGAAGCCTTCATCGATAATTTGAATGGTGCGATCGGTCAAAAAATCAACTATCGTTTGGCGGAGCAGATCCGGCGGTAAAACTATTTGCAACAACCAATCAGCAAGCCGCGTAGCTTGTTCTTCACTCAGTTGAAATTCCAACAATATCTGGTCAAAAATTTGATTGATCTGCGCTTCCAAAAAATCTTCACGCCGCGCTAAAACCTTGAGCAATCGTGGCAAAGATTCCCCTAGTAAATCCCGCAAAATTCCAGCTACAATTTTGGCACTTTTCTCGTTTTTATCTGTTTTGATTTGTTCAATTGCCAACCGCAACAACCAGAGAATTGCTGATTGCACGCGTTCTGTTTGCAATAAACGCCGTGCCAGATTTTGCAATTCTTGTGGTGTCAATAGTGACCCCATGATTGTATTAGAAATATTCTTAGCCAGACGTTCCTGATTGCGGGGGATCAATCCAGGGGTAAAGGGTACTTTTCGTCCAGCGATATAAATTGCTCGGTAAGGACGGAACAACATTTTGATAGCTATATCATTTGTGAAATAGCCAATAATTCCACCCAGTACCGGGGGAGACACATAAAGCCAAAGATGAGACCAGTCCAAGGGAAGAATTTAAAAAGTTAGGAGGTTAGAGCTTAGAGTTAGGAGTTAGGAGTTAGGAGTTAGGAGTTAGGAGTTAGGAATGATAAATTTTAAATGAGAATTTATCACTACTCATAAGTCATAACTTTTAACTAATAACTCCTAACTTACTAAGCACTAGCACTCCCATCATACCGTTCGCAATGGGGTAGTGTGTGGCAACTGCAAAACCAACTTGATGAGCTAACTCTATTTGCTCTTTGCCAATGGGAAAGCGATCTAAGCTGGGACTGATGTAAGCATATTCTTCTTTTAAGCCTAAATAACTGGCAACTGGCACTACAAAACTGTCCAGATACAACTGTTGAAAAGCGCGTAGCTGAGGATTACTCGGTCGATGAAAGTCTAAAATTGCGGCTTTAGCTCCCGGCTTCAAAACCCGGTATAGCTCTTGGAGACTGCGGGGAATATCTTTAACATTTCTTAAACCATAGCCCATTGTTGCGGCATCAAATTGGTTATCGTCAAAGGGTAAATTGAGGACATCAGCTTCTACCCAGTTGATTGCAGGTTGGGGGTACTGCTTTTGGGAGCGTTCTTTAGCATTTTCTAGCAGGTTTTGGGAAAAATCCACTCCATACACCTGTCCTGTTGCCCCGATACGCCGTGCCAAACGTAAAGCTAAATCACCACTACCGCAACATAAATCTAATGTAGTATCTCCTGGTTTAGCTGCACTCCATTTTACTGCCATTTCTTTCCAGATTCGATGCTGTCCCAGACTCAACCAATCGTTTAATTGGTCATAAACTGGAGCAATACGGTTAAAAATGGACTGAATTTCGTTAGTCATTGGTCAATAAGTCATTGGTCATTAGTCATTCGTCATTTGCCAAAGATAAAGGACAAATGACTAATGACAACTACACAATACCTTAATGAGAGTGACTACTAGTCAGAGCGATCGCCACCAGTTGTGCTGATAAATTAATTAGCACCAATTCATCTTCTCGCAAGGTGCAAGGTTGTTTCCACTGGAGCGACAATACACCCAAAAGTTGATTGCGGTAGCTAATTGGGATCACTAAATGTGCCTGCACACCAGTATTTTGGTAGTGAATCGCATCAACTAATTTAGTGTCTTTAAGTACATTTAAGGAAAGTTGCAATTGTCCCGTGGCGATCGCTTCCCTGGTTAGTGGGTCTTGAGATAACCAATTTTCTATTGTACCTATATCGCTGTAAGTTCCTTGAGTTGCAACCAGAGTATTTCCATCTGTAAGTTGTAAAATACAGCCGTCTGCCCCAAAAGTTTCACTCACAGCCCTAGCAATGGGAGCAAGAGTTTCTTCTAAACTAGAAGCGGCTTGAGTTACCTGTACTAAAACACTCAGCAGCGCCATTTGAGCATGAGCACGGCGTAATTCTTCTGTACGTTGCTTAAGCAAGTCGTAGGTTTCTGCTGCTCTTTGCACCACTGCCTTCAGTTCCCCTGGGTCCCAAGGCTTGGTGATATATTTGTAGACTTGCCCAGCATTAATTGCTTCTACCAAGTCTTCTATATCAGTAAATCCAGTGAGAATTATTCTTACTGTATCGGGAAACTGAGGTACAGTCTTACTGAGAAACTCAGTCCCTTTCATTTCTGGCATCCGTTGATCGGAGATAATCACGGCTACCTCCCCTTCTGTTGCCAAAACTTGTAGAGCGTTCACCCCACTATCAGCTTTCAGAACATTAAAGTCGCGTCGAAATGTGCGATAAAGTAAATCTAGATTATCTGGCTCATCGTCAACTACTAAGATTTTCAGCTTTTTTGGTCGTTCGAGAGTCATAACTTGAGATTGGACTTTATCAATTTCGAGATTGGGTTTATCCATAAGATTTTCCTTTAAATATTCACTCTCTTGTTATATTCCATACCAAGTTTAGTTGAGAATAGCCGAAGAGCGCCAAGGGTTTATACGGAGTTATTTTGCATATTTTAGAACGCTAATAATGAGCGCTACACAGGAAATTTGCCTGCCCAAATATCTGAATTAAAAAATGTTGCGCTATAAAAACTAACTAAATAAGCAAAACTATGGCAGTTTTGATCGTGGATGAGGTGTAGGTCTGGGTATAGATTAGAATAATACTTGCTCATGAGGTGTTAATTAACCTCTCAAGTTGAAGCTTGCACTCCGATTATGACTGATTTACCACCCAACACTCAGAATCCCGAAGATAATCCTACAAACGATGTAGCACAAGAGTTACTGCGAAGACTGAGGCAAAAACAAGGCAACTGGGTGGAATGGGGAACCGCGATCGCCTCGTTGCTAAAAATCGGTTTCAACCCTCAAGAAATTTTTGAGGCGACTGGATTTGAGCCGATTCAACAAAATCAGGTGGTTGTTGGTTCTCAAGTTTACAATTCTTTGGAAAAGTTTGGAGTATCGGCAGAAACGCGATCGCACTATACTACACGTGGCAGCGATGTTTTATACGAGCTGCGTTTACTTACTCAAGAAGAACGTGCCGCCGCTGCCGAACTAATCTTCGTCCACAATGTTGATGCTGATGAGGCACGGGATATAGCCAAAGCCCTGAAAGAGTTCTCTTATTACCGCACTTTACCAGAAGGGTTTTCTGCCCATCCTGGGGATGCTGTTGCCCACCAAGTTTGGAAACTGGCACGCCAAAATGCAGATTTACAACAGCGATCGCGCCTAATCGCCAAAGGTTTGCGTTTTGCTCATACGCTAGGTGCAAGGCAAAAAATCGAACAGTTACTGACTGATTTTACTACTGTTCCGCAGCGTCCAGCGCCAATTTTACCGTTTTACCGCCTGGAATTTGAAGAACAGTTACCCCGAATCTTGCCCGTGGTAGGAGAGTTGCCATTATCACGCCAAGACTTGCAAGCTGTGCCCATACTGACAGAAATTGAACCATTTCGGTTGGTCAAGTTTTCTGGAGAACAAGCTTGGGTACCCTTACCAGGTTGGCAAGTACTATTGGCGGCAGAAGATCCAGTAGTGATTTTAGCGAATAGCGATCGCTTCCCCATTCAAACCCAAAGCCAAACAGGGCCAGTCGTAGTTGTCATAGATCGTGCCCAACGAGAATGGGATGCCTCCAGCTATTTTGTCGTTGAAAATGGTGGTGAATTAGATTTTCAATGGTTTGAAACTGAGCCAGAAATTCCTCTATTAGGACAAATTATTATCATCGTGCGTCCTAAGAAAATTCTGGATGAAGAATTAACTAAAGATTCATGGCAGATTGACGAATAAATTCAATTTTAGACGAGCTAACTGCGTAACACTCCCAAACCTTCTGGCGTGGGAGTGTTGGAGATTAAACTAGCTGGAGCAAAAATATCAACACAATTGGATTGCTGCTCAACGCCAGGATATTCTGGTAGCTTTTCCACCGACGAAGACATTAGTTAGTTTTGTGTGTCGCATGAATCGGGAGAATGTTCGTAGTTCAGAGCGATCGCTAGCTAACGTAGAGTTTCACACTACAGGCGATGAAGTCAACCAAATTGCTCATGAGATTGTTGCTACCCTTGAACAAAAAGGAATTCGAGCTTTAAATCCAGCAATGGGTTTTCCAATGGAAATGGATCGCTTTCCAGGGAAAATTTGGGTTGTTTCCCACAAACCTGTAGCTGTAGCCGCAGGTTTAGGTCACATGGGGATTCACCGCAACGTTATTCATCCCAAATTTGGCAACTTTATTTTACTAGGGACGATTTTGATCGAAGCTGAGGTAACTAAATATAACAGACCAATTGACTATAACCCCTGCCTGGAGTGCAAATTATGTGTAGTAGCTTGTCCAGTGGGAGCTATTGGTAGTGATGGACATTTCAACTTCTCAGCTTGTTACACTCACAATTATCGAGAGTTTTTGGGAGGATTCACCGATTGGGTAGAAGATATTGCCGAAAGTAAAAGTGCCCATGAATACCGTCAAAAAATGAATGATTCGGAATCAGCGTCGATGTGGCAAAGTCTTGCTTTCAAAGCAAACTATAAAGCAGCTTATTGTGTAGCTGCTTGTCCAGCAGGGGAAGATGTAATTGGTCAATTTTTGAGAAATAAGAAAGGCTTTGTTAAAGAAGTAGTCCGACCCTTACAAGATAAAGAAGAAACTATTTATGTTGTTCCAGGTTCCGATGCCCAAGACTACGTAGCGAGAAGATTTCCACACAAAAAAGTTAAGCAAGTTAGCAACAGCCTTCGCCCTAATTCTATTCAAGGGTTTCTTTCCGGGTTGCCTCTGTTATTTCAAAGGAATCAATCAGTAGGACTGGATGCTATTTATCACTTCACATTCACTGGAAAGGAAGAATGTCAGGCGACAGTCATAATTAAAGATAAGACAATTCAGGTGGAAAATAGTCATATTGGAACAGCCAATATTCACATTTCTGCCGACAGTCACACCTGGCTTCAGTTTCTAGCTAAGGAACAGAATATTGTTTGGGCGCTAATCAGGAGGAAGATCCGCGTTCGAGGATCGTTACGTTTACTTCAGACTTTTGGAAAATGTTTTCCCTGAGGAATTACTGTAATCGAATATTTACAAAGTTTTTTTCAGGGTTTGTAGTAAGCACTTTAGTAGTTAAAAAATAATCACGGAACTTCTAACTACGAAATTACTTACTAATCCAATAAAACTAGACAGACTACTATCAGCAATTTAGTAATTTGAGATTAATAATCACCTAAAATTATTTATGTATGTGATTTTTGAATTAAATCCAAAATCTCAAATCTCAAATTTTATATGTCCGACTCTAAATTTACTATTCCTGTTGTTCAAGAATTATTTGACTCAGAATTGTCTGAGCGATCGCCTGTTCCTTCTCTGCGGGAGAAAATTCTCGCAATTCGCAACAGTCTACGCCCTGGACAACAGCAAATGGCTGACTGGCAATCTGGCCCTTTGGCTATTTCTGCCGTTCCTGGTGCAGGAAAATCTACGGGTATGGCGGCGGCGGCGGCGATCGCCATCGCACGTCAGTACGAACGTTCATCTTCCCGCCGTCAGTTGGTAGTCGTTACTTTTACTCGTTCTGCTGCTGCTAATATTAAAGCGAAGATTCGCAAATTCTTACGAGATGATTTATCTTTACCTCAGACGGGCTTTTTTGTCTATACCCTACATGGTCTAGCGTTGAACATTGCCAACCGCCATTCTGATTTGTCGGGTTTGCAGTTAGAAAATGTCATATTAATTACACCAACCCAAAGTCACCGTTTTATCAGAACTGCTGTAGAACAATGGATTGCAAATAATCCAGATGTATATTTGCGGTTATTGGAAGGTCATCAATTTGATGGAGAAGAGACAGAAAGGTTGCGTCGTCAATCGGTGCTGCGAACAGAAGTATTACCAGAGTTAGCTAATACAGTAATTCATGAAGCAAAAAGTTCTGGGATATCGCCAGAATTGTTACGGGGGTGGAGTAAGCAAACCACAGACGAATATGCAATTTTGAGCGTAGCGGCAGGATTATACGAGCAATATCAAAACTTGATGCGATCGCGTGACTTTATAGATTATGACGATATGATTTTAGCCGCACTGCGCGTTTTAGAAAACGACAGTGCCCGTCACATTGAGCAAAACCAAATATTCGCCGTCTTTGAAGACGAAGCCCAAGATTCTAGCCCTCTTCAGACGCAGCTATTAGAAATTTTGGCAAGTAATGGGGAATATGAGGGGATGAATACAGACGCGATGAATCGCGTCTCTACGCACTCAGCACTCAATTTAGTCCGAGTTGGCGACCCTAACCAGGCGATTAACTCTACCTTTACTCCAGCCGATCCGATTTATTTCCGACAATTTTGCGAAGAGTGCGATCGCATCGAACGATTGGCAACGATGGATCGAGCTGGTCGCAGTACTAGAATTATCATTAAAGCCGCTAACTTTGCTCTCAAATGGATCAATAATCAATGGTTAGCAACAACCAAAACTAACAACAAACAACAAATTCCTGACAACCGACAAGTACCATTTCGCTTACAGACAATTCGCCCTGTGGAAGTTGGCGATCCGCAAGCTAATGCCAACCCCGCACCCGTAGGACAAGGATTAGAGCTTTATACACCGCGCGATATTCATCACACTGTTGAATTGTTATCTCAAAGGGTGATTGAGTTATTTGGTGAAGATCCAACAAAAAATAGTGCAGCGATTTTAGTCCGAGAAAATCGCCAAGGACGATGGTTAGCAGAAGCTCTGACACCTGTGTGCAAAGAGCATAAAATTACACTTTACGATGTGGGAGAACGCGATCGCCGTTCCCATGTCCCTCAAGAAATTTTGGCATTATTGCAATTTTGCGATCGTCCCCACTCCCCCGATTACCTCAAAGCCGCCCTAGAAGCATTAGTCCAGCGCCAATTAATTCCTACCCAAGACCTCAACGCCCTAGCTAGTCTACCAGAAGAGTTTTTGTATCCTGGCCCCCTAGCAGCACCTCAGCCAGAAACAGTACAAAAAGCTGCCCGCTTGTGTCGCAATTTACTTCGCGCTCGTTTGGAATTGCCTCTTTACCAGCTAATTTCCTTTCTTGCCTTGACCTTAAATTATGACCAGGCAGAATTAGCAACAGCTGATAAACTTGCAGAACGGGTAAACCAGCAGATAGCTGGCAATAGTTCGATGGGGGGAATGCTTTCAGCTTTAAGTGAAATAGTTAGTTCCGAACGGTTTGAACCAGTGGAAACCGAGGATTCGGAAGAACGTTATACCCGTCGTGGTCAACTGACGATTATCACCATGCACAAAGCTAAAGGGCTAGATTGGGACTATGTGTTTCTTCCTTTTCTCCACGAAAACTTGATTCCTGGCAGATTTTGGGTTCCTCCCCAAAGCCAATTTTTAGGCGACTTTACCTTATCAGAAGTAGCCCGCGCCCAAATTCGCGCGACTCTTCACGAAGAATCTATCATACCGGATGTTAGTCAGGCATGGGAGGTGGCAAAGAATTTGAAAACATCTGAAGAGTATCGTTTACTCTATGTTGCCATGACACGAGCAAAGCTTCTGCTGTGGATGTCTGCGGCGCAGAAAGCCCCCTTTACTTGGAGTAAACCGGACAATTTACAAGAACAAGCGCCTTGCCCGGTGTTTCCAGCATTAAAACGCCAATTTCCTGAATGTGTGGTGAATTTAGCGGCAATGAGTAAATAAGGAAACTCCAAGAAATAAATTATCCAATATTGTGGGGTGGGCAGGATGCCATTGGTGTCAAGTTAAGAAAAGCTGATGCCAAAATTAATGAGACTCGTTGGTGGCAAGCTCTGTTAGAACGTTTACCTAATGGTGGCTTACTGATAGTAGACATGGGATTTTATGGTTTTGAGTGGTTCGATTCTCTCAAAATGTCCAACAGCTTAATACCGAATTCGCGGATCTACATAAGCATTTAAAATATCAATTAAAATGCTGGCACTCACAACGATCGCACCAAAAAAGACTAGCACTCCCTGGACTGTGGGATAATCGCGATCTGCGATCGCTTGATACAATCGATTAGCTAACCCAGGCCAAGAAAATGTTACTTCTGTCAAAATCGCTCCACCCAACAGAGACGCGAAGGTTAATCCTAAGACTGTAATTACTGGGATTAGGGCATTCTTTAAGGCGTGAGAGGCTAAAATCTTATTTTCAGCAATACCTCTAGCTCTAGCGGCTTCTACATAATCTGCTTGCAAGGTTTGCTTTAAATTCACTCGCACAATTCGCTCAAAAATTCCACTGAGCAAAATTCCTAGTGTGAGACTCGGTAGGGCAAGATGGTGTAAAGATGTGAAAAACTGGGTGAAATTTCCACCGAGTAAGCTATCAATTGTGTACAATCCAGTGACAGTAGCAGGAGCCGGCAGATTGGGCGGAAAGCGATTGGAATTAGGAAACCAACCCAATTGCACTGAGAAAATCAACTGTAAAAGCATTCCCGCCCAGAACATGGGGAGTGCGTAGGTGATGATCCCAAATAAGCGCCCACCGACATCAAAATATGTCCCAGGACGAGAAGCCGAAAGAGTCCCAACCGCGATTCCGACGATGAGTGCAACCGCCATACTACATACTGCTAACTCCACCGTGGCCGGGAAATATTGCCCAATTATGTCCCAAACATTTTGTCCGCGACTCATTAAAGAGGTTCCCAAGTCAAAGCGCAGTATGCTTCCCAAATAATTTAGGTACTGTAGCCACAGGGGAAAGTTTAAACCAAGTTGTTTTCGCAATTCTTCTTTAGCTGCTTCTGGCGCACGTCCACCAAGAATTGCATCTGCTGGATCTCCTGGTGTGGCTCTTAGTAAGAGAAACACAATGGTAATGATAGTTAATAGCTGAAGTGGTGCGAGAAGCAAACGGGAGACTATGTAATATTGTAAAGCTTTAGAACGAGACATAAGCAATTCAAAATTTCAAATTCACTTTTGGGAAATGTCTTAACTATTAACTAGATATATATTGAACAAGAACTTTTTATTAATAGTCATTGGTCATAATTGTTGACCAATGACCAATGACTAATGACTACTTTTTAAGTGTCTGGTAAACCAAAATTTGGGTAGGGTTAAGTTTTACACTACTAACACCTTTTTGGGCAAATACATAGTCTTTGTTTTGCCATAAGGGAACGTAAGGTACATCAGTCGTTACTTGCGTTTGAATTTCTGTAAAAATTTTCTGACGGGCTTCGGGGTTTTGTTCTTTGCGTTGCTGATCGATCAGTTTATTGATGGCTTCGTTATAGTAGAACGAACCCTGAGTTTGACTGCCTCCATCTTCGCATCCTTTAGCCACAGAACCTTTGTCACAAGCCAAAAATGGCTGGACGTAATTATCTGGATCTAAAAAATCTGGATACCAATCTAGTAAAGCTGCTGGATACAAACCCTTAGCAATGTCTTTGAAGAAGGCTGGCCCTTCGGCGGGGGTGACTTCAAATTGCAGTATTCCATCCATTTTGACATCGACAAGAGATTTGAGTGTCTGTGCTGCCAAACTACGAGTAGGTGAACTAGAAGGATACCAAACTTGCACTTTTGCAGGATTTTCTTTGGAGAAGCCAGCAGTAGTTAATAATTTTTTAGCTTGATCGAAGTTAGCATCGCCATATTTATCTTTGAATAATGGCACAGAAACTTTAAACGTCGTGGGAATCATGCTATAAAGCGGATCTGCTTGACCAAGTAAGACTCGCTCATTTAAAAGTGGACGGTCAATTATGGATGCGATGGCTTGTCTTACCTCTAATTTATCTAAAGGCTTTTGATTCCGGTTTAATACCAGATAACTTACTACACTACCTTCAGCTGCGATCGCTTGCCAATCCCCTTTTTTACCACCTTCTTCTAAACTGCGATTTTGATCTGGTTGCAGCGACAGATAAGCTACATCCACCGCGCCTGTACGGAAAGCATTAAACAAATTCACTGGACTAGTTTGAATTTGGAGATTAACACCCTTGTTACCTGGTTTTTCTCCCCAATATTTATCAAACACATCAAATCGGATAGAATCAGTACCATACTGTCCTAATTTGTAAGGGCCAGTTCCCACAAAAATATTTGGCTTGAATTTACCAGCACCGAGTTCGTAAGCTTTTGGTGAAACTGCACAAATTCCAGGAAATGCCAACAGTGAGGGAAAAGCTGCAAAGGGCTTTTTCAACTTGATGGTTAACTCATACTCATTTGTAGATTTTATAGAATCTACTATATCAGCTAGTAAGAATGAGGGTTTTCCTTTATTTTGAATAAAGCGGTTGATGGTAAAGGCCATTGCTTGAGCGTTAAAGGGAGTCCCATCATGAAAAACGACTCCCTGACGTAAGGAGATGGTATAAGTTAAGCCGTCTGGACTGACTTTGGGTAATGCTGTAGCTAATTGGGGTTTAATTTCAGTGCTTCCTGGTTCGTAATTATAGAGGCGATCGCTCATATTAAACACCAAACCTAAAGATGCTAACTCATAAGCATCAGCCGGATCGAGGGTTCTTGGCTTGGCTGTTGTACCGATAGTAATCCGACCATCACCTGTAGGGGTATTTACAGAACCAGATGGCGGCGTAGTTGGCTGTGGACGAGGAGCGCAACTAACAACCAAAAATAAACATAAACAGAACAAAGATAGGAATTGTGTAATCCGATCCCACTGTTTCACGAACAAGGAAAACCAGGTCATAGCAATAATATATTTGATATCAGCGGTCAGCAATTTTACTACATTTGTGACTCTTATGCTGAATCTTCACAATTTATAGTGGCTCTTGTTTCGATGGAACACTCCGTAGACATCTAAATCAAAAATTTGTGGCAGATACTCAACTTCATAATTAAGTTTATTGCTACCGTGTGATGCCTACGCACTTACACTATTTGGTTACAAAAAATCATTGATAAAATACAGAATTTTAAGATTAAGATTTGTTAAATATTAAAAAGTTTTTATTTAATTAAAATTTTCAACATTGGTTAAATTTGTCTTAAATTCATAGTTACTAGGAAAATAAGTCTTGTTAAAGTTTGACCTTAGCTCAAGTAGTGTAAGTTGAGATTTTACCTGTTGCTGCTTGGGAACAGACACCGATAGAGCGGTTTATCATCAAGATTGGCTGTATTGTCAAAAAGAAGAGTGTTTGAACATCAGCGACTAAAGCGATCGCGATATTGTTAACAGCAGATTGAAAGTCGAAATAGTGAGACTAAGACCGTGAAGTATTTCTTTCTATCTGAGGGATGGGCAGTTGCAAGAGTTTGGGCATCTGATGGACTCTGGCAAATAACTGCATGGCGACGCCAACCAGATATTCAGCGAATGAATATTTGTTTAGTCGAAGAAAATGAATTGCTCTGGCTTTATCGAGTTGAAGAAGCCGTTTTAACCGTGGAAGTGAAGCCAACAACACCAGTAATTGGTAGTCAGACCATCGGTCAAGTAGTACTCAAGCGTCTGATGAGCGCCGAACAGGTAATCGAACGCCTGGGTACAGCCGAGGCGAAGTGTCAACTGCAAAATATCCACTTGGTGGTTCAGTAGATAGTGGGCATGGGGAGCAGAGGGGATAAAACTTATTACAACTTCTCTTCTGCCCTGCTCCCCTGCTCCCCTGCCTCCCCTTCTCCCCAATCCTCGTAAAGAAAAGATAAGCAAATTTAATCCCCGACGAGTATTGGTAGCGAAAAAACTTGGAGATGCTACGCGATCGCATCAATTTACACGCTTGCAAACAATTCCATCAATAGTTACACTTTTTAAAACATTCTCATTTTTGCTTGGCGATGGCTACCCTACATAGGTAAACCTCCCGAAGCGAGTAAGCATTGCCAAAGCACCCACGGTGTATGACTTATTAAGACTAAGCTGTGGTAGTACTCTGGCTCTGGCAATAACAAAAAACAAGAGAGAGTTTTATGAGTGGCGATTTTCGTCTCTCATAACCTCAGTAAGAAAATTGCTTTGTAAACTAACTCATCGAGGAGGAGCGTAGTCGATGGGACTACCCTGGTACCGAGTACATACAGTCGTTCTGAATGATCCAGGGCGACTGATTTCTGTACACCTAATGCACACAGCCTTAGTAGCAGGCTGGGCTGGTTCGATGGCACTCTACGAACTAGCTGTTTTTGACCCTAGCGATGCAGTTCTCAACCCGATGTGGCGTCAAGGGATGTTCGTCTTGCCGTTCATGTCACGTTTGGGCGTTACTCAATCTTGGGGTGGTTGGAACGTTACTGGTGGTCCATCAAGCGATCCTGGCTTCTGGTCATTTGAAGGCGTTGCTGCTGCTCATATTGTTCTTTCCGGTCTGCTATTTCTAGCCGCCGTATGGCACTGGGTTTACTGGGATTTGGAACTTTTTAGAGATCCCCGCACTGGTGAACCCGCCCTAGATTTGCCAAAAATGTTTGGCATTCACCTGTTCTTATCTGGTCTACTTTGTTTTGGATTTGGTGCTTTTCATGTCACCGGACTATTTGGGCCGGGGATATGGGTTTCTGACGCCTATGGTATAACTGGCGCAGCACAGGCAGTAGCACCAGAATGGGGGCCAGATGGCTTTAACCCCTATAACCCTGGTGGCATTGCGGCTCACCACATTGCCGCTGGTGTTGTTGGTATTATTGCAGGCTTATTCCACCTGACAGTTAGACCCCCCGAACGGCTCTACAAAGCCTTGCGGATGGGGAACATTGAAACAGTACTTTCTAGCAGTATTGCAGCAGTCTTCTTCGCTGCTTTCGTGGTTGCTGGTACTATGTGGTACGGTAACGCCGCCACACCCATCGAATTGTTTGGTCCTACCCGCTATCAATGGGATCAGAACTACTTCCGTCAAGAAATTCAGCGCCGCGTCCAAACAAATGTTGCCCAAGGTGCAAGCCTTGAGCAAGCTTGGTCGCAGATTCCTGAAAAATTGGCTTTCTACGATTACGTCGGTAATAGCCCCGCTAAAGGCGGTCTATTCCGTACAGGGCCAATGGTGAAGGGTGATGGCATTGCCCAATCTTGGCAAGGTCACGCCGTATTCAAAGATTCTGAAGGACGCGAATTGAACGTGCGTCGTCTCCCCAACTTCTTTGAAACCTTCCCAGTGATTTTGACTGATGCAGATGGAATTGTCCGCGCTGACATTCCCTTCCGTCGGGCAGAATCTAAATATAGCTTCGAGCAGTCTGGTGTCACCGTTAGTTTTTACGGTGGCAATCTGAATGGTCAGACCTTTACAGAGCCAGCTGATGTGAAGAAGTATGCCCGTAAGGCTCAAGGCGGTGAAATCTTTGAATTTGACCGGGAAACCTTGAACTCTGATGGTGTATTCCGCACCAGTCCTAGAGGTTGGTTTACCTTTGGACACGCCGTATTTGCTCTGCTGTTCTTCTTTGGTCATCTCTGGCATGGCGCTCGGACAATCTACCGAGACGTATTTGCTGGTGTTGACGCCGATCTTGAAGAGCAAGTTGAGTGGGGTCTGTTCCAGAAAGTGGGTGACAAGTCAACTCGCCGGAAGGAAGCCCTTTAATTTCAGTGCTGAGTTTTGAGTGCTGAATTCTGAGTTAAGGCTCTGACTCAGCACTCAGGTGACTCAGCATTAAAAACTTTAACTACTGGCTGGATAAAGAGGAAATCGTAATAATGGAAAGCGTTGCGTACATCTTGATTTTTACTCTGTGTATAGGTACTCTCTTCTTTGCGATCGCATTTCGCGAACCCCCTCGCTTTGAGAAACCAAAAGATAAGTAGATCCTATCCACAGACTTTTAAGCGGATTTAATCTTAATATCCGTTGCTACTAAGTATGGTGGCAACGGATATTATTGTGTTCGTCCTTTGTTGGTTTTCACTACTAAGTAAATGACAAATCATTTTTATATTGTGATATAATTTCCAATCTTGGGAGTAGATATGTGTTAATGCTAGCTTTTCTGCGCTAGGATGAAAAAGGATGTTTTATGTAAACTGCCATAGTAGTGCTTACATAACGCATCGCGCCTGTCGCACCACCTTTACGGAGACTAGAACCAGGAACAAATCAGCATGGTCAATCAGAATTTAACCGCTACAGAAATTGGATTCACTCACGAAGATTTCGCTGCTCTACTTGACAAATACGATTATCATTTTAGCCCTGGCGATGTTGTCCCAGGAACAGTTTTCAGTATAGAGCCGCGCGGCGCTCTGATTGACATTGGTGCTAAAACCGCAGCATATATTCCCATACAAGAAATGTCTATTAACCGGGTCGATAGCCCGGAAGAAGTATTACAGTCAAACGAAACGCGGGAATTTTTCATCCTTACCGATGAAAACGAAGATGGTCAATTAACCCTTTCTATTCGCCGTATTGAATATATGCGGGCTTGGGAACGCGTGCGGCAGTTGCAAGCAGAAGATGCTACTGTCCGTTCTGGCGTATTTGCAACCAATCGCGGTGGAGCATTAGTACGAATTGAAGGATTACGTGGCTTTATCCCAGGTTCTCACATCAGTACCCGCAAGCCTAAAGAAGAATTGGTCGGCGAGGATCTGCCGTTGAAATTCCTAGAAGTAGACGAAGAACGTAATCGTCTCGTTCTATCTCACCGTCGAGCGCTGGTTGAGCGCAAGATGAACCGCCTAGAAGTCGGCGAAGTAGTAATTGGTACTGTTCGTGGTATCAAACCCTACGGTGCTTTCATCGACATTGGCGGCGTCAGTGGTCTACTGCATATTTCTGAGATTTCTCACGAACATATTGATACGCCTCATAGCGTGTTCAATGTCAATGATGAAGTGAAAGTTATGATCATTGACTTGGATGCAGAAAGGGGTCGCATTTCCCTATCTACCAAGCAGCTAGAACCCGAACCCGGCGACATGATTAAAAACCGGGATTTGGTCTACGATAAAGCAGAAGAAATGGCTGCTAAGTATCGCGAACAGCTATTAGCCAAGCAGCAAGGTGCTACTGCTGCGGCTGCACCTGCGGAAGTGATTGCAGACGAAGATATTCCACCAGCAACGGAACTTGAAGAAGATATTCCACCAGCAACGGAACTTGAAGAAGATATTCCACCAGCAGCAGAACTTGAAGAAGATATTCCAGTAGTTGCGGAAATTGAAGCAGAGATTCCAGCAGCGACGGAAACTGAAGAAGAAATTCCAGCAGCAACGGAAACTGAAGAGGAAGTTCCAGCGGTTCCAGCAGCTATTGAAGAGTAATAAAAATTTTTTATAGTTTTACTTGTCTTTAAGTAAGAGTATTAAATCATTTTATAAAGAGGGTTTTTCCCTCTTTTTTTATGTGGAGAATCGCTGAAAGTAAAGAGTTGGGAGTAGTTAGAAGTTAAATATTATGGCAACCATTAAATGTAAAAATATCACTTTTGATAATATCCAGGCAATTTTGTTTGACAAAAACGGTACTCTAGAAGATTCAGAAACGTATTTGCGATCGCTAGCACAAAAAGCAGCAAGATTAATAGATGCTCAAATCCCTGGAACTGGGGAACCCCTATTAATGGCATTTGGCATCAATGGCAATTTTCTAGATCCCGCAGGTTTAATATCAGTAGCAAGCCGCCGTGAAACAGAAGTTGCGGCTGCGGCATATATTGCCGAAACAGGAAGAGGATGGTTTGAGTGCTTAAAAATAGCCCGTCAAGCTTTGGATGAAGCGGAAAAATATATTGGGAAAACTCCTTCACCATTGTTTGTGGGTAGCCTAGAAATTTTGAAATACCTGCGAGATGGTGGGCTAAAACTTGGCATCCTCTCAGCTGCGACAACTGAAGAAGTACGTAATTTTGTAGCCAATCACGAATTAAGTGATTATATCCAGTTGGAAATGGGCGTAGATGAAGGGCCGAGTAAACCAGATCCAGTGCTATTTTTACAAGCTTGCCAAGCTTTGGGAGTTGAACCGAGCGCTACCTTGATGGTGGGTGATGCAGTTGGTGATATGCAAATGGCGCGTAATGCTAAAGCCGCAGGTTGTATTGGTATTACTTGGGTAGGTAAGCCAGATAATGTCCGAGGTGCGGATGTGGTGATTAATAAACTTGATGAAATCCAGATTTTAGAGGATTAATTTATACCGATTTTATAAGAAGGAGTCAGGAGTCAGAATTCAGATTGGATAAATACGATAAGGACCCGTCAACTGTGAAAATTGCCAACCTTGGGTTTTCATAGATTCAACTGTTCGGCGATAGTGTCGCCAGCGTTCTCCATAGTGAAAAAACTCTTCAATGGCAGCACTAATAGCAACTATTTGGCTCAAACCAAAAGTTGACCACATAATGATATCCCTATTGTTAGGTTTGAAATTAGTGTTAATATTTAGACTTACCAATGGCGAGAAAATTGCACCACCAATAATAGTTGTTATCCGTAAAAATAATGGCGATCGCGTGAGAAATTCGCCTTATTTTCCATCAAAAGTACTTGTTCTAACCAGCGCGATCGCAAAAAATGTTTTTGCACATCACCTAAGTTAATACCTGCAAATAACTTGTTAAAATCTTCTTTTAAAAATTCGTGATAACTATTTTTTTAGCCATTTTTACTCCTAATTAGAAAGTAACCCCTTAATTACTTTGCCTAAATTCTCAACTCCTTTCTCTATGTCGATTAAGTCGATGTATTGTAATGTACCAGATTTAGCTAGGTTTTTGGCTCGTTCATCAGTAGCCTTTCCCCGCAAGGCATCTGCAAGTATATCTGCGGTTCTACCACTACCAGCAATCACAAGAACGACCCTTCCATTATCAACGCTAGAAAGCGCATCCTTAAAGGTAATTTCACCACCATTCAAGAGTAGTGTTATCGAAGGTGCATCATTGGCCAGCATAGTCGCAATACAAGATATCCAAGGAGACTCGTCGCCCCAATCGTTACCAGGAACTAGCACGAAATGAGTATGGTTTGCCTCTAACGGTGTTAAATCAGCAGCAGTTTCCGAATGATTAGGTAAAGCTACTTTGCCTTCAGGTATTACACCAACTAAAGCAAACTTAGCACCTATTTGGGTACGAGCCGCACCGATCATTTGCATAATTCCTGCATCCGTACCCCCATCCACGACATAAGCCCCCAAAGTTTCGGCGATGGGGGCTAAAACTTCCACAAACAACCGTTGAATACGGAAAAAGTCAGCTTCACTGATGTTACTTGCACCCCCCACTACTACTAGAACAGGACGCGAACCGCACAGCCCTATTGTCTCAAGAGCATAAGGCAATTCTTCTGGCTTCTCAACTTGAGTAGCTAATGCTGTTTTCCCATTATTAAAGGTAAGTTTTAAACAACTTTTCATTTTTTCCAAATACTGACTGCTTATGGTCTCTGGCATAGAGCTTCGCAGTCATGTTCTGCAAGCGTTGTATTCCGTTATTATCTTGACGAAGCTTTCTATAAAACTATTGATCGCAAAATAATAGCTTCTTGTTTGTTGACATTTTAAATTAAGATTTTGCAGTTTATTTATCGACTATCGTACCAGTTTTTCAGTTAATCTGAATGATGAAACTTTAGCCATAAGTTCCTGCTCTCTCACTTTTTACCGCCACGGGTTCTGACTCTATATCCTCTATTTTATTAAACTCTCCAGCCCGCCAGCTATCTGTTATATCCTTGATAAAGCTGGCAATCGGGATCGCAACTAATAAACCCAGTACTCCTCCCAACTTTGCACCCAGCAATAAAGAAATCACCACCCACACAGGATTTAAGCCAGTCAAATTGCTGAGAATTCGAGGTGCAATAATATTAGAATTAACTTGGTCGATCGCAACAGCTACACCTAAGACTTCCACCCCTAACCAAAAATTTTGCAGCGCTACCAACAAACTGACTATGGCGATACCGACTCCTGTACCAAAGGGGAAGAGTGAAAATAAGCCAATACCAATGCCAAAAAGTAGAGCTAGGGGAACTTGCAGCGCTAAAAATACTAGTGTAATTGTCACCCCTAACACAGCTCCCAATGTTGCTTGACCGATAAAGTAATTGTGGAAATCCTCTCGCAGCAATTCCCGTACTCTTGACCCAATATTAGGGGGAAACCACTGAAAAATTCCGTCCCAAAGACGTTCACCATTCAATATTAGGTAGATAGTCAATACTACCGCTAGCAGCACATTGAGGACAATACCAATGGTATCGACGGCAAAACCAAGAATTCTACCAGTGAAGGACTGAAGTTGGTTAGATAATCGTTCCAGAACTTGGGTAAATAAACCACTTAAATTAATTGGAAGTTGCTGTTGACTTAACGCCCAATCCTGAAAAGCTTGCAGCTGCTGAGTGCCAGAATCAATCCAACTGGGCAAAATATTAGCCAGTTCAACTAGCTGTTGAATAATCAAGGGCACCAAGGTGATGCCTAAAGCTACTAAAACCACCAGAGTCAAAAGCAACACTCCTCCGATCGCTAAGTTGGGTTTCACCCCTTGTTCCTGGAGAAACTGGATTGGATAATTCAAGACAAAAGCTAGTAGGATGGCGGCGGCGATAATGCTAACTAAGGGTTGAAAATACTGTATAACCTGGAGCAATAGCCAGCCGTTGAGAATGGCAATGGGAAATGCTAATCCTATAGTTAACCATCGCGGCAGTTTGTTTGCTGATTGCATTAGTGATGATCCCATAAGAGTTCGTTCTAACTTTATTTTGGCTTCTTGGGATGTGAAGAATAAGGAATGGGGGAGAGCAGGGAGTAGGGGAAGAAGAATTAATAATCAATGCCCAATGAGAAATGACAAATGACAAATGACTTATCCCCAAATTATGTTGGATTTTTCTCAAGAAAATCCAACATAATTTTCTGATGCATTGCCCCTAAAGGTCGCACTTCGCCAGCATTTTGTGAATAACAGTTACCTTGGCGAATATCTTCTGGCGTAAATAAGGCCATATCCCAGCCCTCATTCAGAACCAGTTGATTTAATTCCACCAAGAGTGGTGCATGAAAGACATGACGGACAACTTTTTCGTTGGGATAAGAGCCAAATTCAAGAAAGGGTGGTAGATTATAGCCGATTTCTTCTAAAATTTCTCGTTTTACCGCTACATCTGGCGTTTCACCAGGTTCGATGTGTCCGCCAAACAGCGCCCAATAACCAGGGTAAAGAATACCGGGGATGTTGTCACGCAGTTGCATGAGAAACTTGTTTTTTTGGTAGAGAATTGCGATCGCTACGTGCACCTGTTGATTATTCATGTCTTTATTTTTAATTGCTGACTATTCTTCTTCTAAATAAACTTCCCCCAATTCTTTGCCAGCTAAGGGAATACTTCGGTAGCGAACTTTACCCTTAATTACAACTTCTGAACCTTCACCCAGATTTTTTTGATTGGTGACAACCCAAATTTTGCCCGTTGAGTCCTTTATTTTATAAGCCCACTGTTTGATCAGGGGAGCTTGCTTTTCTACCTGACCTTGGATGTAAACTATAGCCTGATTGTCTTGTTTTGGTTTAATCTCTCCAATTGGAGTGACATTTGTACCAATTTTTAAGCCAGCCCCACGCAAACCAGGCGATGTCAAGTTACCACAACTACAAAGTCCTGCGATCAGGAAAAAAGTCAACCCCAAACGGTAAGGAACAATACTGTGCCCGTACAAGAACGAAAGAGATAAATTTCTTATTTGTCGCATAAAAGCCACCGATTTATTTATTTTGGGCATTTGGCACAAGAGGCAGAGGTGCAAAGGCGAAAGACTTACTGCAACTGACTTCTCCCCTGTCCCTCCGGTTACTGAGCGCAGTCGTACCCCTCCGGGGAAGCAAGCTACGCGCAGCGTCTCGTAGAGAAGTATGCTCCCCTGCTCCCCCACTCCCACTCTCCCAATTCTTTATTCTTCAGATGATGCCGTTGATCTGAGAAAATAAACATTATGGATTTACTGTGAGAGAAACGCTACGACATCAAACAGCAACACAATAATAGTTGAAAGTCAAGAGTCAAGAGTCAATATTTTCATTTTGGACTTTGGATAACAAGCGAACATAGCTGGGAATTTTCATGGAAACAAAAACTGCCAAAATCCTTGATGGGAAAGCAATAGCAGCAAAAATTCAGCAAGAACTTTCTGTTGCGATTACACAATTACAACCAAAAATTGGACGACCACCTGGTTTAGCAGTGTTGATGGTTGGTGATAACCCAGCATCAGCGGCTTATGTACGCAATAAAGAAAAAGCCTGCGCTAAAGTTGGGATCGCTTCTTTTGGTCAGCATTTTTCTGCCGAAACTACCCTTGAGGAGTTAGAAGAGGTAATTGCTGCACTCAACCAGGATAAAAAAGTGGATGGTATTCTTGTGCAATTGCCCTTACCTAACCACCTGGATGCTGTAACTCTGCTACATCAAATCGATCCCGATAAAGATGCTGATGGACTGCACCCAGTTAACTTGGGTCGACTAGTACGGGGAGAAAGCGGTTTACGCAGCTGTACCCCGGCTGGTGTGATGCGGCTTTTACAAGAATATGAGATTCCTTTGCAGGGAAAACAAGCAGTAGTGGTGGGGCGCAGTATTTTGGTGGGTAAACCGATGGCGCTGATGCTATTAGAAGCTGATGCCACTGTCACGATCGCTCACTCGCGATCGCATGACCTCAAAAGCATCACCCAAAATGCTGATATTCTAATTGCAGCAGTAGGTCGTCCCGGATTGATCTCTGCTGATATGGTGAAACCGGGCGCTGTTGTGGTAGATGTGGGGATGAATCGCGTCACCGATGCTAATGGCAAAAGTCGTCTCATTGGCGATGTCCATTTTGAATCAACCGCTGATATCGCAGGATTTATCACCCCAGTTCCTGGTGGTGTTGGCCCGATGACTGTTGCCATATTGTTGGAAAATACATTCGCTAGCTATTCCAGAGCGGCAAAAGAAGAAAGAGTAGTGAAGAGTTAAAAGTTATTGTTAATAACTCTTAACTTCTAAATCTCGTACAGACGCGATTAATCGCGTCTTTGCTCCTAACTCTTCATTTTTTTCAGTCCCACAGCACCTTAAAATTGTGACGTATAAGGCAAAAATCGCAAAATGTCAGGAATTAAAGAATGGTAGCAACTGATAACGTCCAAAAGACACCACCAGAGGAAGCCACATTTAACTTAGCAGCCTATCTAAAAGAGCGACAAAAGCTTTGTGATAATGCTTTAGATCGGGCTATCCCGATCGTTTATCCAGAAAAGATTTATGAGGCGATGCGCTACTCGTTATTAGCTGGAGGTAAGCGTATACGTCCCATTCTTTGCCTTGCCACCTGTGAAATGATGGGTGGAACCATTGACATGGCCATGCCAACAGCTTGTGCTGTGGAGATGCTCCACACAATGTCGTTGATACATGACGACCTGCCAGCGATGGATAATGACGATTACCGTCGTGGAAAGCTGACGAATCATAAAGTCTATGGGGAAGATGTAGCGATTTTGGCTGGCGATGGCTTGTTGGCTCTTGCTTTTGAGTCTGTTGCCATTCAAACCCCCCAAAGTGTTAAGAGAGAGGTGGTCTTGCAGGTTATTGCCCGTCTTGGCAAAGCCTTGGGGGCAGGTGGTTTGGTCGGCGGTCAAGTTGTCGATTTAGAGTCGGAAGGTAAATCAGATATTTCCTTAGAAACCCTAAATTTCATTCATAAACACAAAACAGCCGCCCTGTTGGAAGCTTGCGTAGTTTGTGGCGGGCTGATTGCTAATGCATCACCTGAAGATGTGCAGCGACTAACCCGTTATGCTCAAAATATTGGGCTAGCATTCCAAATCATCGATGATATTTTGGATATCACTTCTACCCAAGAGCAATTAGGTAAAACAGCTGGCAAAGACCAAAGAGCTAAGAAAGTGACCTATCCTAGCCTTTGGGGACTTGAGGAATCGCGCTCAAAAGCTCAAGAGCTAGTTAAAGAAGCTTGTGTGGAATTAGAACCATTTGGAGACAGAGCCAAACCACTGCAAGCGATCGCTCATTTTATTACCAGCCGTAATAACTAGTAACGCTTTAGTGTTTTATTGATTGGGAATGGGTAGTTTATTTACACCATACTGTACTACTGCCCAGCGGAATTCAAAATTCACTCATTCAAAATTAAAAAAGCTTACTTGATAAGCTTTTAGGTAATTTTGAATAGTTGGTCTGTTTCCACCGTGATGTACTAGATTGATTTGGGATTTTGGGTTGAATCTAAATGTTTCCTCAACCAACAACTGCTGCTAATATTTACTAACCTAACCAAAATACCATGCAGGACATAGGCAACATTTTAGACAACCGGGTGCTGCTGGTTGCTCTGGTAGCTTGTTTAATTGCTCAAGCATTAAAGCTCGTAGTTGAGATCGTCAAACATCGCAAATTGAATGTGCGTGTTTTGGTGACAACCGGAGGTATGCCCAGTGCCCATTCGGCTCTGGTTACAGCCCTAGCCGCTGGTGTAGGGCAAACGCTGGGTTGGGCATCTCCTGATTTTGCCGTTGCGATCGTTTTTGCCATCATTGTCATGTATGATGCAGCCGGAGTTCGACAAGCGGCTGGTAAGCAAGCTCGTATTCTCAATCAAATGATTGATGAATTATTCCATGAAAAACCAGACTTTAGCCAAGACCGTCTGAAAGAATTACTCGGACATACACCAGTTCAGGTAATCGCTGGATCGGCTTTGGGTATAACCATTTATTGGTTAGCTAGGTCTGCTTATTAAATTAGGGCAATAAATTTTTATTTGAGGGGATATTGATAATTAGTAACTGGTAATTTGTCAATCAATTTTGGATTTTAGATTTACCCCGTGAATAAATTCAGGGGATTAAGGATGAAAGGATTTGTTCCAAATAACTTGCTTCACGCAAAGCGAGCATAAATATATTCGCTGAAAACCCTTTGGAATTTTGAATTTAAAATCACAAATTAGGTCAATTGACAAATTACCACTCTGGTAGATCGCATCAGTATGCCAGTGAACTTAAGATCGCTAAAACCGCACAGTCGAGCGTAGCAGAATCACTTTACGACTATCTACTAGGCTGGCAACGAAACCACCATTGTTTAGCTTTTGCAATGTATTATATGCTTCACTTTGGTTAGTGGTATAAACTGCCAGCAAGTAAGGGCGTTGTCCATAAGAAACAAAACCGACGTTACCTCCCACCACTTGCTGCACACTATTTACTAATTCTGGACGGTTGTAATAATCTACCAGTACTGCATAACCTTCTCCTAATGCTTGAGGATTATAGCTGACTGTCTGCTGAGGTGGTTTTGGCTGTGACTGTTGTGGCTGCGGCTGCACATCTGCCGTTGTTGTTGGTCGAGTGGTAATTATGGCAGATAAGCCAACAATATTGCTGACATATCTTGCCCAACGATTGGCATCGTCAATTTTGTTAAAGCCCCCGACTCGCGTCACGGTTTCGTTGAGATATTTGCAGGTGATAGTTTTAAGTTCGGGTGGTAAGGCACTACGTAACTGCTTTTGATTATTTGCTGTGGGACTCACTACTAATAAAAGATACTCACCTGCATTTGGTGGTTGACAAGAGGGAATGGTTTTTTGAGCAAGTACAGAACTCATGCCACCAATCAACCCTACAATCGCTAATCCTAAAACACTTGGTAAATTATGAAATCTATGCACAAAAGTTAGATTATGTAAATTAAGGTGTCCTAGAAGATTTTATAAGAAAAAAGCTGAAAACCTAGCTACTTCAGTATGGTGATGAAATATGTGTCAAAAAATATATTTTGTTACTTAAAAATAAAATTAGGGTGTGGGGAAGAGGCAGAGGGGCAGGAGGGCAGAGGAGACAAGGGGGAATTATTGAACAAGTCTCTCCCTTGTCTGCCCCGTCTTTCTTGTCTTTTCTCCATGCCCAATGTCCAATGCCCTATGCTTAAGATACGGTAACTAACGATGCTAAAGCATCTGGTATTGCTTCAGAAGGAGCCTGGAATTCGCCAGTGATGACGTACTCTAAACGCAGTTTTAACCAAGTGATAAATTGAGGATTTGTAGAAATAATTGCGACTGCTGGTTGAGGACACTTTGCCTTCAACTCTTTAAACTGCGGTGTTTCCAAGAAAGCTGGTTGTTCAACCAACCAAAAATCTATTTGTTTTTCTTGTTCGTGGTAGTTACGGTTGCGTTCTTTGAGAACTTCGTGTATCGGTTCTTCTTCGAGAAGAAAGCGGTGACTTGCCAAAACGTAATGGTATGTTTGCATTTGCATCCTTTGGTTGCTATGTGAATAATTTCAGGGCACAGTGACTCTGTACCCTGACAAACTACTAACTTTTCTGGGATTTCTTGAACCAAGAACTGAACGGACAAGCACTTTTCTGGTTTTCAGATTTTGTCTGTTTGCCACCAGATGTTAGCTTTTCCAAGAACAGATTATTGTCAAAGTAGTGTTCTAAGGAAATAACCTTCAAGTCATCGGTAACTTTTGCAATGCTCATGCCGATAATTTCTATTGTCTCTCCAGTAGATGCATGGCCTTTATATTCTCCGTTAAAATGTCCCCAATGCCGCCATTTAAATGTGACATTTGGGGGTCCTGAGAAAACTTCCAGAACTTCCCAAGGAAATCCTTGAGGGAATGTTGTGTGGAAGACTTTTGCGGATGATTCAAAGGTTTCTTCTGAAGCTTTGTAATGCTCTGAATCAGGCATAAATAGATTGTAAGTACCTTGGGCTGATACATCTGCTGCGGTATACTCTACTCCACCATTGGTACTGACGCGAAACTGTTCATTCACAACAGATAACCACTCTTGCGGGTTAGCTTTGAAGGATACCTCCATCTCGAAGGTTCTCACCAAATTTTGCACGATCGCTTCCAGTGTTCCTTCAAGATGATTGTAGATACTTTCTTTAGCAAGATTTTCATTTGAACGGGAATAATCAGGTGGTGTCTGATAGCGCCACTCGACATCAGTGCTTTCTGCTATCACCTTATCCCGATCCTGTACCCAAAGTGGCAAGTTGTTAGATTGTGTTGCGCTCATAGAAGTTTTTGCTGAAGATTTGATCCCAATTTCTAGATTTCGCAGTGACAACCCCTCTTTTAAGATACGGGAGCAGGGGAGCAGGGGAGCAGGAGAGAAGTTGCAGTAAATTTTTCCCCTCTGCCCCTCTGCCCCTTATGCCCCATTCCCTCTTATAGCTTGTTTCATCTCGCGGACTGCCCTTTCCATACCTACTAATGCTGCCCGACTGATGATGGTATGACCAATGTTCAGTTCTTCCATGCCTGGAAGCGCAGCTACCGGATAGACGTTCCAGTAGGTGAGTCCATGACCAGCGTTAACTCGCAATCCGACTTGAATCGCTTGTTCACACCCTTTAGCTAATACGGCTAATTCTCGGTGGCGATTTGTTTCATCTTTAGCCTCAGCATATTGTCCGGTGTGCAATTCAATAAGCTGCGCCTGTATCTTGACAGATGCTTCAATTTGTGCTGGTTCGGCATCGATAAATAAACTAACTGGAATGCTAGCGCTTTGCAATTTATCGACGATTTCACCTATTCTAGCAATTTGCCCGACAATATTTAGTCCGCCTTCTGTTGTTACTTCTTCGCGCTTTTCGGGCACTAAAGTCACGTAATCTGGTTTGATATCGAGAGCGATCGCTAGCATTTCATCTGTTGCGGCCATTTCTAAATTAAGATGCGATCGCACTGTTTGCCGCAACAGCAGTACATCCCGATCTTGGATATGCCGCCGATCTTCGCGCAGATGCACCGTAATTCCATCTGCACCCGCTAATTCTGCCAGTACCGCCGCCGCTACTGGATCTGGTTCCACCGTCCGACGCGCTTGCCGAATAGTGGCGATGTGGTCAATGTTAACACCAAGTGTAGGCACCCCAAGTTTCTCCCAAATCCACAGTCCTTAGAACTTGATTTTACCGGAAATAGCGGTAGTTTTGCTGAAGGAGCTACAGATAGATTACACACGTAAAATGCGATTGTTTAAAAGAAATCTGAGTTAGCAAAAGCTTATTCTTGGGCAAACTACTTTAAATAAGTAGCTGATTTCACAAGAGTTGATGAAGTATGAATACAGCAGTTGAGCCGATGGACAAGCTTTTGAACTATCAAATTAGCGAGCAACTTTATGCAGGCTCCAGAACCTTAGTTTACCGGGCTATTCGAGAGGCGGATCGACTTCCGGTTGTGATTAAACTGCTCCAGCAAGAGTATCCTACCTTCAATGAACTGCTGCTGTTCCGTAATCAGTACACGATTGCTAAAAATCTTGACCTACCCGGTATTGTTCATCCCTACAGTCTGGAACCTTACCGCAACAGCTATGCTTTAGTGATGGAGGATTTTGGCGGTATTTCCCTTAAAGATTGGCTCAACCAAAAAATAGGGAGCAACCAATATACTCTGACAGAGTTCTTGGATATTGCGATCGCTCTGAGTAATACTCTTGACGGACTTTATCGCCATCGAATTATCCACAAAGATATCAAGCCAGCCAACATCCTCATCAACCCGGAAACTAAGCAAGTCAAGTTGATTGACTTTAGTATTGCCTCTCTTTTACCCAGAGAAACCCAGGAAATTTATAGTCCTAATGTCTTAGAAGGTACTCTCGCCTACCTTTCCCCCGAACAAACCGGGCGGATGAATCGCGGAATCGACTATCGCAGTGATTACTATTCCCTCGGCGTTACCTTCTATGAATTACTGACTGGACACCTACCCTTTGAGTCTAACGATCCGATGGAGTTGGTTCACTGTCATATTGCCAAGCAACCAGAACAATTAAGGGGCAGGGAAGAAGAGATTCCCGAAGTTCTTTGTGAGATTGTGATGAAGTTGATGGCGAAAAACGCTGAAGACCGCTATCAGAGCGCATTAGGGCTGAAATTTGATTTAGAAAAATGTTTGTCTCAATTGCAGGAAATTGGCAGGGTTAAATCCTTTCAATTAGGTCAGCGGGATATTTGCGATCGCTTTATCATCCCAGAAAAACTCTACGGTCGCCAAACTGAAGTTGAAAACTTACTGGATGCCTTTGAGAGAGTCAGTCAGGGAAGCACTGAAATTATCTTGGTAGCAGGTTTCTCTGGCATTGGCAAAACTGCTGTGGTAAACGAAGTCCACAAGCCAATTGTGCGACAACGGGGTTATTTCATTAAAGGTAAATTTGACCAGTTCGGGCGCAACATTCCTTTCTCTGCTTTTGTGCAAGCTTTTCGAGATTTAATCGGGCAACTGCTGAGTGAAACTGATACCCAATTTGAGCAATGGAAGTCCAAAATTATCTCTGCTTTGGGTGAGAACGGACAAGTGATGATTGAGGTGATTCCAGAACTGGAAAGTATGATTGGTAAACAGCCACCAGCGCCGGAACTCTCTGGAAGTGCGGCACAAAATCGCTTCAATTCGCTGTTTTTGAAATTCACTCAAGTCTTCACTGCATTAGAACATCCATTAGCGATCTTTATTGATGATTTGCAATGGGCAGATTCTGCTTCTCTAAAGTTAATACACTTGTTAATGAGCGAAGCTGACATCGGCTATCTACTATTAATTGGTGCTTATCGAGATAACGAAGTCAACCCAGTACATCCGCTGATGCTGACTTTAGAAGAGATTCAGAAGTTAGGTGCTACAGTCAATACAATTACCTTAGCTCCCCTCGATCAAATATCTGTCAATCATTTAGTTGCAGATACATTGAGTTGTTCTCTAGCGTTAGCTGCACCGTTAACAGAGTTGGTATTGAGCAAAACTAAAGGTAATCCTTTCTTCAGTACTCAGTTTCTTAAAGCACTACACCAAGATCAACTAATTACATTTGCACCCCTTCAGGGAAATCAAGGGGGGTGGGAATGTGATATTGCTCAAGTACGAGCGATCGCTCTTACTGATGATGTTGTAGAGTTCATGGCAATTCAACTGCAAAAATTGTCAACCGAAACTCAAGAAGTTTTGAAATTAGCAGCTTGTGTGGGAAACCAATTCGATCTAGGGACATTAGCGATCGTCCATGAAAAATCCCAGGTGGAAACAGCCGCAGATTTTTGGAAAGCTGTACAGGATGGGCTGATTATCCCGATCAATGAGGTTTACAAATTCTATCAAGAGGACTCAGAATGGGCTACACCCCGTTTTGATAACAGAATTCAGAATTCAGAATTTAAGCAATACAATTCTCCTGAATCCTGTTCCTACAAGTTTCTCCATGACCGTGTTCAGCAAGCTGCCTATTCTTTGATTCCTGAATCTCAAAGAAAAGCTACTCATTTTAAAATTGGGCAATTACTCTTAAATAATACATTGCCTGAACTAATTGAAGCCAGTATTTTTGATATTGTTAATCAGTTAAATGAGGGGATTTATATAATTCATGAACAATCGCAAAAATCTGGACTGGCTCAACTTAATCTCATTGCTGGCAAGAAAGCCAAAGCTTCAACTGCTTATAGAGCAGCCGTTAAATATTTCACATTAGGCAGAAACTTGCTCATAGAAGAAGACTGGCAAAGTAACTATCAGCTTACATTTGATTTATATCGGCAATCCGCGGAGTGTGAATATTTAACTGGCGATTTTGACCAAGCAGAGATATTATTCGATTTAGCATTAAATAATAGCCATAATAAGTTTGAGAAAGCAGAGATTTATGGGATTCAGATGTACCTGAAAATGACTCAGGGTGAAAATATCGAAGCTGGCTTTGCAGCTGGGTTGAAAGCTTTAAGCATCATGGGTATGCATTTACCAGTTACTTCTGAAGAACAGCAAGCTGCCATCGAAACTGAACTTCAAGAATTAAAAGCTAAACTTCAAAGGATTTGTACAGCAGATTTATTCAATTTGCCCCAGATGATAGATCCAGATAAAAAGGTCTGTATGGGTCTTTTAGCTGACGTTTGGGCAGCCGCTTATATGGGAGGAGATCAACACCTCAGTTGCTTGGCTCCTTTATTAATGATCGATTTATCGTTGAAATATGGCAATGCTGAAAGTTCTGGTTTTGCTTACTGTTTATATGGGATGAGTCTGGCAAATCAAGGAAATTATCAAACTGCTTATGAGTTCGGTACATTAGCGCTAAAACTCGATCGTCACTTCAATAGCACCCAATTTATTTTTAAAACCAATAATATCTTTGCACACACGATTAATCCCTATAATCAGCATTTAAAAACGAATTTGCCGCTTTCTCAGCAATCATTCCAAATATGTCAAGAAACTGGAAATTTGGTGTTTGGTGTTTGGGCGGTTTCGTTTTTGATTTGGGCGATGTTAATTAAAGGCGATCGCCTCTCAGATGTTTACGCGGAAACTGAAAAATATCTGAGCTATGTCCAACAGGTTAATGATGCCAATATGCTGTATGCCTTTACTTTACAGCGGCAGTTCTTATTAAACTTGCAAGCTATATCTAAAACCACCGATTTATTAGAACATCGCAATGACGAAGATATTCCCTATATCGAAGTGTGGAGACAGAAGAACAACTTTGAACATGGAATTAATTGGTACTGCTTTCTTAAAATCCAATTATCGTACCTTTATGGGCGCTACGCAGATGCTGTGGAAGCAGCAGAAGAAGCTGAGAAAACTCTTGGTTGTAACTCTGGTTTCTTCCCAATTATTCAGTATCATTTCTATTATCCACTCAGTTTGATAGCTCTCTATCCCAATCTGACATTAGAAAAGAAAAAGCAGTATTGGGACATTATTCGAGAGCATCAACAAATTCATAAAACTTGGGCTAATAGTTGTCCAGACAACTTTCTACATCGATATCTATTGTTATCTGCGGAAATAGCAAGAATTTCTGGCAAGTATATGGATGCAATCGAATCATACGATTGCGCCATTGCTAAAGCTAAAGAAAACGAATACATTAACGAAGAAGCTCTCGCCAACGAACTTGCAGCCAAGTTCTATTTAGAATGGGGTAAAGAGCGCATTGCTCAAGAGTATTTAATTAATGCTTACTATTGCTACACACACTGGGATGCTAAAGCCAAAGTCAATGACTTAGAACAGCGTTATCCACAACTGCTAGCCCCGATTTTACAACAGAAGCGTTCACTATTCACACCTAATGAGACATTCGCAAATATTGAGAGCATTAGTACCTTCCATCCCAGCATTAATAAATCAGTAACTTCTAGCAGTAACACATCAATAATGCTAGATTTGGCAACAGTTTTAAAAGCCTCTCAGACTCTTTCGAGTGAAATTGAACTAGATAAATTACTTACAAAGCTGCTGCAAGTGGTAATGGAAAATGCTGGAGCAGATAAGTGTGCGTTACTACTGCTTAAAGAAAATAAATTGGTAGTTGAGGCGACTGCTCAAGCTGGGCAAAAATCAACGGTGTTACAGTCAATTTTTGTGGAAGATAGTGCAGAGGTTCCCCATAGCCTAATTTACGCCATAAAACGTAACCTGCAATCTACCGTTATCTTTGATACAGCATTGCATCCGGCGCTAATAGCCGATCCCTATATTATTCGTCAGCAACCGAAAAGCTTGCTATGTACACCGATTCTCTATCAAGGGAAACTCTTAGGGATTTTATATTTAGAAAACAATTTGATGACTGGAGCATTTACTAGCGATCGCGTCGAAATTCTCAATTTATTATGTACTCAAGCTGCAATCTCCCTAGAAAATGCCCGACTTTATCAGCAAGCACAAAATACTCTAGAAAACCTGGCACAGACTGAACAATTTTTGCGATTAATTATTGACAATATCCCACAATCTGTTTTCTGGAAAGACTGCAATAGTGTTTATTTAGGCTGTAACCATAACTTTACTCAAACTTGGGGTCTAGGAGTGCCAGAAAATGTTATTGGTAAAACAGATTACGAGCTTCCCTGGACTAGTGAGCAATCAGATTTTTTTGTCACGCGCGATCGCCGCATCATTGAGTCTGGGGAAGCGGAACTTAACATTATCGAAACTGTGCAGCAAGTAGATGAAAAACAAAAGTGGTCTAATACCAATAAAATTCCTCTAAAAGATAGAAAAGGAAAAGTTTTTGGCATCCTTAGCACATCTGAAGACATCACCGAACGCCAGCAAGCACAACAATTGCTGCAACAGCAAAAGCAACAATTACAACAAGCACTACAAGAACTCCAAACGATGCAATTGCAATTAGTCCAAGGTGAAAAAATGTCTGCCCTTGGTAATTTGGTAGCAGGTGTTGCCCATGAAATCAACAATCCTATCGGCTTCATTGCTGGCAACTTAGAACCAGCCAAAGATTATGTCAAAGATTTGTTGGGACTAATTAATCTTTATCAAGAAAAATTTCCCAATCCCGGCTTAGATATTCAAGATGAAATTGATGCCATCGACCTGAATTATTTACGCGAAGATTTACCGAAATTGCTGGACTCGATGAAATTGGGTGTTAGCCGTATCCGCAGTATTAGTACCAGTTTGCGAACCTTCTCCAGAGCAGATAAGGATTATAAAGTTCCTTTTGATATTCATGAAGGCATTGACAGTACTATTCTGATTCTCAGACACCGTTTAAAAGCTAACGAAAACCGTCCAGCAATTGACGTAGTGAAGAATTATGGCAAACTCCCCCTAGTGGAATGCTTTGCAGGACAACTAAATCAAGTGTTTATGAACTTGTTAGCAAATGCCATTGATGCACTTGAACAATACAATACAGAACGCAGTTTGGAAGCGATTCTTGCCAACCCCAATTGCATCACCATTCAAACTCGTGTAGCAGACTCAGGTCAGGATATTTTGATTAAGATTGCTGATAATGGCGTGGGAATGTCACCGGAGATTAAACAAAAAGTATTTGACCATTTGTTCACCACCAAACCTGTAGGAAAAGGTACTGGATTAGGATTAGCGATCGCTCGTCAAATTGTGGTAGAAGCACATGGAGGTTCGCTCTCTTGTTCTTCCGAACTTGGAAAGGGGACAGAGTTTGTCATTCAAATCTCTACTCAACAACAATAATTAGTTCTGAGTGCTGAGTTATGAGTGCTGAGTAATTTCTAATTTACTCAGCACTTTTCATTTTTACTTTTTAAATTTTAACTTGGAGTAAAGCTATGATGATTCTTAAATTGCAGAAAGTATGGTTGAAAATTAATCCCCGATGGACTGCCAAAATCAACAAAAACTACTATTCTTTGAAAAAGCGATCGCGAAACTTACTATTGTTATCAATTGTAGTGATTCTGTCCATTAGCATTAGCGCCACAGCTATCACTAGTTACAAGATTGTTAAGGGGTTATTGCTCGATAGTCTCAAAGAACAAGCACTGTTAAAAACACGGCAAGGTCAGGATGATATCGATAACTGGCTAGCCATTCGGAAGACAGAAATTAAGACTTTGGCAAATTCTGTTGTGGTGCGATCGCTAGATTGGTCTGTGATGGAACCTTACTTGCAATCTGAGGTGAAGCGGCTGCAACCGTTTTTGCTCATCGCGTTTGCTATACCGGATGGTTCATTAATTAATACTCAAGGAGGTGCTCCAAATGTTAAAGACCGAGAATTTTTTCAGCGGAGTATGGCGGGTGACACGGTAGCTGCCGATCCAATTATTGGACGTACAAGCAATCAGTTACAAATTCAGATTAGTTCGCCGATTCCTGCCGAAAGAGGTACAAAGCCAGCAGGTGTTTTAATGGGAGGAATTCCAATTAATCGGGTAGTTGAGGTCATCAGCAATTTACATCAAGGCAAGGATAGCTATGCCTTTGCGCTTAATTCTCAAGGAGTTCCCATCGCCCATCCCAACACGGAACTAATTGGCACACCCGAAAAAGCTGCCAAGAGTTTTCTGAACTCGCGCAATCCCAGATTAGTTGAAATTAGTCAAAAAATGGTAGCTAAACGCACAAATATTGAATTGGTTCAACTGGATGGTAAGTGGAGTTATGTTGCTTACACTCCCCTGAGAGAGGCAAATTGGTCAGTAGCGTTAATTGTGCCAAAAGAAAATATTGAATCGCCATTACAGGCGTTGAACCTGTTGGCTGCCGTTTTGGGAGGATTGCTGGTGGTTGGGTTAATCGGTGCATGGCGACAGGTGCAGCTATATGAACAGATTCGCGATCGCGCCTTTGTTTCTAGCCAGCAAGCGCAACAACTCAGCAAAACCCTGAAAGAATTGCAAAATACCCAAGCTCAACTCATCCACACCGAAAAAATGTCTAGCCTGGGACAATTGGTTGCTGGGGTGGCACATGAAATCAATAATCCTGCCAATTTTATTCATGCCAATCTCAATCATGCTAGCGTTTACAGCCAAGATATCCTCGATTTGCTCAAGCTTTATCAACAAACCTACCCAAATCCTACACCCGAAATTAGCGATCGCGCCCAAGACCTTGATATTGAGTTTCTGGCAGAAGATTTACCCAAATTAATGGCATCGATGCAAGTGGGAACCAAACGTATTCGTCAAATTGTGCTGTCGCTGCGTAATTTCTCGCGCCTTGATGAAGCAGACATGAAATTTGTAGACATTAATGAAGGATTAGACAACACTCTGATGATTCTGAATCATCGCCTGACAGCCACGCCTAATCAACCAGAAATTCACATCCTTAAGAAATATGGTGATTTACCTCTAGTAGAATGCTATGCAGGGCAACTAAATCAGGTGTTTATGAATGTTCTAGTGAATGCAATTGATGCTGTAGAAGAGTCATTCTTACTAAAGAATGAAGGACAAATTCGCATTCAGACTGAACTCACTGATGAAAAACAAGTGATTATTCAGATTTCCGATAATGGTATTGGGATGTCAGAAGAGGTAAAACAACGAGTATTTGACTATATGTTCACTACTAAACCTGTGGGTAAAGGAATCGGATTAGGAATGGCGATCGCTTATCAAATTGTTGTAGATAAACATCGAGGAACTATTGAAATTGATTCTATACCAGGATGTGGTACAGAGTTTACCATCTGTATTCCTTCAACAAGTAAAAAATAAAAATTAGTTACAATATTGTAATAGCCTAAAAATTATATCAAGGATTTATTTTGACTAATTTTTCACTTATAATCCGAGATAATATACTTTAAAAAAGTTAATTTGTAAATTAAATCTACTATATACAATTATTATGACATCAACTCTCTGAGGTAATATGCTTTTAAAACTGCAACAAATTATTGTAAAACCTGGTCAACAAATGTTGCTTCAAGATATTAGTTGGAAACAATTAGAAAATATTTTAGAAGAAATGGGAGAAAGGCGTGCTGCACGTATTTCTTATAGTCATGGTTGGTTAGAAATTATGGTTCCCCTACCAGAACACGAAAAAGATAAAGAACTTATTGGTGATTTAGTTAAAATCTTGTTAGAAATACTCCAAATTGATTTTGAGCCTTTCGGTTCTACAACTCTTAAAAATGAGCGAATGCGGCAAGCAGTAGAACCAGATACCAGTTTTTATATTAAAAATCAAGCTGCTGTAATTGGGAAAAATTGCATAGATTTAAATATAGACCCACCACCAGATTTAGCAATCGAAATTGATATTACTTCTCGCACTAGATTTGATAATTATGAAATTTTGGGAGTTCCTGAACTTTGGCGACATACACAACAAGGTTTAGAAATTTCGATTCTACAAGAGGGAAAATATATTAAATCTCAATCTAGTCCTAATTTTCCTAATATCCCAATTGTTGAATTAGTCAATGAATATGTTCAGCAGTGTTTAACAATTGGTAGAAGTCAAGCTATGCGTAATTTTCGGGGTTGGGTGAAGAATAATTTATGATAGAAATCTAAGGCTTTCTGAGAAAGGCGATCGCTCATGACTACCGAAAACAACCCAAGAGCAATTCTAGACTGGGAACACCCTACACCGCCTACAGATTTAATTTTTGATGACGGAGAACCCTTGGAATCAAATCGCCACCGTATTGCCATGAATGTGTTGATTCGGTCATTGCAGCAAGCTTGGGCTGACCGGAATGATTTTTTTACTGGTGGCAATATGTTTATTTATTACAGCAGCGCCCAAGTACCTAACCAGGATTTCCGTGGCCCCGATTTCTTTGCTGTTCTGAATGTGGATGGGACTAATTCTCGTCAAGGTTGGGTAGTATGGGAAGAAAACGGTCGTTATCCTGATGTGATTGTAGAATTAATGTCACCATCTACAGCCAAAATAGATAAGACTGTTAAGAAAGACCTTTACGAACAAACTTTTCATACTTCAGATTATTTTGTCTATGATCCCTTTGACCCGAATTCTTTGCAAGGGTGGCATTTAGATAATAATCAGCAATATCAATCTTTGACACCAAATGAGCGTGGTTGGTTGTGGTGTCAAAAGTTAGGTTTATGGTTGGGAACGTATGAAGGAACAATAGACAGAGAAACGGCGGTATGGTTGCGGTTTTACGATGTAGCTGGCAATTTGGTTTTGTTACCAGAGGAGGCTGCTGCGGAACAAGCACAAGCCGCAGTTGCACAAGCAGAAGTTGCTGCTATACGAGAAGAAGCGGCTGCTGCACAGGCGGCTCGTTTAGCGGCTAGATTGAGAGAATTGGGGGAAAATCCAGATATGTTGTGAGAAATTTTGGCTTTTTTGATGAATTTATCGAGTTGTTATAAATAAAAAACTGAGTGCGATCGCTATTAAATAAAGCTGCAAAACTAAGGTTGAATCGGCACAAATTCATATTTATCAGTGCCAGGTTTTTGTTGAACTTTGACTAGAAAGATGGGATTGTCTTTGCGATCGCCTGATTCTGAAAACTGAATCTTTCCTGTCGCACCATCAACTGAGAATTTTGGATTGTGCAACACATTCTGCAATTCATTGCGCTTGTTAGTTTGCCGCAAACCTTTGACGATCGTCAAAGTAGCATCATAAGTCGTCGCCGTTCGCCAATTCACTGTTCCACCCCAAAGTTTCAGAGCATTCTGCTCAAAGGGATTACCAGGAAATGCTTGAGGACGCCAAGGGACAGCCAGTATCATACCATCAACATCGGCTTTCCCCTCCTCTAGAATTTGTTGCGTGTACAGTCCAGGATTGCTAAATAGTGCTAACTGACCTTTATTAGCTTGCGCCACCGCTAGACCTTTCTTTCTTTCATCTATGGGGAAAGTTAATAACAAACCGTCTGCACCAGTTTTTATAGCTTGAGAAATGACTACAGAGGGATCAAGATTGGAAGCAGAAACATTACACTTTGTGGGATTAATTTTGCCACCAGCTTTCTTTATTACTTCTTTAAACTCATCCTTGAGCGATGTATTATCAGTACTTGTATAAGATACACAAACAAGAATATTGGTTTTACGAGCATACTTAATAGCGTAATTAGATAGCTGTTCTGCCACTAAGCGACTACTGATACTAGTGCGAAATACATTTTCGTATCGACTCTCATTCAATTTTTGATCGGAACTAGTGGGAGATATCATGACTAAATCATTTCCGCTCTGGAAATACAGATTGGCAGCATTCTTGAAAGCAAGAGTAGCGTTGGGTCCCACAACAGCTAAAATGTTGTTATCTTCTTTAACAAACTGTCTAGCAATATTTGAAGCTATATCTGGCTCATTACCATCATTAGCGATCGCTACCTCCAATAACTTGCTATTGATACCGCCGCTACTATTCACCTCGTCTTGAACCTGAGCTACACCACGTAGCATTTCTTTTGACAAATCTGGATTATTATCAATGGGTACGCTCACAGCAATTTTGAGCCTATCTCCTTGCTGACGAGCTTTAGCATTATTCAAATAAATCAATGCTTCTGGATCTGTACGATCTTTACGATTAGCTTGACGGGATGACTCGAATTTCTTAATAGCAGTTGAACAATCACTGTTGTAAAATGCTTTCACTCCAGCTTCTTTATCTGGGTTCGTATCTTGTTTTAATAAAATTTCTTCACCCAAGCTAATTCTGTCATTCAAACTATACGTCTCTTTATTAGCACAAAAATTTACTGGAGTCTGAACTATCGATTGAGGCGGATTTGAGGTTCGGGGCAGTAAAAAAAAGTAGACTAAATTACCACCAATAAATACTCCAATTACTCCGATGATGCTGGCTCCCACATATTGTAGAAAATTGCTATTTTGGAGAAGTGAAGGTGGAAAAACTACTGGAGGTGCGATAAGTGGCTGTTCTACAATTATCGGAGCTTCGATTAGGGCTATATCTTCATCCCTGAGTCCCAATGCTTGCTGAAGACGTTTCAAATTAGTGCGAGTTTTATCACTGGGAGGAAACCCAAGTTTAATCTCATTGCGGAACGCCTGTTCATATCGCTGCAATTTTTTCTTGTAGACTTCCACAGGTGCTAAAACCTTAGTTTCAATTGCAGCAGCCTCCTCAGATGTTAGTTCCAGTTCCTCTTGTAGTCCTTCCAATGCAGCGCGACCTGTAAAAGAAATCTCACCGTTACCACTCTCTACCCAATACTCAACTTCTCGACGATATTTGAGCTTAGGATCATCTATAGGTGCTTTAGCAATATTGATTTTATAGCCTTCTTTGATGGCATATATCTCCGGTTTCATTGCAGGAGTAGCTTCTTGTACTGCTTTGGTGGCATATTCATGCAATTCATCAACAGAGATCCAACCATCTTCATCCCGATCTGCTGCACCAGTCTGCAACCCCTCAACTATGTAGCGAGTGTAAGTTGAGGTATCTGCCCCTTGCTGTTCAAAAGAATATTGGGTTGAAGTCGAAGATGTGAGAACAGCCCGTCCTTCTCCACCTAATTGGTTCTTGATATCCACAAAACCATTATCTTTAGCTGCCATGCCCTCGGCAAAGGCCCCACTAAAGCAACAATCAAGAATCACTACTTGGTGTTTAGAGCGGCTATTGGTCATGAACTTATGCACAGAACTAGCTGCTACTGCCGTTGTCTCAATAAGTTTCCCCTGTAAATTTTTACGGGTGTTGCGAGTAGCAAAGTAAAGCTTACCGCTCTCATCTTTAATTCCATGACCAGAGAAAAATAACAGCACGAGGTCATCTTTTTGACGACCATCAAACAAAGTTTCAATAGCTTCCTCCATTGCTTGTCGTTGAAGATTTATCAGCGGTGTTACGCGATCAAAACCGCCAATCTCTGGGTTCTGCAAAACTTGCTGCATTGCGTCAACATCTTTTATTGTCGCTGGCAATGGAGTAAGACCAGGCTCATACTCACTGACTCCTATTAGAAGTGCTACTTTCACCATCTTGTTATTCTTCTTTACTGCTGGAATTTCTTAGTTACCTGCGATAAACTTTTGAGCTTGTTCAATAGCGGCGTTTAACTCTTCCTGACTGCTAGCTTTCACCTTAAGTTTCTTACCATTAGCCTCAACTTCCAATTCAATGGTTTTGTTACCCAAGCGATCGCCTAAAAATCCCAGTAATTTCTTAAAATTGGCAAGGCTCACCTCTGCCTGCAACACCCCTACCAGAAAACCGCCAACAGACTTGGCTCCTTCGGGTATTTCTGTAACTGCTACGAGTTCAGCACTTTCAACATCTAAGTCTTTGATTTCTCGCAGCAGATTCCGTGCTTCTCGTTCTTGCTCCTCTGCATCTAAGTCTGGATTACTAAGAGCGATCGTCAGTTTGACGTTAGATTCAGAACTCATTTTGTACCCTTTTAGGTTTTTTAGCAGTTGATGGTCAATAGTATTTCTGTAGTATATCGATTGACATTACATCTTCTATGTAAATTTCCTGAAACTTTTTCAAGATTTTTCCAAAAACTCATGAAATTCAGGTAAAAATCTGGTATAAACACAGAACATCCCTCTTCGATAGCTTCAAAACTTAGAGGCAATCAACAGTATTTCATTTGACAAGTTGTTTCGATACAGCAATTTGTTTTACTACGCTTGCGATCGCAAAGTAAGTTACGAGTTTGTCCTTGCAACTTCTTTAGAAGCGATCGCTAAATCAAACTATTACAGGACGACGTAAATCCAGCGACCATCTCAAATAACCAGACAAGGGGCTTAAGCCCCTTGTTAAAGGTAGGCAAACTTGCGCCACAGTTGTCAGGTTAATTAAAATAAGTCCAAATCTGTCACAGCACCAATACTGCTAGAAGACACCAATTTGGCATATTTCGCTAACACGCCTTTAGTGTAACGCGGAGCCGGAGGTTGCCAGTTAGCACGACGACGAGCCAATTCTTCTTCAGATACATTCAACTGCAATAAACGAGCGGGTGCATCAATAGTAATACTATCGCCTTCTTCTACAAGGGCGATCGCCCCACCAACTGCGGCTTCTGGTGCAACATGACCAACTACCATGCCGTAAGTACCGCCAGAAAAACGTCCGTCGGTAATTAATGCCACCGCATCACCCAATCCAGCCCCGATAATTGCTGAGGTGGGAGCCAACATTTCTCGCATTCCAGGGCCACCTTTAGGCCCTTCGTAGCGGATTATGAGAATATCACCAGCTTGAATCTTACCAGCCAAAATAGCATCTAAAGAGGCTTCTTCTGATTCAAATACCCGTGCAGGCCCAGTAATTACTGGTTTTTTCACCCCAGTAATTTTGGCGACAGCCCCTTCCGTTGCCAAATTACCTCTGAGGATGGCTAAATGTCCTTGAGGATACATCGGGTTATTCCAAGTCCGAATCACATCTTGATTGGCTGATGGTTCTTCTGGTATGTCTGCTAATATCTCTGCAATGGTTTGACCGCTGATAGTGAGGCTATCACTGTGTAATAAATCATGCACAAGTAACATCTTCATTACTTGCGGAATGCCGCCAGCTTTGTGCAAATCTGTAGCAACATATTTACCACTTGGTTTTAGATCGCACAAAACGGGAACGCGGGCGCGGATGGTTTCAAAGTCGTCTATAGTTAAATCTACCTCAGCGGCACGGGCGATCGCTAAAAAGTGCAACACTGCATTGGTCGAACCACCGACTGCCATAATCACAGAGATGGCATTCTCTATTGATTTACGGGTGATAATTTGACGAGGCAAGATTTGTTTACGAATGGCTTCGACTAAAATGAATGCTGATTTTTCCGTGCTGTCGGCTTTTTCGGCATCTTCTGCCGCCATTGTCGAAGAATAGGGTAAACTCATCCCCATCGCTTCAAATGCTGAAGACATGGTGTTAGCTGTGAACATTCCCCCACAGGAACCAGCACCCGGACAAGCTCGACCTTCAACCTCTAATAATTCCTTTTCGTCAATTTTTCCAGCACTGTATTGACCAACAGCTTCAAAAGAACTGACAACAGTTAAATCGCGTCCGTTGTAATGACCGGGTTTAATTGTGCCACCGTAAACGAATATTGCAGGGATATTCATTCGGGCCATTGCAATCATTGCCCCTGGCATATTTTTATCACAACCGCCAATAGCTAGCACACCATCCATACTTTGTCCAGTACAGGCAGTTTCAATGGAATCGGCAATCACTTCCCGCGACACTAGGGAATATTTCATCCCTTCAGTTCCCATCGAAATCCCATCGCTAATGGTAATTGTGCCAAACATTTGTGGCATAGCTCCGGCGGTTTTAATCCCAACCTCTGCCCTTTGTGCCAGTTGATTTATCCCCATATTACAGGGAGTGATCGTGCTGTAGCCATTGGCAATGCCCACAATGGCTTTATTGAAATCTTCATCTTTAAAACCAACTGCACGCAGCATAGCTCGATTAGGCGATCGCTGCACTCCTTGCGTCACAATTTGGCTTCTCAAATTCTCCGACATCTTTTTTCCTTCCGTGCCATTATCGCAACAGTTGCGATTGTATTACCTGATGATTTTCTCATGCCTGGGCGGTGCGATCGAATATGAGTAATTATCTATGTTTCACCGTGTCTTTTGGTCAGCCCTAATTAGAATAAATCTTCATCTAAGCGTTTGTATCAAATAGGGATGATTCTTGTGTGTTAGGCATCTAGAGTGCCGGAAATACTAGAGATAGCAATACGAATTTAAATATGAAAAAAAGTCATTGCCCCAAGCTGAGGCTCTGACTTTCCACGTTTATAGCTTAGTATATTGATGTTGATTCCGGTGCAAAGCTGAAGATACTCTAACTTTGCACTAGAGTTATTCTTCAAAATTATATCTGCCTTGAAAATAGTGACTAGGGGCTGAGGACTGGGAAAGAGATGTTTTCAAATCTCTAGTGCTTTTTGCCTTCTCCCTTGGCGCTAGCCTCTCCTTTTGGGAGAAGGGAAGACGCTAAAAGCGATCTGCCTCCTGCCTTATTTTCAAGGCAGGAATATTACATTAAAGAATGAAGTCACTTGACACTACTTGTGGTGCTCCTATAAGCCGAATTTGAAACTCAGCCGACCGATCCCCATCAGTGCTACCTTCGAGAATACCTCCTGAATAACGGATTTGGCCGGGTGCGGAGAATTGGGCACTTCCAATGAAAGTGAAAGCTTGGTTGCCCCCAATAGTGGAGTTGGCATCGATAGTAGATATATCAATTCGATCGCCTGGCAAATTACCATTTCCACGAAAGTCAGTTATTAAGTCACGTGACGAAAGTGGAGTATCAGAAATTGAGTTGTACTTGAAAATATCATTACCCGATCCTCCAGTGAGAATATCATTCCCACTACCGCCAGTCAGGATATCATCCCCATCACCGCCGATGAGATTATCACTCCCAGTACCGCCAAAGAGAATATCTTTGCCAGTACCGCCATTGAGCCTATCGTTGCCACCACCACCGTTAAGAGTATCGTTACCAGCACCACCAAAGAGGCTATCATTGCCACCACCACCGTTAAGGAGACTGTTGCCACTACCACCTATAAGGGTACTGTTGCCACCACTAACATTAACGATATCGCTCTGACCATTATTGCTACTACTGCTACTGCTATGACTACTAGAGCTGGCACTAACACTGCCGCTACCGTAGGAAATTGATATTGAAGTTGTCATTGATGAATTTCTCCTAAACTTAGAGGGGAAAAAAATTACGTCTTTACTTCCCCATTATAAAACGGCATTGCTGATTAAGAGTATGAATTTGATTTCCTTGAAATGCATAAAGTAAACAATTTCAAACATGGAATTTGGGAATTCCATACTTTCATTCAGCAATGCCGACAAAACGAGGTAAAAATATCAAGAGTGGCAATATCTTCTTGAATAAACCTAATTGGAACAGGTCTTTACTATTAAGTCTGAATATTTGAGAATATTTGAGAATATTTGAGAAGTACTAGATGTATTTGATGATGTTTACATCAAAATTGTACGAAAAATCATCTGATGTCCTTGTAGCTTATGTTTTCAGTTGTTTCAGTTGGAAAATACTAAGGAATAAGTAGATTTTTACCTACGTAATTATATAGACTTGCAGACATTGCCACTGTGTTTATAATAACAATAATATAGTATTACCCTGAAGCAGACTTTTTTAGAAATAGAAAAAAGAATAATTAACTTTTTTTTATTCTCTGTCCAGAATAAAATGAAAACCTTTGTACAGATAGAGTTGGCTTTGCATATTGGTATTTGTTTAATGGTTTCTGTAGTTATGTATAACAAATAATTGCCAAATAAGTTAAAAGCTTTGTTAGACGCATGAGACGAAGAAAAGCCTAAAGATTTGTGTAGCTTGAATTCGTTTCCAGTCTTAAGACTGGAAATATATTTTGAGAGAACTGCTGCCTATGGTAAAGCCACTGGAGGCAGAGCCTTACAGGATCGAGGCTGTATTTGAACTGAGTGCCATTGCCTTGTTAGATCAGTGCGTAGGCGTAGCCCGCACTTCTCTACGAGACGCTCCGCGAACCGCTGCGCTCAGTGACCGTCGTAGACATCGCGCACCCCTAGCGTTACAATTTGGCTATTCTGGCATTATCACAACTTTTGCGATTGTATTAACAGATTTTCTCATGCATACGCAGCACGATCAAACCTTGGCAAACATTGGTAATTTTTTATTTTTTAGATGTACTTCTGTTAGGTGCAGTTGATATGAACAACTTTGTTAGTATTTAACTGTGCTTGACTACAGCAATATCATTCTTGAAAGGTTAAAGCCTACTGGATTTTCTCACAATTGGAGTATGTTTTGCTTTGCACCTAAATTATTCTTCAATATTAGACTTTTTGCATAAATCACAAATAAGAACCCCACTCCTAAGCGCTTGCTCTTAGAAGTAGGGTGTTGAGCGCTTTTGCAAGAGATGTATTAGATTAGAGGATGATGTCGCTTGCTATTAGTGGTGGTGCTCCTGTCAGTCCAATCTCAAACTCAGGCGACAGATCCCCATCAATGTTAGCTTGAAGAGTACCTCCTGAATAACGAACCTGACGGGCTGCTGAGAATGCGCCAGCACCAATGAAAATAAAGGCTTGGTTGCCCGCTACACTGGAGTTAGCATCAATCGTAGATAGATCGATTTGATCGCCTGTAAAGATACCGTTTCCAACGAAGTCAGCGATAATATCTCGTGATAAACCAGTCGGACTATCTGAAACTAAGTTGAAATCAAAAATATCGTTGCCAGCACCGCCAAGAAGAGAATCAGTGCCAGCACCGCCAGTGAGGATGTCGCCACCAGCACCGCCATTTAGGGTATCGTTGCCAGCATTACCGTTAAGGATATCACTGCCAGCACCGCCATTTAGGATATCGTCGCCAGCATTACCGTTAAGGGTATCGCTGCCGACATTACCGTTGAGGATATCGCTGCCAGCACCCCCATTTAGACTATCGTCGCCGGCATTGCCGTTAAGGATATCGCTACCAGCACCCCCATTTAAGATATCGTTGCCGGCATTGCCGTTAAGGATATCGCTGCCAGCACCCCCATTTAGGGCAGGGCGAAAGATTAGTGGGGAACCGTTGATGGTATTGTTGTCATTAAAAATGGTACCGTTGATAATTGCCATTAGTAAGTTTCTCCTGAACTTAGAGGGTAAAAAATAACCTCGTCACTTTCCCATCAGAAAACGGTGTTGCTGATTAAGAGTATGAATTTGGTTTCCCCCAAAGGTGTAAAGGAAACAGTTTCAAAGATTGAATTTTTAAATTTCACACTGTCATTCAGCAACGCCGAGAAAACAAGGCAAAGAAATAACGAGTGGGAATAGATAACTGAACTACAACTGATTTGAACAGGTCTTTGCTGTTAAGTTTGAAGATTTGACAAGCACTAGATGTATTGATGATGTTGGCATCAAAATTATGCCAAGAGTAATGTGATGTCCTTAATCTTTACTAGTTGCAGTAGTAGGATGGTATGAAACAAGCTGATTTCCTCCTACAGAAGCGCATAGCTTTTAGAACGTTTTGATTTTAGCCACAATCACAAGACTATACTATTACTTTCAAGCCTAGTTTTTCCTATCTATAAGAAAGAGTAATTAGCCCTTTTTTATTCCTCTCGCTAAAGCAAAATCTGAAACCTTTGTTCAGATAGGGTTGGTTTTGGTTTTTGAGATTTATTAGGTGATTTATTAGGTGATTTATCTAGTTATGTATAAGGAAGTAAGTGTCTATAATTTAAAAGCCTTGTTAACCAGTGCGTAGGCGTAGCCCGCACTTCTCTACGAGACGCTCTGCGAAGGGCTGCGCTCAGTGACCATCGTAGACATCGCGACATCCCTTGCGTTACAATATGCCTTCTCAAATTCTCTGATATCTTTTTCATTGGGTGGCAGTTGGCAACTGTTGCGATTGTATTACCTGATTTTCTGATGTAGACGCGGCGCAATTATAATAACTATAAACTATCAGAAAGGCAAGCTAAACTTATCTTTATTTGCGACTATTCAATTATCAAAATTCTGCATTCTGCCTTATTTTAAAGGCAGATAATATTAAATTAAAGGATAATGTCGCTTTCCACTAGTTGTGGCGCTCTTGTAAGCCGAATTTCAAACTCAGCCGACAGATCGCCATCAGTACTACCTTGGAGAATACCTCCTGAATAACGGATTTGACCGATTGCAGAGAATGCACGACTCCCGATGAAAGTGAAGGCTTGATTGCCCTCTTTGGTGGAGTTGGCGTCGATGGTAGATAGATCGATTTGATCCCCTGCAAGGATGCCGTTTCCCACAAAATCAGCGATCGCATCCTGTAACAAACCAGGTTGACTCTCGGAAACGAAGTTGAAATCGAAAACATCGTTACCCAATCCTCCAGTGAGAACATCAGTTCCACCAACACCAGTGAGGATACCACCGTTACCAAAATCACCGCTAATCGTATCATTGCCAGATCCGCCAACAAGGTTGTCGTTGCCTAATCCACCAACAAGGCTATCGTCACCAGATCCGCCGTTAATCTTATCGTCGCCAGATCCGCCGTTAATCTTATCGTTGCCAGATCCGCTGTCAATCTTATCGTTGCCAGATCCAGTATTAATGATATCGTCGTCAGATCCGCCGTCAATCGTATTGTTACCATCACCGGCGTTAATCGTATCGTTGCCAAATCCGCCAACAATTGTATCGTCGCCAAATCCGGTGTTAATGCGATCGTTGCCAGATACACCGTTAATTATATTGTTCCCGGCTCCGGCGTTAATTGTATCGTTGCCAGAACCGCCGTTAATCGTATCGTTGTTAGATCCGGCGTCAATCTTATCGTCGCCAGATCCGCCGTCAATCCTATTGTTTCCAGAACCGCCGTTAATCGTGTCGTTGCCAGATCCGCCTTCAATCCTATCGTTGCCAGATCCGGTGTTAATTATATCGTTGTCCGCTTTGCCGTCAATCGTATTGTTGCCAGAACCGGCGTTAATCGTATCGTTGCCAAATCCACCGTCAATTGTATCGTCGCCAGATCCAGTATTAATCGTATCGTTGCCAGAAACACCGTTAATTATATTGTTCCCCACTCCGGCGTTAATCGTATCGTTGCCAGAACCAGCGTTAATCGTATCGTTGCCAGAACCAGCGTCAATCTTATCGTCGCCAGCTCCGCCGTCAATCCGATCGTTGCCAGATACGCCGTTAATTGTATCGTTGCCAGATCCGGCTTGAATGCGATCGTTGCCATTACCACCTTGAATCTTATCGTCACCGTCAAATCCGCCGTCAATCGTATTGTTGCCAGATCCGCCGTCAATTATATCGTTGCCTCTTCCCCCGTCAATAGTATCGCTGCCAGATCCGCCCAGAAGGCTATCATTACCGTTTCCGCCGTTAATTCTATCGTCGCCAGAACCACCATTAATTGTATCGTTGCCAGATCCGCCCCTAATCGTATCGTTACCATCAAATCCATTGATGATATAAGGGAGAATAGAAGAAGGAATACCAAGAGTGTCAGGCTGATTAGTACCGTTAATGGTTGGCATAGTGAATTTATCCTGAATTTAGAGGGTAAAAAATTACTTCGTCACTTCCCCAGTGGAGAAATAACGAGTGAGAAGATATAACAAATTAGACCTGATTAGAACAGGTCTTTGCTGTTAAGTCTAAAGATTTGAGAAACACTGGATCTATTGATGATATTGGCATCAAAATAGATTGTGCCAAGAGTCATGTTATGTCCTTGTATCTGATGACTTCCCAGTTTCTAGCAGTAATCTACTAACAAATAAGCAGATCATCTCCTATGCAATTGCATAGGTTTTAGGACATTTTTACGGGATTCAGAATAATAAGAGTATGATACTACCTCAAGCTTACTTTTTTCTATCTTTAAGAAATAATAATTAACTCTTTTTTATTATTCTTGCTATAACGAAATATGAAATATTTTTTCAGATAGAGTTTTTTGATATATCATTCAGGGGAAAAAGGCTTTTCCGATTTTTGCACAGATGCGGTAATCATAAGTAATTAACGGGACTTGATATCACTATACTTTTTTGATTTATTAAAAAAGTGGCATTCATTTATAAAGACTGAATGCCACTTTGTATTTCTCAAAATTTCTGATGACGGAGATATTTTACCCAGGTAGAGTTATCCCAGTCACAGCGATCGCACCTGCGATCGCACTGGCACAAAGAGAAGTAATCGCTGTGCCAAATATCCACCACGCAGCGTTTGCAACGGTTTTCTTGGTTTCTTCGGCTTGCTTTTTAGCTTGCTCTTGAATCGCTTTCAGGCGTTTTTGAGTTTCTTTCTGGATGCGTTCGGCTCGTTGTAATACGCCATCCCGCGCCGATTCTATTTGGTTAATAATGCCGTTAGCATCGGCTTCGGAAATATCTTCACGAGAACTCAATACAGCAACTAAGGTGTCACGATCGAATTCACTGAGGCGATCGCGCAAGGCTTCAAATCCGGCTTGGGGATCGTCGAACACTTTTGCAAAGTCTTGCTTAATGCCTTCATAGTTGAGTTCGGAACGATTCAGGGAGTTGAGATAGTTGCGGACTTTCGCAAAAACTCCATCTAGCACTGATTGCACTCTCTGCTGAATCTGCTGGAATTGTTCGACAATTGAGCTGCGAACAGAATCAATTTGATCGACAATTCGGTTAGCTTCCTCTTCTGAGATATCCTCACGTTGGGATAATAACGCCACAATTGTCGAACGGTCAAATTTTGAGGCGCGATCGCTTAAACTCCCAATTCCAGCGCGGGGAGAAGACAGCAGCAATTGTAAATCGCGTTTGATTCCTTCGGGGTTGAGTTCTTCTTTGTTGGTATTACGCAGATATTCTTCGAGATTAGCTTCAAAATCTAAAGCTTGTTGAGTGGTGCGCTTGGCTAAACGTCGTGGCGCTCTCAGAATATCACCAATGGCATCTTGAGCGCGATCGATGATCTGATTAACTTGCTCTTGGCTCAAGTCACCGCGTTGACTCACGAGTTTAACTAAGGTTTCTCGATCGACATTAGATAAGCGATCGCGCAGTGCTAAGGCTCCAGCTTGAGGATCGTCGAGTAATTTCTCCAAATCGGCTTTGATACCTTCTGGATTAAGTTCTTCCAAGTTGGTATTGCGGAGATATTCAGCGATCGCTTTTGTAGTTTTTTCGTACTGTTCTTTCGCCTGTTGCGGTACTTGCAAAATACTATCTCGGACTGCTTCAAGTTGATCGAGAGTTTCGTTTACCTGTTCCTCACTCAAATCTTGACGCTGACTAAGCAATTGTACTAGTGTATCGCGGTCAAATTGCGATAGGCGCGATTGTAAAAGACTAATTCCGGCTTGGGGATCGTCTAGTAAAACTCTAAACTCACGTTTGATCGCTTCGGGATTGAGTTCGTCTTTATTAGTATTCCGCAGATATTCTTCAACTCTTTGGCGCAGTTCATCGGCTTTAGCCTTTGCTTGTTCTTGCAATTCCCTAGCACCATTCAAGAGATTGTCGCGGTTGCGTTCGAGTTGACTAACAATATTATTAGCTTCCTCTTCGCTGATATCTTGACGCTGTTGGAGCAATTGTACAAAAGTATCGCGGTCAAATTGCCCGAAGCGGCTACTTAAATCTTCAAAACCAGCTTGTGGATCGTCTAGCAACTTGTCAAAGTCTCGTTCAATACCTTCGGGATTGAGTTCGTCTTTACCCGTCGAACGCAGATAATCTTCAATACGGTTGCGGAAATCTTGCCCTTTTTCGCGAGTTTGAGCCTGTTTGACAGTTTCTAAAACTTCCAGGCGATCGCTTTCCATTTGTTCGGAAATTTCTTTCACCCTAGCTTCGCTAATATCACCGCGCTGCTTCAACAAGTTGCTGAAATATTCTTGATTAATTTCTTCCAACTCTCGTCTCACAGTTGTCGGATCTGCATTTACGTCATAGATGACTTCTTTAAATTCATCTACTAAGGTAATTCGGTTAAAGTGCCAAGGGAACGAATGCAATATGTAGTCTTTTACATCTGCCTTAATTGCATTTTCCAGTGATATGGGTAATTTTGCAGATACTTGCTCAGTTGCCTGTTCTCTAAACTTTTGAAATTGTTCTGTAACTTGCTCGACATCGACATCTTGAACTTTTTCTTTCAGTTTTTGCAACTGAGTTGTAATTTTGTTCACATCGATATTAGAAAGGTTTACCCGTTCCAGAACTGCTGGCGCAGCTGCACTTAAGCCATACCTAATAGCTTGCTTGATTACACCATTGCCATTACCGCCTCCGATTGTAACCAGTTCTTGAAGCCGTTCACCTAATTGCTCAGAATTAAGTTCTTCAGGAGTAGCGGACTTGAGTAAATTAATTACTTGTTCTGTGGGATTTTTGCGATTTAAAGCTTGTTGCCATGCACCTTCAAATTGGTCAGTAATATTATTGATATCTTCTTTAGATAAATCGCCACGGCTGCTAATTAAGTCAAAAAATGTTTGGCGATTAACGTTTTGCAATAGGTCGCTATTAGCAACAGATTGTAAATCTGTATCCTTAAAAAGTTGGTCAAATTGACTCCGAATTTCTTTGATATCCAGCTTTGGCAATTGCAGAGAACCTAAAGAACTTTGGAGGGTATTTTTAATACTTTCAGAATCAAAACCTGAAGTTAATTCCCGCCGGACTGCGGCTGTAATATCTTCAGCAGTAGAAATTAACTGTTTTTTTGCAGTATTCGCACCGATGCCAGCAGTTGCCGTGCCCATCAGAGTTTGAAAACCAGAAGTAACAGTATTAGATATAGAACCAATTAAAGAACCTACTGCTGATGAACCCAACCAAATTACTAGTGAAAAATAGGTAGACCAAATGACTACACCAATAATTGCTCCTAAAAATGCGCTTTCAATTAGGCTAAGTTTTACTGCTAAAAAACAAGCAATAAATAACGCGATGCTAACGGTTATTAATGCCCAAGCACCAACTTTTGCTTGACCTTTACGAATTGTCTTACCCAAACCTTCAGACTCATCATCAGAATCGGAGCCAATTTCCCAAGATGAAATTCCGACAGCGACTGAAAAGTTTGTCAACAACAATTGAAAGGCAAATGCCATCAAAACCCCAGCTAGCAGTGCCACCAACAATTTAGGCCCAGAAAAAACAACTGACGCTTCTTCTGGAGTTAGTACTTCCTGAGCTAAAGTTATGGGCGCTAATCCAAAAGATAGCCAATTCCATTCAAAAAGAGTTAAAACACCTTGAAACATAGGACTTTCCCACTTCTACTCAATTAAATATCCATTTATAAAATGGCTTATTTATCAGCTTAATTATTATTTATTTAAGCTGGCACTTTCTTAAGTAATAGGTTGGTTGTCCAAAAGTCGTATTTAAAATAAATAAATATTTATCTTGTCTCTTAATAAAAACTTATGATTTAGTTAATATTTTTTCTCAAAGAAAATTTATTAGGCGAAGGTAAATCTCAGAAAACTGTATATAACGATATACCAAGTTATGAGCGGGTGAGTTATGGTAGCAAATGTTAGAAATTAACATTTCTTGGTATCAATTTTCTCAATAGAATTGATACCAGAGATAATTGTTATAAAAACTTTAGAAAATAAAATATATTTTCTACTTAAGATTTAGTTACTAACTTTAGATAAAGCCACCTATATCTAATGATAGAGATAAAATTTCTTCCAAGCGATTGATGAAAACGAAATAGAAATATGTATTAATAAGGATTACTACGAGCTATGAATTAGTAAATAATTTATTTTTGCTGAGGAGAAAGAATAATGGTAGTAGGTGTACATAAACGTGCTGTAGGTGTATTTTCTCATCGCCGAGATGTTGAACATGCTCTACATGAATTAAAAAAAGTTGGTTTTGATATGAACAGAGTTTCTGTCATTACCCAAGATGGGGACAGAGACGATATTGCTGGTGCAGATGTGAGCGATCGCGTTGGCGATCAATCTGACGAAGGTGCTAAAGTCGGAGCAGCTACAGGCGGTGCTTTGGGCGGATTGGCTGGCTTATTAGTCGGTCTTGGCACTTTAGCAATTCCTGGAATCGGGCCAATTATGTTGGCTGGAGCCGCAGCAACTACCTTAGCTACAACTCTCGCTGGCGCTGGTATTGGTGCAGTAGCTGGTAGTTTGCTTGGTGCATTAATTGGTTTAGGAATTCCTGAAGAACGGGCTAAAGTTTACGACGAACGTGTTAAACGAGGACACTATTTAGTCATTCTTGATGGTACAGAGGCAGAAATCCACAGAGCAGAAGCAATTTTAAATCATCAGGGTGTGGAAGAGTTTGGCATTTACGACCACCCAGATGCGACAAATGCAACCACTGGTTATGTAACTCCAACTCCGGCTGCGGGTTATAGTGGTGTTGCGAAACGCGCGATCGGGGTATTTTCTCATCGTCGAGATGCTGAAGTCGCAATTACAGAATTACGAGATGCAGGTTTTTCGTTGAATCAAGTCTCCATCATTGCCAAAGATACAGACGGTCATGGGATCGGTGGTGTAGGTGTAGACAAAAATGTTGGTACTGGTAATAAAGCAGACGATGGTGCAAAAACTGGAGCAGCTACAGGTGGTCTTTTAGGCGGCTTGACTGGCTTATTAGTTGGACTTGGAACTCTAGCAATTCCTGGAATCGGGCCCGTAATTGCAGGTGGTGCAGTTGCAACCACTTTGGCAACAACATTAACTGGTGGTGCGATCGGTGCAGCAGCAGGGAGTATTGTCGGCGCACTTGTTGGCTTGGGAATTCCCGAAGACAGGGCGCGAGTATATAGCGATCGCTTCCAAAAAGGTGACTACTTAGTAATTCTCGATGGTACAGACGCTGAAATCCACCAAGCTGAAGCGATTCTCAAACGTCGAGGTATTGAAGAATTTGCAATCTATGATGCCACTGAAATTAGTGAATATCGTCCAGGTTCCGACCGAGTAACGCATAATGACGCAGCAGTAGTCGATCCCATTCGCCCCAATTACTCAACAGAGACTAATAGAAACGATCCTGCTGTAGTTATTGTCGATCGTCGTGATGAAGTACTTTAACCTAAAGTAGTTTTCACTCGCACAAAATTGCAGGAGCAATAATTTTAAAACTTTGCTCCTGACTAAAAAACTTGCTCCTCACTTTTGCCGTAAATATCAATAGATTTCACTTTCTGATTCAGAATTAAACCAATGAAAAAGCTAACCCCCTTCGTAATTAGTTGCCTTTTAGTGTTTGGTGTTGCTGCTTGTGATAACGCTTCTAAAACAAGTGAATCTGCACCCAACAATCCTAATGAGGCTCCCCAAACACCAACTGCAAAAACAACAGAAGCTTCTCAACAAGACGCACAAAGTGAAGTTCGTAGAAAGCAAGCTAATTCTGATATCCGCGCCCGCGAACAGCGCAATAATACTACGGGTGGCGATACACAGCGAGCCAAAGGTGACTTAGCAAGTGAAGTTCGCTCTAAGTTGGAGGTTAATATACCAAAGAGCCAACTAACAGTTAATGCCGCAGATGGTGGGATTGTGACTGTCTCAGGAACTGTCACCAATCAGCAGGAGTTGGCTAAAATTGAAAAATTAGCTAAGGAAATTAAAGGTGTCACCAGTGTAGTTGTGAAAGCAACAGTTGCCACAACAAAGAACTAAGGCATAATAACAAATCCAAGTGAGTAGGTAGGCGTAAAGATATTTAAATGCTCCTGCTCGGTCTGAGTGGTCAGTTAAAATTATTACTGACCACTAATAATTGATAACTGACGACCTTGAATAACTATATTTATTGATGCTCAGTTCAGTTATACAAAGTCTTGTAGTTACCAAACATAAAAACTATGGAAACCGAACAACAGCAACGTGAATCCATCAATGCTTCCTTATCACAAGGTACGCTAGCACTTGAAGGTACTGATACGGCAAACTTGCCAAAGTTACCGCCAGCCCGTGAACCTGAATCTCAATGGCAGCAAATTAGCAGACAAATTTCTCAATTTTTAGAGCAACTGCCCCAATACTTAAGTGACTTTTTTAAGGACTACAAGCAGCCTCTAATAACTGTTGCTTTAATTTTGGCGGCAATTGTTACAGCTAGGCTAGTACTAGCGGCACTAGCTGCAATCAATGATATTCCCCTACTCTCACCACTTTTTGAGTTAGTTGGAATTAGTTACACCAGTTGGTTTGTTTTCCGCTATCTACTGAAGGCTTCAACTCGGCAAGAATTAGCCGATGAAATTCAATTACTGAAAAACCAATTTGTGGGCGAGTAAATTTACTCACAATTAAATTAGGATTTACACGGGCAAATAGAATTTGCAGCTAAATAAACTCTCGTCCACCTCTGTGGGCTTGGGTAAACCCTTGTATAGTTGCGGTTTCTAATTGCCCTTTTAATGTTAGGTTGACTCAACTAAAACCCTTGTTATACCAAGAAATGTAAATCAACAGTATTTAACCGTATTCCATTTTAGTCTTTTGGATACATCAAAAGATAGAGAACATAACATTATTTTAATTTTAAGTCACTTCTCAAGATAGTAGCTCAGAGAGAAAAAACAGCATAATCTAGTTTTTGAAGTTATTTAATAGATTCTTTAACGAGGACATAAATTATGGCTAATGAAGCAGTTAAGAGAGATACAGATTCATCCGATCGCGCGGAAGTCGATACATACGATCGCGGCATCATCCCCGCTGAAACCGCCGCTAGAATGGAAAGAGAAGGAGATAAGTTCAAAACACGTCCCACGGAAAAACGGGAAGCAGATGCACCTACTGACGATCAAACCGATTCAGAAAGTATACGTACCACTGATGGGTATACTGTGGATAATGAAGGTTTGTCTAATAACTATGCCATAGAACCGGAAATGTATTACGAAGAACCGGGTGATGCACGTCAGCAAGCGGCAGAAGAAAGGGAACAACGTATCCAAGAACTTGGAGAAGTGAATCAGGACGAGGAAGGCAAGTTGACAGATAAGGGTGACAGCCGCGGTAGAGGCCCAGGAATAATTTAATTAACAACTCTTTTGCTGGGTGCAATTACAGGTAAGAAGGCTTAATAGGTGGTTTCTAGAGACGCAATGAGTGCGTCTCTAATTTTTTATATTTTGTCTTTAAGACCGCAGAGCGGCAGGGTTTTTACGCTTTCTGCATAGATTTGAGAATTATAACTAATTAGTCGGAGATCATATTACATATTACGTCTCTACATTTATTGTGGGGGTTGCATATTTGCGGGATGATTTTACTATTTTTGTGGGATGGGCAACATGAGCGTCCCTTGTATTTCCGGGCGGGCAGGATGCCCACCCCACAAGAATCATCCCTTAATTCAGCAACGCCTTATTGTGATACCAATTCAATTAATGATTGCAACACATCCTTGGGTAAAGACGCGACGCCAGTCGCTACAACGGGGGGAACCCCCGCAACGCGCTGGCTCATGAATCGCGTCTCTACAAATGGTCTATTTGTTGCATTCTTTTTTCCAATTAGTACGATTTGAAACTATCCCATTGGGGACTTACAACACAACAAATAAAAGACAAAGCGCTTTGGAGTTCTACGGGTTTAATACAGCAGTATTACTAGATAATCAGTGGCTCAAGTTCGCGATTATGCCATTGCCGCTGATACCATTCGGCAACCAAAGGACGGACAATAAACTTAGGCTGTCCATCGCCTTTAACGTCAATACGTAAACCTGAATAAGGTCGTCGCTTTTGAAAACCTTGACCGTTGCGACCGATGAAGAGATGCGATCGCGCCACTAACCTATTCTCCTCCATCAAATCTGCTCCCTCAATTCGCTGGCGTCGCAAACTAAACCCGCTACCGCCACAAACAATCCAGTGGATATGAGAATCAGCGTGTCCCGTATCCATTGTTTCTAGATGTTCCAAGCAGTGGGCGTGACCGTTTAATACCAAATCGACCAAAGGACGACCCTGATTTAAGGAACCGATTTCTTTAGCTACCGCATCCAACACGCCACGCAAGCGATCGCGAACGATTAGAGTTTGTGCTTGTTCCCACTTCGTCGCCTCAGTTACATAAGGAGGATGATGAAAATAAATTATCCTTCCCCGAACTTCAGGATTATTCCAAGATTCAATTAATCTTTGCTTGAGCCAATCCAGTTGTTCAATGTCAGTCAGCGTTGTTTTATTAGTAGCTAGTTGCTTATCAATATCGACAATAATTTCTTCAATTTGTGACAGCTTGGCATGAAAGTCGTCTAATTGATCGGCTTCATTAGGGTTTTCCGGGCGAAGTTTGGCTGAGGTTTCAATGATTTGCTGCTTTTCTTGCTCGAAATCTTCACGGCGTTTTTCTAAGACTTTGCGATCGGCGTTACCTTTTTTTGTTTTCGGTAGCGGTGGTGGATCGTTAAAGGTATTAGAATCCAAAGCGAAGAAATCAATACCGCCATAACGAAAAGTGTAATAGCGATTGGGAAGGCGGGTAAATTGCCCAGGTTGATAAGAAAGACAACGACCTGTATCTGTCTTGGCTGTGTAGTGCCGATCTAAGTGACTGGCTAATTCTGGAAGCTGAAGCGCCTTCAGATAGTCGAGAAATGCTTTTGCGTAAGCATCACCGCATCCTGAGCCATGCAAGCCCACATCTAGGTCTAACCGCGATCGCAACAGGTGACGAATGGGTAATGTTGTTAGGGATGCCAAGCTCAATAAAATCGGCAAGTTATAGTAATCGTGATTTCCCGGCACTGGTAAAATGGGCAGCTTAAAAACCATCTGGTCATAAGCAATCCGTTTGCGATGCTCTATGCCGGAGATAAACTCCCGATAAGGCTGAATAAAGTTTTGCTGGTAATATTCACTCGATCCCACTAAATAGATCACATCCCCCGTATGCAGCATAAACCGGGATTCGTTGTGATGGGGCAGCATCAGTTCAGCCACCTGTCGCTGAGGATTGTGTCCCCGGTGTCTGCCAGAACCACTATCACCGACAACTAAAAATGAGAACTCAGAGTTGTCTGTTTGACCATCTTCCAAAACCAGCCGAGTTTGGTCGATATCCCGTTCCACAATTAACGGATCTTGCCACCGTACCCGCTGATTCATTTTCCGAATTTTCTTAGCGATCTCTGGATCAGATACAAGTTTCAATGCAACCTACTCCTGAGTTTTCAATTAGGAATCGTGCAAGAGTCAAAGAAGAGGACAGGGGGCAAGAGCGATGAATAAAAAATTAACTCTTTCCCCCCTGCTCCCTGCTCCCTGCCCCCTGCCTTTTCCCATACCCTCATTCTTCTGCTGTATCTTTCATCTCAATAGTGAGATTAGGGAGTCCCTCTAGTTTTTCGGTAGGCTCAACTTCTTCTACTAATGGCACAAAAATTCTTAAGCCTGCTGGTACACACTTAATTTCTACAGGTGTTGTGCCTACTATTTCACCATCTAGAACAACTTTTTGTGGTGGCTCAGTCGTAATTTTAAATTGTTTCGCTCGCAGAAAACCAATATCATCCCGTTCAACGGCGTTACCTGTGGAAGCCGTTTGAAATAGATGAAACGTGGCAGCGATCGCTCCTGCCTTGTTAGTTGGAGCGACAATTGTTAAATCTAGTAACCCATCATCATAAATCAGACCTGCTGGGCCTTGAGCTAAAACAGAAGTGGGAGGCGCAGCATTTGCTACCGTGACTGCACTGGCACTAGTTTTAATTATCCTATCTTCAGTTTCTATTTCAACATCAAAGTTTTTTAAATTTCTTAATTGCTGGATTCCTGCCAAAACATAGGCCATCATCCCAAAGCGATTTTTGGCGTCTCGGTCTGCCAATTCTACAGTGTCAGCTTCAAAGCCAATACCTGCCAAAAGTACCATTGGGCGATCGTTGCAATAGGCTACGTCTACATGGGTGGTTGCTCCCTGCAAAATTGTCTGACACGCACCTGCGATCGTGTCAGGAATTCCTAAAGCTGTGGCAAAAGCGTTCGCTGTTCCTCTGGAAATGATCCCAAAGGGGATATCAGTTCCCACTACCGCCGCCGCCGCTATTGAGAGAGTACCATCCCCCCCAGAAGCAATGATTGCATCTACTCCTCGCTCTACAGCTTGATATGCCAGTTGGTCAGCATCGATTTCTTCAGTTGTAAAATGAATATCTAGATCGATCTCTGGCTCTAATATTGCCCGAATTTCTGCTAGCTCTGTATCTGGGTCGCCCTGACCCGCAACAGGATTGAAGATTAAACAGGCGGAACGATTCATAAGGTATAATAACTAAGCTTGGATAACTAATGAAGATAACAAATTATTCTTAGCATTCCTGTAAATTTTCAACTTCTCTTTTGGGGCTGAGTTTTTTAGAGATATTGAGCAAGTTCAGCACAATGTGCGATCGCATCATACACCAAGAAAAGGCAAGAATCTTTAAAACCTTCCCAAAGAAGTCTATTTTTAGCCGTCTATTTCAAAAGACTCACTCAACTGGAAGGGTGTTTGGTTAGTCGGTAGAAAAATTTAAAGCCATCATCAGAATTGTATATAGACAGGTTTTAGGAAATTCCTATATTATGGGAAGTGAGCAAATTACTGTTCTTGAGTCGTAGTTTCAGCAAAGTGAAATCAGCGATCGCAAGTTTATCCGTTTAGTAGCTAAATTTGAGTTGTATCGTTGCCTATTTTTTAGCAATTGCCATAGTTATCGGGCAATTGGATTGAATTTTAGGCATCTTTTCAGCTGCGCTCCCATCAATGCGTAAATCCAGCTAACATCTCAATTGCTTGAGCAACTTATTAAAGTTAGGCAAAGTTCCACTACAGCCTACTAGTACAATGTCTAAGTTAATCTTGAGGGTTTGTAGTAAGTACTTTAGTGCTTAGAAAATAAGGACTGAAGTCCTTACTACGAAATTAAACTTGACATACTGCTAGTCAGTTTTGCAGCAATTACAACTCAAAGGGCTAATAACTGGGGATAAGGGAGACAAGAGCAACAAATGTCCTTAAGGAGTGCTGAGTTGGGAATCTTCAGAACTCGGAACTGACTCAACGCCTCGCTAACAGAACTGTTTTGCCTCATACATAATGCCCAATCCCTTCAAATTTCTAGCTCTAATATGCCTATTCCTTTGTTAAGCTATTCCCCTTCATCTCGAAATCATCGTGTATCTGGATATGAGATTCTTGGCGACGAGCAACCTAGAATTTATACAGCCGAATATCTGCAATCATCACTAGAAATGGATGCCTTAATTAAGGCAGCCTATCGGCAGATTTTCCACGAACAACAGATGCTAGATAGCAACCGCCAAACCTGTCTAGAATCCCAACTGAGAACTGGTCAAATTACAGTCAGAGATTTCATTCGAGGATTAGCAATATCTGATGCATTTCGGCGACTCAATTACGAAAGCAACAACAATTACCGCTTTGTGCAGATATGCGTACAGCGCTTATTGGGTCGGGAGGTTTACAATGAACGTGAAAAACTAGCTTGGTCGATTGTGCTAGCTAGTAAAGGACTGCACAGGTTTATCGACGATTTGGTGGATAGTGAGGAGTACATGAGTAACTTTGGTTACAATACAGTCCCCTATCAACGGCGACGGATTTTACAGGGACACTCTTTAGGGGAATTACCTTTTGCCAGAATGGCTCGTTATGGCGAAGATTATCGCGATAAATTGCCGCTTCCCTTGACGAGAAAGCAGGTTGAGCCTTTTAATTTACAGACCTTCTTACGCAGTTCTGACAGAGATGTGGTGTTATTGCTATTAGCTTCGACGCTGGCGCTGATTGTCTTGTTTAGTTTGCTGACTACATTTGGTTATTTCCCAAAATTTGGTGGGTACTAGCTGAAACTTAAAGGTGTTGCGATTGCCATTATGAGCGATCGCAACATCCTCAATGCATAAAAATTCTATTATTTGAGATTTCACAAACAAGTTTTTGGTAAAGAATTGTAATCCAAAATCCCAAATCCAAAACCCAAAATTCGCATGAGTCCCTGACTACGGTAGTCTAGATGAGAGTGAATTTATCGCCTCCTTTGATATATTGTTTTATGACTTCAGTTGTTTCTAGTCCCCCACGCACTATTCGGATCGGCTCACGTAAAAGCCAACTTGCTCTGGTTCAGACCTATTGGGTACAAGAGCAACTACAGAAAAGCTTTCCTGACATCACTTTTGAAGTCCACACCATGTCTACCCAAGGCGATAAAATCTTGGATGTAGCATTAGCTAAGATTGGCGATAAAGGACTTTTTACTAAAGAACTTGAAGTTGGAATGCTCAATCAAGAGATTGACTTTGCGGTTCATTCCCTCAAGGATCTGCCGACTCACTTACCAGAAGGGTTAACGTTAGCAGCAATCACTGAACGAGAAAACCCAGCAGATGCATTAGTTGTGCATGAAAAGCACAAAGATAAACAAATCGATACGTTGCCAGAAGGTGCGGTAATTGGTACATCTTCTCTACGGCGGTTAGCACAGTTACGCCATCATTTCCCTCACTTTACATTTAAGGATGTGCGGGGAAACTTGATTACACGGTTGGCAAAACTGGATGCAGGTGAATACGATGCTTTGATTTTGGCAGCAGCAGGATTAGAGAGATTGGGAATGGGCGATCGCGTTCATCAAGTCTTACCTAAAGAAATCTCCCTCCACGCCGTTGGACAAGGAGCTTTAGGGATAGAATGCCGTGCTGATGATAGTGAAGTGCTATCTCTACTCAAAGCAATTGAACATATCGAAACACGCGATCGCTGTCTCGCTGAACGATCTTTTCTCCGTTCTCTAGAGGGCGGATGTCAAGTACCTATCGGTGTAAATACAGATATATCTGGTGAAAAATTGACCTTAACCGGGATAGTCGCCAGTGTAGATGGTCAAAAGTTCGTCAAAGATACCGTCACCGGACTTGCCAATAACGCCGAAGCACTAGGCATAGAACTAGCAGAACTGTTGCGACAACAGGGAGCGCAAGAAATTTTATCAGAAATTTTTGCGGTGATTCAGCGCGGTTCCTAAGCAATTGAGCAAGCCAATGTGATTAGATAAGAATTGATCGCCGTTGCACTGATGTGCCAGACGCGACAAGTCGCGTTGGTCGGGATTTCAGAAAGTTAATTTGACAATATAGACTCAGGGAAGCAAAAATTACCATGCGGATTCTATTTGTTGCAGCAGAAGCAGCACCCGTTGCGAAAGTAGGAGGAATGGGTGATGTTGTCGGGGCATTACCCAAAGTCCTGAGAGAAATGGGGCATGATGTGCGGATATTCTTGCCTTACTACGGCTTCCTGCCAGACAAAATGGAAATTCCCCAAGAACCGATCTGGTGGGGAGATGCCATGTTCCAGCACTTTGCAGTATACGAAAGTGTTCTACCTGGTACTGATGTTCCCTTGTACTTATTTGGACATCCGTCCTTCATGCCGCGCCGCATCTATTCTGGAGATGATGAAGATTGGCGGTTCACATTGTTTGCTAATGGTGCAGCCGAGTTTGCCTGGAATTACTGGAAACCAGATATTATCCATTGCCACGATTGGCATACAGGAATGATTCCCGTATGGATGCACCAAGATCCTGATATCACCACAGTCTTTACCATCCATAACCTGGCTTATCAAGGGCCGTGGCGTTGGTATTTAGAAAAAATTACTTGGTGTCCCTGGTATATGCAAGGACACAACGTCATGGCGGCGGCTGTACAATTTGCCAACAGGGTAAATACAGTTTCGCCCACATACGCCGAGCAAATCAAGACAGCTACTTACGGTGAAACATTAGAAGGTTTGCTGTCTTTTATTAGCGGTAAATTATCTGGGATTATCAACGGCATTGATACCGAGGTATATAACCCAGAAAATGACAAATATATTGAGCAAACCTTTACTGCTGATACTTTAGATAAACGCAAAGCCAATAAAATTGCTTTGCAACAAGAATTAGGACTAGAAGTCAATTCCAAAGCCTTTTTTATTGGGATTGTTACCCGATTAGTGGAACAAAAAGGCATTGATTTGATATTGCAAATCCTCGATCGCTTCCTATCTTATACAGATGCCCAGTTTGTGCTGTTAGGGACAGGCGATCGCTACTATGAAACTCAGATGTGGCAATTAGCATCCCGTTTCCCCGGACGGATGGCAACTTACTTACTGTATAACGATGCCCTGTCTCGCCGGATCTACGCTGGTACTGATGCCTTCTTAATGCCCAGCCGTTTTGAACCATGCGGTATTAGCCAAATGATGGCTTTGCGCTACGGTTCTGTACCCATTGTCCGTCGCACAGGTGGATTAGTTGACACAGTAACCCATCATGACCCTGAAAATGCTGCTGGTACTGGTTATTGCTTCGATCGCTATGAACCGCTAGACCTTTTCACTTGTATGATCCGAGCTTGGGAAGGCTTCCGTTTCAAACCGCAATGGCAAGAACTACAAAAACGGGGTATGAGTGAAGATTTTAGTTGGTATCAATCTGCTAAGGAGTACGTAAAGTTGTACAGGTCAATTTTCGGTTTGCCAGAAGAAGAAGAGACTCCAGAACCAAAGTTAGTTTTAAACGAAGCAGTCACCAGTAGTAAGTCCTAAACCGCCAGTAGAGGCGTACAGATGTGCGTTTCTACTCCTAACTTTGAATAACTCAAGTTGCTAGTTATGGATTCGGGTGATACCTTCTCTACAAGACGCTACGCGAACCGTGAGCTTCTCTACGAGACGCTTCTCTTCGAGAGGCTTCGCCAACGCTAAACTTTTCGGTCTACTGAAATTGAAATCTGGTTTAGTATTTTACTTCATGAACCTGCAATCTGCTGTAAAGAGGCGTCATTGTGCTTAGTGAATGCGAGAAGATGTTGGCGGGAGAGCTTTATAACAAGCTTGACCCTGAACTAGTCCGCGCTCGCGACCGGGCGCGGGACTTGTGTCAAGACCTCAATGACATCCGCTTTTCCCAACAGGAGGAGCGTCAGCGCATCCTCCAAGAACTGTTGGGCGCTGGAGGCGAGGACGTGTGGATACAGTCGCCATTCTACTGCGACTACGGGTTCAACATACTGATCGGCAAGAAGTGCTTCTTCAACTTCAACTGCGTCGTGCTCGATGTCTGTCAGGTCAAAATCGGAGATTACACATTGTTCGGCCCAGCGGTGCAGATATATACTGCCACCCACCCGCTTAACGCAAAGTTGCGCCGCCAGCAGGAGTTCGGCAAGTCGGTCGAGATCGGCTCTGACGTGTGGGTTGGCGGCGGGGCTGTCATTTGTCCGGGCGTGACAATCGGTTCGGGGTGCGTCATCGGCGCGGGCAGCGTAGTCACCCACGACATTCCCGCCGGGGTGTTAGCTGCCGGCAACCCCTGCCGTGTTATCCGGGAACTAACAGATATCTAGGCTTAATATAACTCCTGAATTCTAACTTCTAACTATTGATTACTCATCGCTTTCGCCCTAATTAACCAATCACGATCGCCAGTGCAAATTTCCCGACCAGACGAGTCTCCTAAGCGGTCTAGCGCTAATAAACAAGCGTATTTCAAATCCCAAATCGGTGTATTCAGGCAAATTTTGATTTCAGGAATTGCTCGTGAATCACCCAATTCACCAAGAGCGATCGCACTCGCCGCACGAGATTTCTGAAACTGGGGTTCGCGGTTGTGCAGGTTTTCTATTAATAAATCGTAAGCAGGAGCATATTTTAGCCAACCGAAAAGTTTCATTACATGATAATGAGCGCCATAGTCGTTATATGCTTTGTCGGCATAAGTTGTTAAGAGTGCTGCTGGTGCTTCTTGTGGATAGATATCTAGTAAGGTTTTTGTCGCTAAATAGCAACGTCCAAAATCGGTTTCGTAGAGTTCGTTAATCACAAAATCTAGAACAGGGGTAGCATCATACTCATGTACTAGATCGAGGTCGTTGGGATGATCGTAGAGTACTTGCTCTAAGTAAGGTTGAATTTCTGTAAAGCTAATTTCACCACTGGGAACCCCTGCATCCAAAAGCATCCGCAAACCTCGCAAGCGAAACACCAGAGATACAGGACAACGGGCAATTTCTGGGATGGCTTTGTAGTAGCAGGAATCAATCAGGTCTTGAATACAACCGCGCCGTGCATTGACGCTAGAACTTTGCAGCAGCGCCATCACCTCGGTAATTTGGGAGTAGTCACCCGTGAAGCGACAAACTGTAGCGATCGCTGCACTACGGGTAGGTTCATCCTCAACTTGGGTAAACTTCCGTACACGTTCTAGGGACGGCTGATAGTCAGCGTTAGCTAGAGTGTGAATAATGACTCGATAGATTTGACCTGGTTTATCAAGCAGTTGTGCCACCTCTTCGAGAATTTCTGGCTCTTTAGTGCCAATTTCCCCGATTGCCCACACGGTATTCTCAACAGTATAAATATCATCATCTTTAAGACACTGCCGAATTACGGGTAAAGCTGATTGTGCCTGTAGTCGCCCCAGACTTTCTACAGCTTTGCGTCGAACAATGCGGTGGTCTAATTCATCAGGCTTACTGGTTTCAATCGCCCGCACCAAAGCCGCGATCGATTGCTCAGTGGGAAAGTTAATTAAATGGGAAACAGCAATATACTTATCAGAAGCGTCTTCGAGTTGTTCTAATGGTGTATCGATAATTGCGATCGCTTCTTCTTCTGTTAGCCCAAACATTTTAAAAAAACGTTTATCCATTGATCTATAAATGGCTCTTGGATAATTGCTTGCAGGTCACTTTTACTATCGTACTAGGGACTGGCTACTAGTGATTGGGGACTGGGAAGATGAAGCGTAGACGGGGCGAGTCCAAAATAACAACGTTTGGTCGAGGTAGAGCCAAACAAACTAAAAAAGCGCATCATCGCCCTCAAAAAAGCTGTACAAAAAAGCTATTCATCTTCATCTCCTGATGGTCGTTCGCTGCCGCTTTGTTGAGTGTTCCACTCTAAAACAATACGCTCTAGCATTTCAGCCTGCGTACAGTGATTTACAGCAGCATATTGTTTAATTAGCTCTCTTACTTTCGGGCTAATGTAGCGTATATCTAGTGAGTTATTTCTTGTCGTTTCCACGATCTTTTTCCAGAATGTTTAAGCAGTTTTGCTGTTTTTATTACTATCGCACCCCTACGTTGGTTAGCACATAACTGTAAGGGTTTACCATAGGAATGCCCAAATCAATCACTTCTTTATATTCTACGTCTTAACTAAGATAGCGACTGCTTATACTTTTAGGAAGATATTTTTCCATTTGAGGAAACATCTTGAGCAGTTTTTGCAAAGTGCTAAACTATCCTACGCCTACACACTTGCAGTCTAAAAAGCTTAAAAGACTTATCATAAATGTAGTTGGGTTAAACTTTTGAAGATTTACGTCAAAAAGCTTTACCAGTGGTAACGCGATCTGAGAAGATCATAATATATGCATTTGTCAGCTATTAGTTCAGTTGCCTCTTGCTAATTGTTCAGTTTTATGTAACAGCAAAACGTTGGTCTTTAGCGAGTAACCAAATACAAACATTTTTGGGAATACCGATCGCACATCATTCATATAAATACATATTTAGGAAACCAAACTTATGGATGAAACCTCTGAACTCACAACAGCCAATCACATAACCGCTCAAGATGTAGCAGAAGTGATTGCAGAACTTGAGCAATATCGGGAACGTCTAGTTCAAGAAACTACGGAAACGGCAAAACGGGCTAAGTTGATGAAAGTAAGCGTTATGGCAAAACTGGAGCCTGAGCTTGCCAAGATTGATTCTGCCCTCCAGGAACTCCGTAATCAACAGGCTGCCCTGAGTGGCAGCAACTAGTCATTTGTCTTGATAATTTAGCTAGAAATTATATGCTCAACTCCGAAACTCAATCCGGGGCAGATTCGTTAAATCTGTCCCATGCAGAAACTGACGCTTTATTTAAAGCGGTGAGTGAGCAATTAAGCTTAAACACCTTCAACTCCGATGACGAAGAGCTAATAAAGCGGATGGTTGAGAGTATGGGAGACTCACGAGGCATGGTGAGGTTGAGTTTTGCAGAGGCTTTGGGTAAAATCGGCAAACCAGCGACCCCTTTATTGATGGAAGCTGTGGCAAGTCATCCCAACCCAGTTGTGCGGAGAGCCAGCGCTAAAACCTTGACACTGATCGCCGATCCGATCGCAGTTCCCACTTTGGTTAATGCCCTCTTAAATGATGAAGATATGGTGGTCAAAACCTCTGCGGTGGGAGGGCTTGCCAAAATAGGTGAGGCGGCTGTGCCAGCATTGCTGAAAATCTTAGCGTCAACCGAGTATCCAGAAAGTGCCAAAGGTCATGCTGTATGGGCGTTGGGATTTATTGGGGCAGAAGCGAAAGAGCATTTATATCGAGAGATTAACTCCAACTCAGCTGAAGTTCGGGCTGCGGTGGTGGGTGCGATCGCTAAAATTGCTCAAGAAGGCACCGAAGAAGGAGCATTTAATATTTTAATTAATGCCCTCAACGATCCATCTGAAATTGTCAGGTGTGAAGCAGCAGCAGCTTTGGGTAGCCTCACCTATCGCTCGGCAATTCCTAGCCTTGTTAAATTACTACATCATCCCGATTGGGAAACTCGAAAAGCGGCGGCTTTGGCATTGATGAAGATTGGCGACGGTGCTGCATTAGAACCCCTGCAAGCCGCATTAACTGAGGAACAAGAAGCGGGGGTTGAGGCAGTGATGAAGTTGGCGATTTCTCAAATTGAGAGGCAGTTAAAGGAAGAAGCTTGGGAATAAGGCGATGGACAGAATATGACAAAGGTAAATGGAAAAATGACCCTTACTTTTGACCAAGCTGCTTATAGTAATCTCCTAGCTGAAGTTTATCTAAATGTATGCGCCCTATTGGGATTGATAAAAGTAGTTGTAAGAGCGATCGCTACTCTCTCTTACTTATATTTATCTCTTATACTTAATCACTTGATCTAATCGGGGCAAAGCACTCACCGCTGACTCTCGAACATAGGGATCGATAGATTCATCATTTGTCAATGCCGTCAGTACTTCCACCCCTCGGATATCACCCATCGAACCGAGTGCATTGACGATCGCCACAGCTACGGCAACATTATCTATTGTTTTCAGAGCTTCGGTCAAAATCTCAAAGGCGGGAGAACCAATCTCACCCAATGCCATTACTGATGCAATATAAACAACCGGATTTGGGTCATTGAGCGCTGTTTGCAATCCCTGCAAACCCTCATTTGGGAAGGGAACATCGGGATGATTAGCCGCAACCTGTGCTAGAGCTTTAGCACAACTACCTCGAATGGTCGCATTATTACTATTTACTAATGACTCTACCAGTAGCGGTACAGCATCTGTACCAATAGCACCCAGTGCTTTTACCGCAGCTCGCCGATAGGTGACATCTTCTTCATCTAAAATACCCATCAGCCGAGGAATGGTATTTTCATCACGGACATCAGCCAGTTCCCACATGGCTCGTTCCCGCAAATTGGGGTTGGGGTGTTTTAACTGTGCAAATAAAGAATCTATTGTCATAAAAGAAAATTTCCCTGTTTAAATCCCCCAAGTTCAATAATTACGAATTACGTTAGCGGTAGCGAGTACTCGAGCGTCCGCAGGAGCGTCATTACGAATTAGTAATAACAGAGGGACTCTTGGTCAATCACTCAACCTGATACAGGCAAAGCAACGGACTGAGAGTCCCTAAGTTTTAGAGTATGACGATCGCTCGTCTACGTCTAGTCAATCCCTATTACTATGAAAGGGAGTTGATTACGTAGTCAAGAAGAGAGCGGAACTCAACTAATGCTTGAGGAGACAAGTCGCGAGGAGAACAAGCGCGATCGCGAGTATAAGTCAACGCGGTAACGTAGGGAGCGGTGGGCAGACCCAAAGAGCGATAAACTTCACGAGCACCTGCAATACCCCACTCATCCAAAGGACCAGTACCGCCCACAACTAAGCTGTAGTTGATCAAGCGTAAGTAGTGCTTGATGTCGCGGAGGCACTTGTCTTTCTTAACTTGAGTGTCGCCAGCTTCACCATCTTGGCTCAGGTAAGGATATTTCTTGAAGGCAGCATCATAACCTTCCTTAGCTACGTTATCGATACCAGAAGCTAGCTTTTCAGCAGCTTCTAGACGAGCATTAGCACGCTGAATGCTACCTTGAACGGATTCTAGATCGGAACTGCTGGGAAAACGACCTGCTGCATCAGCAGATCCAATAACTGTAGTGATAACTGATTTCATTGCTTTTTATACTCCAGATTAGATTTGATCGAGTTTTAATTTCAGTTTGCTTGGCTAACAGGCTTTAGCCATGAGCGATTAGCTCAAAGCAGAAATTACGCGATCGAAGTAGCTAGCAGCTTCAGCAGCTAGAGCAGAGCAGTCGCCTTGAACAACTTCTTGTTTACGGAACTTTTTACCAGCGTTAGCTTCAGTGTTGGTGTTGGTGATGTGAGCGACGCTGATAGCCTTCAGGATTTGGAAAGCCCGTACAGAAGAGCCAGTGGGTACGCCCAAAGCTGTGTAGGTTTCTTTCAAACCGTTCAAAGCACGATCGTCTAATACGGAAGAATCACCAGCCAATAACGCATAGGTTACATAGCGCAGAACGATTTCAGCATCACGCAAGCAAGCAGCCATCCGCCGAGTGGGATACAAGTTACCACCAGCTTGTAGCAAACCTGTATTTTCACAAGCAATCCCAGCAATAGCATCAGAAACCGCGCAGCTAGCGTTGCTGGCGATCGCATTCACTGCATCAAGGCGCTTGTTGCCTTCAGCGATGAAAGACTTCAGGGCTGCCAAGTCAGCACCACCGATAGGAGCGGTTTTGGCATCAGCCGCAATTACAGCTCTGGAAAAAGCATCAAGAACCATGAGTTCTCCTTAATATTCACAAATGGCGGATATTATTTTTGGCGTGTTCTCGATCAGGTTAACTGTGAGTAGCCAAACAAAAACATAGGGGATCAACAGTACCCTAGTCTTTACTATGAGAGACAAAGTAATAATCTGTAATATTTATCTTGGTTATGGAGGATATAACGCTTCTGTGTTGAGTCCAATAGAGACTTAACCTCCAACCTTAGCCCAGTCATGCCTAAAAGCAACTAGAAAATCTCTAACGCCAGTAGCGAGAAAACGTTTGTTCGCGTTCCTTGATCGTGCAAATAACTCGACAAAATCCCGGAATCTTTAGTCAAACATAACAAGTCTGCTGGTCAGTTGTTCAGCAAATGCCCTGCCCAATGCCCAAAAATTAAGACTTACGCAATGGCAAAGTTCCACTAAAATGCGTAAGTCTTAAGGAAAAATTTTGTTTTTTACTCGATCAAGCTTGTCTTAACAGATGTTTGACCAAATTATCTTTCACCATCATCTGCCGTAAAACTTCTAGTAAAAATTCTTGAGCCTCTTGTTGACTCAAACTTTTTACCTGGTCTTTCAAATTTTGTAAGCGAAACTGTTGTTCTAAAGTTAATTCGACTGGAAAGTCCATCATTCACTCCTGTGATTGACTGAATCGAAAGGTATTTGTTGTTAGTGGAAGACGATCGCTTTCTACTAGTCTAGCACTCGGACATTAAAATGTCTACATTGTCAAGCTATAAAGAACCACACTCATAAAAGTTTACAATTACATAACAACACTTCTGTATCTCCCTTTTCAGGGTGTTTATTGAAGCTGGCCGCTAATCGCTGTAATGTTTAGAATGTTTATATACCAACTACTCTAAAAAGAAAGAACTCGTAAAACATCATCCGCAGGAGCAATAAGTAGGAGTCAGAAGATTGATAGACGCAATGGAATTTTTTCAGCTAAGTGCTGGTAAGTGGCGATCGCAACGTGCAACTCATCATCTGGCGTTCAAGCGCTCAGAGATAGGAGAATCAGATATACAGGTAGAAACTCTCGATGCCGATCATCCAGAAATCATTGAACTGTGCCAGTATCATGAGATTGACCCCAGCCTTTCAGTCGGTGGTTCGCGTGTGCGTTGGCTAGGAACAATGGCTTGGGATCGAGAGGATGAGGAGAATCATCAGGGGAAAACCATATTTGCGATCGTGCCTGATGGCGATAACCCAAGGCAAGGTAAATTACTCCGCGAAAGAGGTTACGCCGAAATAGTGCCTGTAGTCGGTCTTTTTCACATGGATGATGAAGATGGACTAGTGTTGACAACCGAATATGAAACAATGAGTTCCATTGAGCGATTCTGGTTCGCCAGCCCAAATATGCGACTACGAACCAGTACAGTCAAACGATTTGGTGGCTTTAGCACCGCATCATTTTGTATTGAAAGCCGCATTGAAGTTTCTGTTGAGGTTTCTAGCCCAGAAGAAGTAACAGAAAAACTTGGGACGGATGTTCTGGAAAAAAGACAGTTTTATTCAGTTTTGGGCTGGTGAATTATCTTAAGCAGAGCGATGCTTTTACTCGTGGGCAAGATTATCTGCGTCTGGTACAGGGACTTGCCCTAGAACCGGGTATGGTGGATGTGTTTGATAACCTGCGCGATCGCATCCCCATTTGCACTTGGATCGGCGAGAATATTAACGCCGTAAACGCTCAGATCAACGCCTATCTGGAAGTTTGTCATGAGTGCTTTCATCCCCAAGAGCGTCGCCAAATCCAAATTTTTGCAGTCCCCATAGCTCAATCCTTCGGCATAGATGGGCTGTGCAACATTCTCACAAACCCAATCACTATTCTGGTAGATGTTGGTCGAGTTGCACCTAGAGATTGGTTTGGTGTAGTCGTCCATGAATACGCCCATGCCCATCTAGGAGAGTTTGGTCACAATGAGCAATTTGCTAGCATCCTATCTCATCTTTGCTTAGGACTGGGATTGGAACCACCCTCCTGGGAAGAAGGAATGGAAGCAACTTTGCGTAGTTGGCCTTACTGTAAATCAACCATAGATCCCCTGGAATTTTGGATAGGTTGCTGAGTTGCCGAGGGAGGCAGGGGCAGGGGGAGCAGGGGAGCAGGGGGGAATTATTGAACAAGTCTCTCCATTGTCTCCCCCCTCTTCCTTCTCTACCTCGTCTCTTCTCCATGCCCAATACCCCAATCCTCTATTAATTTCTTTTGCTAAATGTTAAAAATTATTGCTTTAGATCAAAAAGGTGAAACTGAATCTCCTAATCTAAAATATGTGAATAAAAATTTTTAGTCTATTAAGCTGGAAGCCTGACTCCCTATTTATTGATTAGCTATCGTTTGAATCTAGCAGACTAATCATTTATCCTACGAATACTTAAATTACCCTTAGTTAAGTTTCGTGAAATTTTATCAGAATCTGAAGTTCTGATACAACTACTCCCTTAATATGTGATTAAAAGTTGTTAACTTTAATTAAGAACATGGAGGCTTTAGAGTGCCACTTCCTCTGTTAGAATATAACCCTTCAAGTCAAAATCAGCGTGTAGCTGCGTATGAAGTACCTGGTGATGAACAGCCCAGGATTTTTACTACAGACAATATACTTTCTCCGTCAGATTTAGGCGATCTGATAGAAGCAGCATATCGTCAAATTTTCTTCTATGCCTTTACTGCCGATCGCGAAACGTATTTAGAGTCTCAACTCCGTAATGGACAAATTACAGTACGGGACTTTATTCGTGGGTTAGTCCTTTCCAACACCTTTAAGAAAAGCTTCTACGACCTCAACAATAATTATCGCTTTGTTGAGCAAGTAATTCAGCGGGTTCTAGGACGCGATCCATACAGCGAGCGGGAAAAAATCGCTTGGTCAATTGTAGTCGCTACCAAGGGGATTGTAGGCTTTATTGATGAAGTGCTCAACACTGACGAATACCTGAGCAATTTTGGATATTCCACAGTGCCATATCAACGCCGTCGGATACTGCCATCCCAATCTGCGGGTGAGTTGCCATTCAATATCAAATCTCCGCGATACGAAGATTATCACCGTGCCAAATTGGGTTTCCCCCAAATCATTTGGCAGGTCGAAGTACGCAGATTCCTCCCACAAGAGCAAAAGGCCAAGGCTGGAGATCCATCTCTATTCTTGTCTATGGCACAAAATATCAATGCAACTGGCAATGCTCCACAACGGATCTCGCCATACAACATCGATATCGAAAAGTCTGTACCTTATCGGCAACTGGCAGGAATTAAATAACGATTTTTGGTCGGTGGCTGGCTAGTACATCCATTTAATCGTTTTATAGCGTGCATAAGTCTTGGGTTATGTAGGAGTTTTATTTAGATATAACTAAGTGAAACAGACTCTATCCCATGTCTAATGCACGCTAGTTGTTAATAGTTTTTTATCAATGCTTGATGTATTTAAAACGGGGTTGGATTTAGGCGTGGATGAGCCTAAAGTGTAGTTCGTCTTTTTAGCATCTCCAGAAGTTTTGTAAAGTGAGCGGGAGGAGTAGCTGTCACCTCAATCAACTCCTCAGATAGGGGATGCTGTAATTTGAGTCGCCAAGCGTGGAGTGCTTGACCAGGCAAATTTACACCCACTGAATGGCCAGAACTATAAACTGGGTCGCCGACAATAGGATGACCCATTTTGCTGCTGTGGACACGAATTTGATGGGTGCGTCCAGTTTCTAATTGAAAGTGAATTAAGGTGAAGTTACCAAGACGTTCTAGTACTTTCCAGTGAGTGACGGCGACTCGTCCGCCTTGTTCAACAGGCATAACAGCCATTTTTTTCCGGTCTTGGGGATGGCGACCAATAGGCAAGTCGATAGTGCCACTTTCAGTTTTTGGCGCACCATAAACTACGCCCAAGTATTCTCGTCGTGCAGTTTTTGCTTTGAGTTGTGCTTGTAGATGATGATGGGCAATATCTGTTTTAGCGATCGCGATCGCTCCCGTAGTATCCTTATCCAATCGATGGACGATTCCTGGACGCTGAACTCCGCCAATTCCTGGCAAATTAGGACAGTGAGCCAATAGAGCATTTACTAAAGTACCATCTGGATGGCCGGGCGCAGGATGGACAACTAAACCTGCGGGTTTGTTGAGAATAAGTAACTGCTCGTCTTCGTAAAGGATATCTAAGGGGATGTCTTCTGCTTGCAGTTCTAAAGGTTGAACTTCTGGTATTTCGAGAGTGATGCGATCGCCTAGCTTGACATTGATCTTCTTAGATGTGCAAACTCGATCGTTAAGTTGGACGTTACCCTGTTCGATTAACTGTTGGACGCGGGAACGGGATAAGTCTGGTAATTCTTGGGAAAGGTAACGGTCGAGGCGATCGCCTTTGGTGTTGACGCAGTGTATTGTACTCTTAAGGGGAAGCAAGCTAGGTGTAGCATCCTCCAGTGGAGTTGACAAGCGATCGTCCTTGGCGTTGGCGAAGCCATCGCTATTTTCTTGGATTTGTAAATTAAATTCGGTCACAATTGCTCTAGATTAATTCCCGTTCTTTAAGTAAAGCGCGGAATGCTTTAAATCGCTTCTTGTCTTTACTCTTCAGCATTCTTGGCAAAGCCTCTCGCAGAGAAGGCGGTTCGTTATTCTAAATCTATAACTTCTTGCGGCAACTCAAATAAACCATCTTCCCCAGCTTCAAAATCAATCACCTGATACACAGCATCAATATTTAACTCACCATAAATGTGAGGAAATAATTCTCCTATTTCAGCAGGTTCATAGCGAATTTCAGCTTGCACTTTTTCAGAATCAATAAAAAGTAGTACCAATTCTTTTTGATGATCAAAAAATCTCTTTGCAACGTTGAGTATTTGCGTTGATTTTGAACAATGTATAAAACCTTCACTGTCTAACGAATCAGCGCGATATGTACCAAGATTTTTTGCTTGTTCCCATTGTTGGCGTTTAGTAATGTGGAGAATGGTGTTCATGTTGCTTGTATCATTTTACGAATATCATCTAAAGGCGATTCAGGTTCATTAGGATTATTAGGATAAAATTCTAACACTACAGTAATATTTAGTTTGATACTTTCTTTATAAGTTGATGGAGAAATAATTTCTGTGGATACTTTTATTCTGAGTTTTCCTGCTTGCCAGTTTGTAGAGCCAACTTTTAAAAGTTTACAATTTATACCTTCGCTAGAAGATTGCCATGTAATATCTTCAGCTTGGAAATTTACCTCATTTATGCATACATTTTGAAAAATTCCTGAAACAGTGACATTAGTATTATCTGTTTTTTTATAAAACTTGTGTATAAAATTTTCAGATATCAATTCTTTGAATCTGCTAACGATATATGTATCTTTATTAAATAACAAAACATCAGCATCAAAGTCTAATAGTTGGCATATCTTGTTCATATTAATCCTAGTAGTCAATGTAAATTAGGAATTTTCAGCATGATAGTCTAAAGCAATCAACTATTTTAATCGGAAATTATTAGCATAAATTCAGTGATAATACTGGTATTAAGGTTGCTAAAGATAGTTTAGTAATCCTAAATAAGTTACAAACAAAAATATCCCTGACTTCTTCAAGAATTCTGGGATCTGAACCTATCGCTGTTTGCAGATCAAATAGGATTGCTATAGTTCATCTCTAACCTTTGACTGGCTTGGCTTTTTCTTAAAGATTAGAGGTAGTTCAGCTTGTTAAATTTGATCAGTTGTTAACGTTGGTTAATTTTTGGGAATTATAATAACGAACCTCTCAGAAGGCTTAAAGAGGTTTGGATATACAACCAGAGTGCAACTATGAATAAATTGAAATACTTATCTATTGCAGCATTGTTACTGATAAATTCTGCCTGTACACCTTCTCAACAAACTAAATTAGAGCCTTCATCATCTCAAGCAAATGCTGCTGATACTACTAACATTGAACTAGTTTCAAAAGCACTTAGCAGTAAAGTTAATCGCAACGGTTGGGAAGTCAGTGCAACAGGTGTTAAATATGCAGGACAGAAAATTCAAGGTAAGTACAGCACATACGAAGCGGCTGAAGTTTGGACAGTGGTTTCTGTAACTGTTAAAAACACAAGTGGCAAAAGACAACGAGAGGATGATGCATGGTTTCTTATTACATTCTCCAAATTAGTTGACTCAAAAGGCAATAAATACGATGTTAAAGAGAGGGAGTATAAATATGATATTAATTTACTAAGTAAACCCTTCTCTCAAGGTGAATCTCGTTCTGTAGATTTCCTGTTTGACACTCCTAAAGGTATCAAGGCAGATAAATTTATAATTGACGATAAGAATCTTAAATCCATTCCTTTAAAACTTTAGTTTTTTTAATCTCACGCAGAGACATAGAGTTTTTTCTTTGCGTCTTTGCGTGAGATTATTATTCTATAAATTCGGTGGAATACAAAAATCTGGCGCACACAACCCAAGAAACTCTAGTGTTGTCACCTCAAAGGTATCCAAATCTACGCGGCGGATAGCGTGGTTATTAGTATCAGCAATATATAAATATGAATCTATAGCACTCAATCCCGAAGGTTCAAAAAACCGAGTGTTCTTACCTTGACCATTTTGTAAACCGGCAGAACCATCTCCCAAAACTGTCTGACAATTACCACTGGGACTAACTAATTTAATTTTATGGTTATAAGTATCTGCCACCCACAAAAAATTCTGCGCGTATTCCACTCCTAAACAGTGTTGTAAACGGACATCTTCACCTTGTCCATCTACATCGCCAAAACCAAATAAACCGCCACTACCGCAAACAGTTCTTACTTGATACGGTTCGACAATTCCAACACCACGAATTGAACTAACTTCACTGTCAGCAATGTATAATTCTTGCCCATTATTAGTAATACCACTAGGTTGAGCAAAAGCAGATTCAGTAAGCGAACCATCAATACACGCCTCTGCACCAATACCAGCATAAGTTTTGATAATGCCAGTTTCTAAATCCATTTGCCAAATTTGATGCGGCCCAGCCATTGCAATAAATAGAGTATTTCCCACTTTCACTAAATCCCAAGGGGAATTCAGCGCGGTTTCTAAAGCAGCACCGCCATGAGGATGAATATTGCGGCTTTGTTCACCAATTCCTGCAATAGTTTTGACTACTTGGCGCTTTAAATCAACTCGCCGTAGTGCATGATTTTCTGTATCAGCAACATAAAGAATCTCATTTTCGTCATCATAAACCATTCCCTGTGGTGCAAAAAACTGCGCTTCGTTAAAAGCACCATCAGTTAAGCCAGATTGTCCAGTCCCAATTAACTGTAAAATTTCTCCATCAAAGCTACTCATAACTAGGCGATGATGTCCAGAGTCAGCGATAAACAAACCTGCTTGAGTAGCTAGAACTTTACCAGGAAAAGCTAAAGGTGTGATTGATGGTTGGCGCTGTTTTTCTAAAGTCAAGCTAATTTCTTTGAAATTAATTGTGCCTTTGTCTTGGTGTTGCTGAATTAACTTTTGAATCAACTCGTCTAAAGTGTCACGGTTTGCTTCACCAGAAATCTGGCCAATCACGTAACCTTCTGGATCGATAATTATTAACGTAGGCCAAGCACGCACAGCATACTCTTCCCAAATCCGAAAACCGCTGTCAACTATAACTGGATGTTCAATATCATAGCGGAGGATAGCTTGGCGAATATTTTCTGTTTCCTTTTCGTTGTCAAATTTGGCGGAGTGAACGCCGATAATAGTAAGACTATCTTTATATTTTTGTTCTAAATATTTCAGGTTTGGCAGAATATGCAGACAATTGATACAGCAGTATGTCCAAAAGTCTAAAATTACGACTCTACCTTTGAGTTGTTTAAGAGACAATGGTTTATCGGTATTGAGCCAAAAGTAATTTTGCGGGAATTCTGGCGCTCTGACACGGGGAATCATACTAATTGGTAATTCGTAATTAAACTCGACTTTATCCATTTTCTAGCAACGCGATACTCCTGCGGAGTCGTTACACTAACGCTAATGCTAAAACCTATATGGGGTATTATTTTTACTTTTTCGATTTCACCGTGAATCAGTGATATAGAAAAAGCTTTTGCTAAAAAGTTAGGGTTTTTGCTCTATTAAGGAGAACCAAGTTCTTAATTTTGGATAAAGTCGAGTTAAAAAGATGTTTGAAAAGTCTCAAAGTATACCATAAATGCCACTTCCATTCCTCTCAAAGCATCGAGGAGATGCCGCAGGCGGTGGGGTTATTTGTATGCAGCTTCATAAAGAAATGGTATAAACGAGGCAGCTTATCTGTTGGTATTTGTTGACCATACAGGAACATTATCACCTCTATAAATTACCAAGTTTCCATCATTCTTAACTTCGAGACGACAATTAGAACCAAGCCCACCTGTATTACTTGCCCACACAGCGTTTCCACTATAATTATAACTGACTAAATTACAGTCGCTTTGCATGAGGGTGTAGTAAACTGATGTGTCAATAACGTTTGATGCCCACAGAGGAGTGCTGCCAGCATAAAGAACAAAGTTTCCATCAGATTGCTGGATAGCTTTATATACCCCATTAGGTGAAATCAAGTATTGATTAGTGGCAGCAAATAAGTATTCGCCTGTATTAAGTACAGATTTAAGAGATGTAAGGATAGATATATCAATATCCGCTAGTGCCTTGTTTTGTTGAATCAGCAACGCAGCTTGTGATGAAATTGCAAATGCTGTTGTTAAACCTACAATTTTAGACAGTTTAGATAATTTCACAAACCTACCTCCAATACAGTTCTGTTGTTTATAAACAATGCTGAGGTGTGATAAGTAGTAGTGTAAAATTAAATACGGGGGTTCCCGACCTGGTGAGGTACGTTTTTAAAGCTGCTTATTTTGTTAGAAAAGATTTAGGTGTACCTCAGTTGCTTAGGAAACGCTATATCATTTGTCATTGTGAATGAAGCGAAGCAAAATGAGGCAATTCGCTTACGCTTTGGAATTGTTTCTCTACGAGACGTTACATTTTATTCCGCTTGCAATGACATAAATAATTTAATTTTGCGTAACCACTTAGGGGTAAATTCAGCCTTGATTAATATCAGACTATACTGTTAGTTGCTGTTGAAAAAATAAATTGTTAAAAAGTTTACACTTTGAAAGGACTTGAAAAACTAACTACTACGAAGTTATCAGCCTGGGTGCAGCTAGCTCAAACCCAAGTTGAACGAGGACAAGTTGCCGATCGCATTCCACAATTAGCTAAAGCTTATCCTAGTTGGTTTGCAGTTCACATCTGCTGTAAATCGGGCAAAACCATTAGTTTTGGGGATACAGCTTGTATTTTCCCGTTAATGAGCGCGATCAAGACATTTTCTCTACTTTATCTGCTAGAACATCTCGGAGCAGAAACGGTTTTTGGCTGGGTTGGGGTGGAACCATCAGATGCACCCTTCAATTCTTTAGAACAACTAGTTAGCGATCGCGGCCATCCCCGCAATCCTATGATTAATAGTGGGGCAATTACCCTGTCTGATAAATTACCAGGAAAGGATGCTAGCGATCGCACTCTCTTATTTTGTCAATGGCTTAACCAATTAGCAGGTTGCCAACTAAGTTTAGATGAGGAAATGCTGGCTTCAGTGCGATTAACCCGTTCAACAGCCAATGAAGCGATCGCTAATTATCTCGCCCAAGCTGGTCATCTCGAAAATGTTGAAACAGCACTTGACACCTACGAGCAAATATGCTGTATTTCTGGGCGAGTTGAAGATTTAGCCCTGTTAGGAAAACTCTTAGCTTGTGAAAATAGCTATTTATCATCACAAAACCGCCGGATTGTCAACGCTGTAATGTCAACTTGTGGACTATACGAAGCTTCTGCCAAGTTTGCAGTCAGAATTGGTCTACCGATGAAATCAGGGATTGGTGGTGGACTTGTAGCAATAGTACCAGGAGAGGGAGCGATCGCTTGTTACAGTCCTGGTTTGGATAATATCGGAAATACTGTAGGTGCGATCGCATTGATTGAAGTTTTAGCGCAAGAGTTACAGTTGAGTATTTTTGGTTAATTCTGGTTTTTCTGGATCGGGAGCGGTTGTTTTAGCCCTGTTCTGTCACTCTCCGAAAACATTTGCCATTTCTTAATTCTAGAGCTTTTGTATAGCAAGCGATTGCGCGATTCTTTTCTAATAATAAATACAAGACCAATTTTTTTCTAATAGTATAGCTTGTATTGATTGCCTCATAAGACTTCTAGCGATTGCCCTGCCGGAAAGTGACAGAACAGGGTTAGGGAACTCCAAGAAATAAATTATCCAATATTGTGGGGTGGGCATCCTGCCCGCCCAGTCCATAATATGGCGGGCGAGACGCCCACCCCACAAGAGTTAATTGGATATTTTTTTATTTGGAAGTCCCTTAGATAACGGCGTAGATTCAGAATTTGGCGTTACCTCTGGCTGTGGTTCTGCTGGTGGCGTAATTATTTTTGGAACAGGAGACTCAATAATCTCTGGCAGCGTGGGTGACGAACTAGGAGATGGTGCAATTGTTACTTGTGGACTAGGTGTCTTACTCGTTAGACGATTAAAAAATCCACCAAATCTAGATTTTGTTGGCTGAGGCGTTACTTTTTCGGGTAACGGCGTAGATTCAGGAGTTGGTGTTACCTCTGGCTGTGGTTCTGGTGTTGGCGTAATTATTTCTGGTACAGGAGACTCAATAATCTCTGGCAGCGTGGGTGGCAAACTAGGAGATGGTGCAACTGGTGCTTCTGGGGTGGGAACTTTACCAGCCCCACGGTTAAAAAATCCACCAAATCTTGGTTTTGTTGGCTGAGGCGTTACTTTTTCAGGTAAAGGCGTAGATTCAGGAGTTGATGTTACCTCCGGCTGTGGTTCTGGTGTTGGCGTAATTATTTCTGATGGTGTCGGAGACAAAGTGGGAGATGGTACAGCCGTTGGAACTTCTAATTTTGGTTTTTCTGGCTGTGTTTTGGATTGTTCTGGAACTTCAGTTTCAGGAATAGGCTGTTTTTCTATCTTGGGTTGTATTTGGGGTGTTTGTTCAACAGAAGGTGTGGGTATGGGTTTAGGTGCAAGTTTATAATTCGGATCTACAATAGGGCGCACCTCAGATGCTGTGAGTTCTCCTCTGACAATTCTCGACAGAGTGTCTTTGCCCTTTGGCTGGTAGTCAATCAATCTAACTGTAGTATTAAAAGCATTTTTGACAGCATTTCCCTGATTATCGAGAAATTCTAGCTTTACCCAGTTTTTCCCTGGATGGAAGCCTTTAAGGTAAACTGCTTGCCAGCGATCGAAAATAAAGCTTTCACCATTAATAGTGGAACGGATGCGCCAATCACTGAACTCGTCGTTGGGGTTTTCCTTACCAACGAGATGCAGAGGAGCGTTAGTTAGGTAAAAGTCCAGTAAGATTGGTTCTGCTCCGTAGCTGCTTTGAGGACGGCTGTAAGTTAACAGCGGTAATTTAGGATCTGGGGTGTTGTCGTCGGTTTTAGTGAAGACGTGAAATGTTGTTTGGGCATAAGCACCTTCATTCTTAAAGCTTTCATGCCAAGGACGAGAGGCAAAGACGCGCAGGGTATGACTACCTGGAGACAAGTCTGGCAATACCAAGGGCTGATTCAGGTCGTAAACAGGTATATAAGGTTGATTATCCAGAATTACGTGTAAATGTGGCCCGAGTTGTAATTGTGGGTCTTTAAATATTGCTAGATCCTTAACCTGAAAACTGGCTGTTACTTTGTTGTCTTGAAGAACTTCATCAAATTTTGGAGTAACAATTGTCACTTGTGGCTGATAAACTTCCAAAATTGGACGCAGTTCTTGAATAACAGATGGAGGGGAAACTTCCGAAAATTGCTTTGAAATTTGAGAAATCTTTGGGGAGTTTTCTTTATAACCAGTAGATACTTCCTGGCTGTCGGCTTTCTTGCCGCAACTGGTCAAGCTTAATACCAGCACTAATATCATTACCCACCTGAGAATCGGGAACCTCTGAGGGAGGAGCTTCTCTAACACCCTTTTCTGCCACGAGTTCATGCGTTGCATCCAGTGATAGTCTTCGACAATTGACAGATTATTTTGGCTCAAACTGTCCATCTGGAACTATAGCCCAAACAAAAGGTGAAATCTGCCTCATATCACATAAGTTTTCCTTGGTATTCTCATAAAATTTTAAAATAAATCATAATCTCTACAGCGTTTTACTTGCATAAATTGAAATATGACATAAATGTTCATGAGTAATAGCAGTAAAAGTTGGGACATGGGCTACATACAGCCAAACCATAAATTTTACGAATTGTTATTCTTTGTAAATTAAATAGATAAACTATTGACTTTTGGACAAAAAGTTTGAAGTTAAAAGGCAGTTAAGGCATGAATTTCAGCAATATTTGAGCAAGTTTGAATTATTGTTAAAATATCTCCAACAATGTACAAGTGAAGACTCTATAATTCAACGAGAAACAACAATCCACATAGGTCTTCATCGCGGCTTCAGCAAAATTCTGGAGTTTGCGGTAATGGTTAATTTTGTGGTATTCATGATTCCTCATTCCTTATCAAGAGAGGAGGTCGAATGACAATAAGTCCTCCGGAGCGAGAGGAAAAAAAGGCAAGAGTAATCGTCGATAACGATCCAGTTCCAACCTCATTCGAGAGATGGGCGCAACCTGGACACTTTGACAGATCCTTAGCCAGAGGTCCCAAAACCACCACATGGATTTGGAACCTGCACGCACTCGCCCATGATTTTGATACACATACAAGCGATTTAGAAGACATCTCCCGCAAGATATTCTCAGCCCACTTCGGCCACCTGGCTGTAGTGACAATCTGGTTGAGTGGGATGATTTTCCACGGTGCGAAGTTTTCTAACTACGAAGCTTGGCTAAGTGACCCGTTAAACGTTAAGCCTAGCGCTCAAGTCGTTTGGCCCATTGTCGGACAAGACATTTTAAACGGTGATGTTGGCGGTGGTTTCCACGGCATTCAAATCACCTCCGGTTTGTTCCAAGTATGGCGTGGTTGGGGGATTACAAACTCCTTCCAGCTTTACTGCACAGCGATCGGTGGATTGGTATTAGCAGGCTTGTTCTTATTTGCCGGCTGGTTCCACTACCACAAACGCGCTCCCAAACTAGAATGGTTCCAGAATGTGGAGTCGATGCTGAATCACCACTTGCAAGTACTGCTAGGTTGTGGTTCCTTGGGATGGGCAGGTCACTTAATCCACGTGTCCAATCCGACCAACAAGCTTTTGGATGCAGGTGTTGCTCTCAAAGACATACCCTTGCCCCACGAGTTCATCTTGAACAAAGACTTGTTGACCGAGTTGTATCCCAGCTTTGCTGCTGGTTTAGCACCTTTCTTCACCTTGAACTGGGGTCAGTATGCTGACTTCTTAACCTTCAAGGGCGGTCTGAACCCGGTAACAGGTGGCTTGTGGATGACTGACATTGCTCATCACCATTTAGCGATCGCAGTTCTCTTTATCGTTGCTGGACATCAGTACCGTACCAACTGGGGTATTGGTCACAGCATTAAAGAGATCCTCGAAAACCACAAAGGTCCTTTCACCGGTGAAGGTCACAAAGGTCTCTACGAAAACCTGACCACATCTTGGCACGCTCAGTTGGCTACTAACCTAGCCTTCTTGGGTTCGCTGACCATCATCATCGCGCATCACATGTACGCGATGCCCCCCTATCCATACTTGGCAACTGATTACGCTACGCAGTTGTGCATATTCACACACCATATGTGGATCGGTGGATTCTTGATTGTTGGTGGAGCGGCTCACGCTGCGATCTTCATGGTGCGGGATTACGATCCAGTTGTGAATCAAAACAACTTGTTGGATCGGGTGATTCGTCACCGTGACGCGATTATTTCTCACCTGAACTGGGTGTGTATTTTCCTCGGCTTCCATAGCTTTGGACTTTACATCCACAACGACACAATGCGTGCATTGGGTCGTCCTCAAGACTTGTTCTCTGATACAGGGATTCAATTGCAGCCAGTATTTGCCCAGTGGATACAAAATATTCACGCCTTGGCTCCTGGTACAACTGCACCTAATGCCCTAGAACCAGTTAGCTATGTCTTTGGCGGCGGTGTCTTGGCTGTTGGCGGTAAAGTGGCAGCTGCACCCATTGTTTTGGGCACAGCGGACTTCCTAATTCACCACATTCACGCTTTCACCATTCACGTCACCGTCCTAATTCTGCTCAAAGGTGTGCTGTACGCCCGTAGCTCTCGTCTGATTCCAGACAAGGCAAACTTGGGCTTCCGCTTCCCTTGCGACGGCCCCGGTCGTGGCGGTACCTGTCAAGTCTCTGGTTGGGATCACGTATTCCTCGGACTTTTCTGGATGTACAACTCCATATCGATTGTAATTTTCCACTTCAGCTGGAAGATGCAATCAGATGTTTGGGGAACCGTAGATGCAGATGGGACTGTAACTCATATCACTGGTGGTAACTTCGCCCAAAGCGCCATTACCATCAACGGTTGGTTGCGAGACTTCTTGTGGGCACAAGCTACACAAGTCATCAATTCCTATGGCAGCGCGCTATCTGCCTATGGTCTACTCTTCTTAGGCGCTCACTTTGTCTGGGCATTCAGCTTGATGTTCCTGTTCAGTGGTCGCGGCTACTGGCAAGAACTGATTGAGTCCATTGTTTGGGCGCATAACAAACTGAAGGTAGCACCAGCAATTCAGCCTCGCGCTCTGAGCATTATTCAGGGTCGAGCTGTAGGGGTAGCTCACTACCTCTTGGGAGGAATTGCCACAACCTGGGCATTCTTCCATGCACACATCCTTTCAGTAGGGTAGCAATCAGTTGTGGAGTGCTGAGTGCTGAGTGCTGAGAAAATACTCAAAACTTGGTACTCAGAACTCAGGACTCTAGACGCTGGTATTTGATGGCTAAAGGTCAGAGGATTTATTAAACCTATGGCGACAAAATTTCCGAAATTTAGCCAGGATCTCGCACAGGACCCGACGACTCGTCGGATATGGTATGCGATCGCTACAGGCAACGATTTTGAAACCCATGATGGCATGACGGAAGAAAATCTTTACCAAAAGATTTTCGCAACTCACTTCGGTCACTTGGCAATCATCTTCCTGTGGGCATCCAGCCTCCTGTTCCACGTGGCCTGGCAAGGTAACTTTGAACAGTGGATTAAAGATCCCCTTCACATCCGTCCCATTGCCCATGCGATTTGGGACCCCCACTTTGGTAAACCAGCGATCGAAGCTTTTACCCAAGCGGGCGCTAGCAATCCGGTAAACATTACCTACTCTGGTCTTTACCATTGGTGGTATACCATCGGTATGCGGAATAACGGCGAACTGTACAACGGTTCAGTGTTCTTGCTATTATTCGCTGCTGTATTACTGTTTGCTGGTTGGCTGCACTTGCAACCCAAGTACCGTCCTAGCTTGGCATGGTTTAAGAGCGCGGAACATCGCCTAAACCACCACTTAGCAGGTTTGTTTGGTGTTAGTTCATTGGCTTGGGCTGGTCACTTAATTCACGTTGCTGTCCCCGAAGCTCGCGGTCAGCACGTAGGTTGGGATAACTTCCTGAATACCCCACCCCATCCAGCCGGTTTGACACCATTCTTTACAGGCAACTGGGGTGTTTACTCTCAAAACCCTGACACTCCTGGACATATCTTCGGGACATCGCAAGGTGCAGGAACTGCAATTCTGAGTTTCTTGGGTGGTTTCCATCCCCAGACAGAAGCTTTGTGGCTGACTGACATAGCTCATCACCACCTAGCGATCGCAGTTTTATTCATCGTTGCTGGTCACATGTACCGGACAAACTTTGGGATTGGTCACAGTCTCAAAGAAGCCTTGAATGCCAAGAATTTCTTCGGTATTCCTGTTGAAGGTCCGTTTAACCTACCTCACCAAGGTATCTACGACACCTACAACAACTCCCTGCACTTCCAATTGGGATGGCACTTAGCAGCGTTAGGTGTTGTTACTTCCCTAGTAGCGCAGCACATGTACTCCATGCCTTCCTACGCATTTATTGCGAAGGACTACACAACTCAGGCAGCGTTGTACACGCATCACCAGTATATTGCTGGATTCCTGATGCTTGGTGCTTTTGCTCACGGTGCAATCTTCTGGGTACGTGATTACGATCCAGAACAAAATAAAGGCAACGTTCTTGAGCGCGTGCTGAAGCACAAAGAAGCGATTATTTCCCACCTCAGCTGGGTATCCCTTTTCTTGGGCTTCCACACCCTTGGTTTGTACGTACACAACGACGTAGTAGTTGCTTTCGGTACTCCTGAAAAGCAAATCTTGATTGAGCCAGTATTTGCTCAATTCGTCCAAGCTGCTAACGGTAAAGTACTGTACGGTTTAGATGCTTTGCTATCTAACCCCGATAGTATTGCTTACACAGCATGGCCTAACTACGCTAACGTTTGGCTTCCAGGCTGGTTAGATGCCATCAATGCTGGTACTAACTCCCTGTTCTTGACAATTGGCCCTGGCGACTTCTTGGTTCACCATGCGATCGCTTTAGGTCTGCACACCACTACCTTGATCTTGGTCAAAGGTGCTTTGGATGCCCGTGGTTCTAAGCTGATGCCCGATAAAAAGGACTTCGGCTATGCCTTCCCTTGCGACGGCCCCGGTCGTGGCGGTACTTGCGACATCTCAGCATGGGATTCCTTCTACCTCGCTACATTCTGGATGCTCAACACGCTTGGTTGGGTTACGTTCTACTGGCATTGGAAACATCTAGGTATTTGGCAAGGCAACGTAGCTCAGTTCAATGAGAACTCTACATATCTCATGGGCTGGTTCCGCGATTACCTGTGGGCTAACTCTGCTCAGTTGATTAACGGTTACAACCCTTACGGCGTGAATAACCTGTCTGTCTGGGCTTGGATGTTCTTGTTTGGACACCTAGTTTGGGCTACTGGCTTCATGTTCTTAATCTCCTGGAGAGGTTACTGGCAAGAGTTGATTGAAACCCTTGTTTGGGCACACGAACGCACTCCTCTGGCTAACTTGGTTCGCTGGAAAGACAAGCCCGTGGCTCTGTCAATTGTTCAAGCTCGTGTAGTTGGTCTAGCTCACTTCACTGTTGGCTACGTCGTAACTTACGCTGCATTCTTGATTGCTTCTACTGCTGGTAAGTTCGGTTAATTCCGCTACTAGTTTTGTAGATAAGTAATCAAAATCCCCTGCCGCAAGGTGGGGGATTTTTTTGGGGTTTTAGGTGGGAAGGATGGGAAAAATAAAGAAGGGCGGGCAAGATGCCATTGGTGTCAAGTTAAGGCAGAAGCCCAAATGTCAAGCGACCTTGCAGCGTTACGTCGATGTCGTTGGCGAACAGCTTTAACT